>CAWJUK010000011.1:0-236921 GCA_963846035.1 uncultured Acidobacteriaceae bacterium | reverse complement strand
TGGTGGGATTCGAACCCACGACATCCAGAACCACAATCTGGCGCTACTACCAACTGAGCTACAGCCGCCGTGTTATCCCGAGTCTACCATCTGAAATCGGTCGGTTGTCTCACATCAGGCTGATGGGATCCACATCGATGACCAGCGCCGTCGCGTTCCATTTCTCCCGCTCGGCGAACAGACGAAGATCGTTCAAAACGCGTCGCAAGGTGGCTCGCTTCGCACCCTTTAATAAGATCTGATACCGAAACTCATTCTTGAGGCGAGAGACCGGCGCTTCGGCCGGACCCATCACCCGGATGCCTTCAGGCGGCGGGAAGAGCGCGCGCCCGAGTTGGGTCGCCATGCGAAGCGCTTCTTCCTGTTTTTCGGCTCGGACCAAAACATTTGCGAACGCGGAAAACGGAGGATAGCGAAGCCATTTGCGGAACTCCATCTCCTTTTTGTAAAAGCCTTCGTAGTCTTGTCCCGCAGCAAACCGGACAGCGTAGTGATCCGGATTGTACGTTTGAATGATCACTCGGCCGGGCGTAGTTCCCCGCCCTGCACGTCCGGCTGCCTGGGTCAAAAGCTGAAAGCTGCGCTCCGCAGCGCGAAAATCCGGCATGCTCAGCCCGATGTCGGCGAGCACGATGCCCACGAGCGTCACGTTCGGGATGTCATGGCCCTTAGCAATCATCTGCGTGCCGACGAGGATATCGACATCGCCTTCGCGAAAGCTATGCAGGATCTGTTCGAAGGAGCCTTTCCCGCGGACAGTATCGCGATCAAGGCGAGCGATGCGGGCGGTTGGGAAATGCTGGTGCAGCTCGTCTTCAATCCGCTCCGAGCCTGCGCCGACAAACTGGATATAGTCGCTGCCGCACTTCGGGCATTGAGACGGAATCTTTTCCGCGTATCCGCAGTAGTGGCACAGCATGCGCCGGTCCCGTTTGTGATACGTCAATACCACCGAGCAGTTTGCGCATTCCAACCGCTCTCCGCAAGCCCGGCACAGCATGAAATTCGAAAAGCCGCGCCGGTTCAAGAGCAACATCGTCTGCTCGTGTTGCGCGAGCCGCTGGCTGATTTCATCGAGCAGCTTTCTTGAAAACGTGTCCTGCTTCTTCGTTTCGAGGAACTCCATGCGCATGTCGAGAATCTCGACGCTCGGCAGAGGGCGCCGGGCAATGCGCTCCGGCAACTGCAGCATCTTGTATTTGCCGTGATCGGCGTTGTAGCGGGTTTCGACGCTCGGTGTGGCCGAGCCGAGCACGACCACCGCCCCGGCTTCCTTGGCACGCAAGAGCGCGACATCGCGGCCGTGATACCGCGGCGTTTGCTGTTGCTTGTAGCTGGCATCGTGTTCTTCATCGACGATCACGAGCCCTAAATTCTGCACCGGAGCGAAGACACTGGAGCGTGTTCCGACGACTACGCGCGCCTCGCCGCCGCGAATGCGCCTCCACTGGTTGGCGCGTTCGACATCGCCAAAAGCAGAGTGCAGAATGGCGACTTGCGGCCCGAACCTTTGAAAGAACAGCCCCGCAACCGCTGGTGTTAAACCGATCTCGGGCACCAGCAGCAAGGCGTTTCGATCCGCGGCTAAGGCAGCGTCGATGGCTCGCAGGTACACTTCCGTTTTTCCCGATCCGGTGACACCTTGCAGCAGGAACGCTTCGAAGCGATCGGCTGCAATGGCGGCACGAATGCTGTCGAACGCGGCCTCCTGATCGAGATTCAATACGTGCGCCGGACAATCAAGTTCAGCACTTCGTGCAGGGTCAGCTCGGGACATTTCCCGTTGTTCCTGCTTCTCCTCAACAGTCACTAAGCCGGACCGAGCGAGACTGCGCAAAATTGCCCGGGCGCCTGGAACCTTTCGAGCGAGATACTCAGTCGAACGAGGTTTGTCCTCAAGCAGACTTAGAATGCTCAGTGCAGGATCGCTGTGCGAGGGCATTGTCGATTGACGGGCGGCGTCGTGCCCCGCGCTGGTGAGAGAAACGTGGGAGGTCCGGCGCGTTTCGCCGCTCAGTGGCAGCATGCTCTTGACGACCTCGCCTAATGGTGCGCAGTAATACTCGGCGATCCAAGAGGCAAGTCGAAGCAAGCCGGCGTCCAGGACAGGCTCCGAATCGAGGAGGCGCAACACATCGCGCGTCTGCTGCTCGGGCGGATCATTATGAACTCGCAGAATGACGCCCGTGAGTCGGCGATTTCCGAAAGGGACCAGAACACGGCATCCGACGACGGCGCTTTCCCTCAATGTTGGCGGAAGCGCGTAGGTGAACGATTGGTGGAGGGGAACAGGAAGGCTGACGTCGCAGTACACGAACGTTTGTTCAGGCAAACCGCTTACTCACGTGCGCGCCCCAGACGCAAACGGGAGATACGCTGCGCCGAACAAGCCGGAATCACTGCCGAGGAGTGCAGGAGCGATGCGAGTGTGCGTGCGCGAGAACGTGAAGGATCGACGGCGCACCTCTTCAAGCATATGCGGGGCGAACAAGTCCCAAGCCGGTAAAGGACCCCCGCTCAATAGATACAAGGGAAAGTTAAAGATGTTAATGAGCGTAGAAAGTGCGATTCCCAAAGCCTTCCCAACGGCCTCGAAAACGGCTTTCGCGCGCTCATTGCCCGTGAGCGCAAGCCTATAAACTTCTTCGGACGTAAGCTCGCGATCGCCGAGGCCAACCATACGAGCCATGGCCACGATGGCGGTTGCCGAGGCGTGTTTTTCGAGGCAGCCGCGATTCCCGCAGCCGCACGGATTGCCTTCCGGGTACACAGTCATGTGGCCGAGCTCACCCGCCATTCCGTCGAGCCCATGCAGCACTTTTCCGCCAGCAATAATTCCACCGCCGATCCCGGTTCCGAGCGTTATCAAAACCAAATCATCGACCTCTTTGCCAGCCCCCATCCACTTTTCGCCGAGTGCGGCGGCGTTCGCGTCGTTTTCGAGAATGATGGGCGCGCCAAGCCGGTCTTGAATCGCGTCGCGCACCGGAAAACCATCGAACCCCGGCAGATTCGCGGACCCGAGAACAACGCCCGTTTTCATTTGAATGAAACCCGGCACGCCGATACCGACGCCCTGAAGCCCCTGGCCTCCAACACGCGAACGGACCTCCCGAATGGCAGCCACAATGCCGTCGATAATGCTGTTGCAATCCGAGGCAGTTACGAACGATACCCGCTCGAGCGTGTTTCCGTCGCGATCAATGGCGGCCGCGCGCAGGTTAGTGCCGCCGAGGTCGACTCCGATGGAGTACTCAGTCATGCGCGGGAGGAGGACAGGCCACGTTCAGCCAAAACTGCGCGGCGGACTGGATCGTGCGAAGGAAAGAATCGAGGTCGCCGGGCTTCCGCAAGTAACAGTTCGCGTGTAAGCCATACGCCTCACGAATATCTCTTTCAGCATCCGACGACGTCAGGATTACGACGGGTATCAAACGAAGATCTTCATCGGACTTGATCTCGGAGAGAAGATCTCGCGAGCTCGATCCGGACAGGTTGAAATCGAGGAAAATCAGGCTGGGACGCGGGGCGGATTGGAACTCTCCTAGGTTGCGCAGGAATTGCAGCGCGGCGCCGGATTCTGTGACAGCGTGGATCTCAACCGGCGGCACGACCTCCCGCAGCGCCTCGCGAACAAGCCGCACGTCGCCAGGGTTATCCTCGATGATCAGAATTTCTCGGTCGTGTCGCAACGGCTGTGGTGTCTGTACGATAGCAGAGCAGCAACGCGCCTGGTTTTGTATAAAAGAAACAAAGGTCGATGTATCGAAAAACGGGTCTGATCGCGGGGATGGCGATGTTCCTCGCGGGCTGTACGGTGGGACCGAAATACACAAAACCGGCGGTGCCCGCCGCTCCCGCGTACAGCGAGCAGCCGCCCGAGAGCTTCAAAGAAGCACAAGGCTGGAAAACGGCTCAGCCGAGCGACACGTTAATTCGCGGCCACTGGTGGGAACTTTTCGGCGATGCCGAATTAAACGCACTCGAAGAACAAGTGGAGCCGGCAAACGAGACGTTGAAAACCGCCGAAGCGAATTTCCGCCAAGCGCGCGCGACGGTGTTACTGAACCGCTCGAACCTGTTTCCCACAATCACCGCGCAGCCGACCATCACTACGAATCGACTTTCGCAGAACCGGCCTTTGGGCACGGTACCCGGTGTATACGGCGATTACGACGCTCCGGTGAACGTTTCCTGGGAATTGGACCTGTGGGGCCGCATCCGGAGGAACGTCACGGCAGCGCATGAGCAGCTTCAAGCCACCGCCGGAGACTTGGAGAACGCCAAACTGGATCTGCATGCGGAGGTGGCAACGGACTATTTCGAAGCTCATAGCCTGGACGCGCAAAAGCAGCTTCTGGACGACACCGTAGTGGCGTACCGGAAAGCGCTGGAGCTGACACGGAACCGATACGAAGGAGGGATCGCCACAAAATCGGATGTAGCTCAGGCGGCAACGCAGCTTAACCAGACGGAAGCGCAGGCTGTGGATACGGCCGTGGCACGCGCGCAGTACGTGCATGCGATAGCGGTGCTGGTGGGCAAGAACCCCGAAGAGTTCTCATTGCCGGTGATGCCCCTCAAGCAATCTCCCCCACCCGTGCCGCTGGGTCTTCCCTCGCAGCTTCTCGAGCGGCGCCCGGATATCGCTGCGGCGGAGCGCCGGACGGCGGCGGCGAATGAGCAGATCGGCATCGCGCGGGCTGCGTATTTTCCACGGCTGCTGATCAGCGCAACGGGGGGATTCGAAGGCAGCAATCCCGTGAATTGGTTCCTGTGGCCGAGCCGGTTCTGGGCAGTCGGCCCGCAAGTCGTCCAAACGATATTCGACGCGGGACAGCGGAGGGCTCAGTCCGAAATCGCGCAGGCGTCGTACGAGGCGGATGTGGCGACGTACCGGCAGACCGCGCTCACCGCGTTTCAGGAAGTGGAGGATAGCCTGTCAGCGCTGCGGGTGCTGGAGGAAGAATCTGCAAAGCAGCAGGAGGCGACTGCGGCGGCTGAACTGGCCTTGCAGCTTTCACTGAACCGGTATCGGGGCGGCCTGGTGACGTACCTCGAGGTGATTACCGCGCAAAGCATTGCGCTCACGAACGAGCGGACCACAGTGGACCTTCTGAGGCGTCGCATGGACGCCTCCGTTCAGCTCATCAAAGCACTGGGCGGAGGATGGGACGAGAGCAAACTGCCGCAAGGCTGAAACGAGCCTTTCCGGCTCGCGCGATCGGCGTTACACTCGTTCTTACGAGGTCTCTATGCGCTTTGGACGAGTGCTTTTACCTTCCGCTGCATTCCTTTTCTTGACACTCCAGTCTCCCTGCCAGGATGTGATCGCTGCCCATGCGGGCGTGGTCCATTTTTCGGAAGGAGCGGTGTTCCTGGACGATCACCCGCTCGATCAGAAGCCGGCAACGTATCCCGAGATTAAGGCAGGGTCCACGCTGCGCACCGAAAAAGGCCGAGCCGAAGTTCTGCTCACTCCGGGTGTTTTTCTTCGGCTGGATGAAAACAGCGCCATACGCATGGTCTCGAACGCGCTCACGGATACGCGGCTGGAATTTTTGCGTGGCTCCACCATCATTGACACCATGGAAGCGCCGTCCGCTCCTAAGATCGTTTTGGTTTACAACAATTCCCAGGTGCGGTTTCCGAAACAGGGGATCTACCGGCTCGATTCCGATACGGATGCGCTGCAGGCATATAGTGGCACGGCGGAGGTGACGCCGCGGGATGGCAAGCCCGCCGAGGTCGACACCACGCATTATTATTTCTTTGCGCTGGACCTGGAGACCCGCAAATTCGCCGACAGTGTCGATGACGAATTCTATGACTGGGCAAAGGACCGCAGTGACGCCATCGCCTCCGAAAATCAATTGGCGGCGCAGAGTGCGGGCGATGCTTCAGACTTCGGCGGTAATCCGCTGGGTGGCGATCCGAACGCGGGCATCACTTCCCCGTCACCTTACTTCGGCGGCTCTCCGCTTTACAGCTACAATTATCCGGATTCAGGGTATTGGTTTGGCAACACGTTCTATAGCGGGGTGTTTCCGTTCGGTTATCCACAGTTCGTTACGTATATCTTTCCGGTGGTGGCAGTCGGTCAAGGCCGCGGTCAACGCAGCAAAGGGATACCGGCAGTTTCGCGGTGGCCACGCGGGACTCGCAACCCGATCGTTATATCAGGCTCCATTCCAAGTTCGATTGGGATCTCTCGCGTGCCCGCTCCGTCGCAAGCGCTTCGGTACGGTTCCGTCATGCCTGTGAGACCCGCGTCGAGCGGGTATGGAATCGCGGCCCCACGATATTCCCGTCCGCTTGTGATCGCGCCATCTCGTCCCGTTGTAATCGCGCCGTCCCGCCCGGCCGTCAGCGCGCCACACGCGGTCGTCCATCGATAACAAGAACATCCCCTACCTCTTGGCTGCTGAAGCCGAGCGGGAAACGTAAGCGACCCGTTGGCAAATTTTTCACACTCCGGTCACTGAGCAGGCGCGTAATAGCCGAGCCGCCAGTGCGCTTTCAAAGCCGAAAGACCTTGCGGCGGAGCGACGGTCACTTGCACTTTGCGGTATTTGCCATTGCGCTCCCGATTCGTGGGCGAGTAAGCCAGCACATACTGGTTTCGCAGCTCGATGGCGATGCGGCGGGCGATGCTGGGCAACGCGCTATCGTTTCGCGCGGGGAAGGCGCGTCCCCCGGTTTGCTCTGCGATCTCGGCCAATAGATGCGGACCGGATAATTCGGCCGCAGACAGGCCCGGTATCTGGTACGCCTCGAACACACCCATCGCATAGATCTGGACGTCCGCCTCGCGCACCAGATCCTCAATTTGTTTTGGCGTGTACTGGCTGTTGTTATCGCCGCCATCGGAAATGATCACCAGGGCTTTGCGCGAATTTCTAGCTTTCTTCATTTCTTGCAGCCCAAGGTCGACGCCGTCGAGCAGCGCCGTCATTCCCTCCGCTTCCACAGAGGCGAGCTTGGTTTCGATGTCTTCCATGCGATCTGTAAACGGAACCTGAAGCTCCGCTTTATCGCTGAATGTGACCAGAAACGCTTCGTCTCCGGCGTTCATGGTCTTGAGGAACTGAGTCACGGCGGCCCGGGACGTGGCGAGTTTCATGCCCATGCTCCCGCTGGTATCGACCAGCAGCCCGACGGAGAGAGGGGCGTCTTCTCCCGAAAATTGCGTGATTGCCTGTTTCACTCCGTCTTCCGCGACGGAGAAATTTTGCTTCTCGAGACCGACCACGAAACGATTGGACGAATCCGTCACCGTCACGGGAATGACGACGAGTGTGGTTTCGACGCGAAGATTTACTTCGGGCTTCTGCCCGGAGGTCTGAGCGGCCAAGAGAGCGCAAGAAGTGCTGATCGCAACAATGAGTAGGTGTGCGCAGTTCACGGCTTCGCTTCGACCGGAGTCTAACACGTGATGGTGCTGTACCCGATTCGCGGATTGGGTGTCGGGAAGCCTGCCCCTGATCCGACCTCAACGGCGTGCGAACTACGGCTTCCGCCTCGCAAGGATCTCGTAAACGGGCTTGTTGTCCGCAAACACTCGCCACTCGAGGACCTTACCGCCATCAATCAGTGCCTTCCAAGCCGCGGGTGTCCGCCACGGAATGTTATCTATGGTTCCGCGTGCCTCTCCCACGGCTAAGACCATAGCGCGATCAGAGATGACGTCCTCGATCTGAAGCGAGTAATCCGGACACAATGCGAAGTAGCTTCGCCAGCCAGCCTGCATACGTGCCGCGCCCTCAACGCGATTACCCAGCGAGTCCACGAATACGTGATTGGAAGCCATGAGCGCGGTCAGCGCTTCTACATCATGACCGTTGATCCCAGTCACGAACCGCTCGAAGATTTCGCCAGGAGTCTCTGTTTTCGGCTGATCGGACATATGCTCATTTTTTCATTCGATTCTCTTCCAAGCGAATAACTGAATTGGGAGCAAGCCTGAGCTGCTCGATTTTTGGTCAACAGATGAGAACGGAACTCGGGGTTGGTAGTTCGCTGCTGCTCCGTGACCAAGCCCGCCCGAAGTCAGTTGACAGGTACAGCGCGCCAGCTCTGTCAACCATTGCAATCATTGAGCCGTTTGTGGCGATGCAACCTGTATGGACGATACCGTTGGTCCACGCAGGCAGACCACCTTCGACGGCCATTATGTTTCCATCCGGCTTGATCGGCCGACGATAGATTCGCCCCTCAGCCGCAAAGGGATCTGTCGCCGCGGAGACAAGAATGTCATCGCCCGAGAACGCCACCGCGGAGCAGTGCCATGCGTGTAGGCCGTCGCGTTCTATGGTCCACGTTGCTCCTGCATCGCGGCTAATACAAAGGCCGATAGCGGACGCCGCGGCGACGATGTCCGGATCTGCCGGGTGCGCGCGCACCTCATGAACATCGCTGTGGATATCTATGGTCGGATGCCAGGTTCTTCCGCCATCCATTGAACGCGGAATGCCTCCCACGTGAACGTTGGCGAACAGTGCGCTCCCGTTCGAGTTGCCGTAACCGAGCGAATGCCTAGCGGTGGCCCGACACGCTGCCCATTAACAATTGCCGAACCAGCGAACCAGGCATCCCGCCCCGCGATGTTGTCGAAACCCCATCGGATGCCCCCAGGATCGAGCACACCGCCCCCATGGCTCAGCCGCAGCATGCGTGCATCGTCCGTTCCCACGTAGATGGCGTCTCTAACAGCCATGCAGCACGAAAGCTCGAACTCGCTCGTAGCGACGGTTGTCCATTCGCCGCTTGGTGCACGCCTGCTCAGCGAATGTCGGCCGACGATGGCGAGCGCACCGCCGCGTCCATCCGATGCGAGCCCTCTGACGGGCTGATTCGCAATCTCTTGCGTGCGCCGATCGCCAGTGACTGCGAACAGCCCATCGCCCCACGTCGCCACAAGTATCGTCGGTTTCGTCACGGATCGCAGGTTGCCGTGCACGGCCTACTTGATCTGCTCAACCAACATCTCTCTGCCGGCCTTATTGCGGCCCATAGGCTGACTTCACCTTAGACGTCAGGCGGTCCGACAGACTGTGCGAAGTGGATCAGATTTCCGTCCGGGTCTCGAACGATAAAGTCCTGACTTCCCCAAGGCTGCTTTTTCAACCGCTGATGCATGGGAGCACATACGCTCTGATACTCCGAATACAATGCCTTCACGTTCCCGACAGGAATGCTCGCGGACAGCAAATCGCGGTCCGCCTCTCTATTGAGGACAGGCGCGTGAACATACCGGAGGTTGAGGCAAGCGCTGTCCCTTTGAACGAGAGCGTAAAAGACAGGGTTTCCATATTTGAAGCGGACTGTGAAGCCGAGCCTCGCAACGAAGAAGCGACACGATGCTTCGACGTCGGACACAAACAACTGAGGATGCGCCCCACATAGTTGGGGCTCATTTCCACGCCGGTGTTCGTCTGGGCGCAATGAGCTTGAGCTAAGGTCCGCGGTCCGGAGAACCTGCCAACTCTCGAATCCAAGTTCCCGTGCGATCAGTTCGTGCGCGTCACTGAGAGCGAAACGCTGAGAAAGAATCGTGGCATCGTCGACGTCGCGGAAGCGAGGCAAACCGGCTCTGATGCGTTTGGCGACCGGATAGTACCCTTCGCGATGCCAACGGACGATCTGTTTGGCCTGCTTTTTGAGATTATCCAGGTGAAGCATGGGCGTCCTCCAGAATTTCTCGGAAGGCATTGCCCTTTCGGCCGCTGCTGACGCCGCCGCGCCCTTACGCGTACCGTCCATCATACAATTCCAGCGAGCAGTGTGTCATCGGGAGCGCATCGTGGGCAACCCGTAAATTGGACCAAAGGAGCCAGCCGGCACGACGAGCCCCAGGCTCGCGGTCGGTATGCCGCCAAGAACCGAATGCCATCCACCCACGCGGTTCCGGCAGCCTGCATCAAGACTGTCTGACGGTACAGTTGTGTCTTGTCTGGAGTCGTATCGGCGCGCCGGAGTGGCTTCTACGACTACCGGACCGTAGCTACAGTAAACCGATTGAGTAAGTGCAGTGGAAGGCCCTTAGGGCTTTGCGGACGTCGGTTGCCAGAGCTCAATCTTATTCCCATCCAGGTCATAGATCCAGGCAAAGCGACCGAAGGATTCATTCATTCGTTTGGCGTCAATCTTTACTCCCTCTTGTTTTAGGCGGTCGAGCAAAGCATCCAGATCGTCCACGATGTAGTTGACCATGAACGATTGCGTGGCTGGGAGATAGTCAGTGGAGTTGGGAAAAATAGTCCAAACTGTAACGTGTTCCTTTTGCGGGTCGTCGTGTTCGCGCCACGGAAGCATCACGCCTCCCGCTTTGTCAGCGAGTCCAAGATGCTTCGAATACCATTCGCGCATCTGATCACGATCAGCGGATTTGAAGAAGACACCGCCGATTCCAAGAATGCGCCCGCGCTGCTCCATGTTGACAGGCGGCTTCGACTTTTCAGGTTGCGGAGATTGCACTTCCTGTCCTCCTTTTAAGCAAACCGAGATGAGCAACAGCGAGCCGAGCGCAATTGTGCTCCAGGGTCTTCCTTGCATGTGTGGATTATACAAGTTTCGATTCGAATGGAGAAAACGGTTCGCTCAAGGTTCGGCGTGGCTGCTCAAGAACATCGTCTTCGCTGATCATTTCCGCGAGCATCTGCTGGCCGCCTTGGCCAGCAGATCACTCCTCTTTAACGTGTCACGGTGTCACGATTGAGACAGCCGCAATCTCGAGCCCCCGGTGACCACCGCGAGCTTCCACCAGTGCATTCATGTCAGCCCAAATTTTCTGAATTTCAGCTGGCGCGGCATCGGGAATACGCGAATCACGCCAGGTAAACACATCCATAAAGTACGTTTTATTGCCGTTTTCTGTCCCGCGTACCGTAATGTGTGGCGTGTCACGGACCAACTTCAACTGGCGTGCTGTCGCCCAATGTCGTGCAATAACTCGCTCGACCTCAGGTTCAACCCCCGTTTTAGCGTGTAGCGTTACCACCACGGTTTCAGGTTGTTCAGCGGGTTGCTGTGCCGCCGAAGGCCCCCAAGACGACGCAACGCAAATCAGGGCTATGGAATACCTCATCAAGTTATTTAGACGAACCATATAATCCTCCTCTCACGAACCTGGGGACGGGTTGGTAAAACCCGTCACTGAGGCGATCTTTGAATCTGGGTTGAAAACGAACACGCTCGTTCCGGTTGCGCGCTCCCTCCCGTCGCTGCCCACTGCAGCCCAATCCGCGAGCACCGTGCCTTGGCAATGGCGGACATCTCCCAGGCGATGAATGCGGATGCCCGGAGGAAGAGCAGATCCGTGCCAAGGTATCGAACGAAGTGGAGCAGTGGAGCGCCTTTTCCGGCGTGCCTGTTGAGAAACAGGTTAAAGTGCCCGGAACCGTGCGGCAGTACAAAATCGATTTCATAGCACGCACGGAAATACCTATAGAAGTCAGCTTGTTGATTCCTACCTATAGCCCGATGGTGAGCGCAGATCGTTACGGGTTGCAAGTGCTTGACTTGAGAACCCGTCAGATCGCGCCACCAAGAAGACTCGCAGTGTTGGCGAAGCCAGAAAAATGGACTAGGCCAGCGAGACGAGTAGTCGGTAAGCTTGCGGATCAAATTGCCGAAGTGTCCTTGGCTGAGTCTCTGTTTCCAAGCGGCATCGCGGAAGCGCTCGAGACTCTTGCTCACGCGGCTTAAACGAACGAAAACAAACCGTTAGTACCAGGAGGTGGTTCATTCTGTATTGATAACAGCAAGCGCTTGCAGTATAATGAGATCATGAGTAGCCAAGCCAAAGCGCCTTCGATGATCTGCTCGGACTGCGAGATCGCGTGCCGTCGCTTTGGCAAGCCTCGTAACGCCTACAACGCTTCCGCTGCCCCGAATGCGGCAAGACGTATACCGAAGAGCACGAGAAGCCGCTCGGCTCGATGACTGTGCCGATGGAAAAGGCCGTGCTTGCCCTCAAGTTGCTCATCGAAGGATCGAGCATCCGTACAGTCGAGCGTGTAACGGATCTACACCGGGATACCATCTGCCGTTTACTCGTTCTCGCTGGCGAGAAGTGCGAAAGATCTTAGGCCGTCTGATCGTGAACATCCCGGTTAAGGATGTCGAGTGCGATGAGATCTGGGGCTTTGTCGGCAAGAAAGAAAAGATGGTGGACATTGACGATGATCCGAACCCAGGCGATGCGTATACCTTTGTCGCTATTGAGCGCAGCACGAAACTCGTTCTAAACTTTGCACTCGGCAAACGCAATCAGCGAACCACCTACGCATTCATCGAAGGCTTGCGACACGCAACCGCATCACGCGAGTTCCAGATCACCACAGACGGATTCGCGCCTTATCGTTCCGCTATCGACAACACGCTATCTGATCGCGTTGACTTCGCGCAGCTCATCAAAGTGTACCGGGCCACGCCGGAAGGGGAGCGCAAGTATTCTCCGGCTGAAGTGGTCGATACGGAGGTGGTCCCAGTTCTAGGAAATCCCGATCCGAACCGCATTTGCACGTCTCATATCGAGCGTGAGAATCTCACCATGAGAATGCAAATTCGCAGACTGACTCGGCTCACAAACGCTTTCTCGAGGAAATGGGAGAATCTGTGGGCTGCGCTCTGCTTGCACTTTGCCTATTACAATTTCTGCCGCGTGCATCGCTCATTACGGGTCACTCCCGCTATGGAATCGGGCATTGCGGATCACGTCTGGACAATTGCAGAGTTGCTTGCTTGAGACGATGAATCGGCTCTATTGTGCAAGGGACGAAGAAGGCTCGAAGTCGAAGTCCCGTTGAGGAACTTCGGATAGAAGCGAATGAGCCCTTCTTGCTGATATGCGAAGACCCTTAGCGCCAAACACATATTCCCATTCCTTGAGATCGTCAGTGATTGCGAGATTGTTTATGATCTCAATGGCGCACGCGGCAACCTCATTTGGCGAAAGTTCTACTTCCGGCTGCATTAAGGTTAAGTTGCAGGCCTTAGCAACGTCCCAACGAAGAGTTCGCGCGTGGTTCGTCGCATAATGTGACAAGAACTGACGCGCTCTCTTTTTCCGGTATTCGTCGATTGCCTCACGGTCCCACGCAATCACCGACAGCGGCTTAACGTCCCGCCATGCTTTTAATGCTGCCACTACCATCTTTTCGTCAGGGGGCAGAATTTGTCGGTTTGATTCCCCAATCGAGCCTACAGCCACCGCGGCTGTCGCCGATGATTTTTTATTCGCTTCGATTTTATGCTGGTTCCAAAAGTACAGCACAATCGCGGCCACTCCTGCAATCATTCCAATCGTGCCGACAAGCGTTGCCGGCAGCTTGCCAGAATCGAAAACGAGAGCCGAAGCTATCCCAATAAGGATCAAGATGTTCGCAATCCGGTTGTACACGCGTTCATTCATTCGAAGCTGCCACCTTCCATTCTAGGCACGTTTAGCCACAAAACTAGTCCAGGCAAATCCGGCAGTGATGGCTTGTGCCACGGTTGTAGGGTTGGCGATGCCTATCCCAATCACACAGCCAAATACGACAAACACTACAAATTCAATGATTTGTCGCATCGCGCAATCTGGCACCTTAAGCGCGTCGAAAAGCCACGACAAGACATAGACCTTAAGTTTAGTTCGCCCAGTACGACCCCAAAACAACATTGCCCCCAAAGCTGTATAGGCTGTCGTCCACAACGTGAAATGGGGTGCCTGGAATACCGCTACGACCTGTTCCACGTTCTAACGCTCCCGTCGGCCCCACGTCTCAGCGGACTCCATTCTCTTGATGGCCTCGTCCAGATCGCTCTTTAATTGCTGCATTTGGTGCTTCGAAGATTGGAACCACATCTCCTGGCCTTCAGTGTCCGTAGCAATGTGAAAGATGGCAATAGGGACCGCTTCAATAATGTCCTGTTCTTCAAATCCTATTCGAAGATCTACGACAATCTCGACATTTGAAATAAATGGAAGAACTTGCGTTGAGAGCGATCCTCTCCTCATGGCGCGCTGAATTTGCGCACGCTGAGCGACGATTACGTCGATGAAGGGCTGGATTTTAGGAACAAGGCTTTCGGGTATCAATCCGCTTTTCACGGCAGAACCGACAAATTCTTCCGCGTTACCACTCTCGCCCAAAATAGGAACAATGAGCATAGATCCAGCGAATAAAGAACTAAGGTCAGTTGTCGAAAGCTGTAAGCTCTTTTCCAACTCATCTAATGGCGCCTTCTTGCTCTCCAGGGTGACAATGGCCGCCTTTAGAATTTCGGCGTAGCTCTGCTGGGGAACGTCGGCGAGCACCGCGAACCCCTTTTGGGCGCGCTCCCGAAACGCGCGCGGAATCCTAGTTAACATGTCCGACAACGGGCGCTCAAGGCGAGGAATCGTGAAACTAAATGAGTCCATTCTTTTGGTCTCGCGATTTTATCAGATGCGTTCTTAGTTCAATGCTGAGGCCGGGAGTCGCAAACCGCTGATAGAACAAACCAGACTTATTCTTCAACGCAGATTTAGGACACTACCCGCTGTCGGTCGCTTCAGCTAACCGGTTCACGGCGCCGTGCGGCGCATAGGCGACGTTTGAAACGTAGGTTGTGGTCACGCTCCCGTTTTCCCGTCACCTGGGATGCCCGGTTCGCGCGCTGTGATTTCGAGGCTGTAGGAGGCCCTGAGGATACGCGGCCTCTACCGCCGCCCGATCAGCCACAGAATCAGCGTGACGACCGCGCTGATTACGACGCAGGTTACCCACGGAAAATAAACGGTTGTGTTTTTCCCTCGCCAGACGATATCGCCCGGCAGCTTGCCAAAGGGCACGTTCAACTTCGCCAGCCCAAGGACAACGAGTCCGAGAATCACCAGCAAGACCCCGGCAGTGATTAGCAATCGTGCGAGATTCATGTGAAAGCTTGCGCTACACTGACCGCTGAGAAACCTCGATGAGTGACCCGAAAACGTATGCTCCTGACCCGCGATTTGTCGAACGAGCGCACGTCAAGGGATTGGAAGAGTATCGCGAGCTTTACGATCGCGCCAAGCGAGATCCGCGCGCGTTCTGGGCCGAGCTGGCTCAAACCGAGCTCACTTGGTTTCGTCCCTTCAGCATGACTCTCGAATGGGAGCCTCCTACCGCAAAATGGTTTTCCGGCGGCACGATCAATGCCGCGTATAACTGTCTCGATCGGCATCTCACCACGGAGCGCAGAACGAAACCGGCTCTGATCTGGGAAGGCGAGCCGGGCGACCAGCGCATCCTTACCTACGAAGACCTTCACCGGGCCGTGTCCCGCTTCGCAACTATTCTAAAGCGTTTTCATTTTCAGCGGCACGATAAGGCAGTCATCTACATGCCCATGGTTCCGGAGCTTCCTATCGCCATGCTTGCCTGTGCACGCATTGGAATCACTCATAGCGTCGTTTTCGGCGGGTTCTCCGCTGAAGCGATCAAGGCGCGGGTTCAGGATCTTGGGGCGACTTTGGTCATCACCGCCGACGGAGGTTGGCGCCGTGGGAGGGAAGTGCGGCTGAAGGATGCCATTGATGAAGCCTTGAAGGAATGTCCGGACGTGCGCACCGTGATCGTGCATAAGCGCACGGGTTCGATGGTCGATATGACAGAGGGCCGCGACTTCTGGTGGAACGAGTTGGATTGGCAGTTGGCGGAAGACCGGGTTATGGACGCGGAAGCGGAAAAATGTCCCGCCGAAGATCTCGACTCCGAACATCCGCTGTACGTTCTATACACCTCGGGTACAACGGGCCGGCCGAAAGGGATCCTCCACACCACCGCTGGATATCTTCTGCAAACTTCGATCACAATGAAATGGGTCTTCGACCTCCGGGAGGACGACGTTTACTGGTGCACCGCCGACATCGGCTGGGTGACCGGCCACAGCTATATCGTCTATGGCCCGTTGGCCGCGGGTGCAACGTCGGTGATGTACGAAGGCGCGCCGGACTATCCGGCTTTTGACCGGTTTTGGCAGATCGTCGAGAAGTATCGCGTCTCCATCTTTTACACCTCGCCGACCGCCATTCGATCGTTGATTCGCCAGGGCGAGCAGTGGCCAAACGCTCACGATCTGGGGAGTCTTCGATTGCTCGGTTCCGTCGGGGAGCCCATCAATCCGGCCGCGTGGGAGTGGTATTACCGCGTGATTGGCAAGGAGCGTTGCCCGATTGTCGACACGTGGTGGCAAACCGAAACCGGCGCGATTATGATTGCGCCCATGCCGGGTGCCGTGCCGCTGAAACCCGGCTCCGGAACGCTTCCGTTGCCAGGCGTCGTTCCCGATATTGTCGATTCGCAAGGCCAACCAGCAGGTGACAATCGCGAAGGCTACTTGATTCTTCGCGAACCGTGGCCCAGCATGGCACGCACGATCTGGGGTGACCCGAAGCGTTTCGAGGAGCAATATTGGACCCGCGTACCGGGCGCGTACTTCACTGGCGATGCGGCCCGGCGCGACGAGGACGGCTACTACTGGATTCTGGGGCGAGTGGATGACGTGATGAATGTCAGCGGGCACAGGCTCAGCACGATGGAGATCGAGTCGGCTCTGGTTCGGCACCCTGCCGTTTCAGAGGCGGCCGTCGTGGGCAAGCCGCACGAAGTGACCGGACAGGCCGTTTGCGCCTTCGTGACTCTGAAAAAGGGCGATTGGAACCCCGACACACTGGGTAACGAGCTGCGAAAATGGGTGGCGCACGAGATCGGCCCATTCGCGCGGCCCGAGGACCTCCGATTCACGGATGCGCTACCCAAAACGCGCAGCGGAAAAATCATGCGAAGACTGCTTCGCGAGATCGTTACCACGAATGCGGTTACCGGAGATGTGACCACGCTCGAGGATCTCAGCGTCGTCACAAGGCTGTCGCGGCAAGACGAAGAGTGAGCCGGCCGGCTACCGCTCCCTCACGGTCGCGGTTCAGATCAAGCGCGAGATGGCGGAAATCATACGGCCCGGATTTTCGGGCTCGCGCCGATACGAGAAGAACTGCTCGGCTTCGCAGGCTGTACACAGGCCGCAATCGAAAATACGATCCGCCTCGATTCCGGCTTCCTGCATTTGCCGTCGATTCGCGGCGGCGAGATCTAAGGTGCGTCTCGCTCCATTAACGCGCTCGCTCGCCGAATTGCGCTAGAACTTCCGGTCCGACCTCATAACAGCAGGCGCGAATGCAAGGACCAATCGCAGCGTAAATATCCTGCGGCCAGCTATGGAACTCTTGCTGCATCCGTTCGATCGTGTTTTTCGCAATCCCCGCGACTGTGCCGCGCCATCCGGCGTGCACAGCCGCAACGGCGCGCCGGGTGCTGTCCAGCAGCAGGATGGGAACGCAATCCGCGGTCCGGATGCCGATGCGTCTCCCGATTTCATCTGTCACGAGCGCATCTCCCTCGCGCTCGCGATTCTTCAGCCCACCGGCGTTGCACACGTGGCCCGAGTGAATTTGACGCAGGGTAATGTCAACGGCCGGAGCGCCCAGTCGCGTCCCGAATCCATGTTCCTGCCACGTGAATTTTTGGAACGCCTCGCAGCGGTAGATGTTGTCGCGGCTAAGAAACAACTTTGGCGCCGGCGGGTTCGCCCGTTTGTTGACGCTTCAAATCGGCGCGATACCAATCGAGCGTTAGCCGTAACCCTTCTTCAAACGTGAATCGCGGGCTGTGGCCCAATTCGGTCACCGCGGCTGTGATATCGGCCTGCGAATGCCGAACATCGCCCGGACGCGGGGCGTCATAGATGGCGGGCAATTCGATGCCTTCAATTCTTTGAAGCAGGGCCCACGTGGCGTTCAGCGTGTACCGGTTCCCATTGCCTGCGTTGAACATTCGGCCTGACACACCGCTTGCTTCCGACGCTCTTAGGACCAACTCCACCACGTCTTCGACATAAGTGAAATCTCGCGACTGCTCGCCATCCCCGTAAATGGTGGGACTATGGCGGTCAATGAGGGCCGTCAGGAACTTGGATAAAACGCCCGAGTAGACGCTCGTCGGATCCTGACGCGGACCGAATACGTTAAAGAACCGGAGCGAGACGGTCTCGAGTCCGTAGCACTCCGAGAAGGCGCTAGCGTAGTATTCCCCGGCCAATTTCTGAACTGCGTAGGGAGACTTCGGTTGGGGCGGAAGCGACTCTGTTTTCGGCAGCACTTCGGCATCCCCATACGCAGACGATGACGCGGCATACACAACACGTCCCGCTTCTCCTTCAACCGCCGCACGCAATACATTGAACGTGCCGTTGATGTTGCTGTTATGACTTGGCACGGGTTCTGAAATGGACAAGGGCACAGAGGGCAGCGCGCCTAGGTGGAACACTCTCCGCGCGCCGGCGATTATTGGAGCGATTCTTTTGTAATCGCAGAGATCCACTTCGTGCAGCGTGATCTCGTCAGCGATTTCTTCGAGATTGTCGATCTTTCCCGTCGAAAGATTATCAATTACGTGAACAGTTCGGCCTTGAGCCAGCAGGGCCCGGACCAGGCAAGATCCAATGAAACCCGCTCCCCCAGTGACAATAACGCGGCTCATATCGTTTCTGTGGCTGACATCACATTTAGTGTAGCCGCAGGAAAATTTATCTCCCAGACAGGTCCGCAGGGCAGGCGGAAAAACAGAAAGGGCGGCCACGGCAACGCGCGATCCGCCCTCAAAACGTATGATCTCTGCAGCTCTAGTTAGCTGTGTTACGCTTTCGTCGAGTATGCGGTTTGTTTCGTCTCGGTATTGGCTGTACGGGCCCACTCATCGGCTTCCCTCATTGCCTGTTCACGCGATATCCCGTACCGCTCCTGAATCTTGCCCACCAACTCATCTTTCTTCCCTGTGAGCGTGGTCAAATCGTCGTCGGTGAGCTTGCCCCAACGCTGTTTCACAGATCCTTTCAGCTGCTTCCATTTGCCTTCAAATTGATCTGAATTCATGCTTTCAAAGCTCTCCTTCGGAACCAAATGGTGCAATCATGAAGCCAAACCGCTTCCCTATGGTTTAGCTCTATTTCGAGGATTTTGCTGGCAAATTCTTCATGGGGTTACTGGCATTTTTTCCAGCCCTTTTGCCACTTCCTTAAATCCTTCGTTCGTGCGGGATACTCATGAATGCAATGTGTTCAGGCGGGGTGCTACTCGAGACAGCCATTACTTCCGTCCCTTTGCACCGGCGAGGGAAGGTCCGCGATATCTACGATCTCGGCAGCCAATTGCTTTTCATCGCTACCGACCGGATCTCCGCGTTTGACTGTGTTCTGGCCAGCGGCATACCGTGCAAAGGCCGGGTGCTTACCCAGATGTCGCTGTTTTGGTTCGATTTCCTTAAAGACGTTATCGCCTCTCATCTGATAAGCGCCGACGTGAGCCGGTATCCGGAGAGGGTCTCGACAGACCGGGACATTCTTGAGGGACGGTCGATGCTTGTCAAAAAAGCGGAGATGATCGAAGTTGAATGTGTGGCTCGCGGATATCTCGCCGGCTCTGGTTGGAAAGAGTACAAGACGGACGGAACGGTTTGCGGAATCGCGCTGCCGAAAGCATTGCGCGAGAGTGATCGGCTTCCTGAGCCAATCTTCACGCCGGCAACGAAGGCGCAATCGGGCCACGACCTGAATGTGTCTTTCTCGTATGTCAGCGACCTGCTGGGCGCCACGTTGGCGAGCCGCCTGCGGGATCTGACTCTCGAGATTTACAGCCGTGCCGCTGCTCATGCGCTCGCGCACGGGATCATTCTCGCGGACACGAAAGTAGAGTTCGGTTTTCTAAACGGCGATTTGCTATTGGCCGATGAAGTCCTGACACCCGACTCCTCGCGATACTGGCCGGCTGATACCTATCGTCCTGGGGGTCCGCAGCTTTCGTTCGATAAGCAATTTGTCCGGGACTATCTTGAAACGCTCGCCTGGGATAAGCGACCGCCGGCGCCTGCGCTCCCGGAAGACGTGATCCGCAAAACGAGCGAGAAGTACCAGGAGGCGTACACCCGGCTTACCGGTCAAACGCTTGTTTCCTAGTTGATGCTCAACTGGTTCGATATCGTGTTGCTCTTCATCATTGCCTCTTCAGCCGCGTTCGGTTTGCGCGCCGGACTTGCCCGCGTGATGGTCGGACTTGTCGCCACCATCGCCGGCCTTGTGGCCGGATTCTGGTTTTATCGCATAGCCGCTGCCAAGCTCCTGCCAATGATTAAAACAGTTGCGGTAGCGAATGTCTTGGGGTTTGTCGTGATCTTCGTAGGCGTGTTGATATTGGGCTCGCTTCTATCGGCGCTCTTATCCTGGCTGTTCAGATGGATTGGACTTTCCTGGGTCAATCATTTCCTTGGAGGCATCGCGGGCCTCCTCCGGGGAATACTGGTCACCGCCGCGCTTGTCGACGTGATCATCGCGTATGCGCCGTCTCCGACCCCGCACTTTCTAAACGATTCTCAAGTGCTGCCCTACGCTTCTGAAGTATCGGCCCTTCTCGTGAATCTCGCGCCTCTTGAGCTCAGAGACGCTTTCAGTCAAGAGATGGAGAATTTGAAACAGCTCTGGACGCCGCCGCCCCGCCATCCACAATCTGCCTGATACGCGTTCGGGGTTTGTTTTGCTAATCATCTTCGATCTGGACGGAACGCTCATCGATTCGAGCACCGATCTCGCGATTTCGATGAATGCGACTCGCCAAAAATTCGGAATGCAGCCGCTCGATCCGCACCTCATCTATTCGTACGTTGGCAATGGCGCGCCGGCTCTGGTGCGCCGAGCGATGGGTTCCGATTCCTCGGAGGAACTCGTTCGCGAAGCTCTGACTTTTTTCCTGAATTTCTATCGCGCGCACGCCCTGGAGCACACACAGCTCTACCCTGGCGTCCAAAACCTCATCGAAGACCTGTCTATTGCGGGCCATAAGTTGGCGATTCTCACCAACAAGCCCGTGCGAATCAGCACCGACATTATGGGCGCGCTCGGCTTACAGAGATACTTCCTGCGCATCTACGGCGGGAATTCTTTTCCCCATAAAAAGCCTGATCCCATCGGCGTCGCGACTCTGATCGGCGAAGCCGGCGTAGACCCTTCTGAATGCCTGCTGGTTGGCGATAGCGGTGTTGATATTCGCACGGCACGCAATGCAGGAGTGCGGAATTGTGGAGTTCTATGGGGCTTTCAGCCGGAGGCATTTGAAGCGGAGCCTCCGGATTTCCTCATCAGCCGCCCTCAAGAGTTACTCGAGCGCATCGCCGACTTCCGGTAAAAGCTTCGAATCGCTTCGACGACTGCAGTCTGGTGCTCGGGAGCAAGCTCCGGGTATATAGGAAGCGACAGCACCTCGCGCGCCGCTCGCTCCGATTCCGGATAATCGCCGGGCTTATGTCCGAGGTATGAAAACGCGGGCTGCAGATGCAGCGGAAGCGGATAGTAGATTTCGGAAGGTATGCCGCGGCTCTTCAAATAGCAGTGAAGCTCGTCACGGTTGAGGCATCGGATCGTGTATATGTTGAATACGTGATCGGCATACTCCGGAATTCGCGGGAGTTGAAGTTCGCTCTCCAATCCCAGGTGAGAGAAGAGCCGCTGGTACGTTTCAGCGTTCCGGCGTCGAGCGGTGGTCCAGCTCTCGAGATGACGTAGTTTCACGCGCAGAATCGCCGCTTGCAGCTCGTCCAGCCGGCTGTTAATTCCGATCAGGTCGTACTTGTATTTCGTTCGGCTGCCGTGTGCTCGGAGAATGTGCAGGCGATCAGCCAAATCGGGGTCGCCGGTAGTCAGCAGGCCGCCGTCGCCGCCGCAGCTCAGGTTTTTTGTCGGATAAAAGCTGAAGCATCCCACCGCACCCACGTTACCGACTCGTTCGCCGCGGTAGCGCGCGCCAATCGCTTGTGCTGCATCTTCAATAATCGCTATTCCCCGCCCTTCCGCTAGCAGCGATCATGGGGGCGAGATCCGCAGGACAACCGAACAGGTGAACAGGCAGGATCGCGCGCGTGCGGGACGTAATCGCGCGCTCGAGTTTCGTTGGATCGAGATTGAATGTCTCTGGATCGATGTCGACGAAAACAGGTTTTGCTCCGAGCCGCAGGATCGAGGTAAGTGTGGCGACAAACGTGAACGGCGTCGTGATTACCTCGTCCGAAGGGCCCACGCCAAGAGCCATCAGCGCGAGCAAAAGTGCGTCTGTACCGGACGCACACCCGATCGCCGCGCCGCTGGAATTCCACTGGGCGATTTCTCTCTCAAAAGCTTCCACCTGCGGCCCCAGAATGAACTGCTGGCTGTCAAGCGTTTCGCAAACCGCGCGTTCCACTTCGTCTCGAATCGCCGCGTACTGCGCCTTCAAATCAAGAAACGGGAACACGGCTAGGAATGCGCCTCTTCGGATGTAGAGTGTGCCTTCGAAGGCAGCGCCCTGAGCCTGACGATGCACCAGGTCGTAACTGCCAAATTGCAGCCGATCAGCGCCAGCAGTAAACCGTCCCGGAGTGCTTTGCTCAAAAGAATGCCGAGCAACGCCAGCCCGCACCCCAGAATCGAAAGAATCAAAGTGAGGATGTAGAAGACGGCCCAAACCGATGTGTTGCTCGGAAGCTTCATTTTGTCGGCGCGAATGGCCTTAAATATGAACCAGACAAACGCCAGGCTGGCCGAGCAGGAACCCGACCATATCAAAATGCCTATCAGGGCCCGCACATTCGATTCGCCGTTTGCGTCCTTAGCATCGAGAAACGCCGATAAGATCAGCGCAAAAATGGCGCTCATAAAGATGCCCGATACCAGCCGCGCGGCATGAAGACGCCGCAGCTTTGCCACCTCTAGCTTGATTTCCTCAAACACGTCCCACGCTGCTAAAGGAACAACTGCCGCCAGCAGGAACAGTGAGTAGATATACAGTCTCTCGTTCGCCCGTGATTGCCAGCCCAGCAACCAGCCGGCCACCTCGAAAAGGAGGTTGAGGATCGCGAAGAGGGTGATGAAGATGTAAACCCGATGAAGCTTGAGAGTGAGGACGCGGCAGAGCAAGAGCGCATCGACCACCGCCGACGCGCTCTGCATCCATTGGATGACCTGGTCCAACATTCCTAACACCATTTGAACCCACGGCGTCAGGAAAGGAATTACTGAATGGGAGCGAGGGGCTGAATGGTCGATAGATCAATCGGCTGGCCAGATGCTGACTGGTTCGCCGCCAATGCCTGCTTTGTCGCATCGATGACGACGGCCGCCAAGGCCGAATAGGGTTGCGTTCCCGGAACTGCCTCGGCGATGGATGCCGCGACTTCCAATTCGGTCAAGATATCGGAAATCGTGATTTGCGGGTGCGCAGCCCGAATGCTCGCGGCTTTGCCTCGCGCTTTGAGAACGGCATTTGGAGAAACGTGCATACTTGATTCGAAGTTATCCTCCAGCGCCACGATGCTCACGGTCAAATTGCTCACCGCCACTGCAACCGACGCCTGGCTCGCAGGATTCGCACGATACGCAGCGTACGCATCGTATGCCGCGGAATACGCGGCTGCCGCCTCATTGAACAGCGGAACGTACTGTGGTGAACTTGTCGCAACCGAAAGGCGAAGTGACGAAAGCGCTCCGTGAGCAAGCGTCAAAGAATCGTAAGACGCTCCGTCGAAGGTATTGATCTCATTTGGATGATTCGGCTGTGTGTTGCAGCCGATGGTGCATAACGTGAGCGCGGCCGCAACCGTTGCACCCAGGGCAAGCTTGAATTTAAACATGGGAATGACTCGCCCTGAGCGTAGGGCGCCACGGCAACTCCACATTGAGACATAATCGCTAAGCGCTTGACGTGTAAGGCGCTAACTTTTTCCTGGTCGTTCGTGAATGGAAACAATCGGGCCGTGCGCTATAACCTACTAGGAGCCTTCATAGTTGGATAAAGCAGTTTTGGCGCTCGAGGACGGGACAATCTTCGAGGGCACGAGCTTTGGTGCGCCTGCCCAGCGAACGGGCGAAGTCGTGTTCAATACCGCCATCACCGGCTATCAGGAGATATTTACCGACCCGTCCTACACGGGACAAATCGTGGTACTCACGAACCCGCAGATTGGGAATTACGGTGCAAACGCCGCGGATTGCGAAGCGGGTTCGCCGCACATCGAAGGTCTGGTCGTCCGGGAGATTTCGCCCATTGCCAGCAACTGGCGCGCCGACGAGACAGCGCCGGGATTTCTTTCCGCGCACGGCATCCCGGTAATCGCAGGCGTGGATACGCGCAGGCTCGTTCGACTGTTACGCGAGCGTGGAGCCATGAGGGGCATCATTGCCGTGGGCCAGCACATCCATGCGGAACTGGTGGCCCAGGCGCGAGCTGCATCTCCCATGCAGGGGCAAAATCTCGTATCAAAAGTCTCAACCTCCGAAAGCTACCAATGGAGCGAGGGCATTCAGCCGGTTTACGGTTCCGAGGGCGCTGATCCTCACCCCCGAACTGCGTTTCATGTCGTCGCCTACGATTACGGGATTAAGCGCAGCATTCTGCGAAATCTGGTGCACATCGGAGCTCGCGTAACCGTCGTTCCGGCAAACACTCGCAGCACGGAGGTGCTGGCGCTCGCGCCCGACGGCGTTTTCTTATCGAATGGACCGGGCGATCCGGAGCCCCTGGAGCAACAGTCTGCCGAAGTCAAGCAGTTGATCGGGAAAGTGCCGATTTTCGGTATTTGTCTCGGTCATCAAATTCTGGGGCTCGCCGTTGGAGGTAAGACATACAAGCTGAAATTCGGACATCATGGCGCAAATCATCCGGTTCTGAATCGCCTCACGAACAAAGTAGAAATCACTTCCCAGAATCACGGCTTCTGCGTAGACCCCGGCTCGCTCCGCGATTCTGAAGTAGAGATAACGCATCTCAACCTCAACGATCAGACCGTTGAAGGTTTCAGGCACCGCAGCGAGCCCATGTTCTGCGTCCAGTACCATCCGGAAGCCGCTCCGGGGCCACACGATTCGAATTACCTGTTCCGCGACTTTGCGCAGCTCATGCGGGAGGCGCGAGGTCACTGATGCCAAAGCGCACTGATATCGAGCGGATCATGATTATCGGATCCGGCCCGATTGTCATCGGCCAGGCTTGCGAATTCGACTATTCGGGCGCGCAAGCGTGCAAGTCGCTGAAGCAGGAGGGGTACGAAGTTGTGCTCATCAACTCGAACCCCGCGACGATCATGACCGATCCGAATCTCGCCGACCGCACGTACGTCGAGCCGTTGACGCTGGCATTCGCAGCCGAGGTCATCCGCAAAGAGCGCCCGCAAGCACTGTTGTCTACGGTAGGCGGCCAAACCGCTTTGAATCTCTCTGTGGAGCTGGCCGAATCGGGCGTGCTGGAAACCTACGGAGTGGAGTTGATCGGCGCAAAAATTGACGCCATAAAAAAGGCCGAAGACCGTCTCCTGTTCAAAGATGCGATGCGTAAGATCGGGCTGGACATGACGCAATCGCAGCTCGTCAGTAATGTTGAAGACGGGCTGACCTTCGCAGATCGCATCGGATATCCCGTGATTCTGCGGCCGAGTTTCACGCTGGGCGGCGCGGGCGGCGGGATCGCTTACAACCGCGAAGAGTTGGCCGAGATTCTCGAGCGAGGCATCGATTTTTCCCCGGTCCACGAAGTGCTGGTTGAAGAGAGCGTGCTCGGTTGGAAAGAGTACGAGCTGGAGGTAATGCGGGATCTCGCTGGAAACGGCATTATTGTCTGCTCCATTGAGAACTTCGATCCGATGGGCGTGCACACGGGTGATTCCATCACCGTCGCTCCTGCTCAAACCTTAACCGACCGTGAGTATCAAGTGATGCGCGATGCCGCTCTACGCTGCTTAAACGAAATTGGCGTCGATACGGGCGGTTCGAATGTGCAGTTTGCCATAAACCCGGAGAACGGGCGCATGGTGATTGTCGAAATGAACCCTCGCGTCTCGCGGAGTTCGGCCCTGGCCTCGAAAGCTACCGGTTTTCCGATCGCGAAGATTGCGGCCAAGCTCGCTGTCGGGTATCGTCTCGATGAAATCCCCAACGATATTACGCGTGCTACGCCCGCCTGTTTCGAGCCGGTCATCGATTACGTCGTCGTGAAGATTCCGCGCTGGCAATTCGAAAAATTCCCGGGAGCAGAACCCGTGCTCGGGACCCAGATGAAATCGGTCGGCGAGGTGATGGCGATCGGCCGGACGTTCAAGCAGGCCCTCGGCAAAGCGATGCGCAGTTTGGAAGCGGACAAATCGTCTCGCGAGATGTCATTCGACGCGGAGTTGATCCCTCGCCGGCTGATTACGCCCAATCCAGAACGGCTCGATTACATTTGGTTCGCATTTCGCCGGGGCTACACGGTTGACCAGGTTCATGACATGACGAGCATCGATCGCTGGTTCCTGGAGCAGATTTCCCAAATGGTGGACTTGGAAGCGTCCCTTCGTGGACGTGATTTGCCTTCACTGACTGCTGATGAGCTTCATAAGCTCAAGCGCGACGGATTTGGGGATCGGCAAATCGCGCGAGTAATTAATTCTGAACCGCTGGCAGTTCGTGCAGTACGCGAAGAATTGGGAGTGCGCGCCGTATTTAATCGTGTCGACACGTGCGCCGCCGAGTTTGAAAGTTTTACGCCGTACTTGTATTCCAGTTACGAATCCGAAGACGAAACGGCTCCTACGGATCGCAAGAAGGTCATGATTTTGGGAAGCGGGCCGAACCGTATCGGGCAAGGAATAGAGTTCGATTACTGCTGCTGCCACGCATCCTTCGCGCTGCAGGAATTTGGCTACGAGTCGATCATGGTGAATTGCAATCCGGAGACTGTGTCAACGGACTACGACACGAGCGACCGGTTGTACTTCGAGCCGCTGACCCAGGAAGAAGTGCTCAATATCTATGAACGAGAGCGGCCCGGCGGTGTCATTGTGCAGTTTGGAGGGCAGACACCGCTCAATCTCGCGCTGCCGTTGAAAAACTATGGTCTGCCAATTATCGGTACGGACCCGGTGAACATCGATCTGGCCGAAGATCGCAAACTTTTTGGCAAGCTACTTCGTGATCTGGACATTCCATCGCCCGCCAATGGAACCGCGACGAGCGTCGATGAGGCGTGCGAGATCGCTCGATCTCTGGGATTCCCTGTTCTCGTGCGGCCTAGCTACGTGCTCGGCGGCCGCGCGATGGTGATCGCCTACGACGAAGACACGGTTCGGCGCTACATGCGGGAGGCTTCGAGTCTTTCGGTCAGCCGGCCTGTTTTGATTGATCGCTTCCTCGAGGACGCGATCGAAGTGGATGTGGACGCGCTTTGCGACGGCACGAACGTGCTGATCGCGGGCATCATGGAGCACATCGAAGAAGCAGGTATCCATTCCGGTGATAGTTCCTGTGTGTTGCCCGCGATTTCCATAAAACCCGGAACCCTCGCGACCCTCGAAGCGTATACAGGAAAGCTTGCGCGCGCGCTGAACGTGATCGGATTGGTGAACGTTCAATATGCGCTGAAAGACAGCGAGGTCTACGTGCTCGAGGTGAATCCGCGCGCCTCTCGAACTGTCCCGTTCATCGGCAAAGCCACCGGCGTCCCGCTGCCCAAAATCGCGGTCGGCTTAATGCTCGGCAAGAAGCTGGATGACTTTGTTCACCTGACAGGCGGCGTTATCAATGGCACGCTGCCAGTGGCTCAGTCGTTCGTTAAGAGCCCGGTATTCGCATTCGCAAAGTTCCCCGGCGTGGATCCCGCTTTAGGTCCTGAGATGCGATCGACTGGAGAGGTCATGGGTGTCGGCAGAAACTTTGGAGAAGCGTTCGCCAAGGCTCAGTTGGCTGCGGGCGTTCCCCTGCCCGACACTGGATCTCTGTTCATCAGCGTGAACGATCGGGATAAATCTGCCGCGGTCGAGATCGCAAAAAAATTCCACGACCTTGGATTCGACCTGTTTGCCACACGGGGCACCGCGGCCCGGCTGCAGGCCGTCGGCTTGCCCACCAAGACAGTTTTCAAAGTCAACGAGGGACGCCCGAACGCCGTCGATCTGCTAAAAGCAGGAAATTTGAAATTGGTGATCTACACCACCACCGGCGCTCACTCGTTTCCGGATGAACAGACCATCCGCCGTAATACCGTCATCTATCGTATTCCATGCATCACGACCATGAGCGGGGCTAGAGCGGCAGCCGAAGCTATCGCCTCACGTCGGCGAAATCCCATCGCTGTCTGGAATCTGCAAGAGTTGCACGCGTCGCGCGTGCTCCAGGCATCCGGCGCGTAGCGTTCCGTTCTCAAGGCTTGTGGCGCATCGACTTGGGCCGCGCGAAAGGAAGAAATTCTTGCGCAAAGTTCAGGCCGGCATCGATTCCAATGCTAATGAATCCCCGTGTGATCCCATGGCCAAAGCTGTCGGTGCTCTTGGGCTGCCACGCGTTTACCAGCTGACCCGTTGCAAAAGCGCTGATCACGCGTGCGTAAGCAAATGAATTACCCCCTGAATCCGTTTTGCAAATGAAAGTTTGCTTAAAGACGTTCAGCAGCCTCGGTTTAAACGTCTTTTCCTCTGATGGAAAATAGCGCGGGTCTTCGTGAAGCGCGCCTTCCAGGCCGAACTCGAAGGTTTCGCGCGCGAGAGATCCGCCAAATGACGATCCATACCGGTCCCCAAATCCTTCGGCGCCTTGGCCCCATTCGCTCGGTGTATTGGTCGCCTGACCGATCGCTGCGCTAAACGCCGCTCCCACCAAGCCTCGAAGGCTGAAGCTCTGCAGCATGCGATAGGTGAATTTCTCGTGAAGGGTGAGCGGAGGCGCGGAAACAGTATCGGCTAGAACACCGGGCTGCCTAGGCGTCGAATTCGGTGATTGGCCGTGCAAAATCAACGGCAGGCACAATGCGAGCAGCAATCCTAAGTGATACGATTCACAACACCCCTTTTGATTCGCAGTATCGCAGACGAGATGTGCGGCTTGCGAATCGGCTCGCGTTTACAGCGCGGGATCTTGAAACATGCGAATCCCGGCAATCCCTTCCGCGCCGGCGTGCATGCAAGCCGCCGCATTCTCCCAATCCACGCCCCCGAGCGCATACACCGGCTTACCAAGCTGGCAGGCGGCCTTCAAGGCATCCAGCCCTACCGCGTCCGCCTTTCCTGGCATCTCGAAAACCGGCCCAAACGTCACGAAATCGGCATGGCTGTTCATGACTTCCGCCAGGTTGTGGCAAGAGCGCGCGATGAGAAGCCCCGGCAGCGTTTTGATGGGCGCATCCGAAGGAAGATGAACGCCGTCCGCGCCTGTCGCGAGCGCCACATCCGCACGCGAATTGATCAGAATCTTTGCAGGGAGATGTTTTCGCGCATCCAGATCGCGTATTTCGAGAACTGCGAGCGTGAACTCGAATAGCTCACGCGCGGAAATATCTTTTTCCCGAATCTGGATGAAATCGACTCCCAGATGCATTTGGTCGCGAATGATCTCGAGCAGCGGACGAAAGCCCCCGACCGCCTTCCGATCCGTAATGTAATAGCGCTTCATCCAGCGCCTGTTCCTTCACTTGCTTTCCTCGCCCCGCTGACCCGCCGCACCATCGAGGAAGTATATAGCAGTGGGCGGAATCTCGAGGCGCACCCGCTCGCCCGGGCGAAATTGTTGATCCTCTGCCTCACTGACGTTTGCAATGATGCCATGCTCCAAGATCAGACGGACGCCTCTCGAGCTCGCGGCTTCGGCTCAATATTCGCAGCTCGAGCTGATTCGCGCCCGTGCGCACGGTTCCGGAAATCACGCGCATCTCAAACTGGCGCACGCAAACCAACCCGCGGTCGCCAATCAAATGGCCGGGCAGATAGGGACCTTGAATCTCGCGATCGAAGATCCGCAAACGGCTCGTGTTGCGCGTGGGATCGAGCTCGCTGACTTCAGCCGGAATGATGTTATAGATCCCGAGCGAGCGGGCAATCTCCGCCGTCGTGGGCCGCGCAAACACCAGTTCTTTCGGGCCGGATTGCAAAAACCGCCCTCGCTCCATCAGGTACACGGAATCCGCCAGCTCGAAGCATTCCTCCAGATCGTGGGTAACCAACACGATCGGCACATCCAGCCTCTCGCGGGTTCTTCGCAAAACCTCGTAGAAACCCTGCCGCAAGCGTGCGTCCAGCCCGCGTGTGGGTTCATCAAGGAGCAGCAAGCGCGGATCCCCGACCAAAGCACGAGCGATCACAGCGCGCTGTTTTTGCCCGCCGGACAGTTGCGCAGGCTTCCTGGCCGCGAGTTCCGCCAACTCGAAGCCCTCGAGCAGCTCGTTGATCCTTCGCCGCCCGTTCAATCCTCGTGTTTGCTCAGACCGCGCGGCCGCCGCTGCGAAACGAAGATTTTCCCGTACCGTCATGTGCGGAAACAGCGCATGATCCTGGAAAATGTATCCGCATCGCCGCCGTGACGGCGAGAGATGGACGCCCGTTGCTGCATCGAAATAGAGTTGATCGTTCACCAGAATGCGTCCTTCATCCGGACGCAAAAAGCCGGCCAGGCAATTTAGCGTTTGCGTTTTCCCGGACCCGCTACTGCCAAGCAGCACCGTTATCCCTGGTCCTGCTCGCAAATGTACATTCAATTCAAACCCTTCCGAGTCCGGAGCAGCTTGAAAACGCTTTACCAGGCGCGCGTCAATCATGTGTCGAATTTTGGGTGCTTCTAACCGGCGGTGCTTGCGCGCGACATGCGCGATAAGTATCCGGCCGACCACAGCAGCGCCACTGCCACAAGCGACATCACGAGAACCAGGATTCGGGCGATCCGGCCGTTCCCCGATTCGACAGCGTCGTAAATGGCTACCGAAAGCGTCTGGGTTCGGCCCGGTATGTTGCCCGCAACCATAATCGTGACTCCGAAATCACCCAGCGACCGTGCAAAGCTGAGCGTCGCCAGCGAACTCAAACCGCGTCGCGCGAGCGGCAACGTCACCCGCCAAAAGGTCCGCCACTCGGAAGCGCCCAGGCTCTGGGCGGCCCACTCGTACCGGTAGTCGACGCCCTCCAGAACGGCGCGCGCCGCTTTCGCATAAATCGACGCGGAATGGAGGAACGCGGCGATTACCGCAGCTTGCCACGTAAACACCAATGGATGCCCGAACAGACCTTCATACACCCGGCCCAGCGGACTGGCCCGACCGATCACCACGAGCAAGTAATAACCCAGAACTGTCGGAGGCAGCACCAGCGGCAGGGTGATCAGGGAATCGACCAAATCCTTTCCCCGGAATGTCTTGTGCGAAAGCATGTACGCGGCCAGAGTGCCGAAAATCAGCACCAGAACCGTAGCCAGGCCGGCCACCCGCAAACTCAGCCAAAGCGGAAACCAATCCACTGATGATGGGGCGTCCATGAGCGCACGCGAGAACAATGATTATGCCACTGATCGGACTTACTGCGCGACAGCACTCGCCCCCGGACTCGCACGCTAGACCCCTTGAAAACCGCCGCGAACGAGAGTATCATTCGCCCAAGGAAGTATTTCATTCAAAGCCGGTAACTCTGCTGCTGTATTTGGAGTCCAATTCAGAAGCGATACGGGGAAAGGAGCGATATTGGTTATGAATTATCCGTTGCACATCGGCATTTGCGTGGCGCTGGTCGTCCTGGCGATCGCCGTAGGGCTGTACCGAAAATGGCTGGAAGATCGCTGTGATCACTACGTCCACCTGCACGGTGATGCCCACGACGTCGCCGTCGTCGATGCGCAGAGCGCCATGTGTAGGCGCATCGACATGCTCGACAAGGTGAAAACCGGGCTCATCGTGGCCGTCATTCTATACGCGCTCGCCATTGGCGGCTTGGCTACTTACCTGGCCTGGAACGCTCAAGGAACGTCCTAACAGAGCTGGCCGTTTGCGATCCGAAATTCGGTTCACACTTGGAGCTTGGCCGGTTCGGCTAGGCTTGTTCGCCATTCTGTTCACGCGTCTACTTGCCGCGCAAGGCACGTCCTGGTACTTCGCGGTTTCCGGCGACTCTCGTAATTGCGGTGACGTAGTTATGCCCGCCATCGCGAAGTCCGTTGTTGCCAATCATGCGGCTTTCTACTGGCATCTCGGTGACTACCGGGCCATCTACACCTTCGACCAGGATTATGCGCAATTGCATGGGACCCCGGGATCGGACGGGCTGTTCATCAGCACGTATCTGGCTGGGGCTTGGCAGGACTTCATCGATCATCAGCTCGCCCCATTCGGATCCACTCCCGTATATCTCGCATTCGGCAACCATGAGCTCATTCCACCGAAAACTCGCGACCAACTGATCGCGCAATTCGCCGATTGGCTGGATCCTCCCGCAATCCGGGAACAGCGCTTGCGCGACGACCCTAACGACCATGCGGTTCGCGGTTACTACCACTGGATGAAGGACGGTATCGACTTCATCACCCTGGATAATGCATCTGCGGATCAGTTCGATAAAGCCCAATTGAAATGGATCAGCGGACTCCTTGACCGCGACGAAACGGACCGAAGGCGTGCGCGCCATTGTGGTTGGAATGCATGAGGCGCTCCCCGAAAGCATTTCGAAGAACCACAGCATGAACCAGTCAATCGTCTCCGATCAAACCGGTTTGCAAGTGTATCAGTGGTTGCTCGATTTCAAGAAAAAATCAAACAAGCCGGTTTACGTTCTCGCCAGCCACTCCCATTACGTTATGGAAGGAATTTTCAATACGGATTATTGGCGCACACACGGTGGCGTGCTGCCGGGATGGATCGTCGGTACGGCTGGAGCAGAGCGCTATCCTTTACCTCCGGGCGCCGACCAGGCTCGGGCAGCCAAAACTCATGTGTACGGCTATTTGCTCGGAACCGTTACGCGCTTCAGAGCAAGATCCAATTCACTTCGAGTTCCGGGAGCTGCACGAGACGGACGTACCGCCGGACGTTGTCGCGCGTTTCAGCTCAGCCTTTGTTCACGAATGCTGGGCTGGCAATCCGGATTCAAAATAGCCATATCGGTGCGGGCTGAGCGCTCATCTCATAGGGACAAGCTGTCTGCGCGCGTAGGCGAGCTTTAGATGGCCGTAGATGACCTTCAGCACGGCGATAACTGGAACAGAAAAAAACATGCCTGGAATTCCCCCGATGCTTGCGCCTGCCAGCACGCCAAAGAGAACGAGTAGCGGATGGACCTCAGTCCCTGCGCTCATCAGGTAGGGATTCAGCACGTAATCCTGGACAATACGAAAACAGCCCCAAAAGATAACGATCCAGAGCAGCCCTCCGGATCCCGTAATGGCGAAAACGACGAGGAGAATCACTAGTGCGGCAGCGGGTCCGATCACCGGAATGAACTCCAACACGCCGCAGAGACCCGCCAATAACAGTTCGAATGGGTACCTCATGATCGTCAAAAACATGAACCAAGCTATGAAGCCCGAGAGCGAAAGAAAAATCAGAGCCCGTATGTACCTGCCGAGCACCTGATGAACATCCCCCAGGATGAGCTCGAGCGTTGTCCGGTCATGTTCCTCTTCTACAGTGCCAAGCAAAGTCACTCGTATCGCATGTCCGTCCTTTAGAAAGAAGAACGCCAATATGGGAACCAGAATGATGAACAGTAGATAGCTCAGGCCCGAAAGAATACGGCCGCCGGACTGTTCGACGAACGGCAGAACGCGCTGCGAGAGGCCCACGGCCGCTCGATCCAGCCCCGCCACCACCTCCGTACGGGTCGGCTCCAACCAATGTGGCAGCGGAAGTTTCGCAATAGCTCCGGTCTTGAGCAGGTCCGGAAGATGTGTCGCAAACGTCTTGGCTTCCGACGTTAGAGCGGGAATGGCTTCGAAGCCCAACAGCACAAGAAGTCCCACGAAAATGATGTACACGATTCCCAGCGCGATATTTCTACGTCGCGGCATAAATCGCTCAATCAGGCCAACCACCGGCGCCAGCATGTAGGAAAAAAAGATCGCCACAGCGAAGAGGGCGATGGTGGACCGAATGTAGTAAATGATCGTAATCAGCAGGAAAAAGAGAAAAACGGTCCAGACGATCCGGAGCGCCCGCTCATCGATCCCCAGCATGATTGCTAGACTATCAAGTGCTCGACTTTCTTTCCGGTGCTCCGAGCTTGAGCTCCGGCCGAAACTTCAGATGCAAGCTTTAGAACGCCACATGCGGCGTCTTGTCACAGAGCTGCGTGAACTGGAAGACAAGCTCCGCTCGGGCGGCGGCGCAAAAAAAGATCGAGAAACAACACAAAGAAGGAAAGTGGACCGCTCGCGAGCGCATCGCGCACTTAATCGACAGCGGGGCCATGTTCCTTGAGATCGGATTGCTGATTGCCTACGACAAACACGACGGGCAAGCACCGGCAGCGGGTGTCGTGACGGGGTTGGGAAAGATCGAAGGACGCCCCACCGTCATTGTGGCTAACGATGCCACGGTAAAAGCCGGCGCCTGGTGGCCGGAAACCATCACCAAGATTTTGCGCGCGCAGGAAATCGCGATGCGCAATCGCGTGCCGATCGTCTACCTCGTCGATTCCGCCGGCGTCAACTTGCCGCTGCAAGACGGCATTTTCCCGGGCCAGTACGGCGCCGCGCGGATTTTCTACTACAACTCGTTAATGCGGCGGCGGCTTCGGATCCCGCAGATTGCAGCAGTCATGGGACCCTGCATCGCCGGCGGCGCGTACCTTCCCGCATTAAGCGATGTCGTGATTATGGTCGATAACGTCAGCTTCATGGGACTCGGAGGTCCGAATCTCGTCAAAGGCGCGGTTGGGCAAGTCACGGATGCGGAAACTCTGGGCGGCGCAAAGATGCATACCAGCGTCAGTGGCGTGGCGCATTATCGTGCCAAGAACGACGAAGCGTGTCTCGATCTGATTCGGCAGCAACTACGGAACCTTCCCGCCCCTGCCGCACCGTCGCGTGCCTTTGAGCCGAATCCTGCCGGCGAAGCCATTTATGACATCCTTCCGGAAGATCACCGGCTGCCGTATCGAATGGAAGATGTGCTCGGCGCCATTCTCGATCCTGCCAGTCTGTCCGAGTTTCAGCCCGAGTATGCTCCGGAGTTCCTGTGCGCAAACGCCCGGCTGAACGGGCGTAGCATCGGCGTCATCGCGAACCGTCGTGGTTTTCTGAAAACTCACACCGGCCCGCGCGTGGGCGGTATCGTCTACACCGAGTCGGCTCACAAGGTTGCGTATTTCGTCGAAAATGCCGAGCGCCGCCGGCTTCCGCTCCTGTACGTGCAAGATGTATCCGGTTTTATGGTCGGAGTAGAGGCTGAAAGCGCGGGAATCATTCGCGCCGGAGCCGAAATGGTGGAGAGCATGGCCTGCGCAACGGTTCCTAAAATCGTTCTCACCGTCAATCATGCCAGCGGAGCCGGTTACTATGCCATGGCCGCTCAGGGATTCGACCCGAACTTTACGTTCAGTTGGCCGACCGCACGCATCGGCGTGATGGAAGGCGATTCGGCCGTGCAGGCGATCTTTGGCCCCGAGCTGGACAAATTGCGCGCAGCCAAGGAGACCGTACCCGCCGATCTGCAGGCGAAAATCGCGAAAACGCGTGCCGATTATGACCGTTGGCTCGATTCGAAGTATGCCGCGGCCCGTGGACATTGTGATGCGGTGATCGATCCGTTGGAGACACGGCGCATCCTGGATTTCGCTTTCGAAACGGCGTGTGCGAACGAAAAACCGGAACACTTGCCCGTAGAGCTGGTGAGCTTCGAGGAAGTGCATGAGTCTGCTCATTGAGCACCACCACCGGGTCCTGCGCCTTACGCTGAACCGCCAAGAAAAGCGCAACGCTCTCAATCGAGAACTGTGTTCAAAGCTTGTCGAGGCGGTCGCATCCGCTCAGGACGATCCCAGCACGGGCGCGATCCTGATCGACGCAGCGGGCCAAGTATTTTCCGCCGGAATGGATCTTGACGAAGCAATCCAGCCCGAAGCTGAGTTGTCGGATGTGCACGAAAAGCTCTTCACGCTGGGTGCACGTTCACTCAAACCCATAATCATGTCTGTCCATGGACGCGCGCTGGGAGGCGGATTGGGTCTAGCCGCGCAGGGACACGCTGTCATCGCGGCCGAGAGCGCAGTCTTTGGACTTACCGAAATCCGACTCGGATTGTGGCCGTTTTTCGTGTACCGCGCCGTCGAAGCCGCTTTGGGCGCCCGTCGCGTTTTGGAGCTCAGCCTGACCGGCCGCGTTTTTTCAGCGGAGCATGCGCTTGATTGGGGGCTGGTGCATTACGTATGTCCCGCGCCCGAGTTGACGGACCGCGCGGCAACGCTCTCGCGTGATCTGGCCAAAGCCAGTCCTGGCGGCGATTGCTGCCGGAATGCGCTATGTTCGCGGCTCGCGCGGAAAATCGTGGGCCGAAGCTGGAGAACTCGCTACAACTCTGCGGCAACAATTAATGAAGAGCGACGATTTTCGCGAAGGCGTTGCGGCGTTCAAGGAAAAGCGCGACGCGCAGTGGCCCAGCATTACGGACCACCGAAGGTAACGATTCATCTGTTGTTGAAGCTATTTTGTGTTCTCGCGTTTCTCTCGGGAAGCCTGTGCGCCGCCTCCCCGACCTTCTACAAGGACGTCCTTCCGATATTGCAATCGCGATGTCAAAGCTGCCATCGCACGGGAGAGATGGCGCCCATGCCACTCGAAACATACCAGCAGGTACGGCCGTTTGCCGATGCGGTCAACATCTCCGTCCAGCGGAAAACAATGCCGCCGTGGTTTGCCGACCCACGATACGGCCATTTCGCCAACGATCCGTCGCTCACGGCCGAACAAATCACCACAATCAGCGACTGGGTGCGCGCCCACGTCCCCGAAGGTGATCCTCACGATGCTCCCCCGCCCGTACATTGGACCGTCGGGTGGAAAATTCCCAAACCCGACATTGTCTTTCAAATGCCGCATCCCATGCGGATTGCGCCGACCGGCGATATCCCGTATCAGTACGTGATCATCCCGACCCACTTCAGCGAAGACCGGTGGGTGCGGATGTGCGAGCTCCGGCCGAGCAACCCCATGGTGGTCCACCACGCAGTTGCATACGTTCGAGAACCCGGATCATCCTGGCTGCGAGGGGCACCCGTGGGCGTGCCGTTCAGTGCCGACGACCTTACGACGCCGAGTCTCCGCCGCGATGCTATGTGGACCACCAGCGACATCCTGCTGGTGTACGCGCCCGGCAGTTCGCCGGATCAATGGCCCGCCGATTTCGCCAAGCTTGTGCCGGCCGGATCCGATATCGTGCTGCAGATGCACTACACGACGCACGGGATGGCGACGGAGGACCGCACGAGCATCGGCCTCGTGTTTTCGAAAACGCCGCCGGAAAAGCGCGTTCTGACGTTGCAATTGACCAACGATCGTTTCCTCATCCCGCCGGGAGATCCCGATCATCGCGTCGAAGTTCACGGAACCCTGCCCAATGATGCTTTGCTCTTGAGCTTCTTTCCTCATATGCATCTCCGCGGCAAGACATTCGAATACAACATTCTCGAACCCGGCGGCGGCGTCAAAACGCTACTTCGCATTCCTCATTACGATTTCTATTGGCAATTGAGTTATCGCTTGCTCGATCCGATCCCGTTGAAAGCGAGCACCACGCTGCAGGCGGTTGCAACATTCGATAACTCGAAAAACAACCCGCATAATCCTGATCCGGATTCTGCAGTTACTTGGGGCGAGCAGACCTGGTCCGAGATGATGGTGGGCTTCTTCGATGTCGCCGTCGATCCTTCCATCGACAAGCAGCGATTTTTCATACGCACGCGATAAGGGGAGTGAACGAGAAACAGCACGCGTGGAATCGGAGACGACTCCACTGCCCGGATGCTAGGATGAGAGCCGCAACTATGACCTTTTTCCGAATTGCCCTCGCCCTCACCGTGATCCTTGTTCCTGCGCTTCGTGCACAGGACGCAAAACCTGACGCCAAGCCGGAAACGCCTGCGGCCAAAGCGCCTCTGCCTCCAAGCCTCCCGCCGGACGCGCATGTTGCCCAGTCGATTCAACTTGACGGGAGAACGATAAAGTACACCGCGACGGTTGGCACGCTGCAGGTGAAGAACGCCGAGGGCAAAGCCACAGGCGAAGTCGTCTTCACATCGTTTATAGTGGACGCGCCAAATCGGCCGGTTACCTTTGCGTTCAATGGCGGCCCCGGTGCCGCTTCGGTCTACCTGGATCTTGGTGCGATCGGGCCCAAGCGTGTGGGCTTCGGAGCCGCAGGCCAGAGCCCTTCGGACCCGGCCATCCTGAAGGACAATCCGGGGACGTGGCTCGATTTTACGGACCTGGTCTTTATTGACCCGATTGGTACCGGCTTCAGCCGCACGCTGGTTTCGCCGGACGAGACCAAGAAACTCTTCTATGGCCCCGATCAGGACATCGCGTATCTTTCCCGAATCATTTACGATTGGCTCGTTAAGAATCGCAGGCTCGAGTCGCGCAAATACATCGTCGGCGAAAGCTACGGCGGCTATCGCGGCCCGCGGCTGACACAATATCTGCAGTCGAGGATTGGCGTCGCGATCAATGGGTTGGTGTTGGTCTCGCCGGCGCTGGCGCCCGATGGCGGCTCGCCCGATCTTTCTCCGATCCCCTGGATGCTGACGCTGCCTTCCATCGTGGCTGCCAACTACGAGCGGAAAGACAAGCTGACTGCCGAGAACATGGCGCCCGTGATCGATTACACGCGCGGCGAGTATGCGACGGATTTGCTCAAAGGCACCACCGACCCTGAGGCCACGCCGCGAATCGTGAAAAAGGTGACCGACCTTACGGGGCTCGATCCTACGTTTGTCCGGCAGGCTGGCGGAAGGCTTGAGACGCAGGCATTTTTGCGCGAGGAGTTCCGGGAGACGGGCAAGCTCGGCAGCCGCTACGACCCGAATGTCACAGCCTACGACCCTTTCCCGTTCGATCCCACACAACGGACGAACGACCCGATTCTGCTGAGCATTGTTGCGCCGACGACGACCGCGATGGTAGATTTCGTGACTCGCATCGTTGGATGGAAAACCGATGCGCGGTACAACGCGCTTTCCTATGAAGTCGGCCAGAATTGGGAGCGAGGCGGCAACAACCCATTCGAAGAAGAGGCGGCCGCGGCAACCGATCTGCGCGTTGCGGTGGCAACGGACCCCAAGCTGCGGGTGTTGATCGCGCATGGCTGGGCCGATCTCTCATGCCCATTCATGGGCTCAATTCTCACAGTCAGCCAGATTCCGATCATGGGAGATCCCACGCGCGTGCAAGTTCACATGTATCCCGGCGGCCACATGTATTACTCGCGGGAAGCGAGCTCCCTCGCTCTGCGGAAGGACGTGATCGCGATGGTGAACACGCATTGATCTGCGCGTTTCTGTGACTCGGACCTCGCGACTACTGAAAACTAATTCCTATCGGTGAGGAGCAGCTTGCGGTGACGCTTACTCCCGGTGTCGTGCTGAAGAAAAACGTCGCGCCAGTGATGGTCGAAGCATCGGTCAGGCCCGCCGCATTGATGAGGAACGTTGCCGTTCCTGCAGTGAATGGGTTGTGAGGACCGTTTCCACCAATTGACGCGTTAGCCGAGTCATACGCCCCTGACGCGCCCGGGCCTCCGATGAGCAGATGAGCCGGGCCAGCCGCGCCTAAATCGGTACAGAGCACACACAGCTCGAAACCTCCATTGAAGTTTTGAGCCAGCGCCCAGCCGGTCGTCGAAGGCCCTAAGTCGGTAAAGGATCCTCCTCTCCGCACGCTTCGAAATTAGCGGAGTTGTTGCCGAGCACCCCTATTGTTTCTCCTTCACTCACGACAAAAGCCAAACCGCTCAGCAGTTGGCCGGCGCTTCTGGGATCGGTCAGCGTGTCCGTAAGAGTTACCGTAACGAATCCATTCCCGGAGAAGAAAGTTGCTCGCGCGTTTACTGCTCCATCCGGCACCTGGGCACCGGTTGGCAGTACGCAATCGGTTTCAGCGGCATGGGCGATCACGCTAATCGCGAGCAGAGAGGGAAGCAAAAATCGAGCGAATTTCAAGATGGGAGCGGCTCCTTTTGGCTCAACAGATATGTTGCGGGAACTTTCCAACTTTCTCTCTAATAACTAGGGAATGGTGGCGAGATCCGGAGCCAACAACTGAGGATTGGGTAACCCACTAAGCAGACGCTGCCGAGGATCTCGCTTTCTGCCCGCTAGCAGCTTTTTCTGCTCGCAATTCCTGCTCGGCGCGATACCAATCTTCTTCAGAACAACCGTGAGCGCGATCGCGTTCTTGCCAGCACCGATACGCTCGAGCAGCAATTTCATCGTGAGTTGGAGCGCCGGACTCCAGGTTCGATTCTTCAGTGGAAGTCTGTCGCAACGCAGAGCTCGCTTTCTCTGGCTCGGCAGCTTGATTCACCTCGTCCGGGTCCGTTTGGGAAATTGCCGGCTGGGCAGGTGAGCGCTGTTTTTCAGACATATTGATCCTTTCTCACCGTAATTGCGTAGCTCCGCTTCTTCGGAACATTTGCCCGAAAAGCAATAAGTCTAACTCCGAGATTGCTACCGATCAGTTTTCAATGCTGTACTTTTTGTCACAACTTGGAGCTTGGGACATCTAGGCCGGCACTAGGAAAACAACTAGCGGCGCCCCAGCGGAGTATGTGATTCGCGGATCGCTTGAGTGCTTTAGCTATTCGGCAGGCTATTGTGTGTAGCGAAACAGACGCCGTTGGTGTGCATCGACAGAGTGTATCGTTCCGCGCCGTGACCTCAATTGTTGATCGATTACTCGGTTTCTTGCAGTCGACGGGAGAGCTTGGTTTATTCGCTTTTCGGGCAATCCAGAAAGGCTTTCGCCCACCATTTGAAATCGGCGAAATAACGAGACAAATCTTCGAAGTCGGCTGGCGCTCGGGCCCTCTCATCATTACGTCCGGGTTCGCATTCGGAGTGGTCCTGGCGTTGGTAACTCGCGCATCGATGGAGAGCTTCGGTGCCGAAGCCATGATTCCTCAAGCGGTATCGTTGGGGCTGTTCAAGGATGTCGGACCCATAATAGCGGGCTTACTGGTGTCGGGACGAGTGGGCGCGGGGATCGGGGCCGAGCTGGCCGGAATGCGCGTCACGGAGCAGATCGATGCACTGGAGGCCCTCGGAGTCAATTCGTTTAAATATCTTGTTGTCACGCGCATCGTGGCCTGTGTCATCGCCATGCCGATCTTAACGACTCTGTTTAATTTCTCCGGCGTGGCAGGCGGAATGATCGCCGATCTTATGTCCTTACACATCTCGATGCGCTTATTCATAAACGATGCCTTTAGCCCAATGGGTTGGTCCGACTACATACCGCCGACGGTAAAGACTATTGTTTTTGGATTTATTATCGGAACGGTCTCGTGCTATCTGGGGTATACGGCGACGCAAGGCGCTACTGGCGTGGGCCGTGCCTCCACCCGGAGCGTCGTATTTTCATCGCTTCTGGTCATTCTGTCGGACGTCATTCTGGTCAAGATTATTTTCTTCTGGTTTCCGGGGTAAGAGGAATGGAGGATCGTCAACCGGCAGTGCGAATGGAGCATGTCTCAAAAACCTTCCGAGCCCGAAAAGTTCTGGACGACGTTTCTCTTCAGATCTCCACCGGTGAGGCGTTTTGTTTATTGGGCCGGAGCGGAACCGGAAAGAGCGTTACGTTGAAACTCATGATCGGTCTCCTCAAGCCGGATAAGGGCCACATCTCTATCGAAGGCGATGAGATTCAGGGACTGGATCCGGCAAAGTTGGGGGATGTGCGAAAAAAAGTAGGTTTCCTCTTCCAGAACGCCGCGCTCTTCGATTCCATTTCTGTCAGCGAGAACGTCGCGTTTCCGCTGCGGCGGCACACGCATAAGTCCGAAGACGAAATTCGGGCCGTAGTGGAGGAAAAACTGAAGGAAGTAGAGCTGGAGAACGAGGGAAAGAAAATGCCATCTGAGCTTTCCGGCGGTATGAGTAAACGCGCCGGGCTCGCCCGGGCCCTGGCTCTCGATCCCGGCATTCTGCTGGTCGACGAGCCGAGCAGCGGACTTGACCGGATCACCGCCTCTGAAATCGACAAACTGCTGCTGGGGTTGAAGAAAAAACAAAAAGTGACGCTCGTCGTCGTCACTCACGACGTAACGGGGGCTCGGAAGTTCGCCGATCGATTCGCCGTCCTCGATCAGGGGAAAATCGCGGCCTGTGGCACGGCAGATGAGCTTGCGCGCAGCGAAAACTCGCTGGTACGCGAGCTCGCCGTAGGATCGGAGACGTAAATGTCTTCCAAAAAAAAGACGCTGACGGTAGGCATTTTCTTGATCGGCGGAATACTGCTGTTTGGCGTGGGGCTGTTTCTGATCGGAAGCAGTCAACAGATGTTCGGGGGCCATTTCGAGGTGAACACCGAATTCACTAACGTGGACACCTTGCAGTCCGGGGCTACAGTGCGCGTCTCAGGAATGGATGCGGGTTCAGTCACGGCAATCCAGGTCCCGAAAACACCATCAGGGCGATTTCGCATGACGCTTAAAATCGACCAGAAATTTCGTCCGCTCGTCCGCGAAGATTCGGTCGCGACCATTGAGACGGCGGGAATGGTCGGGAACAAATATGTCGATATAAAAAAGGGCAGCAATCATTCTCCGGAGTGTCCGGCAGGTGGAACCCTGCCCAGCCAGGAAGCTTTCGAGATGGGAGCCCTCATGCGTGAAGGCGGCGACCTGGCAAAGAGCGCGAAGGCAACCATCGACGACATCCACAAGCGCGCGGACAGCGCGATTCAGAACATAACGAGCCTTGCGGGGCATGCCGACGAAATGATTGTTTCGGTCCGTGGCGACGTAAAGAGCATTACGTCCAACGGGGCTCGCATGACCGGTAACGCGAACGCAATCGTTGCCGGCATCCGGCAAGGGAATGGTGCGGCCGGCAAGCTATTGACGGATGAAACGGTCGCGTCGAATGTGGCGACAACAATTTCAGATGCGAAACAGACCAGCGCCAACGCTGAGCAAGCATCGCGGAACGTGAACGCGATGATAAACGATGTTCAGAAGAAGGACTTGCCTGAAGTCCACAAAACGCTCGAAAACGCAAACGACATGACGGGGCAGCTCGATCAGGCGGTTGGGACATTTCTTTCGAGCGGCAACAAGAACGAAAATACCGCGATGGCTCTCCGCGACACCGTACAACGAGCGAACCAGACTATGGGAAATCTAGCGGACGACACGGAAGCTGTGAAGCACAATTTCTTCTTGCGCGGGTTCTTTAAGCGGCGGGGCTTCTATAACCTTGACGTGCTTACGCCCAGCAAATATGCTTCCAGCGAGTTCGTCAAGAAGCCGCGCACTCGGGTATGGCTGGCGGCCGCCGGACTCTTCACTTCTAAGCCCGATGGCACGCAAGAGTTGTCAGACGAAGGCCGAACCATATTGGATCAGGGCATGTCCGACCTGGTTCATTATCTGCCCAACAATCCGATCATGATCGAGGCATACTCCGCAAACGGCATGCCAGACCAGCGTTATCTCTCCTCCAAGCAGCGCGCCACCGAGGTTCGGCAGTACTTGGAATCGCGTTTCCACCTTAACTCAAAGCTGGTCGGCATAATGCCATTCGGCGATCGACCGCCCCCTCGCGCGGGGAAAGAAATGTGGGACGGCATATGCCTGGTGCTGGTCGTTTCCAAGAAGTGAGCGGAATTGAGTATGGGGACCAAAGTCGTCGGAGGTACCTTTCGTGAACCTCGATTCAGACACGAAACTAAGCAGCTTACTGAGCGCGATTCCTAGTTCGACTCTCATTTTCGATAAGCTCGGCATCGTAGTCGCGGGAAACCAGAACAAGACCTTGCAACACGTATGCGCGGATGCGGGGATTCAGTTTGAGGAATTCCTACGGGCTATGGATGAGATTGACTGGGAAAAAGAGACGCCTCAACACCGCGATTCCGACGAGCGTCCGCAGAGTGGATAGCTCGCGCAGCCGATACGGCGCTATTGATGCGCTATGGTTCGTCAGGCCATTTCAGACGAGAGATCAGATACCACTTTGGCGTTTTTCATCTCGCGAGCCGTCCCCGCAAAAGCGCCCAGCATCCGCAAATTCGGTATATTAACCAGTCTTCTCCCTTGCATATGAATGAGATCGGAGGTTTGGAGATGAGTGAAGGTGCGAGACACGACTTCCCGCACAGAACCGAGCCGGCTTGCAATCTCGCTCCGCGTTAGCGTAAGTTCTACCAGACAACCTTCTCCAACACGAATGCCTCTCTCTTGGGCAACGGTGACGAGGTATTGAGCCACTCGTTGCTCAACATTTCGCAGTGCCAGCATTTCGATGAGTTCGGCATAATGACGAACCTCATGCGCTAAAACCCTGGCCAGGTTCCAGAGCATTTCGGTGTGGTCTCGACAAAGTTCGTGCAAATGCCGTTTTTCGATCGACAGAACCTCTGAAGCGGAATCAGCGATCATCGTGCTGTAGAATTTGCCTCCGTTGAAGACTGGTACCGCAGCAAGAATTGCGCCCGGCCGCTCGGTAGAGAGAACTTGCTCGCGACCCTCGGCACTTTGTCGAATCGAGCGAATTTCGCCGTGAGCGACCACGTACAGTCCTGAGGCTTCCTGATGTTCGGAATACAGTACTTGGCCGCGTTTGAGCTCCCGAGCGGTCGCGAGCCCAGCGATTTTCTTTAAAAGATCATCCGAGAGGCTGCCAAATAAGTCCGTGCGCCGAAGCGCGGCCAATTTATCGATACTCATCGGGGCTCTATGTCCTCTCAGGACGTTACCACCGGCAGCGTTGCAACTATCCCGATGGGTAGATTTTATGTATGCGATGTACATAGAACATAACAAATAAGCCGCCAACGAAGACCATTAGCGCCCCGGCAGGAATTCTTCCACCTCGAAAGATCGCTGCACGATGCCGCGTATCTCATCGATAGAGCCAACCTTGCCCGCCCCCATCGCCTGTACCAGCGCGTTTCCAATCGCGGTGGCCTCCGCAGGTCCGGCCATCACGCGCCGCTCTGTAGCATTCGCGGTGAGCTGATTTAGAAATCGATTTCGCGAGCCGCCTCCCACAATGTGAATCACCTCGATTCGCTTGCCAATGGTTTTTTCAAGTAGGTCGAGCACCTCTCTGTACCGAGCGGCGATGCTCTGCAAAATTACCCTGGTCATCGAGCCCTCATCTCCCGGCACTTCTTGTCCTGTTTTGCGGCACCAATCCCGAATGCGCTGCGGATAATCTCCCGGCTCGACGAATTCATCCACATCGATGATGCTGCCGATCGGCTTTGCTGCGGATGCGCCCTGGGTCAATTCGGCATATGAATACTCCCGGCCTTCGCGGGCCCACGCCCTCCGGCATTCTTGAAGCACCCAAAGTCCTGGGATATTTTTCAGGAATCGAATTTTCCCTCCCGCTCCCGCCTCGTTCGTAAAATTTGCTTCGAGCGCGACCTCATCGATAATAGGTGTGTCCAGTTCTACACCCATCAACGACCACGTTCCGGAGCTGATGTAAGCCCATACATCGTTGCGAGAAGCTGGAACTGCGGCGACGGCGGCCGCCGTATCATGTGACGCCGTCGCGTAAACGGTCGCAGCTTTTTTCCACGAACACGCGCCGGCGATTTGAGGCAGAACAGGTCCTAGCTCCGTCCCGGGCTCGCGCAGCGGGGCCAGCAAGCTCGAATCAATTCCTAAGTTGCCGAGTAAGTCGGTTGCGAAATGTTTTCTGACCGGGTCGTAGAACTGCGATGTACTTGCGATGGTTCGCTCCGAAGCGACTACGCCCGTCAGAAAGTAATTGAACAGATCCGGCATGAACAACAGAGCCGATGCCGCATCGAGGACATGAGGCGAGTCCTTCTTGATGGCACAAAGCTGATACAGCGAATTGATGTCCATGAACTGAATGCCCGTTTCGCGGAATATCGCACTGCGCGGAACAATTTCGAATACCCGTTGCTGCATGCCGAGCGTTCGAGGGTCGCGATAATGCCGCGGGAGTTCGACCAGTGCTCCATCGGGCCCGATAAGGCCAAAGTCCACTCCCCACGTATCGATACCGATTCCCTCCAGACGTGACGCCGCACTCGCCGCTCTGCGAATGCCTTCGCAAATCTCGCTAAACAGTCCGAGAGTATTCCAATAAAGCCCACTTGGGAGATAGACCGGCGCGTTGCGAAACCGATGTAGCTCGGTGAGCGTCAAGCTGCCGTCTCGCAGCTCGGCCAGCATCACGCGCCCGCTTTCAGCGCCCAGATCGATACTCAGATACCGGCTCACGCCGGCTATTCTTTGCTCGCAGTAACTGCGTTTTCCTGCTTGCGATCTTTAATCTTGGATCCCATGAGATGCGCCTCCAACATGATCAGCAATGTGAGTATCAGAACCGCTATCGATCCGAGCGCCGGTATCAGCATCACGTACTGCATTCCGGTATAGGAACCCACGAACCCGAGTATCCATTGCATACTCATCGCGCCGGTTACGCCACTCAAGAGCATCCGGTTGTAGAAGTCCGGACGATACGAAAACCGCTCGTCCAGATTTTCGGCGATGAGCGGATACACCGGCGCGAATCCTGCTCCGATGAGGATGATTGCAATATAAGCTCCCAACAGTGAGGTTGTGAAGCTCAAAAACAGGTATCCGAGCATCGCTAAAATGGTGCTGGCCAGCAGAAGCTTCCGATGCTCAAATCTCGGCAGTAATCGAAACGCGAGCAATCGCCCCAAGAGAAGATCGGCAAAGTAGATCGCCAAAGCGAAGATGGCCCACTCCGGATTGCTGCCGAGCCGGTGAATCAGAAATAACGGCAGCCATCCTGCGATCGCCCACTCGCTTCCGAACTGAAAAAAGAGGAGGAGCCCGAATAGCACGGCAGCAATGCTTCGCAAATCCCGAACCGTCTCACGTCCTTCGGCAGTCGCATCGTGTCTGATTGGTTCCCGCGCAGCTCCATGCCTGTTGGTAGCGTAAACCGCAAAATACATGAGAGGGACAAGCGAGAGCAGCGCGATTTCCAACTGCAGCGAACCGGCGAAGTAAGTGATAGCTCACAAGTAACGTGGTAATCAGACAGCCACAACCGAACAGAACTCCCGATACGTTCACCGCCCGAACAGGCGTCTCCTGGTAATAGGGCGCAAGTATGTGAAGCAGCGCTGCAAGCAGCGTGCCCGCCGCCCAGCCTGCAAAACCCAAATCCAGGATGCGCCACCAGGGCGGAACCGGCGGCGCAAGAAAGCACAACGTGAAGATGCTCGCGAACGCTGCTCCGGACGCAAGCAACGCGGCGGTCCGAATCGAAACACGACCGAGAAGCCGTTCGGTCGCGGCAATCGCCCCGATGCAGGCCGCATCGAAAAACAGAAAGTGCAGGCCGATCAGTTGAGGCTTGGTGTCAATGTGGTATTGCCATACCACCAGCATCGGTCCGAGTAGACCGGCGAGAAGTCCAAACAGAAGGAAGCCGCCAATCCACTCGCGAGCCTCCGCGTCCCTGATAAATTTTGGTCGAGTTCTAGTGGTACTCGTTGACACGTTGGGCGCGCAATTTATACAATCGAGATATCACTGAGGAAGGAGGTGGTCCAGTCTAATGAATTCTGGTAGTGACTGTAGCATACAATCCACGCGCGAGGTGGCCGACTCTTAAAGTCGCCGTTCGTACGTTCAGGTTTCGTTTCAGTGACGAGGCCGCAGTCCCTCTGGACCGGCCGCCCCGTCGCGCGTAACGTTGCTAGAGTAAGCCGCAAGGCTGATACGCAAAGCCCCGCTCTCGGTGCTGCCCAGCGCCGAAGCGGGGTTTTTGCATGTTAAACTGGAGTTATCCATGAAAGCAGGCATCCATCCCGCCTATGGGGAAGTCAATGTAATCTGCGCTTGCGGGTCAACGTTCCCCACGAGATCCACGCATAAAGGCGATCTGCGAGTCGAAATTTGTTCCAACTGCCATCCGTTTTTCACGGGTCGTCAAAAGCTGATCGATACGGAAGGCCGCGTCGGTCGCTTTCAACGGAAGTATGCAAAAGCCCGTGAGCTGCAGGCAAGCAAGAAGGCCGCTGCCGATGCGAAAGCGGCGCGCAAACCTCAATAACCCAACGTCTCGCAGGGGTGTAGGCATCCCTGCACCATCTGGTAATCTACGCGTCCGCCCGGCTTATTGAGGTGCAACAAGCCCCTTCCGAATCGCAAATAGAACCAGTTCTGCGGTCCGGTGAATATTCATCTTTTCCATCAAATTGGCGCGGTGGACCGAAACAGTATTCACGCTCAATTCCAGAATACTTGCGATCTCCTTGTTTGACTTTCCCTGAGCGATAAGCTGGAGCACTTGCTTTTCGCGCGCCGTCAGCTTGCTGAGCTCATCATCGCGCTCCCCTGCCACGTATCTCAGGCCCGATCCCATAAACCGCTTCCCTTCTGCAACCGCTTTGATTGCGCCCAGAAGGTCCACGTCGATCGCATTCTTGAGGAGATATCCCTTGGCCCCGGCATCAAGCGCATTTCGGACATAGTTGTCCTCGGCATGCATGCTCAGGACGAGTACTTCTGTGCCTGGCAAGTGCTTGACAATTTCTTTTGTCGCTTGCACTCCATCGAGCTCCGGCATCGAAAGGTCCATCACCACCACTTTCGGCTTCAGCTCGGATGCCAGGCGGATCGCTTCAATGCCGTTGCTTGCCTCGCCGATGACTCTGATATTTTCGTCATCCTCGAGCATGCGTCGGAAGCCCCGGCGCACAAGGCTGTGATCGTCCGCCAGAAGAACCGTAATAGGTTGTTGACTCGTAGTTGCTGTTGCTGGTTCGCTCATTGTTCTCGAATAAATACCTCTTCTAAGTCTGTAGCCTCTACTGGCTCGGGTGCTTGATCCTCCTGCCGCAAAGGCATCGTCAACGACACGACTGTGCCCACCTCCGGCGTGGACGAGATCTCGAGGGTTCCGTTCACCAGTTCTGCGCGTTCGCGCATCGCGATCAGGCCGAGGCCGGGTTCATTGGTATTCTTGCTCTGCTGCATGCCGCGTCCGAAATCTCTCACGTTGATCGTCAGCGCGCCGGCAGAGAAAAGCATTTCTACATCCGCGCGAGTGCCTCCTGAATGCTTCGTCACGTTGTTGAGAGCCTCCTGCACAATACGGAAGCAATGAATTGCCGGCTGGCCCGTAATTCGCACCGGCTCGCCTCTTACCATTGTGCGCACAGTGATTCCCGCCTGCCGCTGAAATACATCTGCGTACCACTCGATCGCCTTGGCCAGGCCATAATCGTCAATGACGCTCGGATGCAGCATTTGCGATAAACTGCGCATTTTTTCGAGCGTGTTGCTCGTAATCTGGCGCACTTCGCTCAGCTCCGTCCGCAGCGGAGAATCGGGAGGAATACCCTTGCGCTCGGCCCGGGCGAGCATCGCGCCCACAGCCGTTAGAATTTGGCCGAACTCATCGTGCAACTCCCGTGAGACGGACCGCAGTACTTCTTCCTGAACGTTAATCAGCCGCCCGGCAAGTACCCGCCTTTGCCGTGAAAGCGATTGCAACTTCTCGAAAAGCACCCGATTCGAATGGATCAGATAGAGGCTTGTTCCTACAATCGCCAGGATCACCGCCAGCCAAAATGCGTAAATGTCCTGTTCCGATCTGGCGTAGATCGCCGCTACTTTTTCGTCGGCTTTATCCTCAGCGTCGTTATTTCGCGCAATCAGCCGCGACACGGAAGTCTCCACCATGGACTGCTCCGCTGATAACTGCGTTGACGCGAGCCGCCGCGCGGCAGCCTCGTGCCCTCTGCTTGCGGCTGCAAACACCCGATCCGACATGTGCCAGAACTGCTTCAGTGAGGCCGCGAATTGAGCCTGCTCGGGCGCCCCGCGCATGGCAGGCGCGAGTTCCGCCTCCTCCCGCAATGCCTCTTCCAGATCCCTTCGTAATCGCGCGAACTCACCCCGATACCCGGCTATGCTCGATCGTCGCTGCATGTCCGCCATGTCTCGCAGCTTCATGGCCAGCGTGTTGAGATCGTTCTGTACTCGAATCAGCAGCAGCGAGTCGTGCCGGTTTACGTCAATGGTATGCGTCTGTAACCGGCGCAGTCCGCCCAGCTCGTATAGCGAATACCAGGAGAAGCCGGTAACGGCGACAAGCGTCACCAGCAGTCCGATTAACAGGCGTGTCGTCGGAGATTTCGTTTGCCAAGTCTTGGTCAAATCGTGCCCTACCTGAACTGACGAGCGATACTCCCGCTTTGTTGCAACCGTGCGCGGGTTCTCCTACTCGCCGGATCGACATACCCAGCATCGCAGGTTCAAACCAACTATTTGTTCCCTACGCCGCGCGTTTTCTTGCTCCGTGCCGTGGGCCGCGTGTCCTCGCTCCGCAAATTTCGGTCCGAGCTCGCGGGTTTCTTGAGATTCGCGAGACTCTTGCGGAGCGCTTCTGTGATATCGACAACGTCGGCCGGTGTCTGCGGTTTCTCTGCCCGCGTGGCCGGCTGGCCCTGCACTTTTCTCGCAAGCATCGATTCCAGCCGTTCTCGATATTTGTCGCGATACTTCCCTGGCTCGAACGATCCCGCGAGCGAGTGAATGAGCATTTGGGCGAGCTCCAGCTCTTTCGGCGTCACAGATTTCGTGTCCGCCCGATATTCTTCTTCGGCTCGCACTTCCGAGCTGTAGAACATCGTATGCGCGATAATCCCGATTTTTCCCGGCCGCAGCACCACCACGTGCTCTCGGGAATGCATCGCAAATTGCGCAATCGCAACCAGACTTGTCTGTTGCAACGATCGATACAACAGCCCATACGCTTTCGCGCCCGCGTCTTCGGGCTTCACGTAATATGAGGTTTCAAAATACACCGGATCGATCTCGGAAAGCTGGACGAATTCTTCAATCTCCATCTCCGTCGCCGTTTTGGGCGCGATCTCTTTCAGTTCCTCCGGTTCGACCGCGACAAATCGGCCCTTCTCGTACTCGTATCCCTTCACAACCGATTCCTGGGGGACGAGTTCATCCGTTCCTTTTTGAACGGACGCCTGCTGGATTGGCATCAGAGTCGACGCGGACTCAAGCCTTCGTAAAGGCACGGGCGCAGATTTGCTGACGGTCGGCGCGACGAGCGAGGGTCCTTTCTCTCGATCGGCTGTTTCCCTGGGGGCCGCTCGATATAGCCGCCTCAAGCTGACTCTCTCGGCTCGTGCGGCGCGAAAGAGACGCACTGGAATCGAGATCAGGCCGAACGTGATGAATCCTCGCCATACAGTGCTCGCCATGATTCCCTGTGTAGCACACTTTCCGAAGCCAGCGTCCACTCGAAGGTAGGTGACTCTTATGACAGATACTCAACGCCGAGTCTTCAAGTTTGCTTATTTCATCCTCGGGATTGCTTTACCGATTGCCGGATACGTGGCGTGGTCCAAGACCGATGGCTTTGGCTGCCACCGAAGGGCGCGCGCCGATAAAGCTCAGGAGATCGCCGTAGAAGACAGCTTTCCCGCCAGCGACCCGCCATCCTCGTGGTAACTCCCGACCATCACTCCGATATACTGATTCCTGACGATGGACCGCACTAAGCCTTATCCCATCGGCCTTCCTTCCAGCCACTTGCTCTGACGCTGACGGTCCTGGCGGCGCTGGTCCGGCTGATACCACACCCGCCTAATTTTGCTCCTGTCGGCAGTGTTGCCCTGTTCGGCGGCGCGCGGCTGCGCGGTTGGCAAGCCTACTGCGTCCCCATTCTCGCCATGCTGTTGACAGACCCGCTCCGCAGCCGCCTTGAAGGCAATTACGCCGCCTATTCCTGGGCGACGCTGGTCATCTATGGCTGCTTCGCGATCAACGTTCTGCTTGGCCGCGTATTGCTTCGGCACTCATCGAGCACAACCCGCATCGTCTCCGTTGCTGTCTTGGGCAGCATTCAGTTCTACATCTTCACGAATCTCTACGAGTGGTGGGCCGGCATACCGCACTATGCGCACACGCTCTCCGGGTTGCTTCTCTGCTATACAGAGGCACTGCCATTTTTCGGCCGTACCGTGCTAGGCGACGTGTTCTACACGGCTGCATTGTTCGCCTCGTACGCGCTGCTGAAACGCACGCCTTTATTCCGCCTCAGCTTTTCAGACCGTTAAACGCTGCTTCAATCTCGCTGCGTGCTTCCGGCGAAGGCGGGACAAGGGGTAGCCGTGGCGGTCCGCCGTAATAGCCGTTCAAGTCCATCGCGTGTTTCAATCCCGCTATGCCGAATCGCGCAGGTGTCGCATGACACGCCGGAGCGATTCGAGCTTGCCAGTCTTGCGCTGCATCGTACTCCCGCCTGCGGTAACGCCTCCCAAATCGTCACGCATGCATATGGCAGCGCGTCCGCAATCGCCAGAATTGCTCCGCTCGCCCCGATCTTAAGCGCTTCCCAAAGGTGGGCGCCCGATCCGGTCAGCAGTTGAAACCCGGGCTTCACCGCCTTAGCGGCTTCCGAAAGTGTCTGCATGTTCCCGGAACTATCCTTCATTCCGATGATGTTCGGATGATGCGAAAGCTCCGCCACCGTGTCGGTCGGCAGGTCATAACCGGTCACAGCAGGAATGTTGTACAGCAGAACCGGCAGCTTCGAACGGTCCGCCACCGCGCGAAAGTACAGCGCTTGCGTTTCCGGCTGATACATCTGGTTGCGGTAATAATGCGGCGTGAGCACGAGCGCCGCGTGATAGCCGGCTTCCGCCGCGCGATTCGCAAGCAAGACTGTTTGATGCACGCTCTCGGCTCCCACACCGGCGATGAGCGTTTTCCCTTCGGCACTCGCTTCGCGCACCCACTCCAGCACCTGAATTCGTTCCTCGATTGTCAACAGCGGAGTCTCGCCCGTCGACCCGCAGACCGCATATCCGCCCAACGCCACCTGGTTCAGCTTCTCGACGTTGTGAAGAATCTTGGCCTTATACAAATTTCCTTCGTAATCGAAGCACGTCGTAAGCGCCGGAAAAATTCCCTGAAGTTTCATGCAGAATGAGAAAGAGCCTGCCGAGCACTTGCGCACCGGCAGGCCCTTGCAGCAATTGACAGATCTATCTTGCAACGAATGTGATCACAAACGTGTAGAGCGCGAGCGATTCAATCAGTACGAGACCTAGAATAAGAAACACGCGGATCGGTCCGACCGCCCCTGGATTGCGCGCGACGGCCTCTGCAGACGAGCCGGTGGCCCGCCCCTGGCCGATCCCGCAAAGACCGGCGGCAATGCCCATCGCCAAGTACGCAAGCCCCCTTCGCATCGGGTCACCCGCCGGAGCGTTTGCGGTTCCTTGCGCCAGCATTGGGCTCGCCAACGCGAGTAAGCCGGTAACGAGTATCATGAGTTTTTGTTTCATCGTGTTTTCTCCCTATGAATTTGCTTCCAGGAGGTGGTTCGACACCGAGCGTTGGGACGCCGGGCGCTCACGCTGAAAGCGGAAAAGTCCAAGTTAATGTTCGTGCGATACCGCTCCGCTGACGTAAATCATCGCGAGCATCATAAAAATGTAGGCTTGTAACAAGCTAACGAATAAATGCAGGCCTATAAAGACCACCGGAACGATGACTTTCGTCAGAGCGATAAACGTCAGATATACCTGCTCGCCCGCGAACATGTTCGCAAAGAGACGAACGGTCAGCGATAACATGCGGGCAAAGTGGCTGAAGAGTTCAATGGGCAGCATCAGCAGAGCCAGCAACGGTATCGGCCCCAGGAATTGCTTGATATACCCGGCGCCGTGCACCCGCATTCCAGTCGCGTTGTAAAAAAGAAACGTAACGACCGCGAACCCCAGCGGAACCATCGCATACATCGTCGGCGAATCGAAGCCGGGAATCAGTCCGATCAGGTTCAAGAACAGAATAAACAGGAAGATCGTGCCGAAGAACGCAAGGTATTTCGGCCCATCGTGCCCCACGATCTCTTCCGAGCTCGCGTAGATGAACTCGTACACGATTTCGAATACATGCTGCAATTTGCCCGGCTTCTCCACCGATAACCGGTTACGAAGGATGCCAAAGAAGATCAGCACGAACAGAACGACTACGATCTCGCACACCATCCAATCGCTCCACGGATTTCGCGCGTCCTGCGCCGGATAATGCACGGCGTTCAGCACAGCATTCGCCGGCCCCGCGAGAGTAGCGGTTAAACAGGGCTGTGATCCAGAGTTCGTGCATTCGTCAGGCGGATCTCCGCAACAGAGTTTGGATAAGCTCAACCACCAACACGGCGAGAACGGCAGCCGTGCTGGCAAAAAGGCCCAGGATAACGGCCAAAGGCTTGACGCCTAACCCGTTGACTATAACATAGCCGATCAGAAACAGAGCTAGATAGCGCCCGGCGAAGAGCACTGCGGTCCAGGGTTTCCGCGTGCGCTCACCCGGCGAGATCGCCGCTGACAACCAGTCGAAAAGCCACAAATTACCAAACGAACCCAATGCGCCGAGCGCGAATCCAGCCGCCGCCCGCGGCCTTCGAGCCAAAATTGCAAAACGAACCCAATAACGCCAAACAGACCGGTCAACCAGTAGAGACGGCGAAGGAAGGGTTTGGCGTCCCAATCCATCACCTTGGAGGGTTATCGGCCTTACTATCGCGAGACAATTCTCGCAGAATGGTGATCAAGCCGGACGCCATTCCGAGAATAACGCCCACCGCTCGCAAAAACGGAATGCCGAGCCAGTGATCCGCGAGCGCGCCAAGAATGTAACCTGCAACGACGGAAGCAGGCAGCGTGAGCGCCAGCGAAAGATATTTGCCGAACCATGTGACTGACGCCAGCTTCTTAGGCATCCGCCGATCCTTCGCGGTCCGAACCAAAACCCTGCCAGCGCCGAATCCCGGGCGTCTCCAACCCGAATTGATCCAGAACACGTCCGACAATGTGGTTCACCATCTCATCGATCGTCTTCGGCCGGTTATAAAATGCCGGCACGGGCGGAAAGATCACCGCGCCCATACGAGCCAGCGTGAGCATATTGTCCAGATGAATCTCGCTGAACGGGCTTTCGCGCGCGAGCAGCACCAGCTTGCGGCGTTCTTTTAGCACCACGTCCGCGGCCCGGCAAACCAGGGTGTCTCCATACCCGGTCCGAATCGCTGCGAGCGTTTTCATGCTGCAGGGCGCGATGAGCATTCCGTCCGTACGAAACGAGCCGCTCGAAATCGATGCCGCTTGGTTGTCTTCGTGATGAACCACCGATGCGAGTCTCTCCACTTGATCCGGCGTGAAAGACGTTTCGTGGGATATGGTCGCCCGCGACCACTGCGTAAGAATCAAGTGCGTCTCTACCCCCAACGCCTTCAGCGCTTCAAGCGCGCGAATCCCGAAGATGGCGCCTGAAGAGCCCGTGATTCCGACAACCAGTCTCATGCGCTCGCTAGCGCGACACCTCACCAAGCAATTCCTGAATCGCGCGGTCGAGCTGTGTATCCTTGCCGGCCAGCGATTCCCCTGCCATGCGCTCCACGAAAATATCCACCGGACGTGGATGCATCTCCATATCTTCGCCATTCGCGCCCTGCACGCGAATTTCCGGGAGGCGGAGCAGCGAACCATCGATTAACTGCACTCCGTCGGTGTAAATGATCCAGCCCGCTGTGGGCTCCCCGACAACTTTGCCGAGCTTGAGCGTGCGATATCCTTCCGTGAAGTCCTCCGCGTCAGACAGTGAGCCTTGATTCGTAAGCAGTATGGTCGGAAGGCCGAGAGCGCGCTGGCCGAGAAAAGGCCGCGCCGGTGCCGCCCTCCCGCCGCGCGGAGTCATCGTGAGATAGTTCTTGCGCGTGAACACGTCCAGCGCATACTCGTTGACGAAACCGCCGTGATTGTCCCGAATGTCAATAACCACCCCTTGCTTGGTCTGGTTCTGCACGTCCAGATCGATATAAAGCTGGTTAAGGGACTGCTCTGACATATCGGCCATGTGGACGTAACCCAGCTTGCCGTCGCTGGCCCGCGCGACGTAAGCACGATTCGCTTCCACCCACGAGCGGTACAGAAGTCCCGTCTCGCGCGCCGCTCGAAATGGGACGGACAATCGCATCGCGTTCTTTCGCCGGGCCGCCGCCGGAGCCGATTCGAAGCACAACCCGCCGATCGACTTTGTTCTGCAGCAGTGAATCGAGGTTCGTATGCGGGCCGACCGCATCCCCATCCACCGCCAGCAAAATTTCGCCGGGCTTGATACTGCCCTCGAGCGCCGCTGGCCCCAGTGGAATCACTTCACGAATCACGAGACCCCGCCCCGCTTCGTAGGGTTCGCGTTCGAATCGAAGACCTAAGCGCCCAACCGGCGTTGCCGCAGGAGAAAAGGCTGACGGCCGAACGCCCGGTCCGCGCGGCGCATTGATGCCGGAATGCGAGGAGTTCAGCTCTCCGATCATCAAATTCATCACCCGGCGCATCTCATCGGGATTGCGGCTTCCGGCAATATACGGCGCGTACTCATCGCGCAACCCGGCCCAATCGTGCCCATTAAACTTCGGGTCAAAAAACCGCTTATCGAGCAGCTTCCAGCCCTCCTCAAAGCCCGCCATTTTGTCCTGATCGAAATCGACATCGAGCGCGGCCGTCACCGCAATCGGCTTCGGCACGTGGCTTTCGATCGGCATCGATACTACGTGGCCGGCTTCGAGAAAATAGATCTGTTTCGAGTCGGGCGAGAACTCGTAATGGCTCTTCGGAGGCGCCGTCGACGTGAGCTGCTGGACGCTCGGCGGCGTCCTTGCCAGCTCGTCCAACGAGTATTCGTAAAGGTTAACGCGCTCGCCGGTTCGAGCCGAAAACACCAGCGTTTTTCCATCGGGACTTATCACCGGCGCTCCGCAATCGAAGCCCAGCGGCAGAAACGTCAAGCGCTCCCGTATGCCCTCCGCAGACGATGCGGGTCGGCTCAGGTTTTTTCGGCGCAGCGGCTGCGTTCTTATCAGCCGCGGATGCGGGTGATGAAGCAGGAGGCACTTCGGACGTCTTTGAGGGCAGTTTGTCCGGTTGCGTTACCGGCGCATGATCCGGGTTCGTGGTTTCGGTCTTGAACAGATCGCGGAACTGGTCTTCGCGAAACTTGGGAACGTGCGGCACCAGATCCACGCGCGCGATCTGGGACGGCTCACTCCGCTGCGCGGTATCGAAAAGAAGATACTTGCCATCCGCCGACCAGGCGATTCGGGTCGCGGTCACGCCATTCCCCAGGAAACTGATCTCCTGCGCAGTCCCGCCGCTCGCGGCAACAACATTCACGTTTCGAAATGATTTCGCACCATATGCCGTGTATGCCACGTACTTGCTATCAGGGGACCACGCCAGCGCCGGGTCGCGGAGAAAGCCCGTTGCGAGCGCCTGGTCCTTGCGCGAATCGACCGCGAGCACATGCAGTTCATGTTCACCGCGCACGAACGCAATCAGCTTGCCATCCGGAGAAAACTTCGGCGATTCGTCATCCTGATCCGCACTCGTGAGCTGTGCTTCCTTGTTTTTCGTGATGTCGTATTCAAAAAGCTGTTCGCGTCCGTTCCGAGCCGATACATAGACGACGCGGTTGCTGTCCGGGGACCATTGAACCGCGCTCTCCGGAGCGGCCGTGTGCGTCAACCGCGCAGCATCGCCGCCATCCGCAGCCGAAGCCGCGAACACGTCGCCATGTACAATCACCGCAACCTTCTTGCCATCCGGCGATAGCGCGAGATCCGAAAACTCGGTCAGAGTTTCATGGGTGGTCTCAGGCGTAGCCGCTGCTCCGCGCAGCACAATCGGCACTTCGGAAGCGGAGCCGGACTGCGTATCGAGCTTCCAGACCTTGAAATTTCGCTCGAACACAATCTCACGCCCGTCATAGCTGATCGAAGGCCAGAGCAGCCGCCCGTCTTTGAATTGCGTAATCTGTTTTGAAGGCGATTTTTCGTCCGGCGCTTTACGAAAAATGTTTTCCGCGCCTGTGCGGTCCGAAGTGTAAAAAATTGTGCGCCCGTCAGCCGACCACATGGGCCAGCCTTGCTTGGCGTCTTCCTCGACTATCCGCCGGTAGCCGCCGTTCTCGGCGATTTCCTTGATCCAGATCTCCGATTCATCCAGGTGGCTATGACCATGACGCCACCACTGCCCCGCGCTGAATCCCTTTGCGACGAACGCAAGCTGGGTTCCATCAGGTGAAGGAGCGCCGCGAAACTCCGTGTAGAAGCGCTCGCGAGAGACCTCGAGCGGCGTGCCGCCATCGATGCTGACGCGGAAAATTCCGTGTCACCGCCGATATCGTTCGCTTGCGACGTGAAGTACAGCCATTTACCGTCACGCGACCATCCATCTAACAGATCAAGCGCATCGCCGTAAGTCAGACCAGTAGCCGCCCAGTCGCGAACGTCAGCACATAAATGTCGCCGTTGCCCGTCCGCGCCGATGTGAACGCCAATTTCGTTCCGTCGGGCGAATACAGAGGCCGCATTTCCGTAGCCGGATGGGAAACCAGCAACCGCGCTTCCCCGCCCTTCGACGGCACCGTCCAGATATCGCCTCCCGAGACGAACGCGATCTCCGAGCGGTCGGGCGAAAGCGCCGGTTCTCCCAGAGACGGAATCGGGGTGACCGCAGCCGCCGCAGCGAGGCCCCACGTCAGGCACAACCCAGCCGCAAACAGAAGCTTCATCATTCACCCGCCGTCGAGAGCGCTTTGACCAGCTCATATAAGAACGTCTGGCCCTCGTAGAAAGATTTCATGCCGATTGTTCGTCACGGCCGTGCATGCGGTTGTCGTTGCGCTCGAAAAAGAATCCCTGAATCCCGTAGGTGGGAATTCCGATTTTCCGGAGATACAGGCCATCCGTCGCTCCGGTCACCATGATCGGCAAAACGGGAACGCCGGGCCACAACGTATCCGTCACCCTTCGGACAGTTCGCATTAGCTCGGGGTCGAGTGGCGAGGACGGGCCGCGCTGAACTTCACCCATAATGCTCATCGCGACCTGGTTGTCATCGAAAACTTTTGTCAACGCGTTCTGAACATACTCCACTGAGTCCTCCGGAAGCACGCGGCAATTCACCGTGGCAGCCGCGAGCTGCGGCAGGGCATTCCGCGCGTGGCCGCCTTCGAGCTGCGTGGCCACGCAGGTCGTCCGCAGCATGGAATTCCACACGGGCGAAGCAGCCGCGACGCGCTGCATCGCTTCTTGCGATCCCTGGCGACTTTCGCCAGATCGCCCTGCAACGGTCCGGTTTCGATCTTCGCGATGCTGCTCGAAATAAGCGCGCGTCACGTCATTGGTCTTCAGCGGGAAGCCGAATGCGACAGCCGATCGAGCGCGCCCGCGAAATGATAGATAGCGTTGTCGGGAACGGGCATCGAGCTGTGCCCGCCTTTGTTATGGACCTCCAGCCGGAAGTTGACCACATATTTTTCGCTCACTTGGACGTCATTAGCGATTTTCTTGCCGTTCAACATCTCGCCGCGTCCGCCTTCGTTCAAACACGTTCCGGCCTCGATGAGATCGCGATGATTCTGAATCAGCCATTGCACGCCGTTATACGGGCCGCCGCCCTCTTCGTCCGCCGTGAGGGCGACAATGATGTCGCGATCCGGTTTAAAACCTTCGCGTTTGTAGCGAATCAGGTTCGCGATCCAGAGCGCCGCCTGCGCCTTGTCGTCCGACGTTCCGCGCCCGTAGAAATAACCGTCGCGTTCGGTGAAGGTAAACGGATCCATGCTCCAGTCTTCGCGCTTGGCTTCCACGACGTCGGTGCGCGCGAGAAGCAGCAGAGGCTTTACGCGCCCGTGCCCCGGTACCGAACCACGATATTCTCTTTTTTCGGATGGCGCCGCCAGAAAATATCGGAATCAGAAAATCCGGCCTCTTTCAATCGCGCGGCGATGGCTTCCGCAACGGGCGTGGTCGCGCCGGTCGTGAAGCCGGATTTGATCTCAATAATCTGTTTGAAAATGTCGTGAGCAAGCTGCTGATCGGCCGGCGGCGGCATGGTGTCGGCAGCCCAGCACGGCAAAGTCAGAAACAGCAGAATAACGGAGCGATGCATACTCCGAGTATTGTTTCACGGGAGTCGGCGTCGTACTCGTCCGCTTGCTTGCCTCGCACCGTCGTTTAGTAACTTTTTAGATGGATGCGAACATCGGCCTGTACCCTTTACCGCTCGCTCTCGCTGTATCTCGCCTTGCTAGCCTCCTCCCTCGCGGCGCAGAATGCCACCGGCACCCTCACCGGCAGGGTCGAAGATTCATCCGGTGCCCGCGTGCCATTGGCGAAGTGGTCATTCGCGAGATCGGATCGACGGTCGAACGCCAATCCGCCAGCGATACGCTCGGCGAATTTCGTTTCTATGACTTGCCCCCCGGCGCATACCGCGCGACCGTCAGCGCGCCCGGGTCCCTTGGCGCCGCTTCCGCCGTTACGGTCGCAGTCAGCGTTGCGCGAAAAATCACTGTCACTTTGCAGCCCTCCTCGCAAAAAGCCAGCATCACCGTGCGCGGACAAGGCGCGTCCATCACCACCCAGCCGCTCGACACCACCAGCGCGGTGCATCAGGGCGTCGTCTCCGCGCGCGATCTGGAAACCATCCCGCTCGCCCATCGCAGCTTTGCCAACATCGCTTATCTCGCTCCCGGAACCGAGCCGGTCGAGCCCTCCGACCCCACCAAGGCCCGCATCACCGCCGTGTCCTCCGGCGGCAGCTCGGGGCTGAACGACGAGCACTCCGTCGATGGCGGCGACAACTCCGACGACTACATCGGCGGCTTCCTGCAGAACTTCTCGCCGGATGCGATCCAGGAGTTCGCCGTGCGCACCGCGCAGGAAGATGCCGATACCGGCCGCACCACCGCCGGCTCGGTCGTCATCACCACCAAGCGCGGCACCAACGACTGGCACGGCGACCGCGCCTTCTACGAGCGCGCCGCGGCGCTGAACGCGCGCTTTCCCATCGATAACCCGGCGCCCGAATCCGAAGCAGCCGTTCTCGCGCCAGAATTACGTCGGCACGCTCGGCGGTCCCATCATGAAGGACAAGCTCTGGTTCTTCTCTTCGTTCGAGTATGTTCACGAGCACGCCAGCATCGCCTACAGCCCCGCCAGCCTGACGCAGTTCAATGCTCTGGCCTCGCTCGCTTCGGCCGGGCTGATCCCCGGCGTTACTCGATCCCGGTTCCGCCTACGTTCCCGTCCCCTTCCGCGATTACCTGGGCGACGGTGCGCCTCGACTGGTCGCAGTCCTCACGTTCGCAGTGGTTCCTGCGCGGCGCCAGCGACCGACTACACCACGCAGAACGACCTGGTGCAGCAGGGAACGCTGCCCTCGACCGGCGCCACCTCGCGCTCCAATTACTTGAACCTCGCGCTGAACAACCAATATATCTTCAGCCCGACCTGGCTCGGCTCGTTCACCTTCGATGCCAGCGACCTGCACCGCACCGAGACCGCAACGAGTACTTGGCTTCGCGCTGGCGTTTCCCTTCAGCTCACTTCCAGCACGATCTCCGGATTTGAGACCTTCGGCGACAACCAATTCGTTACGCCCGATCACCGCGTTTCCCGTTCTGCGCAATCAGGAGAAATACCAGTTCCGCTATGACGTTAGCGCCGTCTCCGGCAAGCATGCGCCGAATTCGGCGTGAACTTCATCCACGAACCGGTGCTGAGCGGCGCTCTTCCGGGAACGGCGGAAACGCTGACCGTCTTCGCGCAGAATCCCACCTTCTACCCGGCGAATCCCGGCCAGTTTTCACCGATCTTTCTGCGTCCGGGCGCTCCTGCCGGGCACGACGTGCAGCCTCACGCCGGCGGGCAACGGCAGCTTCTCGCAAAACGTGCAGCGCTTGGGCTTTATGCCGAGGATTCCTGGCGGGTGACTCCGATTCACCATCAACTACGGCCTGCGGTGGGATACCACCTTCGGTCTGTTCAACGCCTCCGGCCGCTCTCAGCTGGAGAATCCCGCTGTTCTGACCGCCGGAGCGTTGCAACTGCCCCTGGCGCTGGCTTCCGCACGACTATCGCGCCGCCTTCGGGCCGCGCCTGGGCCTTGCCTATGCTCCAGGACCGCAGGAAGAATGTCATTCGCGCGGGCTTCGGTCTGTACTATAACGATCTCGCGCAGAATGGCTGGGTCACCGCGTTTCAGGCAGTCAATGCACGCCGTGCCTTGCGTCATTCCGGGGACCGGGTGCTTGCCGGCGCGCAGGCGATGCGGGTCGGTGATCGATCCCAACTACAAGACGCCCTACGCCATCCACGCGACCGCCGGAGTCGAGCACGCCTTCAACGAGAATTGGACTCTCAGCGCCGATTACACGCATGAGCAAGGCAATCCACGCCTACCGGCGCTATCAGTACACCGCCGGATACACGCTGTTCTCGCCTTTGTTTCCGCAGACCGCCAACCAGATGGCCAATGTTCCGGATTTCACTGTGTTTCGCACCGATAACCGCTCCAGCTACGACGGCATGTCCATCCAGCTGCAGGGAAACGTGGCCCGCCGCTTCAACCTGGTCGCGAACTACACGCTTTCGCACGCCAAGACCTGGGGCTGCGTGCTGGGCGAGCTATTCGATTATGTGAACGGCGTTTGCAATCCGCTGAATGCCTTCGCGCCGGGTGATTATGGTCCCTCGGGCGAAGATGTGCGCCACCGCTTCGTGCTCGCGGGCACGTTTCACGTGCCCGGTGGTTTGAACTCACCACGCTATACAAGCGGAGAGCGCCCGCCCATTCACGCTGACTACGCCAGTGGATGTGAATGGCACCGGCGATCCTCTCGACGACCGCGCCGTGATCAACGGAGTGCAGACCACCCTGGACCAGTTTCGCGGCACGCCTTACATCCAGATCGACATGCGGGTGACCCGTCCCTTCAGCTCACGAACGCTGGCGGTAATCCCGTTCATCGAATTCTTCAACCTGTTCAACCGGAACAATCCGGGCGCAAACTACGTCACGAACCTCGCCGCGTTGCCGGTTCCGGTGAACAACCTGTCAACGCGACCGCGTTCTGCCTGAACGCAGCCTGCACGGCCACCCAGCCCATCACGAGCCTGAATCGCTCAAAGTTCCCGCTGGCGCGCTCGGCGACTTCTTCGGCCCCGGCACAACAGTGGGCATTCCTTTTGCCGCCCAGCTCGGCTTTCGAGTCACCTTTTGACCGCAGGCCGAAGGCCTACTCCTTACAATTCAGTGTTCTCCGTGGAATAGGCCTTTGGCGCTGTGAGGGTACGCCCCCCCCCCCCCCCCCCCCCCCCCCCCCCCCCCCCCCCCAAGCGTCTAAGGATTACTCGGTGTTTTCGGATTCCCCGCAGAAGGAAGCTGCGGAGCCCCAATCAAGCTTGCACCAACGATGTTCTCGACGCCCAGCACAAAATTGAAGTGGTTGTGAATGGTCGCGTAGTAACCGTTGAATCCGTTCTGATTTTGATGTAACAGGTCGCCCGAGCTCGCCTGATTCGCGGCGGCTTGGTAGATGTCGTAGTTCACGTTGCCGAGCCGCTGGCCCATGTACTGGGCCTTGAGCGTCAAAACGCCCGCGAAATCAGGGGCCGAAATGCTGGTTCCGATCACTCCGAAAAATTGCCCGGCGAACCCCAACCACGCGAAGCTGTCGGTCGGGTTACAATATTTCGTTAAGCCGTTGGTGGTACATCCGCCGATCTGCATCGAAATGTCCGGCACCGCACGGGTATCCGATCCGGTGTCGATGAGAGTCTGATACGGAGGCTTGCTGTAAAAGATGCTCTTGCCTCCTCCCTATCCCCATACCTGTCTTTCAGCAAATTGCCGGTTCCGAAAGGATCAAAGGCTACGTAGGGGTCGCCGTAAGCAATTTCGTGGACGTACTCCGATTCCGGGCTCCCCCCCGAACGCAGGTGGGCCCCAGGTTCGTCCCGCCCACCGATGTCACGAACCAACTGGAGTTGAACGGCTCGACACCGGGTTCAAAGCGGCCAACCACGAGGGCGGGTTCGTGGGCGGCGTGGTGAAGTAGTTTAGCGGCGCGACCAAGTCGGCTCCCGTGTCTCCCGACGACTCAACGAACGTGATTCCCTCCGCATTCCCCTGCTTGAAAACGTTATCGAAGGCCCGCAAGACGTATCTAAAATCGACACCGCCGTTATAGGGCGGAGTGAAATACGGCTGGGTCCTGAAGGTGCATCGGCTACGACGATGTCGGCGAAGTCGTCGTCCACGATGGTCAAGTAACCATCGATAAACGATCCCTGGGTCGCATCCGGAAGGTTCACCAGAACCAGCGTGGGCGTCTGGGGCCATTCCACCCGCCTGTTCCAGATCGAGCTCGCATTCGAAAGGAGAACCCGTTCTGTTCGGGTCGAAGCGGCGAACCACCGTTGATCGGGAATCGGACAATCGTGGGCGGCGCAATCGGCGCCCACTTCGTAGATTCATGGCTGAAATACATGTTGATGTCCGACTGTTCGTAATCGGAGACGGACATGATCGCGATCGTAACGCCCTTCCCCGCTTAAGCTTTGGTAGGAGGGAAAATCTCTGAGGCTTGCTTCAAATCGCTGAACCAATACCCTCCGAACTCCGAAACGCGGTTTTCGGGGGTCGGCCCGGATTCCCGGGCTTGCGACTGACCTTCTGCCAAAGGAGAAGCGGAGACGATGGCCCCCAGCTTCTGCAATGTATCCGGAAGCACCAGCGCCTCTTGAGTCACCAGTCGCGTAGTTCCGGTCGCGCCCACCGCCTTTGAAAGTGTTACGCCGAAGGCGCGCTATACATTGTCCGCTGTCCCCTGAACTCTGACGCCTTGACTGTTCGTTCGGACGACGCTGAAACCGGAGGTTGAAGCGTCTCCGAACTACCGCGAGATCGCCCGGAGTGGGGCCGAATCGCGTCCGGAATTCAGCCGGCGTCAGCCATTTCTGGTATTCGGCCGAGCCCGGTGTCTTCTGCGCCTGCAAAAGCCGATCCAATTCGTCTGTGTGCCGCAGCGGCAAAAACACGTGAATTCGACTTGCTGGGTCACGTCCGCGGGTCCGGTTGTGTGCACTCTAACTTGTCCGCTTGCGGACGAAGCGAGCAGCACTGCGAATGCTACAGGCGTAAACAGAGAACAAAATAGAACAGATTGTCTCAAATCTGACCTCCTTGGTGGTCACTGCCATCAAGGATAGTTCATGCGGTGGGGCATCCGCCACAGTTTCGGTCGCCTAATTGGGATCGTGGCGAACCAAAAGTACAGGGAGTACTATCCGCATCTCTAATTCGGCCGGATCAGCGTCGTCGACGGGTTCACCGGCAACATCAGCGGAGCACGCGGAATCTGACTAAATCGAAATCCAGCTCCAAATTGCCCAAATGCACATTCGTCTCGCGCACGTCGGGACGCGGATCCGTCGCCCATCATTTGCGGATCAGATGCTGTCCCTCCAGAAAAACGTTCTCGATGAATTTTACGTACGCGTCGAAGCTCAACGTCTGATGATCGATATACCCCTTCCGCGCATATGGCGAAATCACCAGAGCGGGGACGCGAATGCCGTACCCGTTCTTGTCAATCATAGGCGGGAACGTGATCGTAGAACCCGCCCCAATCATCCCACGCGAGGAATATTGCCGAATCTTTCCAGTCGGGCCCTCCATGACTGCGTTGATCAAGCCGTCACATAGGACTCGCCTTTCGAAACCAGAGACGGAGGATGTTCGCTACCTGTTGCGCCGGCACGACCATGAGACCGCGGGAAGGTCCCCGCTTTCGCTTGCTTGACGAAATTGGTGATGGGCTGGACGATTACGGTTGCCCATTGTTGATGACAGTGTCGAAGAAGGGCAAAGGATTCCAAATTCCCGGCGTCTTCGCATTCTGAGGAATGGGCGGGCAGTCTTCCTGGTCGTCTTGCGATCCGGCTCCGCGCCTTCCACGATGTAATCGGCCGAGCTCACGTTCCTTTTGTGCATCAAATAGGTCAAATCTGTCCATGCGTAAACGGTATCTTGTGCTGCTTGTTCGGTCCGTAGTCCGATGGCAGATCCGGTCTGTCGAGCGAATTTGTGCAGCTCGAGGGATCGTTGTGAGTGGTGCATTTGGCGGACCACTCGGAAAACAGAAACAAATGCGCCGGCAAACTCCACGACGCGTTCGGCTCGAACATACGATCCTGAAAACGAAAGCCCGCGCATCGCCGAGTAATTCGGAATATCGCCGCCGTCGTGGTATCCCATGACGTCCGGCTGTCCCGCGCAGGCCGGATTATCGGGCTCGTGCAGTCCTGTCGGGCCTGTTCCGCGCGAATTATAAAGCCGTCCATCTTGCCGCCGTCGACCGAGCCCGTTTCTCCGGGGCCGAGTGCGGGCCCCCGCCGTTCTCGTCGTTATGATCGTGGAACGGCGCCACGCACTCGTTCCTTTGCGGGTCCGGATTGCACACCATCGGTTGTCCGTTTTTCATGGGAATCCGTTCGCGCCCGGGAACGTTCCGAAGTAGGGATCGAACGATCGATTCTCCTGCATGATGATGATGACGTGCTTGATGTACGCCGAAGGTAACTGGCTTTGCGCGCTCGCGTACGGCACGATCTTCGATTCTCGGTTTGACAAAGCGACTCCGAAAACAGCAAGAATCGTCAAAGTAAGGAGGGCTACACGCCTCCTGGTAATTCGCACGGATCGGCCTCCATTCTGTTGGCTAACGAACATTATGCCTGAGGAGCGCGGCCTATGTCATGGCGGTTTGGTCCGTTACTTGAGCTGGTCTTCGAAGGGCGCAGGCACGCCCGCCTCTCCCTATTCCGGGGGAACGAGTGTGGTCGAAGGCTTCACCGGCAAGATCAGCGGTGCGCGCGGAGTCTGAGAGAAATCGAAAGCCAGCCTCAGATCGCCTAAATGGGATTTGTTTCGCGCACGTCCGGGCGCGGATCCGGCCGTCCATCGATCTTGGGGTCCAGATGCAGCCCATTTAAAAAACATTCTCGATGAATTTTGCGTACGCGTCGAAGCTCAACGTCTGATGATCGATATATCCCTTCCGGGCATATGGCGAGATCACGAGACCAGGGACGCGAAGCCCGTACCCGTTCTCGTCGACTGTGGGCGGGACTACGTGATCGTAAAAACCGCTCCAATCATCCCAAGCGAGAAATATCGCGCAATCTTTCCAGTCCGGGCCTTGCATGACCGAGTTGATCAACGCCGTCACGTAGGACTGTCCGCTTGTGATGCGCTCTGGCGGATGCTCGCTTACCTGTTGCGCTGGCACGAGCCATGACACTGCGGGAAGAGTCCCCGCTTGTGCTTGCTTCACGAAACTTGTGATCGGCTGAATATTTCCGAGTTGGCCATTGTTGATCACCGTGTCGAAGAAGGGCAGCGGATTCCAAATTCCCGGTGTTTTCGCGTTCTGAGGAATGGGCGGGCAGTCCTCTTGGTCGTCGTGGCAATCCGGCTCCGCGCCTTCCACGATGTAAAGGCCCCAACTGACATTTTTCTTGTGCATCAAATAGGTCAAATCTGTCCACGCGTAAACGGGTATCGTATGCTTCTTGTTCGGCCCGTAGTCCGGAGGCAGATCCGGGCCATCGAGCGAATTCGTGCAACTCGATGGGTCGTTGTGGGTCGTGCATTTGGCCGACCACTCGGAAAACAGAAACAAATGCGCGGCAAGCTCCAGGATGCGTTCGGCTCGAACATCCGGTCTTGCAAAACAAACGCCCGCGCATACGCCCAGTAATTCGGAATGTCGCCGCCGTCGTGATACCCCATCAAATCGGGAATGCACGCCGGATCTTTGGAATTGAAGCAGCTTTCTTCTTGTTGGGCCTCGGCATCGGAAATAAAGCCGTCCATCTTGCCGTTGTCAATATCGGCAGTGGCGTCCGGGGCATAATGCGGTCCCCCAACATTGGAGTCGTTGGTATCGTGGTATGGCTCAACGCACCGGTTTGATTTGGGATCGGGTACGCAAACGGCCGGGTGCCCGTTTTTCATGGGAATGCCGTCGGCGCCCGGAAAAGTTCCAAAGTAAGAATCGAACGATCGATTCTCCTGCATGATCACGATGATGTGCTTGATGTAGCTCCCAGGGATCTGACTCTGCGCTCTGGCGTACGGGACGATCTTCGATTGTCTCGTTGACAGAGCGATTGCGAAAACGGCAATGATCGTCGCACTCACTAAGGCTACGCGCCTTTTCGTAAATCGCACGATGCCGCCTCCATTCTGTTAGTGACCCAAGACGATGCCTCAGGGCGTCAGCGATCCGATTCCACTTACAACCATAGGGTGCGGGCACGCCCGCTTCTCTCTACCCCGGCGGAACCAGCGTGGTTGAAGGCTTCACCGGCAACATCAGCGGCGCCCGCGGAGTCTGCGAGAAATCGAAATCCAGCTTCAGATCGCCGAGGTGGGAATTCGTTTCCCGCACGCTCGGACGTGGGTCCCACCGTCCGTCCGTATTGGGATCCAGCGGCTGGCCATTTAAAAAAACGTGCTCGATAAATTTCGCATACGCGTCGAAGCTCAACGTCTGGTGATCGATGTACCCGTTCCTCGCATATGGCGAGATCACGATACTAGGAACGCGAAGCCCATATCCGTTCTCGTCCACCGTGGGAGGAACCACGTGATCGTAGAAACCACCCCAATCGTCCCAGGCGAGAAATATCGCGCAGTCTCTCCAGTCCGGGCCTTGCATCACGGCATTGATCAGACCCGTCACATAAGATTGGCCCTCCGAAACCAGAGCCGGCGGATGCTCGCTCACGGCCAACGCCGGCACCACCCATGAGACCGCCGGAAGCGTGCCGTTTTGAGCCTGCTTTACGAAACTTGTGACGGGCTGGATATTCTTGAGGTCCCCATCGTTCTTGACCGTATCGAAGTATGGAAGCGGGTTCCAAATCCCCGGCGTCAGCGCGTTTTGTGGGATCGGAGGGCAATCGTCGTCACCATCCGCGCAATCCGGCTCGGCTCCTTCCACGACGTAGTAACCCCAGCTCACGTTATTTTTGTGCAGCAGATACGTCAGGTCCGTCCACGCGTAGATTGGAATGCTGTGCGATGTGTTTGGGCCGTAATCCGGCGGAAATCCGGGAGTGTTCACGGCGTTCGTGCAGCTTGAGGCTGATTGTGCTGCGTACACTTCGCCGACCACTCCGAGAGCATGAACAAATGAGCCGGCAAGCTCCAGGATGCGTTCGGCTCGAACATGTGATCCTGCAAAACAAAACTCCGCGCGTACGCCCAGTAATTCGGGATGTCTCCGCCGTCGTGATATCCCATGACATCGGGCGCATCGCCGCACGCGGGATTGTTCGGGTCTTTGCAGGGCGGGTTGTACTTTTCGGCGCGCGCGACAAACCCGTCCATCTTCCCGCCGTCGATCTCGGCAATCTCGTCCCCCGCAAAATGTGGACCTCCGCCATTCTCATCCTTATCGTCGTGATACGGCGGGGCGCAAATATTCCGGAGCGGATCCGGATTACACACTGTCGGCTCTCCGTTTTTCATGGGAATGCCGTTTGCGCCCGGAAACGTTCCAAAGTAAGAATCGAACGATCGATTCTCCTGCATGATCACGATGATGTGCTTGATATAGCTCCCGGGCGCCCGGCTCTGCGCGCTTGCGTACGGGACCACCTTCGATCCTCTCGTCGACAGAGCAACTGCGAAGATAGCAACCGTCGTCCCGGTCAGTAAGGCTACACGCCCTTTCGTAAATCGCACAATTCCGCCTCCATGTGTTAGTTACCTAACATTATGCCTCAGGAGCACAGCCAAGATCACCGTGGTTTAGTTCCGTTACTTTGCCTGGTTTTCGTAGAGTGCAGGCACGCCCGCACCTAGGTAAGGGCCGGCCTATCTCTACGCCGGCGGAACTAGCGTCGTAGCAGGCTTCACCGGCAACATCAGCGGGGCCCGCGGAGTCTGGGAGAAATCGAAATCCAGCTTCAAGTCCCCCAAATGAACATTCGTTTCGCGCACGCCCGGACGCGGATCCCAGCGTCCGTCCGTATTCGGATCCAGCCGTTTGCCATTCAAAAAGATGTTCTCGATGAATTTTGCATATGCGTCGAAACTCAACGTCTGGTGATCGATATAGCCCTGCTTTGCAAACGGAGAAATGACGATACCGGGAACGCGAAGTCCGTATCCGTTCTCGTCCACAGTCGGAGGAACCACGTGATCGTAGAAACCACCCCAATCGTCCCAGGCGAGAAATATCGCGCAATCTTTCCAGTTCGGGCCCGACATGATCGCGTTGATCAAACCCGTCACGTAAGACTGGCCTTCCGAAACCAGAGCCGGTGGATGCTCGCTCACAGCAGCCGCCGGCACCACCCATGAGACCGCCGGAAGCGTGCCGTTCTTCGCTTGCTTCACGAAACTTGTGATGGGCTGGATATTTTTCAGATCACCATCGTTGTTGACCGTATCGAAGTACGGAAGCGGGTTCCAGATCCCCGGCGTCAGCGCGTTTTGCGGGATCGGCGGACAATCATCCTCATTGTCCTCGCAATCCGGCTCCGCTCCTTCCACGATGTAGTAACCCCAGCTCACGTTGTTCTTGTGCAGCAGATACGTTAGGTCTGTCCATGCGTAAATAGGAGGCGTGTGCGAAGGGTTTCCGACGTAATCGGGCGGCAATCCGGGAAGATTCACGGAGTTCGTGCAGCTTGAGGGCTGATTGTGCTGCGTACACTTCGCCGACCACTCGGAAAGCAGAAATAAATGGGCAGGCAAGCTCCAGGATGCGTTCGGCTCGAACATGTGATCCTGCAGAACAAATGCCCGCGCGTATGCCCAATAATTCGGAATATCGCCGCCGTCGTGATATCCCATGACATCGCTTGAATCCCCGCACGCCGGATTGTTCGGATCATTGCAATTCTCTTTGTACTTCTCGGCCTGCTCAATAAAGCCGTCCATCTTCCCGCCGTCAATATCGGCCACCGCATGTATCGCAAAGTGAGGACCGCCGCCATTCTCATCCTTATCGTCGTGATACGGAGGCTCGCAGGTCTTCCGATACGGGTCCGGTACGCAGACTGAGGGCTGTCCGTTTTTCATCGGAATGCCGTCCGCGCGGGGAAAGGTCCCAAAGTAAGAATCGAACGATCGATTCTCCTGCATGATCACGATCACGTGCCTGATCTGACCTCCCGGTACATGACTCTGGGCACGGGCATAAGGAACGATCTTCGATCCTCTGCCGGACACAACGATCGCAGCGCCGGCGATCGTAGCGAAAGCAAGCAGCGCAACGCGCCTGTTTGTCGCTCGCATTATGAGCTCCTGTTAAGTTAAGTGTTATTCATCGCACACCAAGTGGCTTTGTCCAGCATACGCGATCTCTGAGGGAAATTTAACGTTTTCGACGAGTACCACAGAAGCTTGGTACGGGTAAGCTGTGTAACCGAATCACCACGCAGTCGTGTCTCACTTGTAGGGGATAAATTGTGGAAAAGACTTTTGATCGACCAAGAAAGTTTCGGACACGGGCGCTCGGGCGCGCGCTGGCGCTCGGCGGATTGATGCTTGCTGCATCCACCCTGTCTTTCGGCCAATTCGGCGTTTCGATTACCATCGGTCCTCCGGCGCTGCCGGTCTATGAGCAACCGATTTGTCCGGGAGATGGCTATCTCTGGACGCCGGGATATTGGTACTACGGGGATGCCGGATATTATTGGGTACCCGGGGCATGGGTCCTCGCGCCCCAGCCTGGCTTGTATTGGACGCCGGGCTACTGGGGCTTTTCCGGCGGCGTGTATGCCTGGAATGCCGGGTACTGGGGGCCGACCGTCGGCTTCTATGGCGGCATCAACTACGGGTTCGGCTATAACGGATTCGGCTTCTTCGGAGGGCGCTGGAATAACGGCGCATTTGAGTACAACCGGTCCGTGACGAACATCAACGTCAGCAACATTCATAACGTCTACAACGAATCGGTACCGGCACCCGCAACCACCAGCCGGGCAGCCTTCAATGGACAAGGCGGCGTTGTCGCGCGGCCCACTGCGGAACAGCAGCGGGCTGCAAGCGAGCGGCACATACAGCCCACCGCGGCACAAACACAGGTTCGCCACGAAGCGAGTACGAATCGCGCGCAACTCGCCTCTGTAAATCGTGGACGTCCCGCTGTAGTTGCCAGGGCACAGCCGATAGAACGAAATACCGCACGGCCCGGCGCAGCCGGAACAGCCGGACGCGGAGTTACCCCCAATTCCCGGGAGCGTAACGCGGCACCATCTACAGCCCGGCCGGGAGAAGAGCGGCCCTCGAATTCAGCCGCTAGGCCGTCCCACGGTGTACCGCCCAATCAACCTGCCACTCGTGAAACGCCCACCTACCGCTCGCGGACGCCGTCCTCAGAGACACGCAGCACCGTGTCGCGGCCAGAAGCACGTCCAGCTCCAAACTCACGAATGAATTCCGAGCGGCCGGCACCGCAGGCTCGACCGGAATCTCGACCCGCTCCGGAAGCGCGGCCCACCGCCGGAATCCCGGCCAGCACCGCAAGCGCGACCCGCGCCAGAAGCTCGGCCGGAATCCCGCCCGGCGCCTCAACCGCACGCCGCACCCGCTCGTCCAGCGCCAGCGCCTCGCGAGTCGCACCCCACATCCGAGAAGCCGCACAATCAGTAGCGGCGATTCTGCTAGGCAGACGCGGCGCTGGTCCTCCGGCGCTCGCGTTCTGCCCGCAGTTCTTCTTCGGCGCGCTGCCAATCCACTTCCGGAGATCCTAGCGGGCAGCCTCGTTCATGCCAGCAGCGATGTGCGCGAGCGGCGATTTCGTCGCGAGTCAGCGCGTCCGCATCTACATCGAGACGCAAACTAGGCTCCTGATTGACACCCGTGGTGCCTCTCGGCGTTGTCCCTGAACTTTGCGCGCCCGGAACGATGTTGGGCGCGGGCGACCCGGAATCTCCAGCCGTCACACTCGTCATCCCACCGCCTGCTCCGGCGCCTGCTTTCACGCCGGATGTATCCGTACCCCGGCCGCCCACCGACATCTTCGCGTTTCCGGCGATCGTGTCGTTGATGCTCAATCCAGCGCGGCTTCTGCGCGCTTGTTCCGCTCTCTGCTCTTCGGTCAGAGATGTTTGCGGATCATTCTCGGAACCGCTCTTTGCGCCCGGCGGCAACTTGTTGAATTTCGGATCGACCACTTTAGATACACCTCCTAGATTAGATGGAATCTCAGGCTGGAATAGAACACGAAAGAACGTCGGCCACCGATTATTTTTTCCACGCGAGCAAACCACCCACCCAGACGGAGTGCACGCGGAAATCGGAGTCGAAAGCGGCGAAATCTGCCGCTTTTCCGCACTGCAGAATCCCGTATTGGTCGTCCATTCCCAAAAACCGCGCGGGTGTATGCGTCGCCATTCGTACTGCTTCCACCAGCGGCACCCCCGCCGAATGCGTGACAATTCGCACTTGATCGATCAGGCACGTAGCGCTCCCGGAAAGAGCGGAGCCGTCAGCCAGAGTGCAAACTCCCTCGGCTACTTTGCACGGGAGCGCGCCCAGCATAAAATTGGACCCGGCCGCCAGGCCCGCACCCGCCAGAGCATCGCTAACCAGAGCCAGTTTCGCGGATCCTTTCGCGCGATAGGCGAGTCGGAGCAGCGTTGGCAGAACGTGAAACCCGTCGGCGATCAGTTCGCATCCCAATTTGTCGTCAACCAGCGCGTATTCCACCATCCCCGCCTGCCGGAACAAGCCGTCCTTCGCGGCGTAAGTCATCGCGTTGAACAGATGCGTGACCTTGCTGACTCCCCGGCCGACAGCGGCTTCCATCTCACGCTCCCTCGCTTCGGAGTGTCCGGCGCTTATCACGATTCCGGCGTTTGAGACCTTCTCAATCAAGGCCGCCGAATTCGGCAGTTCCGGAGCGACCGTCATCTGCGAAATCCGATAGGCGTTTCCAACCAGCCAGGAAATATCGCGATCCGTCGGCGGACGCAGCATTCGAGGATCTTGCGCCCCCGCCTTCGACGCTGCCAGATGCGGTCCTTCCAAGTGAACCGGCAGAAGGCGGCCTGTCGAGCGTGACCGGGCTTCATTCCACGTCTCGAGAAGCGCGCCCATGCGCTCGTAGGTGGTCGATGCAAATGTCGGCGCAAGTGCAGTCGTACCGTGCGAGAGGTGGTAATTCGCGGCCGTCAGAAACGCTTCGGGCGTGCCATCGAGAAAATCCGCCCCATGGGCGCCATGAACGTGGGTGTCAATGAAACCGGGTGCGAGGTACAGATTATGGCCGTTCACGCGGTCGCCTGAATCGGGAGGAGCTCCTTGGCCCAGCGCCGTAATTTTCCCGCCCTCGAACGTGATCCAGGCATTTTCGACAATCTCGTTAGAAGGATCAGGCGAACGGGAGAAATGCAGGTCATGTCTTCTGCGCGCCAGTCGCGCGAGTTTCGAGCTCCGCCACCTTCCGCTCAAGCGCGCGAACGGTTCTCAGAAGCTCCGGCAGACGCGAGTACCCCGCGGAGGCGCGCAGCCATTCGCGGGAATCGAACGCCGGCGACCCGCTGACAATCGCACCCTCCGGTACATCATGGCCCACCCCCGATTGCGCCCACACAATCGCGTTTTTGTGAATCGTGAGATGGCCCGACGAGCCGGTCTGACCGGCCATGATCACGTTTTCTTCCAGAACCGTGCTGCCGGCAAGACCGGTCTGGCCGCAGATAATGTTGTCCTCGCCGACGACGCACGCATGGCCGATTTGCACCAGGCTGTCGAGCTTTGCCCCACGCTTCACGCGTGTTTCACCGACCGTCGCGCGATCCACGGAAGTTAGCGTCTGGATCTCGACATCGTCCTCGAGGACGGTGATGCCGGACTGCACGATCTTATACTGCCGGCCATCCGGTCCTCGGGCGAAGCCGAACCCGTCCCCGCCGATTACTACGCCGTTATGAAGCGTCACGCGGTCACCAATGCGCGAATATTCGCGCACCGAAACGTGAGAGTGCGCCGTGAAGTCGCTCCCGATCGTGCAGCCTTCGTAAACCACGGCATGCGCGTAGAGAGTTGCATTCGCGCCGATCATCGTGTCATCCCCAACAACGGCGTACGGGCCGATCGAAGCGTTCGGACCGATGCGCGCCGATTCGGCGATCGCCGCCATGGGGTGGATTCCTGGGTGCGGTCTTGGCGGCTGATAGAACAGCGCGAGCGCCCGCGCGAAATCGTAATACGGGTTCGCGGAAACGATGGTCGCCGCGCCGGTATGGTTCACCTGTTCGGCGGCGATGATCGCCCCCGCCTGCGTCGACCGGACCTTCGGCGCGTACTTCATGTTGGCGAGGAACGTGATGTCACTCGGACCCGCGCGTTCGATGGTGGAAGCGCCCGTGATCTCGTGCCCGGCATCGCCCGCAACCTCGCATCCGAGCAACTCGGCGATCTGCCCTAGAGTGAAGGAAGGCATAGTCATCTTTAATTGAACCAATCGTGCTTCGATTTAAAAAGGTGGAAAGCGAGCGCACATTTATGCCGCCAAGCGTTCATCCTACGATAGGTATATAGACGTTTATCCATCGATGAATTAGGAAAAGCTAAATGCAAGAACAAGCTGTCCGCTGGAACATCAAGGTCTCAAAGGAAACCGACCTCTCTCTACGCACTTTTTTGGGCGCCCGGGGTATGAAAAAGGGCGACCTCTCCAAGTTCATCGAAGACGCTGCTCGATGGCGTGTATTTCATCACACCGTTCAGGACATCAAAGCCCGCAATACCAACACCAACCCGGAGGAGTTGCAACGCGTTGTTGACGAAGCCGTCCGCGAGGTCCGCACGCAACGCCGCGCCAAAAAGAAGGGCTAATAGCGCCTGATGCGGGTGGTGCTCGATACCAATATCCTGATATCCGCTTTAATCTCCAACTGAGAAACCAATCCGGGCACGGCTGCCTGATTTGCGCGTTCGGAGGCGGTCCGGTGCCAGCTTGGGGTCTGGAAGATGCGGAGCGTGAGCTCTTGGCCGTATAGCCCTGACCGCCGCTAGTCACTCGTGCCGCAAGGCTTCGACGGGATTCACGCTGATTGCGCGGCGTGCCGGCACGTAGCATGCGATCGCGATCACGGTCAGAAGGAACAACGCCGACACGATGAAGATCATCGGCAGTTCGCCCTGCACGCCGTACATGTCCGCCGCGACCACGCGTATCGCTGCCATACCCACTGCAATCCCGATGACGATCCCGATGAGGGCCAGACGCAAGCCTTTGCCGAAGACGGTGCGCAGCACGCGGCCCTTCTGTGCTCCCAGCGCGAGCCGGACCCCAATCTCGCGTGTTTGGCGCGTCACGAAATACGATAGGACGCCATATACGCCCACCGCCGTCAGCACCAGCGCGATGCTTCCAAAGAAACACAAGAGCGTCAGTGCCAGGGTTTGATCGCCGAGTCCCTGCGCGCATACTCGCCCTCAAAGTCTCGACCCGGGAGACAGGCATATTGGGATCGATCGATCGGACCGCGCTGCGCACGAAGGGAAGAGCGGAATACGGATCTCCGGCTGCGCGCACGACCAGCGTCATCGCGTTCGCAGGAGTCTGGAGAAACGGCAAGTACATGGCTGGCGAGGGCGGCGCCTGAGGTCTTCGGTAGACGATATTACTCGCCACTCCGGCAACGACATGCAATTTCTTGTCGATTTGAATGGGGCGGCCGAGCGCGTCTGAAACCGATTTCCAATAGCGCTTGGCCATCGCTTCATTGACGACCACCACGCCCGGGGTGTCGGCGCGATCTTGCCAGTTGAACTCCCGTCCGGCAAGCAGTCCGATGCGCATGGTTTTCAGATAATTTGGGGCAATCTCGTCGGCCACGATATCCATCTGCTCGTCGGGAGCCGGAATATAGCCCGGAATAGAGACTTTCACCGAATTGTCGCCGCCGTCCATGCGCATGGGCACGAACGATGTCGCACTGACGCTAGCGACGGCAGGATTGCCTTCTAGCTTCTGGATTAAGTCCGTGTAGAATTGCTGTCCCCGGTTCTCGCTGTACCCTTCGAGCAAAGTGTCATACGAGGTGAGCAACACGTGATGGGGGTCGAATCCGGTCCGGACGGCCAGCGTAGAACGAATGCTCTGCGCAAACAGCGCAGCGCCAGCGAGCGCCACGAGCGACAGTGCCACCTGGCCGACTACAAGACTGTTGCGAACGAAGCCGCTGCGCCGGTCACCGGCGACGGATCGTGAGCTATCCCGTAGCGCGTCGGCCACGTCCCAGTGAGAGCTGGCGAAGGCGGGCGCGAAACCGCAAAGTACGGCTGCGAACAGCGTCACCGCGAAGCAAAACAAAAATACCCGCCAGTCCACGCCGAGGTCCAACACGATCGTCAGTCCGCCAATACTCGGCAGAAAATGCCGGAGCGATCCCGCGGCTAGCCAAACAAAAATCCACCCCAGCGTTCCGCCCATACATGCAATGAGGAGGCTTTCAGTCAGCAGTTGACGCAACAGCCGAATCCGGCTCGCGCCCAGCGCCAACCGAATACCCATTTCGCGAACCCGCGCGCTGGCCCGGGCCAGCAGAAGATTGGCCACATTTGCGCTCGCAATCAGCAGCACGAGTATCGCGATCGCCATCACGATCTGCATGACTGGGAACAGAGAAGAAACGATGCCGCGCTGGAATTTCTCGAGAGGGTACAAGACTTCGTCCCAGTTGCGGTGGTTCTCCGGCTGCGCGGCAACGAGCGAACGCGCGAGAACGTGAATTTCCGCCTGCGCCTGCGTTGCCGTAATGCCCGGCTTCAGCCGGCCGATCACCTCCACACCCGCCGTCTCGGGATCGGGAGCGAGTCCCACGCTCTTGCTCATCATCATGGGCACCCAGAGGTCCTCGGCGAGACCGCCGTACGCGCCAAAAAATCCTTCCGGAGCAACCCCAATCACCGTAAAGGGTTTGCCGTTGATCTCAATGCTCGAGCCCAGTGCGCGCGGACTCGAAGAAAACCTGTCTTCCCACAGCTTGTAGCCGATTACTGCAACCGGATTCGCTTCTGGCGCCGCATTCTCCGTTGGCCGAAACGCTCGGCCCAGAATGGGTCGGACGCCGAGAACGTTGAAATAGTTGTCCGAGACAACTCCCGCAGCGGTGACCTGCGTCTCGCCTTCCGCCTTGACGCTTACCGGCATCAACTCGTATGCAGCCAAGCCGCTGAACACGGTCACGCGCTTACGGAAATAACCATAATCGCGGTAGTGAGTCGAGTACCCGCTGCCTCCGTGTGTCGCGACACTCATGGTAAGCAGCCGGCGGCTTTCTACGGCTCCAGGGAGTGGATTCAACCAGACCGCTTTTAGCCAGGTAAACGCACATCCGGCGCCCGCGATCGCAAGCGCGATCGACAGCACGACGATCGATGTCAGCCCGGGATTCTTACCAAGTACTCGAAATGCGAACCGTAGGTCTTTCATGCATGTATATGGACGAAGCCTTGAGCCTGCGTGTTCATGGTCTACTCGGAGCGTAGCGCCTGCATGGGATCGATAGAAGCCGCGCGGCGTGCTGGTATGTAACAGGCTAGCAACGCGACCGCGCACAGCAATACCGCAACAGACGCAAAGGTCAACGGATCCGTCGGTTTCACGCCGAACAGCATCCCCGACATCAGCCGCGTCAGTCCTAACGCCGCAATGATACCGGCCGCAACGCCTGGAACCGCCATCCGTGCGCCGTCGCGAAGAATGGCCCTCAGCACCTCGCTCTTCTGCGCTCCGAGCGCCATGCGAATCCCGATCTCCTGCGTCCGCTGTCCGGCGACATACGACAGCACTCCGTAAATTCCGATGCTCGCAAGCAGCAGCGCGATACCTGCGAAGACTGAGAACAACATCAAGGCAAAACGCTGTTGGGCGATCGAGCGTGCGACGGTATCGTCCATCCGCTCGGGCGAATACACGACCATCTCTTTATCAAGTCGCGAAAAGGCGTGGCGAATAGGCGACATTAAGGCGCTTGGGTCCATGCCCGCGCGGGCACGCACGTAAACGTCGGTACCTCCCGCCACGCGCTTCATCCTGTAATCGCGAATTTGCATGAACGGTTCATAGATTTGCGCGAGCAGGCTTTGAGTAGCATCCCGGTCCAGTCCGAATTGCTTCACGTGGCCCACGATGCCGACAATCTCCTCCACGCGCGGGCCACCCGATTGCTCGTTGAAGAAATAGAGATGCTTGCCAATGGGGTCGCGCCCGGGGAAATACCGGCGGGCGAAATCCTCGTCAATCACCGCGACAAGCCCGGTATTCTCGTTATCCGCATCGTTTATGAAGCGGCCACGCTTCAAGGGTGTCTGCATAAGTCGCAGGTACTCCGGCTGGACAACGTACTGCAGCGCCATTGGCAGTTCGGCTTGATGCTCAGGCTTCGGCTGGCCCTCCGCCCAGAAACTTTCTTCCGAGTCGCTCTCGAGAGGATGGGCGCCCCAGTTGAAGGACGCGCTCTCGACTCCTGGAATCGAAAGCAGCGTCGCGCTGATCTTCCGGTACTCAGCCCGTATCGCTTCTGGGCTTTTCTTGGCCAACGCAGGCGAGGGGGTAAGCCCGAACGTCAGCACGCCATGCGGATTGAACCCGGGATTTACATTCCACAGTTGCACCAGAGTGCGGATCATGAGACCTGCGCCCGCGAGCAGAACCAGCGCCATTGCCACTTCCGCACCCACGAAAAATTGCCTGCGCGCGACTGCGGCCGCCTACTACCGACCGGCCGCTCTCATTCATTGCCGTGCTGAGCTGTGGGCGCGAGGCCTTGAGCGCCGGCGCAAGCCCGAACACAATGGCCGCCAACACAGCAATCAACGAGGTGAACAGCAGCACGCGTCCGTCAACGCCGATATCTTCCGCGCGCGGCAATGTTCGCGGTACCGCTGCTACCGCTGCCCGAGTCCCCCAAGCTGCGAGCAGCAGCCCGAAACCACCGCCGGCAATCGCCAGCCCGAGACTCTCCGTCAGAAGCTGCCGAATCAGGCGTCCCTGGCCCGCGCCCGAGCGCTGCGCGAATCGCAAACTCCCGGCTGCGTGTTTGGAACGGGCGAGCAGCAAGTTGGCGACGTTGACGCACGCGATCAGCAACACGAATGCAACTGCGCCCAGCAGAACCAGCAATACCGGACGGACATCGCCCACCATTTGCTCTCGCATCGGAACGATCTTCGCTTTGATGTTCGCGTCCACGTCCGGATATGCCGCCGCAAGACCTCGGTTCACGCGCGCCAAGTCTTGCGCTGCAGCAATCAAGGCTTCTTCCGGGCTTGAGGCGCGCGATGGCGTCCATTCCCCATGCCGAGCTGCGATTGCGGAATTGCGGTTCACTCCATTGGCCAAGGGGAGTGTATGCGTCCGACGCCCTGAAGTTCCACATCTGCAGGTGAAAGTTGCCGGGAACGACGCCGATGATTGTGCGGCCTTCCCCATCGAGGACGATCCTCTTCCCCACAATTCCTGGATCCGCGCCGAATTTCCGCCTCCACAACCCTTCGGAGATCATTGCCGTCGGGTTCGCGCCCAGCCGATCCTGTTCCGTGTCAAACGTTCGCCCCGCTACCGGCCTTACGCCCAGAATTTCAAAAAAACCGGCCGAAATCATTGCACCGGTAATACTCTCCGGCTCGCGCGTCCCGGTCAGCGAGAATCCACCTGTGCCGCGATAGGCCGCCATGGATTGGAAGGTCTGGTTCTCTCGCTGCCAATCGAGAAAGTTGGCGTAGGAGATCGATCCTTCAGGGAAGTTCGGCTTGTCGTGGAAAAGGTTGACGATACGGTCGGGTTCCGGATACGGAAGCGGGTTCAGCAGAACGCTATTCACCACGGAAAAAACCGCGGTATTCGCGCCAATTCCCAAGGCTAACGTCAAAACCGCGATCGCCGCAAACCCGGGCGAGTCTAATCATCTGCCGCTCTGTATATAGAAGGTCGTGGAAAAAACCGCGCATCGAACCTCTAAACCTCTTGAACGAACGTGCAATCCACGCGCCCGGCAACGGGGGTGACATATCCGGTTCAACTCACTGGGTTTAGAGCATCCGCGCTGTTCCCCCGCGAGTTCCGGCACTGTGCGCGGCTGGACTCCGCCGTTCGGAAGCGAACAGAATGCTCGAGGCCTCTACATCTCCGCGACCACCGGATTGCGCAACTCCCCGATGCCTTCCACCTTGATTACCGTTTCATCTCCGGGCTGCAAATACCGAGGCGGCTTGCGAACAAACCCGACCCCGGCGGGCGTGCCTGTTGAAATAATGTCGCCCGGTTCCAGCGTAAACACGCTTGAAAGAAACGCGATCAAATCGGGGATTGTGAAGATCAGCTCGCGTGTGTTGGAGTGTTGCATCACTTCACCGTTAACCCTCATCTCGATGTCGAGCTCGTGAGGATCCGGGATCTCGTCCGCCGTGACGATCCAGGGACCTATGGGAGCGAATGTGTCGAATGTCTTGCCCATGAGCCATTGCGATGTGGCCCGCTGGTAATCGCGCGCGGAAACATCGTTGACAATCGTGTAGCCGAAGACATGGCCGCGCCAATCCTCCGCGGAAATGTTGCGGCCTCCACGGCCAATGACGAAAGCGAACTCGGCTTCATAGTCGGGCATTTTCGAAACTTTGGGTAGCACGATCTCGGCGCCCGGTCCGATCACCGCAGTGGGAAATTTGTTGAAAATCGTCGGTACTGACAGGCAGGCGCGCACCTGTTTCCGCCGCATGATCGCGGTAATTCAGCCCCACGCAGATCAGCTTCGGCGGCTTCGGTACCGGAGCGAGCAGCTTGACGGTGTTCAGCGGATACTTTGCGTCGGCGGATGGCTCATACGCAAAGTTCTCGATCTTCGCGCGACCTTCGGAGCCGGATGCGATCACCCCGATCAGCGACGCGAAGCCAATCGAAGAAATATCGAGCACTGTTTCTTCGAAAACCATTCCCGGGCGGCTTCGGCCGTTAAGCTCGAACGTAACGAAACGCATTCTGCCATCTTGACCGTTTCGACGGCATGGGGCAAGCAAAAGCCATTCCAGCAAAAGTTCTAGGTTCTGCCCGGCGAACCTGCTACAGTTGAATAGTCAGCCCTCTGTTCACGTCCCGTCCACACGCGTTGTCCAAAATGTGCCAGGCGATGAAGGCATGATAGCGAGTGCCGTAGGCACCTCGAGCACAAAATATTGGAGCGCAGATGAACTTCTTCTGGATGGCCGCGATTACTTTTGTCATTTTGCAGATGTCGGTTTTCGCGACCACAATCTATTTGCATCGCACGATCACTCACCGGGGGATCGAAATGCATCCCGCCGTCCGATTTCTCATGCATCTGGAGCTGATGCTTTTCACCGGGATTATTCCACGGGAGTGGGCTGCAGTTCATAGAAAGCATCATCATCATTCCGATGAAGTAGGCGATCCGCATAGCCCCCGCGTGCTGGGCATGTGGACGGTTTTGTTCGGCAATTACTTTCTATATAAGAAGGAAACCCGCAATCGCACCACTATCGCCAAGTACACGCCCGATTACCGGCCGGACCCTCTCGATCACCTGCCGCTGATTGTCCAGAATTATGCGATTTTCGGCGGGCTGGCTATCTTTATGCTGATGTTCGGATGGGTATGGGGAGCCGTCGCTTGGGGTGCGCACATCGTGCTCTATATACTTCTGAACTCCTCGATCAACAGCTTGTGCCACATGATCGGATATCGCAATTTCGATAATCTGGCGACGAACATCCAGATCATTGCCCTGCTAACCGGCGGCGAAGGACTGCACAACAATCACCACGAGTTCCCGACCTCTGCGCGTTTTGCGCTGCGAGGGCGCGAAATCGACCTGGCATGGCCGGTCATCCGGCTGATGGAACGGCTTCGGTTGGTGAAAATTGAATATCTGCCGATCGCGAAAGCGGCCTGATTACGCCCGTTTGAGCGGCGCTTTCTGAACTTTTCCGCTGCGCAGGCACGAAGTGCAGACGCGCAGCCGTTTCCCGGCGCCATTCACGAGTGCATGAACCGTTTGTAGATTCACGTTCCACCTGCGCTTCGTCAGGTTGTGGGCATGGCTGATCCGATTCCCGAATTGCGGTCCGCGGCCACAGATTTCACAAACTTTTGCCATATCGATGCGAGGGGTAAATTTCACTGTATCAGAAGCGCTACCGTGGAGACTCGCAGCCTACTTTCCGCGCCAGCCAGTGCGACCCTGACCCGTCCATCTCAAGAATGTCAATCGGCCCTGAGGTCGTATCGGGAGATTCTTCGATCTCAAGATTAATGAGGCGCGTGATCAGGGCAACTGCGCCGCGTGTCTTCACGCACGGAGATCGAGTGCTCAGACAGGTAGTCATCGATCGCTCGCCGTTTGCCGAGAAAAATGAAATCGAATCGCCTCCGATTATGCGAGGTGTAGATGCGACGGTCCGTCGTGAGCCGCGGAGCCGTTTCCGTCCCGGCGTTGCGATACCATTCTTCGCTGACGGAGGCGACATTCTGCTCCATTCCGGCAAATGCGGCTTCAAGTACGAGTCCATTCGGCTCCCTTGTGTGTTCGAGTCCCTTCGCCGATGTGACGCGGCTCTCGGCGGCAATGGCGTGCGGGAGGAACTCTTGCATCTTTCGCCGGAACGCTTCCATCGCATCGGCCACCGATCGGCTTGCGCGGCCCACATCGATTCCGATATCCGCTACTTGCTGATCATTTGCGTACGTCAAACCGGACGCGACGAAATAAAAACGGCCTGCAGGAACGATCTTGCAGACAGACCCCGCGAATCTGTCGCTGGATGTTCGGAACGATTCTATATAGCTTCGGCGGCTGTCCGCCCCGATGTAGACCCGATTGCCGCTCCGCAAGATGACGATACTGGTGGCCCAGGCGAATTGCGAGGTTAACGCCAGCAGCGTTGCAAGCAGAACCGGCAGACGAATCACGCGAAAACAGGTGAACGGAGAGATCAGCCGCTATTTGGGCGGGCCAACGATCAGCTCGTTATCCACGTCTTTGACGCCTTTTACCTTCTTCGCCAATTTGGTGGCGCGAGCCTTGCCCTTGTCGGTATCCACTCTGCCCTTGATCGTGACGACGCCGTTTTTCACTGTCACATCGAGCGCGCCGCCCTTCACGTCCGCATCGACGGCGAGACGCATTCGGACCTGATCGGAGATTCGATCGTCCGCAGTAGCCGGTTTCTGATCGGCGGCGATGATCGTCCCGGCCAAACCGGCCAGGACGACGAGAACCAATGACAGACGGCGTTTCATGTGTTCCTATCCTCCGAGCCTATCATCGAGCGCCAATCCACGGTTTGCAAGAATGACGGATCTTCGCGCCAATTCGGTTTCACTTTTACGAATAGCGACAAATACACCTTGGTTCCGAGCATCTGCTCCAACTGCTCCCGTGCTTCAGATCCGATTTTTTTCAGCATCTGGCCCTTGTTGCCGATCAGAATCGTTTTCTGCCCTGGCCGCTCGACGTGAATCGTAGCGGCGATTTTGGTCAATCGCGGCGTCTCGTCCCAGGTGTCAACGAGAACTGCAGCCGCGTGCGGAACCTCCTCTCGCACCGCATGCAGGATGCGCTCCCGAATGATTTCAGCCGCCAGAAAGCGCATGGGCTGATCCGTTATGTAATCTTCCGGGAACAAGGCTGGGCCTTCTGGCAGATGTTTCTGAATCACTTGCATCAATTCCGGGACTCCGGCTTGCGTGCGCGCCGATACCGGAACCGCTTCGAGGAACGGAAACAGCTCCATATACCGGGCGATGAAAGGTAGGAGCAACCGCTTATCTTCTACCCGATCAATCTTATTCGGCACCAGGAGCGCCTTCGATTCTCGCAAAGCGCTGATCGCTTCAGCGTCTTCTTCGCTCGCAGGTTTCGTAGCATCCGCCACGAACAGAATCAGATCGCGTTCTTCGAGAGCGCTACGCACGCTCGCCATCATCCGCTTATTGAAAAGAGTGTCGGATTTGTGCATCCCTGGCGTGTCGATAAAAACGATTTGCGCCTCGGGTGTGGTCAGCACGCCCTGAATCGTGGTCCGCGTGGTTTGCGGTTGACGCGCTGTGATGGCCAGCTTTTCGCCTGTAAGTGCGTTCAGCAAGGTGGATTTTCCGGCGTTCGGGCGTCCTACGATCGATACAAACCCCGCCCGGTGCGCACCCACACTCACGGATTCGCCGCTACCGGGGCGGGCGTTTCGACGCGCGAAATGCGAACCTCTTCCACACGGCGATCATTGCCGGCCAGAACCTCGATCCGCATGCCACCCCGCTCCACCGCCTCGCCCACACGCGGAACGTGACCCAACCACTCGGTGATCAGGCCGCCCACTGTTGTCGATTCCGTCTCCTCGCCGGGACGAAAATTCAGAAGATCCTCCAGCCGGTCCACATCCAGGCTTCCCGGGGCCACAAACACGTGATTTGATTCCTGCCGTACGTCGCGATCGGGCTCGTGCTCATCCCGGATCTCGCCCAAAATTTCCTCGACCATGTCTTCCATGGTGGCGACACCTGCGGTGTTTCCATATTCATCAACGACCACCACGATATGAGAGCCGTCGCGCTGCATGTCACGCAACAGATCGCTAACCGGCTTTGTCTCGGGAACCAGGTGTATGGGCCGCATCAGTTCTTTAAGCGGCTTCGCTTGGCGGTCTTCCGGATCGAGCTCGAACATGTCCCGCACGTGCACAAATCCAATGATGTTGTCGATCGTATCTTCATACACCGGTATGCGCGAATACTGCTCGTGAATGACAAGCTGCCGCAGATCCGCAAGCGATTTATCGGCCGAGATCGCAATTACGTTCGGGCGCGGCGTCATCACTTCCCGCACGCTCTTGTCTCCGAATGCCACGACAGAGTGGATGAGCTTGCGATCCTCTTCTTCGAGAATGCCTTCTTCGGCGCCCGCCGTGATCAGCGCTTCAATGTGCTCCACGGAATCCGCTGGAACCGGCTCGCCGTTCGTGCTCTTGTCCAGATCCAAAAGCGATTGAAATAGTCGCAGCAGAGATGTTATCGGAGCTGCGGAAAGAGCCAGCAGCCTGATGCCCGGCAGAATTCTCAATAACCAAGCCCCTTTGGTCCGGCGATAGAGGAACAATGGGACGAGGTACGTCGAAACCAGCATCGCAAGAAGCGAAAAGATCACCGCTTCGAGAACGCTTTGCCAATGGGGAACGCCGGGCCGAACGAGCGCGCATAGAAAGAATAATCCGGCGAGCGGAAGCGAAATGTGTTTGATCAGTGAAAATGTCAACGCCCCGTCGTCCGTGTCGAGGCCGATCCTCTGGGAAAGATTTTCGCGAAAGTACTCGAGAGCTTGGCCCTCCCGGCGCCGTAGCCGCAGCGATTCCAAATACAGCAATTGGATGTAGGAGACGAACGCGAGCAAGCACGTCAAGGCGAGCGCCAAAGCTAAGCAAAGTAGGTTCATCGCGCTGCTACTCTCTCCAAGGCGCCCTCCGTCCGGCTTCTGGCTAAAAGCGTTTCCGGTAATTCCAGCTTCATCCGCCACTTGCGTTCCGCGCGCGCCATCTCGCCCTGATCTCGTTCGTGATCCATCCCCACCAAGTGCAGCATTCCATGCAGCATGAGAATACGCATCTCGTCGATGCGCCTGTGCTCGAAGACGCGGGCCTGAACGGTTGCGCGTTGGGTTGAGATCGCAATCTCACCTAACTCCTCGTGAGACGCGCCGGCCGCTCGCCGGAAACGAGAGCACGTCCGTGACGTAATCCTGCCGGCGAAACCTTCTGTTGAGCTCGCGGAGCTCGCGATCATTAGTAATCAGACAGGTGAAAGAACGTCCAGCGGCCAAGCGGTCGGCCAAAGTGCGCGCGAACGCTCGCACCGCGCCTTTCTCGGAAACGGAAAGTTTGATCGGATCGGGAAGGGCTCGAAAGAGCACCGTACTGCCATCGGAGGACATACGACGTTTTTTATGCGGCGGGGGAAATCTCGGGAATCTCGACGGCGGTATCCGCAGGCATCTCAGTCGCAGGCCCGTGAGGAATATCGGGGCCGAGTGTCAAAGCCAATTGCCGGCCCATGCCCGTTGTCTCATCGTAGCGGTCATACGCCCTGACGATGCGCTGCACGAGTTGATGGCGCACCACATCCCGCTCGTCGAAAGCCAATAAACGCAATCCCTTGCACGCCCTTCAGGACCTCAACGGCGTTGAACAAGCCGCTCTTCTTCCCCGAAGGCAGGTCCACTTGCGTCTGATCGCCTGTGACCACCATCTTCGAATTAAACCCCTGCCGCGTGAGAGCCATCTTCATTTGTTCAGAGGTGGTGTTCTGAGCTTCATCGAGAATAATGAAACAATCGTTCAGCGTTCGGCCGCGCATAAAAGCCAGCGGCGCGATTTCGATGATATTGCGCTCGATCAGCTTCTCCACTTTATCGCTGTCCACCATGTCGAAGAGCGCGTCATAGAGAGGACGTAGATACGGATCGATCTTCTCCTGCAACGTTCCGGGCAAGAATCCGAGACGCTCACCAGCTTCCACCGCGGGCCGGGTCAGCACGATCCGGCTGACACGCTTATTCAAGTACGCCGCAACGCCCATCGCAACCGCGAGATATGTCTTCCCGGTACCCGCAGGCCCGATTCCGAACGTCAGGTCGTGGTTTTCGATTGCGTCGATATACCGCCGCTGATTCACCGTCTTCGGTGCCAGCACCTTTTTCCCGAATGCGCGTGTTTTTCCGCTTTCAACCAGGCGTCGCAGCGAAACCTGCGGATCGCTTGTCACGACACGCAAGTAACTGTTCAAATCGCCGTTGTTGAACACGTGCCCCTCCTTCACGAGGTTCACGTAATCTTCGAGAATCCGCTCGGCGCGGCGCACGTGCGCCTCTTCGCCCTCCAGCTCGAGCGAGTCGCCATCCATCAGACGGGTTCTCAAGCTCAGCTCGGATTCGAGTAAACGAATATTTTCGTCACGCGTACCGAATAACGATTCGATGCCGCGCGAGATCTGAACGCAGGACTTCATTAATTGCAAATGTGCGATGAAATACTCAGAAGAGGCCTATGCGGCGAGACAGAGGAATGTCTCAAAGAGGTTTGTTGAACCCACTGGCGCGTACGCCAAAAGCTCATGTGTCTTTATTATACCAGCTTTCTTGATCCCCAAGATCGGAGATACTAAACACAGGACTTGCTCTGATGGCCGCCGTCCCCACCTTCCTGTCGCTCGAAGGGTTTGAAGAACTCTATAGGGGCGAGAAGCCACACTTTGAATACTGGTTCGGCGCAGCCATCCAAAAGTCGATGCCGACTTTACTTCATGGGATACTTCAATCGGTCTTAGCCATGTTGTTGATACAGCGAGGCTGGAAGTCGGCAACGGAGGTCCGATTAAAAATCTCGAGCCTCGCCCATCCGGTACCCGATCTCATTGCGGACCACGCCCGCTTTCAGGCTCCGTATCCGACAGAGCCGTTTGACCTCTGCGTTGAAATCCTTTCTCCGGCCGACGATCTCGGAAAGATCGTTCAGAAGGGCCGCCCATTATTTGGACTGGGGAATCGGCTCCGTATGGATTATCGATCCGGAGAAGCGCAAAGCCTATTCAATGTCTCTTGAATCGCCGAGCCCGATCGAGCTCGGGATGTCCGATGTTCTGACCGCCGGCTCTCGCCATGAAATGACCCTCCCATTACGCGAGCTGTTCGCCGAAGTGGATAAGATCGCAGGCGAAATCCCGCGTTGACCTGAACGCTGCGTCGGCAGAATGGAAGGCGCAGCTCTCGCCGACACCTTTTCAGGCGTTTTGGGCGGTGTCAGGGAAGTAGTCACAAAGCCTGAAGAAAGTTCTCAAAATTCTTTTGGTGAATTGTGCACTTGACACACCTTATAATGGAGGAGGCGTGACAGACCGGTGAGAATCTGTTCTTCAGCTAGATTGCTTTCCGCACGGCTTCTAAAAACCGGTGCGTGTCGAGGAAGTAGTTGGGATATGCTCGTTTTAGTTCGTTCATGGAATCGGCAGAAACAAGAACAGCATCGTTACCGGACCCGGCGCTGATTGTCTTCTCGATGTTCAAATAGTCCGCTGACGCCTTTTCTAACTCATTATGCTGATATCCGATCACGTTGATACTCATTGCGGTGGTGTCTAGCTCAAGGAGATAGAAAGCCGCATTCTTCTCCGTTTGATCGACAATTTGCAGTGCGGTCCCGAAAGCAGCCAAACGGTTTACGACATCCAGTTTCTTCGCGCACGCCTTCAGTTCTTTTCTGAGCGTTCTAGCGGAATCTGGCGTCCCTGGAATCAGAGGGCTTCTTTCCCGTTGTGATAACGCGCTTCCCATTAAGGCAAAGAATCGGAGCCAATCCTCTTCTCCTTGGCTCGATTTTAGAGCTTGTCGCACGAAGGTCCCGGCTATCTCAACAGACGTAGCCCAAGCGTGTTGCAGTTGCGACCTAATCTGTACTTCGATGCGCAGACCGTTGTGGGTCTGCTTTTTGTCGCTGAAGTACTTGTATACAAGATGCACGCCCCGATATCCCGATAGTTTTGGACGCGTGACGTAATCATCTTCCGTTGTCAATTTATGTTTTATGTCGCTTAACTTGTACCGGTTCACAAGATCCCGTACCTGTGAGACGTTCTCTACAACGGCCCGACAGCCACCGATGTCCTGCATTTGTGAAAGCTTCATGTTTTGACATAGCAGTAGCTTCAGCCGGATAGATGATAACCGTTTGATGCGTTGCGCTACGAGCGCGTTTGGATCTACCTTTTCCGCATTGCGGCGGAGACCGAGGCGAAATGTGTAGAGCGGCCGGCTGTGCGATGAACGCCAGTTATTAATTACTGCGAGAGCGTCTTCCCACTCATCAGCTTCAATGTCCTGTAGTGACTCGCGCGCAAGCGTAGCTCCGGCCCTATCCACAACGCCACGTGCGTATGCGGGACAGACCCATTCCATGTCTTGATCGGCCTCGTGCGGTTCGATGCGGACGAACGCGCAAGAAGGAGCAAGGGACATCATTGAGTTCTTCGAAGGCTCTGATATGTGGTACACTGCGAGCGTCCGAAGAAACTGAACGCGCCGCGCCGCCAAGCTTGACAGCGTCCTTTCTTCTGCTACGTCGTTCGTGACGCGCAATTCAAGTATAAGGGAGAATTGCGCGTGAGCCTAAAGAAATGTCAGCCGTCGCTTCACGGCGGAAGGACGAAACAGAGCCATCCTGATGCTTAAAGGGAACGCATGGGACGCGTCTGCGTCGTCCCTCTGGTCTTCACTTTCTTTTTCTTTCCGGTTGCCCCTGGTCTCGGCATATCCTTCGTAGGCTTAACTCGCAGCAGACCGGCAAGTGCGGTCTTTTCGTCAAGCGGAATGTGGATCGGTTTGCCGGGTCGTGGCACACCTCTAGTATTGCTGGTTCCGCTCATTTTTGGGAGATCTCTGGCTTTGTGCGCGCGTTTAGTTGCCGACGATGTTTCTGCACCAGCGGTTTGATCGAAGGTTCAATCGGGAGATCTTCCGGAGCGATACCGTTGTCCTTAACGACTGAAGACCGTACTTCTTCCCCTACGCTACGATGCGTGAGAATTGCTTCCGGCTCCGTTCGCACCCAATCACGACTTAGTCTGTGTTCAGTTAGAGTGATGCGGAAATCGTTTGCCGCCAGTTCAAGGCGCCCAGCGTGATCCAATAGATCTTGACTGGGCGTGAGTCCCTTGTACGCCTTCGCGTCCGACAAACTCATGCTATAAAGACCTCGATACCCAGCATCCTGAAAGAGAGGGTAACGGACAACACCAGCCTTTTTCGCCGCTCCCGCGAGCTTCTGGTTGTCTTCCAAAATCCGGAGCCTCAGTTCGAGCCGTTTTTGCGTGTCGGACAATTCCTGTCGGCGGGTCTGAACAGCGAAATACGACATCGCAAATGCCACTTCTGGTTTACTGGAATCAGCGTTCATTGCGACCAAATAACAGGCGTATCTCGAAAGGAACCAATCCGCTTTCTGAAGTTGGGCACCCTTCCCGGCCGTTATCACGTTTCCCGTTCGGGAAAAGTGATGTGACGACGGGATGCCGCTGCCCTCACACGAAGTCATTGCCTTTTCTACAACATTCGCGAACTTGTCCCAGCTTGCGTATGCCAGGAGTGACGCCAGATCGCGAGCCATCCAGTATTCAACTCCTCGCTCAGTGACACATCTTTTCTCATCGAGCCCCCTTTTGTATGCGAAAAACTCCTGCTCCATAACTCTCCTTTAAGCCTATGATACCATCACATGCGCCCCGCTCTTTGTCAGTTTAACTCATTGCCACTTTAAATCGCTTTAGGTAGAATACAGGCGTGGCGCTCCTTCGAGGTGAAATTCAAAAGCGAATAGATCGCAAAAAGGCGGAAATCAGCACCCTTCGCCAGCAAATCGGATCACTGGAAACGCAAATTAAGGAGGCCAGCAGCTATATTCAGGCCCTCGAAGACACGCTGAAACTTCTTCCAAAGGACTCGGCTTCCGCACCAGAGTCCACCACTCAGAATTTGAGAGCTGGAAGTGCGGTCGCAAAGGCACGCGATGCGATACTGGCGGCGGGCAAGCCGCTGCACATCAGCGAAATCCTAAAGATTTTGGGGAAAGCGACTGACAATGTCAGTCGTGCTGCCGTAAGTGGTTCACTTGCAGCTTACGTGCGAAAGGGGCAGATCTTTACTAGACCAGCACCAAACACGTTTGGACTAACTGAGCTTGATGGCTCAACTATAGAACCGAAAAACAACAAACCTCGTCCCCCTCCTGATTTCGGCTTGGCATCAGACGTAGAGGACCTTGGTGATGAGGATGTTCCGTTCTGAAACTTAATTATGCGGCGGTGGCGGAATCGGTAGACGCTCCCGATTTGGAATCGGGTGGTGGCCCCTCTGATCAGGTCAAGCCCCGTGCGGGTTCGAATCCCGCCCGCCGCATTCATGTCCAGTTTAGTCGATTTAAAACCGCAGGTCTATTCTGCCCCTTTTGGCTGCTTGAGCATCAATCGCTTGCCATCGGCTGCTTTGATCGCCTCTTGCCGTGCGCTCATCATCGGTGAGCTTTCGCGTGTTGTACACAAAATCGCGCTCGGCACAGTAGGAACCCAGATATTTCCGGCTCATGTGGTGGTGAATGCCGTAGTTCGCACGCTTCAAGAGCGCAAAGAACGATTCGACCGTGTTGGTCGTAACCTTCAAGTCCTTTTCGTAGCGAACGTACTGGTGATCCATGTGCTTCACCATGTGGTGGTTCGGAAAGTCCGGCTTGATGAAGTGGTAGACCGTGAATTCGTCGGTTACCACGTGCGATTCCGGGTCGATGTGTGCTTGCATGATCGGCTTGATATTTTTCAGCGTGGCTCGTTCTAGCGGGAAGGATCGCACGTTACCGCCGCGCTCAACCAGCGCCAAGACCGGAGTCTTGTTTCCGCTTAAAGAGCGTCCCGTATGGCCCTTCCCGGTTTGCTTACCGCCCATGAAGGTCTCGTCTACTTCCACCACGCCCTTGAGAAGCTCCGTCATTGGGGCTTGCGTGAGCGCCCAGCGAATTCTATGCGCCATGAACCAGGCCGTTCGATAGGAACCCTTCGGACGCTTTGTCTCTTCATCCTCGCCCCACAATTCGCGCTGTAGTTGCAAGGCGCTGATCCCTTTTTTTGAAGAGCACATCAGGTGTATGCCCAACAACCATTTGTGTAGCGGAATGTGGCTGTCCTCGAAGATCGTTCCGACAGTTACCGTGAACTGCTTCCGGCACTCCGGGCGAGCGCATTTGTATAGACCCGGACGTACCTTGTTCGCGCTGTCCGGCTTTGATTCGAGCTTGTAGGCTTTGTCGAAAGAGCATTGCGGGCAAACCGGGCCACTAGGCCAGATGAGGCGTTCCAGGTACTCGCGTGCAGCATCTTCGTTTTGATACTCGCGCTTGAGGATTCCCATGCTTCAAGTATGCGCTTTTTGCATGGGTGTGTCAAGTGCACAATTCACTTCTTTTGACCTTCTTTTTCAAACGGATACACTCTTTTCGGGTTTCAACCGGCGCTCATCCGCTTTCAGTTTGCCCAAACCCGCATGCTACGTTCGTGTCGCTCGCGAGAACCTTTCGCGAGCGAATCGCTGTTCGAATCAGGAGGGATGAAATGGGCGAATTGATCGTGATGCCGTTGCGGAATGCGGAACCAGCGGAGCAGAGCGTTGCTAACTCGAGTATCGATTTCTCCGTTTGGAAAATGGCTCCCAAAGAGCGAACGGCCGAGTATTTCCCCACCTACTCGACGGTTTCGAAGGCCATGCAAACGGCCATGCGCGGCTGGGTCCGCGATTGGTTCGCCGCGAATCCCGAAATTCTGCTCCGGCCGCATGCCGCTTACCCGATGCTGGTCTATCAATGCACGCATCCGTTCTCAGGCAAACCGACGAACATCTTCACGTACGATATCCAGCAAACGGAGGCCCTGAACCGGGCATTCGCGTCTGCGGCCAGCCGGCTCGGCCGCGAGCTCAAAACGCTCGATACCAAGAAATACTCCTGGCTGACCCGCGAACACTATTTTGCCTACCGCAGCAAGGAAGTCGTGAAGTACGTTGCGAAGAACCGTCGGGCGATTTACAAAATGCTGAACGTTGAAACCGTCCTGATGGACAGCATTTTGAAATTCGCCGTCATCGACATTCCAAAGCTGGGCCTGGACGAAGCGGTCGTGCTGCTGCGGCGCGCATTCAACACCCAACTGCGGCGGTTCTCGGACGAGCTGGAATTGACGAACCGCGCCGACGAGCTGTTGCGGATTGCAACCGACGCTCTTCTTTCGAAACTGCCCAACGAAAACGTGGTCGCGCTACCCTTAGCAGCGTAGTGATTTGCCGTTCGAGGCACGTAGGCGTACCTGATACACTTCTGAATCGCCATGATCACGAATCCGGATATTGAGAAGTACATGTACGATTTGCTTCCACCGCGCGATCCGGTCCTGGCCGAGATCGAAACCTACGCCTCGGCGCACAACGTCCCCATCATTGGACCGGCGGTTGGGCGCTTTCTGGCGAGCCTCGTCATGATCACCAAAGCAAAGCGAATTTTTGAGCTCGGGTCGGCGATCGGATATTCGACAATCTGGCTCGCTCGCGCGGCCGGTGCGGATGCCGAAGTGCATTACTCGGACGGCAGCGCGGAAAACGCCGAGCGGGCGGGCGGCTACTTCGAACGTGCGGGCGTCGCCTCCAAGATTCACATACACGTCGGCGACGCGTTGACAGCGTTGCGTTCCACTCCGGGCGATTTTGACCTGATTTTCAACGATGTTGACAAAGACGGCTACCCCGCCGTATTAGAAGCTGTCCCGGACCGCATCAAGGCCCGAGGGCTGTTTGTTACGGACAACACACTTTGGCACGCGAGTGTGCTCGACCCGAAGGAAGAAACCGATCGCGCAGTGTGCCTTTTTAATCAGCAATTATTCGCGTCACCGCACTTCTATGCCACGCAACTGCCCATACGTGATGGCGTATCGGTGGCGGTCCGGCTCTAGCTGCTACAACTTAACCGTAACGGTCTTGATTTCCGAGTATTGCTGTAACCCGTATTCACCAAGCTCCCGCCCGATTCCGGATTGCTTGAAGCCTCCGAACGGCGCAGCAGCGTCGAACACATCGAAACAGTTAATCCACACGGTTCCGGCACGGACGTTGTTCGCGACGTGATGCGCTTTGCCGATATCGCGGGTCCAGACCGCCGCGGCAAGGCCGTACATCGTTTTGTTCGCGCGGTCCACAAGCTCATCCATATCTTTGAATTTCAGGATGCTCATGACCGGCCCGAAGATCTCCTCTTGAGCGATCTTCATCTCATCTTTCACATCCGCGAACACAGTGGGCGCGACGAAATAACCCCGCTCTCCCACGCGCTCGCCGCCGCACATCAGCTTCGCGCCTTCCTCCTTGCCCGATTCGACGTACCCGAGCACCTTATGAAACTGATCTTGATCCACCTGCGGACCCTGTTCTGTTTTCCGGTCCAGCGGGTCGCCTACGCGGCGTCGCTTGGCCCGCTCCGTGCTGCGCTCCACGAACTGGTCGTAGATCTTTTCTTCGACGAAGACGCGCGAACCCGCGCAGCAGCATTGCCCCTGATTAAAGAACAACGCGAAATGCGATCCTTCGACGGCTTCATCGAGATCGGAATCCGCAAACACGATATTCGGGCTCTTGCCGCCCAATTCCAGCGTCACGCGCTTCAGATTTGTCTCGGCGGCCGCTTTCATGATCAGGTGCCCGACTTCCGTCGATCCGGTAAACGCAACTTTGTCGACGTCCATGTGACGGGCGATCGCCGCGCCGGCAGTCGGACCGTAACCCGGCAGAATATTGACCACGCCTTCCGGAAAGCCTGCCTCGAGAATCAGTTCGCCCACGCGAAGCGCGGTTAGCGGAGTCTGCTCGGCGACTTTCAAGATCACGGTATTCCCGCAGGCGAGGGCCGGACCCAGCTTCCAGGCCTGCATCAACAGCGGGAAATTCCACGGGATGATTTGGCCCACAACGCCAACCGGCTCGTGACGCGTATAGCAGAAATAATCGCCGCCAATCGGTATGGTCTTGCCCTGTATTTTGTCCGCCCAGCCAGCGTAGTAGCGATAACACGCGATGACTAGAGGCAGATCCGCGGCTTGCGCAACATGACGGGGCTTCCCATTATCGAGGGATTCGAGCGTCGCCAATTCCTCGGCATTCTGTTCAATCAGATCCGCCAATCGGTGGATCAGCTTTCCGCGTTCCGATGCCGACATCTTTCGCCAAGGGCTCTTCGGGCGGAACGCTTTCACAGCGGCTTTCACAGCCAAATCAACATCGGCCGCATCAGCTTCGGCAACTTTGGCGAGAACCTCGCCCGTCGCGGGATTGATGGTATCGAACGTCTTTCCGGAGACGCTATCCACCCATCTGTTGTCAATCAGAATCTTGGTTTGCTTGATCGGCGCTTGCGTCGCCTGGGGTTCAGTAAGAACGGTAGCCATATTTCTCCTTTCTCGACTACCCAGTCATCATATTGCATTGAGAGCGAAGCATCGATGTGCGAGAAAACGACCTACCTTGCCCAGGAAGTCAGGCCGCCATCCACAATCATCGAATGGCCCGTGACATACGATGCGGCACCGCTGCAGAGCCACAGAGCCGCTTGCGCCGCCTCAGATGGATCGCCCACTCGACCTAGAGGGACTCTTGCTGCGTACCCTTCAAAACCCTCTTCGATTTTGACGGGGTCATCTCCCACAATCTGCCGAACCGCATTGTGCAACATCTCCGTATCAAAGCCGCCAGCCACCAGAGCGTTGACTCGAATGCCGTCACTCGCATACTCCAGAGCCGCTGATTTGGTGAGCCCGAGAATGCCGGCTTTCGCCATGGAATAGAGCCCGGCGCCACGCGCGCCACCGAGACCGTTTACGGATGACGTATTGACAATGGCGCCCCCGCGCGGTTCCTGCTTTTGCATCTGCTCGATTTCGTATTTCATGCACAACCAGACGCTCTTTAGGTTCGAGTCGACCTCAGCATCGAATTCTTCCTCGCCAAAATCTGCAATGCGCCGGAGTCGACTCAGCGTCGCTGCGTTATTCAACGCGCAATCCAGCCGGCCAAACCTGTCCACCGTTCTCTTAATCACTTCCTGGACCTGTTGCGATTGAGATACGTCGGCTGGAACGAAAACAACTTCGTAGCCTTCTGCCTCTAAGTCGTCGGCTAACGCCTGGCCGCGCTCAACGCCGCGTGCGGCCAGCACAACGCGAGCTCCGGAATGTGCAAAAAGCGTCACGGCGGCCCGTCCGATCCCAGCGCTCCCTCCGGTGATAAGAGCAACTTGGCCCTTCATCGAATCGGCCATAAAAGACCTCCAGAAAATTTCCCGTTACAGAATGCGGATCAAGCAGCTCGAGGCCCGCTAATCAAATGTCAATCTGCCTCTGCGCTGGATCGTAGTAGAAGCGCTCCTCGCTGATCTTGCCGTCTCGCCACAGTTGATACGCCACTTCATTGAGGCGGTGTTTTCTGCCCTGGCCATCCGTGACTTCAAAGATCCAATTAATCGCCGCCCGGTTCCCGTCCACTAGAAAGGATTCCGCCTTGTGGACGTGCATCTCACGAATCGAATCCAGAAACTGTTTTTCTCTCTCCAGCAGCGCGTGAAGGCCTACGCGCGGTGGGTCGTTGTTCTCCTGCATGCTTGCATCTTCCGCGTAAAACTCCTGAATGGCTTGGAGAAATTTTCCTTCTTCGACCAGCGATATCAGCTTTTTCACATTCTCATCGATAGCCATTGGTTGTTCCCTGCCGGCAATTCCATTCCCCTTCTGCCACGCAAGCTCAGTTTACCGGGCCACACCGCGGCGGTTTATAATGATCCGGCCGCGAGTCTTCTCGAATGCCGGAACGCAACGAACTCGACATCATCCTGGCTTCCGGCCACGACATCGAAACAGTTCAAACTCTCTGGCGCGAGTACTGGGATTCATTCGGGCTCCCGCAGGATTTCCAGAATTTCGCCGAAGAGCTTCGGACACTTCCAGGCGCGTATGCGGAACCCGAAGGACGGTTGCTGCTTGCCCAAAGCCAGGGCAAATCCGCAGGAACGGCTGCTCTGCGCCCCCTCAACACACATTGTTGCGAAGCCAAACGCTTATACGTTCGGCCGCAGTATCGAGGAAAAGGTATCGGGAGCGCTCTTCTGAACCGGCTGATTGAGGAAGCTCGCGCAGCGGGGTATCAAAAGATGTACGGTGACACGCTGACATCGATGACAACCGCATTGCAGATGTACAACCGGCTCGGCTTTTCTGAGGTACCGCCGTATTCCACAAATCCCACGCCCGGCGCGATTTTTCTCAGACTCTTTCTTTGAGGGGCATCTGTCAGTTTCCCCCTCCGTCCATCCGTACCCGCTTCCACTTTTTCCCCAGCCGCACAACCAGCAGCGAGTCTGCAGGTGCCAATACCAGCTGTTTGTAAATGCCCCCGTTAACCTCGAGCGCACCCGCTTTTATTTTTCGCGCAGCATCGGTTACGCTCTCTGCCAGCCCGATCAGCGCAACAAGTTTATCCAGTCGAACGCCCTGCCCGGTTCGCGCCGCTGCCGGAACAGTCACCGTCTCGGTATCCTCGGGCTCAAGCCCGCTTCGTACTTCTCGATCAAACGCCTCGCGAGCGGCATCGGCTTCCGCTGCACTGTGGAAGTCAGTGACAATTCGCGCCGCGAGTTCCATTTTCACTTCCATTGGATCGCGCCCCCGGGCGCGGATGTCCTCGCCCAATTTCGCAATCTCCTCCGAGCGCACATCCGTCAGCAGCTCGTAATACCGGTACATCAATTCATCGCTGATCTGCATCACTTTGCGAAACATCACCTTGGGCGATTCCGTGACCCCGATATAGTTGCCCTTGGATTTCGACATCTTCTCGACGCCATCCAGGCCCTCCAAAATCGGAACCGTCGCGACAATCTGCGGGACTTGCCCATAGTCCTTTTGAATCTCGCGGCCAACCAGAAGATTAAACGTCTGATCCGTGCCACCCATCTCGACATCGCATTCGAGCGCGAAAGAATCGAATCCCTGCGCGAGCGGATACAGCAATTCATGCACGGAGATCGGCGTCCCTTCCTTGAAGCGCTTCGAAAAATCATCGCGCTCCAGCAAACGCGCCACAGTGTACTTCGAGCACAGGTGAATCACATTCTCGAACGTCAGCGGCGCAAGCCACGCGCTATTGAATCGTACTTCTGTCTTCTCCGGATCCAAAATCTTGAACACCTGCGTCTTGTACGTTTCCGCGTTCCGCTCAATCTCATCGCGTGTCATGGGCGGCCGGGTGATGTTCCGGCCGGTGGGGTCGCCGATCAGCCCTGTCATATCTCCAATTAGAAAAATGACGGTGTGGCCGAGGTCCTGGAAATGCTTCATCTTTCGCAGCAGAACCGTATGGCCGAGGTGCAGATCGGGAGCTGTCGGATCGAAGCCGGCCTTCACGCGCAGAGGCCGGCCAGTCTTCGCGGCGGCGGCGAGGCGCTCGCGCAGCTCTTCCTCCCGGATCAGCTCCGCCAATCCCTTCTTCAAATACGCAAGCTGTTCTGCAACGGGTGGAAACACCACGGGTCGCCCTCCATTTTAGAGGGCAACCTTATAATGACCGCATGAAAACATTGACCCTGCTACTCGCAGGGACAGCTCTCATGAATGCACAGTCTTCCTTCAGCACGCTTGTGGATCGCTATTTTGATGATTACTTCCGGCTAAACCCGACCCAGGCGACCGCCGCCGGATTTCACGATCCCTATGACTCGCAGCTCGAAGATTCTTCGGCCAAAGGTTTTCAGGCCAGAATCGCGCTCTGCGAAACCTATCTGCCGCGGTTCGAGAGCTTACCTCAATCCGATGATCGCGACCTGGTGATCGCAAACCTCAAAGCGCAGTTACTGAATCTGCGCGATATCCGGGAACAGGAGAGGAATCCCGATACGTACTCGAGCGGCGTGACCGCGTCGATCTTCACGCTGATGTCGCGCAATTTTGCGCCCCCCGAAGAACGGCTGCGGTCCGTGATTGCACGCGAGCAGCAGATCCCGCGAGTGATCCAGGATGCCCAGAGCCAATTGAAAAACCCGCCGCGAATTTATACCGAGGTAGCGCTGGAGCAGTTGCCCGGCTTGCAGGAGTTTTTCGCTCACGATGTTCCTGCCGCTTTCGTCGGTGTGACGGATCCACAACTGCTCGCAGAGTTCAAGAAAACAAATGCGGAAGCGATCCGTGCTTTGAAGAGCTACGAAAGTTGGGTGAAGAGCGACCTTCTACCGCGTTCGAACGGCGACTTCCGCATCGGCGCGGAGAACTACCGCAAGAAGCTGGAATACGAAGAAATGGTGGATGTCCCGCTGGATCGTTTGCTCGAAATCGGGTACGCAAACCTGCGATCAAACCAGCAGCAAATGGTCGAAGTTTGCAAGCGCATCGATCCCGCCAAAACTCCGCAGCAAATCATCGAGCGGCTACAGAGCGATCATCCCGCGCCCGGCCAACTTCTTGACGCGTTCCGAAACACGTTCGACGGCTTGATCGATTTCATTCAGGCTCACCACATCATCACCATTCCGTCCACCGTACGCCCGGTGCTCGAAGAAACTCCGCCGTTCGAGCGCGCCCTCACGACCGCTTCCATGGACACGCCCGGACCCTACGAGAAGGTCGCGACCCAAGCTTTCTTCAACGTGACGCTACCCGAAAAGAGCTGGTCTGCCGAGCGCACAAAAGAGTTCATGACTGCTTTCAACCGCGGAACGATCGTCAGCACCGCCGTTCACGAGGCGTATCCGGGCCATTACGTGCAGCTTCTGTGGTTCCAGCGCGTGCCGTCGAAAGCGCGAAAGTTAATCGGTTGCGGATCGAATATCGAAGGCTGGGCGCATTACACGGAGCAAATGATGCTTGACGAGGGCTACGGGAATCACGACCCGGAGTTGCGCGCCGGCCAGCTCCTTGACGCGCTGCTCCGAAATTGCCGCTATATCGTGGGAATCGAGATGCACACCGGCAAAATGACCTACGAACAAGGCATCCAATTCTTCATGAAGGAGGGCTACATGTCGCATGATTACGCCGAGCGCGAAACGAAGCGCGGCACCTCCGATCCGACGTACCTGGTCTATACGCTTGGCAAGCTGCAGATACTCAAGCTGCGCGCCGACTATCAAAAGAAGAAGGGTGCAGACTTCTCGCTCGAGCAGTTCCACAACGAGTTCATGCAGCAGGGCGGAGTGCCCATCGCGCTGATCCGCCACGCGATGCTCGGGGACAATTCTCCCACCCTGTGATGCGAAGCGAGCACTGGCTTGCGCTCGTTTACGCTTTCGCCCAAGTCGCGATATCGTTCACAACATCCTCGGCAACATGGCCGGGCTTGTCGTATTCGGAAGGCAGGCTCTTGCCTTCGCCCGCAATGAACAGATGGTTCAGCGCGGGGTAGTTATGAAACGTCACGTTTGCCCGGCCCGCGAGCGCCGCTCGCCACAGATCGAAATCCACTTTCGTAACTTGGTAATCGCGTCCGCCCTGCAGAATTAAGATGCGGCAATGAAGCGTCTTGGCCTGAGCGGCCGGATCGTAGCCCTTTAGATCCAGAAAATAACTCGCCGGAATGTTCATCAGCAGCGGGCCATTGTCTTTTCCGGCTTGGAGATTCTTGATTTTCGCGATCTGTTGCTTTAGCTCTTCCATCTGAGGCCCGGTCGCGCCCAGATACTCGTTCTGCGCCAGAATTAAGTCTTCCAGCGGGCGTACATTCCCGGCGAGGATAATGATTCCCGCGAGCTTCGGGTCCTGCTCTGCGATCCGGGGCGCCAGGTAGCCGCCCATGCTATGCCCCAAAACATATACCCGACTTGGGTCAATTTCCGGTTGAATGCGCAGAAGCGCCGCCGCCTTAACCGCGTCTTCTACAGTCTCCTGCTGGACGGTGAAATCCTTGAGAGCCATCATCTGCGCTCCATACACATGGGTTCGCTTGTCGTATCGAAGCACCGCGACGCCCCGCGATGCGAGCCCCTCCGCCAAGTCCCGAAACGGCTTGTTCGCTCCCACAGTTTCGTCGCGGTCCCCCGGCCCGGATCCATGCACCAGCACGATTCCGGGAAACGGCCCCTTTCCTTTCGGCACCGATAAGGTTCCCGGCAGCTTCCAATCCCCCGAGCCGACGGTAACCTCGCGTTCCACAAACGAGCCCCGGTCGGAGTAAGGCGGCGGAGTCCATGCTGTTTTCTGCGGTTCGGAATTCGAGGCGCTCTGTCGCGGTCGCAGGAATAACCCCGCCAGCTTGCCGTTCTGATCTATGCTCAGCAAGAAGATCGAAATTGCCGGTTTCGAAATCCACAGGGATCACCACAACGTCGATGTTGTTGACCTTCTGGATCGCTGGATCGCCTACCTTCTTGACCTTCCCGAGCGCTTTGATCTGAGGCCCAAGCTGAGTCCGCAGCGTGTCTTCGCTGAGGCCATCCAGCATTTGCTGCGAGAACATCGCTCGAAGCTCGCCATATTTTTCGCCCATCAACAGATCGAAAGCCTTTTTGGCTGTGGGAACCGGATCGGCCGAAGGGGACGAAAGGCTCGCCAGCAGCGCGAATGCAAGCAGCGCAGTTTGGAGGCGCATACCGGGAAATTGTACAACTCGCTCCGGGCGAGCTACGGCGCGGCGCTTCTGTGGGAATGACGGCGTTCGCGATCTTCTTGCTCGTTCGCCTGCCGTTCGTGTTCCGCCATCAAACGCTCGAACGCGGGAATCTGCTCGGGCGTCAGAATCGATTTCACACGCTTGATGTGCTCCGCTTTGATCTGTAGCATCTCTGGCCGATACGCATCGCGTACTGCCCTGTATTTGGCTTTCGTATCGTCCATAATGCGCTGCAGCTCGGTTACCTGGGCCGCTGTGAGGTGTACGCGCGATTGCATTTCGGATATATAGCGGTGCCGGAAATCTTCAGCCGTCTTGGCGTTCACCACTGTCGAGGCGTAATACCGGTGACCCAGCGCGCCCACCACCGCTCCGGAGCCGAAGAGCGCGAGCGCAAGAATAGCAGCGGATAATTGGTTCTGTCTCATCCGCCTGGAACCCGCATCCTATTTGTGGCCGTGCGGGAGCGCCGCGGGTCGTTCACTTCCCTGGACATCTCGAATCGCCTCTGTGTAATACGTCCGCTCGGCTGTGTGGTCGGCCGCCAACGCATCGGCATAAGTCGCGGCTACCATGTCGCTCGCCGGCGCCGACGCGAGATTCAGCAATAGCAGCAGCAGGCATAAAGCGGCCGCTGCCGTTGCTGCCGTCCGAGCCAGACCCTGAAAGGCAAACCAGAACCCGTGGCGCGCATCGATCCGCCGCCATACCCCGGGCATAAAATCCGCATCGGGCGTAACATCCGGGCAGGCGGACCTATACTTGGCAAACAAATCGTCGAGCTCTCGTTCGTCATTGCCCATATATTCGCTGCCTCTCGCGCAATTTCGCCTGTCCGCGCTTACAACTTACCATTCGCCCGCGCCGCGCGGTAGGCCTTCAGAACCCGTTGCCGAGCGCGGAACAGCCGGACTTTCAAGGCGTTCTCCCGAACTCCGTAGATTTGCTCCAACTCCTTCAGCGAAAGACCTTCCACTTCTTTCAGCGTCAGCAACAGCCGATCCTGTTCCGAGACGTGCCGGAACAGTGCAGTCACGGTTTCCCGGGTGTCTCGCTTGCGGCGTTCCTCGTTCTCCACCTTCGTTGCACTCGCGGAATCCGCCATCATCACCTGCTCCACGCTGAAATCTGACATGCGGGCCTCTTTGCGCCGCTTTGCGCGTCGCAGGTAGTCGTAGCAGGCATTTGTCGTGAGACGATACAGCCAAGGCTCAAACAGGTCGGCGCTCCGCAACTGAGCAAGCGAATAAAACACCCGAACGAAGACCTCCTGCGCCACATCCTCGACGTCTTCCGGACGGCCAATCAAACGCGAGATCAAGCCGAAAATGCGGCCCCGATAAGCGAGGACTAATTGATCGAAGGCCGGTTCATCCCCAGCCCCGGCTCTGTCAATCAGTTCCTGCTCAACAAGCATACCGGCATTTGCCGGCCCCTACTTGTCAACCTTCGCCTGTCTAGGCGCTCCGGCAATTTGTTAGGTTACAAGGCCAGGAGCCCAAATCCAAATTCGATTCGGTGCAGGGCTCGCCGGTGACGCGAACGGCGGCGCCGGTTTCCCTTAGCTCGAGCTCACGAATGGCGGCATCGATCGCGCTCCGCTGCGCATACAGCCGTTCCAATTGCACGCGAACCAGTATGGAAGTCTTACCCCTGCAGGTGCTTCTCCCCTTGTACATGCTCCGGTTTTACGACAAATCCGGCCATCTTGGAAATAGCATTGATCAACTAAGTACTTTGGTACCAGTGAGGTACGTTACGGCCCGCTCGCCAGCGGCATAGAATGGCGGAATGATTAAACTGTTCGCTGTTCTATTCGCTGCCCACATGGTCTGCTTCGCGGCTGCCCCGCCGGATAACGACACTCCGCTCGCCGTGGCTCAACGGCTCTTTGAGGCCATGTCCGCGCACGATGCAGCTCGCGCCCGTGCGCTCTTCATTCCGGAAGCAATGCTCTACTCCGTCCATCCGGACGGAACGGCCGTAGGCATGTCCTACGAAAAATGGGTGAGCGCTCTGGGAGCAAGCAAAGATGCATGGCTGGAACGCATCTGGAAGCCCCAAGTACTGGAGCACGGCTCTGTGGCAGCGGTCTGGGCGGAATACGATTTTCATCTGAACGGCAAGCTGACGCACTGCGGAATCGATTCCTTCAATCTGCTCAAAACCGCGGATGGATGGAAGATCGCCGCGATTTCCGATACCCGTGAAACGTCCGGCTGCCGTGCGAGCCCATTAGATTCGCCCAGCAAGTAGGCGCGTTTTTCTACCGCGTCACTCGGCTAGGGTGGCCTAAGCGTGCCTTCAACTCAGCCTTGCTCATAGCGTCCACCCACCGATGCCGATGAGTTTCCTTGAGACTCGCTGGCCTCCACCCCCGCGCGTGCATCGCTCTGCTCGCCCTCAGCAGCGCCTCCGTTTGCTTCTCTGGTGAAATCGCGCCATCCGGGCACTGGATCAGCCTGAAAACTCCGCATTTCGAGATCTACACCACCAACTCCGAGGCAGGAAGCTCGCGAAGCCCTCCAGACATTCGAGCGGATGCGCTCGTTCTTCCTTCAAACTGCCGGATCGCCGAAAGCGATCGATGCGCCGCTCACAATTGTCGCCTTCAGCTCCGAAAAAGAATACCGCCCGTATCGCTGGAATCAAGGAGCTTGCGCTTCTTATCAGCACAGTTGGACGCGCGATTACATCGTGCTCCAGGATCTTAACCCCGAGCATTCTCAAATCGCGATGCACGAGTACACCCATTTCATCTTTGAGCATCTCGGCTTGAAACTTCCTGTATGGATGAGCGAAGGCCTCGCGGATCTGTACTCATCTCTGTATTACGACGGTCGCCAAGTATCGCTGGGACGGCTCTTGACCTCGCGTCTTTACAGTCTCCAAACCAGCCCTCTGCTCCCGCTCGATTCGCTGCTCGATGTTGCCCAGGATTCGCCGTACTACAACGAAACCGAAAAGATGTTAACTTTCTATGCGCAAAGCTGGGCACTGGCGCACATGTTGGCATTAAGTGATCCGTACGCCTCGCAATTCCCGAAGTTTCTCTCGACCGTCTCCGCCGGAATAACTGCCCGCGAGGCCCTCCAGCGCGTCTATAGCGAAGATGTCGCCCAACTCGATTCAGATCTACGCGCCTATCTGCGGCGCAAGAGCCTGCCGCAACGCGTCTACGATATGCGCCTGGACACGCTTGGAGCCGGAACCCGTGATCGCGACTGTTTCGGATGCGGAGATCGACGTCACGCTAGCCGGTCTCCTCGCCTCGAATCCTCGAATACAGGCCGACACGCAGGCAAAGCTCAGCGAAATATCGAAACGGCGCTCCGAAAATCCCGAAATCGAGGAATCGCTCGGGTACTTAGCGCTGCAGCAGAACCGAAAAGACGACGCTCGCAGTCATTTCGCGCTCGCGGTGGAACGTCACTCCAAGAACCCCGAGGTGCTCTATTACTACGCTCGGCTCGAGCAAGCTGCGGGCGCGCCTTCCGGAAAAGTTATGGCGCTTTTGCAACAGGTATTGGAACTGAACCCGCGTCACGAAGATGCCCGCTTGGAGCTGGGATTCCTGGCCGCCGAATCTCAGAACTTCCAGCTCGCGGTCGACACTTTATCCGTACTCGATGACGTTCAGCCGATGCACGCATTCGCGCTCTTTTACACCTTGTCGTATTGCCACATCCATCTGAATCACTCCGGCAACGCGCGGGCCTACGCAGAAAAAGCCGGCGGCGCGCCGCACAGCTCGGCCGAACAGAATCAACTGAACACGCTGCGTCTCTATATCAATCAGGAAGACCCAAAGCCGGTCGAGACAGCCACAACCGCATCCGCGGGCCGTTAACTCACCGCACCAGGCGATTGTACTTCCGAAGCACTTGCCTCAACTGCTCGTGCGGCAGCCCGATCACCTTGTGCCCGTCGACTCCAATCATGGTGGGCGAAGCGACCATAGCATTGATAATCGCCTCTTCGGTTGCCTCGACGGTCGCTTCGAACAACGGATCCATCACATCATTTGCCAGCATCTTCACGTCAGTTACGCCACTTCGATTGAAGTTGCGGTTTGCCGTCGAAAATGCAATGAAAAGATCGCCCGACCCGTTTCCCGATATGGATCCCGTTCGTCCCAGTCCGAGCGTGGCGCGTTTCGTGAGCCGCTTCACCTGAGTAGGTACCAGCGGTGCATCGGTTGCAATCACGATGATGATGGACCCAACGTCCCGATCGCCGCCCGGCGCCGATCTCGCGTACGGAATGTCTCTCTTAAGCTCTGCGCCCACCGGAACGCCGGCCACGCGCAGGAGTTGACGTCTTCCGCAGTTGCATTGCACGAGGACTCCCACCGTGTACCCGCCGTCCTTTGGATCGAGCTTCCGTGAAGACGTTCCGATCCCGCCCTTGAAGCCGTAACACACCATCCCCGTGCCGCCACCAACCGATCCTTCGGGAACCGGCCCCGATTTCGCCGAATCCATCGCATGAAACGCATCCGCAGCGTGCACGTGAAACCCGTTGATGTCGTTCAGATAACCGTCGAACGTCTCGGCCACAATCGGCAGAGACCAGAAATCTTCTTCGGTGAGTCTTTTATTGGCGTGGTTGAACTGCCACTGAATCACCGCATCGCGCACAATTCCCACGCTGTGCGTGTTCGTAATCAGAATCGGGCTCTCGGCGAATCCAGATTCCTCCACCCACGCGGTCCCGGTCATTTCGCCGTTGCCATTTTGCGAAAAGTAACCTGCGAATACGGGAACGTCATCAGCCTTGCCCCGGGGGAAGATCGCGGTCACCCCGGTTCGCACCGGCCCGACGCCGACCTCCAGCTTGCCTTCACCAGAAATCAGCGTCGTGTGACCCACTTCAACGCCGGGCACGTCCGTGATCGCGTTCCAAGTCCCTGGATTGCCGTCGAAAGGAACTCCTAAATCTCGGGCGCGTGGTCGTGTCTGCGCTCCGGCGGCCGCGGCCAACACGACACCGCAACAAATCGCGAGCCACCGATTGCGCATGTTTCTCGGCCGCTAGAAAATCAGCTTCAACGCGAGCTGAATCAATCGCGGATTCCTGGCGCGCAACACCTTACCGAATGTTCCGCCCTGCTGGACATAGCCATCCGAGATATTTCCATCCACCGTCGTAAATTGCGCGTGATTGGCGATGTTGAACGCCTCCGCCCGAAACTGCGCCGTGAATCGTTCGTTGATGCGCGTGTCCTTCAGCAGGCTGAAATCGAAATTGTTGATTCCCGGTCCGCAGCACACCGTGCGCGGCGATGTGCCGAATCTCCCCAGGTCCGCATACTGCTGGAACGCCGACGTGTCGAATGCTGCGTTCAGCGGATTGCGGGGATTTAAACTCTGAAACGGCTTCACAAGATCCGGCTCGCCCGTGCAACCGAAGAAACAACTGCTCAACAACTCGAGATCGTCCGACGAAGTGATGGGAACGGGAAAGCCGGTTTGAAACGACAAAATTCCCGCCGTTCCCCAGCCGTTAATGAATTTATCCAGAATGCCCTGAACCCCGGCTTTCGGAAACTCATACACGTAGCTGAAGACGAATCGTTGCGGCGCGTCGAAATACGATAACGAACGGCTCAATGCATAATTCAGCGGGTTCACGGAATTTTCAAAGCTCGACGCGTTATCGATAGATTTGCTCCACGTGTATGCCGCCTGAAACTGCAGTCCGTGCGAAAAGCGTTTTTCCGCGCTGATCTGCAGCGAATTGTATGCCGAGTTCGCAATCGTGTCTTCGGCGAAAATGTTCGAGAACACCGGCACGCCGTCGGGTGGACATCCCACACCTGTCAGCGGATTGCAGAAAGGCGACGAATATTTCCGGATGCCGACCAGGGTGATCGGGTTCGGGTTTGGTCCCGTAATGGTAGGCACAGGTCCGTACGGCAGATGAAAAGTGAATCCCGGCGGAATCTCGCCGGCGGCTATCGTATAGGCGCTGTCGGCTCCAAACGGACCGCAACCGAGGCTACTATCGCCGGTTACTGACGAAAGCGCAATAAGATCCTTACACGTCTGCGGATTCCCGTAATTCAAATCGTGCGATGCGAGCAGCCGATGCCCTTGCGATCCCACATAGCCGATCTGCAGCAGCACGTCGCCCTTCAGCTCGCGCTGGATGGTGAAATTGTATTGATCTTCATACTGCGTCCGAAGATTGGGCTGAAATTCGCCGAACAGCAGTATCGGACGGAAGCTGGCCCAATCGACAGCCTGACCGCGCGGCGGGTTCAAAATTCCATTGAACGGATTCGGATTCACGGTGCCGTTCTGTCCCACAAACGGCGCGTTAAACAACGGATTCGAGAAAAACGAACTGCCGCCGAACGGCGGTTCGGCGCTGAACTGCTCAAGCACCAGTTGCTCCATTGGGTTGTAGAACATGCCCCAGCCCATACGAATGCTGGTCTTCCCTGGACCGCCCAGCAATGTGCGAAGCCAGCCGGAATCTGCGTTCGGACTGTACGCCAGCCCAATACGCGGCGCGAATGATTTGTAATAGGTACGCGTGAGACCTGCTGGAACACCGCTATCATCCGGAAACACCAGCCCCAGTGGATTGATCGATTCTCCCGCGCTGCCCGGGCTGCAATCCGTCGTCCCGAACGTGGCAACAAGCGGATCCGTCGGACTGAGCTGGCACGGATAGATCGTCGTCTCCTGACCTGGGCGGAACGTCTGCACCTTCTGTCCGATGTCGGTGAGCGGCGTCGTCAATTCCCAGCGCAATCCGTAGTTCAAAGTCAAATTCGACCGAATCTTCCAGCTATCCTGCGCGAACAAATACACCGCTGTACTGCGCACGCGCTCTGCTTGCGCGGAGCCCTGGCTATAGCTCACCGGTATTCCCAGCAGATAATCCGGAAACTCGTTTAGTCCGCCAACGCTGTTCGAGGCAGAACCGCTGAAACTGTATGAGCCGTTCACGTTGTAATACAGCGTTTGGTCGAATCGCATGCGTCTGACGTCGGCGCCGAACTTCATGCTGTGGCTGCCTTTCACTTTGCTCAAAGTATCGGACCACTCGAAACTGTTCCCGATCTGCGGAAGTTCACCCTCGCTGTTATTGCCGATGGCAAAACCGCCGCTGACCGAAATGAACGGCAGACCTTCATGAGTCGCGCCCAGACCAGGTGTGATGCCGCTGCTCGGATTCGTTGGAGAGCTGAAACATTGGCTCGCAGGAACCGAAACACACGAGTCCTGCACCAGATTCGTCCGCTGCGGATGGTTGTATCCCAACTGGCCTTCACGAAAATACGAAAACCGTGCCTCGTTCACCATGCTTGGGTTCACGGTCCATGTCTCCGTCAGGTTGTATTGCTGATTGCGCCAATCATTGATAGCTCCGAACCCGGGGACGTTTGCGCCCGCGGCTTGGAAATGCGAGAACGGCTGCAGCAAAGCATCGTCGTCGTAATAGGCATAGAAGTTCAATTGGTGCTTGTCGCTGATATGGTGATCGACCCTCGTAGTCCACTGAATCCCGTTCTCCGTTTGCTCAGGGACCGATTGATAGTTGTTTGACCCGACATTCGGAAACGGCACGTACTGGTTCAGTAAAGCCGCTGCGGTCGGATCGAAACATGGGGTGGGAATTCGGTTATTCGGAAAAATTGCCGACCACGCGGTGCCGGCAGCTAACGGGGCGCCGCCTTGAGCGGCAATCGCCGATGCGCAACCTGGGCGTGAGGCAATGGTCGAAGCGAGAAAGCCATCGCCCAGCGTTCCTGCAAATGCTCCTCCCGAGGCGAGCTGCGCGGAAAAATCGCCTACTCGCTCCGCGACCGTCGGCACCGTCACCAAATCCGATGAAATTCCCTCTCGAATCTGACGCGCTTCCGCAGAAACAAAAAAGAACGTCTTGTTCTTGACGATGGGGCCGCCGAACGTCCCGCCATATTGATTTTGGTTCCACTTCGGAAGCGATGTGTCGAAGAATCCGCGCGCATCCAGATGTTTGTTGCGGAAGAATTCGTACAGGTCTCCGTGAAACGCGTTCGTGCCTCCCTTGGTGACCACATTCACCACCGATCCCGAGTTGCGGCCATATTCGGCGTCGAAAGTATTTGTCAAAACGCGAAATTCTTCAATCGTATCGGGCGAGGGCTCAATCGCCGCCGCATTCACGAACTGATCGTTGGCATCCCCCCCGTTCACGTTGAAATTATTCGCGCGGCCCCGTCCGCCATTTACAGAGACGGAACCCGCCTGGTCGCTTCCGGCGAATAAGTCGTAACCCTCTTGAGACTGAACTCCCGGCTGGAGCTGCAGCAGCTCATACGTGTCACGCGTGTTCAGCGGCAAGTCCACCACGGTGCGCGAGTTCACCACGGCTCCAAGCTGCGTGCTCGTCGTTTCCACCAGCGGCGCTGCTGCCTCCGCCGTGACGGTCTGCGTCGAGCGCCCGAGCTCGAGTGTCGGACTGATATCCACCACGTGGCCGATCGTGACGTCCACATTTTGCTGCACGTAGGTCTTGAATCCGGTCACCTGAACGCTCACCCGATACGTGCCCACGGGCAAGGTCGGCAAATCATATTCACCCTTGCTGTCCGTTATTCCGCGGCGCTCGACGGATTCCCCTACCAAAACCGCGCTCACCTGAGCGCCCACAATCACTGCGCCGGAAGGATCCTTCACGGTGCCTCGAATCTCTCCAGTTGTTTGGGCGATGACGGGAACCGCCACCTGCCGCGCACATCCAAACGGCTGTCAAGAACCGCGCCTGTTTGAGAAAAATCATAAGATCACCCTAGTTGAAAGCGAGCTGGTCGAAGATTTCGCGATTATACATGATTTCTGACAAAATCGAGCTCTCTCACCTTTGCACGTCATCTGTAATCCTGGTCAGCCTATAATGGTGCGATCTGAAAGGAACTTGCAGAATGTACGAAGCGCTCGAAAAAGAAATCCGCACGTACCAGAAGCGCACCCCGAAGTCGCGCGCTGCCCATGAACGTGCGGTCAGTCGCGTGCCACTGGGCGTCGGAAGCAACTATCGCTTTTACCCGCCGTATCCTATTTTCGTTCGCGACGGCAAGGGCAGTCGCATTCACGATCTGGACGGGAATGAGTATCTCGATCACAACCTGTGCTACGGTGCGCTCTTAGCCGGCCATTGTCACCCCGCGGTCATGAAAGCCGTTCAAGATCGCCTCCATTTGGGTACGCTCTTCGGCATGCCGCACGGGATGGAACTCGAGCTCGCGGACGAGATTTGCGCCCGCTTTCCTGTTGAGATGGTTCGATTCGGTAACAGCGGCTCCGAAGCCACCATGCATTCCCTCCGCTTGGTTCGCGCGGTAACCGGCCGGACCAAGATCGTCAAAATGGAAGGTGGTTACCACGGCGGCCACGACGCTGTTTCCGTAAGCGTCAAGCCGAAGGAAGGCCAATTCGGTGACCCCGATCGCCCCACTCCAGTCCCATCGAGCGCGGGCGTGTTACAAGCGACCGCGGATGCCACGCTCGTGGCGCCGTTCAACAATCTACCTGCGCTGGAGCGCCTGTTCGAAGAGCATCCAGATGAAATTGCGGGCGTCATTCTCGAACCCATCATGATGAATATCGCCTTCTGCATGCCCGACGGAAACTATTTGAGTGGGGTGCGGGAAATAACAAAACGGTACGGCGCGCTATTCATCATGGATGAAGTAAAAACCGGAGGCAAACTCGCCTACGGTGGTGCTTGCGAGTACTTCAACGTCAAACCCGACGTCATCTGTCTCGGCAAATCCATCGGCGGCGGGTTCTCACTGGCCGTATTTGCAGCCAGCCGCGAAATCATGGACGTCATCGCCACGCAGAAAATGTTTCATGCCGGCACCTACAATACGAATCCCGTGGTCATGGCAGCCGGCCTCGCCACCTTCCGCGAAGTTTTGACGCGCGACGCTTTCAACCACGTTGACAAACTGAACCAAAAACTGGTAGACGGGTACAGCGCAACCATCAAGAAGAGTGGTTTAATCGGCCACGCGGACGGCGCCGGCGCAAATGGAGCACTGCTGTTCTATCCACATCGCGTCCGCAACTACCGCGATTGGTACAACGTCGACCAGGACCTCTGGACCCACTACTGGTTCGCCATGGCAAATCGCGGCATCCTCTCGCAGCCGTATTGGTGGGACGAGCAATGGACCGTCTCCGTCCAGCACACCGAGAAAGACATCGAAGAGCACCTGCAAGTGTTCGCCGAGGTCGCGCCCGCGCTCGCCGCCGCCCAGGAGGAGCGCGCCGCCGTAGGACCGGTCGGCAGCCACGCCGGGTGACGTCACTTGTCCCATGCCGATTGCATCCGTCAACCCCGCCACAGGCGAGACGCTTCGATCGTTCTCGCCTCTGCGGGATGAGCAGATAGAACGCAAGCTCCAGCTCGCGTTCGATACCTTTCACAGCTACCGAAAGACCTCATACGCCGAGCGTGCCCGCTGGCTCCGGAAAGCGGCAGAGATTCTCGAAACAGACGCCGAGCGCTTCGGCCGGATCATGACACTCGAGATGGGGAAGACTCTGAAATCCGCCATTGCCGAGGCGCAGAAATGTGCCTTGGGTTGTCGCTACTATGCGGATCACGCGGAACAGCATCTTGCCGACGAAGTCATCAAGAGCACCGCATCGCGCAGCTTCATCCGATATCAGCCGATCGGCCCGGTCCTGGCCATCATGCCTTGGAATTTTCCATTCTGGCAAGTATTTCGCTTCGCTGCGCCCGCGCTCATGGCCGGAAATGTGGGGCTTCTGAAGCACGCTTCAAACGTGCCGCAATGCGCGCTTGCTATCGAAGAGATTCTTCTCTCGGCAGGTTTTCCGGAAGGCGCTTTTCAAACCCTATTGATCGAATCGAGTCGGGTCGAGGGTCTCCTGAGAGATGACAGAATCGCCGCCGCGACACTAACGGGAAGCGAGCCCGCCGGCCGTGCCGTGGCGCGGGAAGCAGGTAATCAGATCAAGAAAACCGTCCTCGAGTTGGGCGGGAGCGATCCGTTTATTGTGATGCCTAGCGCCAAGTTCGAGGATGCGGTCCATACAGCCGTAAGCGCGCGAACCATCAACAACGGCCAGTCGTGCATCGCAGCGAAACGATTCCTGGTGGCCGAGCCGATCTATGATCGCTTTGAGCGCCTGTTCGTCGAGGAGATGCAGGAGCTGCAGGTCGGTGATCCGCTCGAGCCGGCAACTGCTGTGGGTCCGCTAGCGACCTCCGGAATCCGTGACGATCTCGATCGCCAGGTCAGGCAGGCCGTCGAATCGGGTGCCCGCGTGCTAACTGGCGGCAAAAAGATGGATGGCGCGGGCAATTATTACGCCCCCACTGTGCTGGTCGGCATCTCGCGCGAAAGCCCGGTTTACCATGAAGAGTTTTTCGGACCGGTTGCCATGCTGTTTCGGGTCCGGGATGCCGCAGAAGCCATCGAAATTGCCAACGACTCGCCATTTGGGCTGGGCTCAAGCGTGTGGACTGAAGATCGCGACGAGATGGAGCAGTTTATTGACGGCATTGAAGCCGGCCAGGTATTCGTGAACGGCGCTGTTGCGTCCGATCCTCGTCTCCCGTTCGGCGGCGTCAAGAGATCCGGATATGGTCGCGAGCTGAGCGCGGCAGGAATCCGCGAATTCGTCAACATGAAAACCGTGTGGTGCAAATGAGGTGCCGTCGGTAGGAATCATGAATCGCTATCGCATGTACATCAACGGTGAGCAGGTCGAGAGCCGTCGCGGCGCTTGGTTTCCTGTCTACGATCCGTCCACCGAAGAGATCATCGCCGAAGTGCCGGATGCCGATGCTACCGACGTGGATCGTGCCGCGAAGGCCGCGCGCGCTGCCTTCGATTCGGGCGCCTGGCCGCAAACAACGGCCCAGGAGCGAGGCCGGCTTCTGTTTAAGCTTTCCGATCGCATTCGAAAGGAAAGCGCAAGCCTTGCGGAGCTCGAATCGCGAAACTGCGGAAAACCGATCGCCGAGGCTGAGTTCGACGTCAATGACACGGCTACGTGCTTCGAGTACTATGGCGGCCTCGCCACAAAAGTGCTGGGCCACGTGAACCCGGTGCCCGACAACGCGCTGAGTCTTTCGTTACGCGAACCGGTCGGCGTGGCGGGGCAGATCATTCCCTGGAATTATCCGCTTCTCATGTCGGCGTGGAAGCTCGCTCCCGCGCTCGCCGCGGGTTGTACCTGCGTTTTGAAACCGGCGGAGCAGACGCCGCTCACCGCGGTTATTATGGCCGGTTGGTTGAACGAAGTCGGATTTCCACCCGGCGTCGTCAATATCATCACCGGGTTTGGTGAAACCGCAGGCGCGCCCTTAGTCACTCATCCCGATATCGATAAGATCGCCTTCACCGGAAGCGCGGCGGTAGGAAAAATCATCCTGCGGAACGCGGCCGATTCCATCAAGCGCGTCACGCTCGAGCTCGGCGGCAAATCGCCCAACATCTTTTTCGCGGATGCAGATTTTGAGGCCGCCATCGACGGCGCGCTGTTCGGAATCTTCATCAATCAAGGCGAGGTCTGCTCGGCAGGAAGCCGGATCCTCGTGGAGAAGCCGATCTACAGTAAATTCGTCGACGCCATGGCTGCGAAAGCGAAGACGATCAAACTTGGTGCGCCGCTCGATCGAGAAACCAAGATGGGCCCGCTCGTCAGCAAGGAGCAGTATGCCCGCGTCCGTGAATATCAGGAATTGGGGAAAAAGGAGGCAAAGCTGGTCGCCGGCGGGGGCCGCCCAAACACGCTCGGCAAAGGATATTACGTGGAGCCGACCATCTTCACCGATGTCAAGAACGACGCTCGCATCGCACGCGAAGAGATTTTCGGCCCCGTCGCCGCGGTGATCCCGTTCGAGGGAGAAGAAGAAGCAATTCGAATCGCGAACGACACCCCCTATGGATTGGCGGCGGCAGTTTGGTCGCGCGACATCTTTCGAGCCTTTCGCGTTGTGAAAGCGGTTCGCGCGGGCATCGTCTGGGTGAACCATATGCAGCCAACCTACGTGGAAGCGCCTTGGGGCGGCTACAAGCAGTCCGGTTTCGGACGGGAGCTCGGGCCCTGGGGAATCGAAGAGTATCTCGAGACGAAACAGGTCTACATCAACTTGAACGAGCAGCCTGTCGGGTGGTATTGATGCCCTCCATTCAGCTCCGCACGCCTGTTCCCGGCCCGAAGTCCATCGCATTGGCACAACGATCGCGCAAGGCTGTTGCCCGCGGACTCGCGCAAACCATTCCGGTTTTCATTCGGAAAGCCGAAGGAGCCATCCTCGAAGATGTCGATGGTAACCGCTTCATTGATATGGCGGGAGGCATCGGCTGCCTCAACGTGGGACATCGTAATCCCGCGGTCATGAGTGCCATCCGTGCGCAGGCCGAACAGCTCCTGCACGTTTGCTTTACGATCACTCCGTACGAAGGCTACGTTCGTGTTGCCGAAAAATTAAACGCGCTCACGCCCGGCGATTTTCCCAAAAAAACAGTTCTTATCAACAGCGGTGCCGAAGCGATCGAAAACGCCATCAAAATCGCGCGTGCTTACACGAATCGCCCTGCCATCATTTGTTTCGAAGACGCGTTCCACGGACGAACGCTCCTTACCCTGGGATTGACCAGCAAAATTCATCCGTATAAAGCCGGCTTCGATCCGTTTCCGGGAAACATCTACCGCGTTCCCTACGGCCACACCGATTTCGAAGATACTTTCAAACGCATCGTCGATCCGGAAGCAGTCGCCGCGATTCTGGCGGAACCTGTACTCGGCGAAGGCGGCTTTACAGCCTCGCCGCCCGGCTGGTGGAAGCTGCTGAGAGAAGTCTGCGACCGCCATAAAATCGTGTTAGTCGCCGATGAGGTCCAGAGCGGTTTCGGTCGGACCGGAAAATTCTTCGCCATCGAACACTACGGCGTCATTCCGGATCTCGTCGTAGCGGCGAAGAGCCTCGGTGGCGGGCTTCCCATGGCCGCTGTAACCGGCCGAGCCGAGATCATGGACACCACCGAACCAGGTTCGCTCGGAGGCACCTTTGGAGGAAATCCGCTCTGCTGTGCAGCCGCATTGGCCGTCATCGAAGAGCTCGAAACGGGCCGCCTGCTCGACCGCGCATCGGAACTCGGTCAGCGGTTCACAAGCCGCGTGATGGATTGGCAACAGCGCATCCCAATGATCGGCGAGATCCGGGGAATTGGCGCGATGCGGGCTTTTACGCTCGTGCGCCCGGACGGATCTCCGGGTCCGGAATTGGCGAAACAGATCGCGCAAAATGCCTACGAACGCGGCATCATCTTACTGACCGCCGGAACGTATGGCAACGTTATCCGCGTGCTGATGCCTCTCGTCATTTCGGATGACCAGATGAATGAAGCTCTCGATGTTATCGAATCCGCGGTTCAAGATGCGGCGCATACGCATGCCACCACTGTAGAATCGGAAAGCCCCGCGGGAGTCGCGTGAACCGGGCGCTTGCGCTGTTCGTAATTGGTCTATCGCTGTTCCTCAATAGCTGCGGCAAAAGCGTCCCGACCCTCGGTTTATTGGTTTGGGAAGGCTACGCAGATCCTTCTTTCGTCCGGCCGTTCGAGGCAAAATGCGGCTGCAAAATCAGTGCTGCCTACATGGGGTCGAGCGATGAGCTGGTAGCCAAGCTCCGCGGCGGTGCGGCAAGCAATTACGACGTGATTTCCCCTTCCAGCGATGTCGCCACGATGATCGCCACCACCGGTTTGGCCACGCCTCTCGATCTTACGAAAATCCCAACGTACCCCCACTTGATGAGCCGCCTCACCAGTCTGCCTCTCGTGAAGTCGCACGGCCAAGTCTACGGCGTGCCGTTTCAGTGGGGTCCGAATCCCCTGCTTTACGACACAACCGCCTTCCCCACCCCGCCCGACACCTGGAATATTCTGTGGGATCCCAAGTTGAAAGGTAAAGTCTCGGTGTGGGATGACCTCTCGACCGTCTATATGGCCGCACAAGTCCTCGGCTACGATAAGCCCGACCCCAGCAGCTTATACAATCTCAGCGACGAACAGCTCGATAAGGTCAAAGCGAAGCTGATCGAGCTCAAGCCAAACATCCGAAAAATGTGGTCCACCGGCGGCGAGCTGACGAATCTTTTCGAGAGCCGCGAAGTACAGATCGCCATGGGTTGGCCCCTGATGACCAATCAGCTTCGGCAGAAGCATTTTCCGATCGGCGAAACGATCCCTGAGGAAAACACAACCGGCTGGATCGATCACCTGATGATCACATCCGGCAGCGACCATAAAGATCTTGCCTACCAGTTTTTGGAGTATGTCATTGAAGCTCGTACTCAGCAGAAAGTAAGTGCGGTCACCGGATACTTACCCGTGAATCCCGAAGTGGCGCAGTTCCTGTCGCCCGATCAAAAGAAAAGCCTGCATTTAGACGATCTGGATGCCTACCAAAACCGCATCTACTTCTGGCAAAACGTGCCCCGCCGCGACAAATACAACGAAATCTGGAATGAAGTTAAAGCTGCGCCGTGACCGGCCTCTTATCCCTTCGCAGCATTTCAAAACAGTTTGGCAAGATTCCGGTTCTGCGCGACGTCTCGCTTGAAATCGCAGAAGGGGAGTTCCTCACCATCCTCGGGGAAAGCGGTTCCGGCAAAACCACCCTGCTGCGGATCGTCTCCGGCTTCGAGCGTCCTGACCAAGGCGAAGTCTGGATGGCCGCACAGCGAATCGACACGCAGCCGCCCAACCGGCGAAACGTGAATACCGTGTTCCAGCATTACGCGCTCTTCCCGCATCTTTCTGTTTTCGAGAACGTGGCCTATGGGCTTCGTGCCCATCGAGTGGCGCCGAACGAGATCGGGAAACGTGTCGACGCCGCGCTCGCGCAAGTCAGCATGGGTGATTTTCGAGACCGGCGCCCCAGCCAGTTGAGCGGAGGTCAGCAGCAACGTGTCGCACTGGCGCGCGCACTCGTGAACCGCCCTCGTCTGTTGCTGCTCGATGAGCCGCTCTCCGCTTTGGATGCCAACCTGAGGCGTCAGATGCAGACGGAATTGAAAGCTTTGCAGCGCGATATCGGCATCGCATTCTTATTCGTGACGCACGATCAAGAAGAAGCCATGACACTGTCCGATCGCATCGCGCTGCTGCGATCCGGGAAGCTTGAACAAGTAAGCACGCCGCGCGATCTTTACAACTGCCCGCAAACGGAATACGCAGCCACGTTTGTCGGCCACACGAACGTACTGCAAGCCCGAGTCGAAAACGGCATCGCCCATGTCGGCTCGCTCTGCTGGCCCTGCACTCTTCCAGCCGGCAACCAGCGTTTTTCCCTTCGGCCCGAGCACATTTTCATCGTAAAAGGCGACCTCGCGGCGAATTTCGGAACGGTGCGATTCCGAGCTTCCCTGCGGCGTCAGGTGTTTCAAGGCGCCACGGATCTGATCGAAGTCGAGTCTGACGGAGGTCTCACCTTCATTGTTCGCGTGCCGAACGAAGGCGAGCGCGCACCCGAGATGATACTGGAATTTTCACCCGCCGCCGCCGTTCCCTTGAAGAGCTCCAACTCTTGACGTTCATGTACTCGCGCGCATACGGCAGATTTGTCGCCCTCCCACCGCTCATCTGGGTAGCAGTGTTCCTGCTCATTCCGTACCTGTTCCTCTTCTGGTTCAGCTTTTGGAGCGTTCACGCGGAGGCGGTCGTCCATTCCTGGAACTTCAATAACTATCGAGAGCTGGCGCATAACCCCATCTATATGCAAGTGCTCTTGCGCTCGATGCGCATCGCGGCTTCGGTGACTGCGGGTTCTCTTCTGCTTGGCCTGCCGCTTGCGTATTACGTATCCTTCCGAGCCGGTGCTTCCAAACATCTTCTGTATCAGCTCGTAATCATTCCTCTTTGGGTCAGTTACCTCGTGCGGGCCTACGCTTGGAAGACCATTCTCGGAACTAACGGCGTCCTCAACACATTGCTCGAATACGCGCACTTGGTTCAGCACCCCGTAGGATTTCTGCTCTACAGCCCGTTCGCGGTCGTGCTAACTCTTACCCACATTTACACGCCATTTGCCTTTCTTCCTATCTATGCCTCCCTCGAACATATCCCGCGCAATCTGATCGAGGCTTCGCAAGATCTCGGCGCCTCTTCCTTTCGTACGTTCTGGAAAGTCATTTTCCCCTTAGCTCTTCCCGGTGTTATCGCGGGGGCAACGTTCGCGTTTGTCCTCAGTCTCGGAGATTTCCTCTCGCCCCTGTTACTCGGAGGCCCCAGCGGAATCATGATTTCGAATATTGTCGTAAGCCTCTTCGGCGCTGCATACAATTGGCCGCTGGGAGCAGCCATCTCGCTGATCATGCTGCTTTTTGTCGTCGCGCTGATCACCATGGCGGAACGCGCCGAGCACAAGTTAGCCTTCGGACGGCAATGAACGCCCCTACACAAGCGTGGTCTCGTCCGCGCTGGCTCACTCTCCACGCCGCGTTGGTCTTCGCCTTCCTGTATCTGCCGATTGCCGTGCTGGCTGTGTATTCATTCAACGGCGAGAGCGTGGGCGGATTCCCCCCTCACGGATGGACTCTAAGCTGGTACCGAACGCTGCTCGACGATGCTGCTCTTTGGGCGTCTGTTTGGAACAGCATCTTAGTCGCTGCCGCGGCCGTCGTAATCTCCGTCTGCATCGGATTACCCGCAGCCCTGGCGCTCGATCGCGTGCGTTTCCCGGGCAAGGCCTTTTTCCGCCGCTTGGTCCTGCTTCCTCTCATATTGCCGGGCATCATCACCGGACTGTCGCTGCTCACTTTGTTTGTCACTCTTGGCGTGAAGCTGAGCCTCGTGACCATCGCGCTCGGTCACGGAACGGCGCTCATTTCCGTAGCTGCGACGGAGATCCTTGCCGGATTGCAGAAGTTCGATCGCGCTCAGGAAGAAGCGTCTCTCGATTTAGGCGCGGGCCAATGGCGCACATTCTGGCGCATCACTCTTCCGAACCTGAAACTTCCGATCGCGGCCGCCATACTGCTGATCTTCACGCTCTCGCTCGACGAGATCGCAGTCAGCTTCTTCCTTATCGGACGGGACAACACCCTTCCCCTCGAGATCTGGTCGCGCCTGCGCCGCGGAATCACGCCCGAGATCAACGCCATCTCTACCGTGATCTTCTGTTTTTCGCTGGTGACCATCGTGCTCTGGTACCAGCTACGTATGCGGCGTCAATAATCCTCCGCTCGCGCTTTAAACAGACCTGCAAACGCCGTGCGCACCCCATAAAACACAATCAACCAAAGCACTACGACCACCATCGCCAGCGGCAGTCCACTCGGCGACATCAGGAGGTGAAACAGCAGGATATTCACCACCACCGGACCCAAAAGCGTGAGCCCTAGAGGAACGAAACGATTGGCGAGCAACAACGCCCCACCGATCACCTGGAGCAGAGACACGACCACCACGTAATGCGAAGCGATAAGAGCACCCAGGAACTGCCCAGCTAAACCCGGCGGCAACTGCGCCGGAAGGAACTGTAGAAATCCATTCAGCCCGAAAACAACAAACACCAAGCCCAACAAAATGCGTGCGATCAGAATAATAATTTTCATATTGCTCTCCTGTGGATTTACAACGGTTCGCGTGAGTAGCTATTTCGGCGCTGGTTTTTCTAGAGAGAAGGCCGGCGCTAGACTTCAGTAGCTGTCGGCCATAATCATCAGGTCAAGGGACCGCGCGGTTCAAGAAATAAATCCTGCCCGCGATCATGTTTCGAACGTGCGAGAACGGAGGAGCGCTGTGATGAGGTATCTCTTAGTATGCGTGTTTGCTGTCACTATTGTAGTTGGTGTTATGAGCGCGCGCAAAGCAGATCCGCCGGGTCCCGCCGACCCGGCGCGCGGTTCCGTCCTGGAGCGTTTTCAATCGCTGAACCGCTTATCTGTGGACGCAAGGCAGAAAGGGGATGAGGAGTCGCTCCGTGCATTTACCGACTCCGTGGTGAACGAGATCGTGCCCCCAGGGCCGTTGTCAGATTCATTGAAAAGCCAACTGTTCCCCCTAGAAAGGAAACATCGAACGACCCGGGATGTTTGCATTACCGAGCAGTCCTTGGCTCGGGGCCTCAACTCGTTCGTGGCCAGGATCGGAGCACCGGATTTCGCGAGGACAAGCGGTTTACAGATCCGGGTTTTCCGTACACAGCTCCACTTTATGGGTCTTTCGGACGTAGTGGCTCCGGAAATATCATCGCGGCCGACGAAGAGCTTAGGCCATCGTCCGGGGGAACCTCTCGCATCTGTCTCGGAGAAGGTGGGGCCCGCGGAGGCCGCTCTGGTCGTGGCCACGCTTGTTCGAAGCAAGTTAGTGAACGAAGCGTTTCAAGTTGCTCCCGAAGTATGGGCGGATTCCTTTCTAAAACAGCGTGCTCAGGCCAGGCAAGATCAAGCTCAAGGAGTGGACGACCGGGAAACCGTGCGCCCCGTACACAGCTTGCGAGCGCTTTCTCCGACTTCAGGCTCAATCGCCCTGATGTTCAGTTGGAAATCATTCGCACGCTCGGTAGCTACGTCTCAAGATATGGAGAACGAACTGAATGCCTTCGTCACGGACATCCGTAATGAATAAGAAGCGCGGAGGTTTTGCTGCCCGGGCCGCACTACTCGGAGGGTGCGCCGCGCTTGCCTGCCTGCTTGTTTCCTGCGAGGACGACGGTCCCGCGGGCGGTTTCACTGTTACCACGAGTGAAGCAATAGAAGATCCAATTTTCGGTACCGGTTTGACCATAAATTCCCCAGTATCAGGGATACAGGTGGTTGGCTATTACATCAGAAGCATACCGGGAGGAACACCGGAAGGCTACGTGTTGAATTTTTCCAAGTACTCTGCCGGAGGGTCGCTGTTCGTAACCGCCGGAAAGAATCCCGCTTGGTGGCAATTGGGTGAATCGAACGGGCCATGTATGAAACAGTCCGTGAATGCCGCCATTGTTCAACCGCAACGCTCCGCGAATTTAGTATGTACGGAGACCGCTTTATCTCCGCTGAGTGTCGCGCCTACGGCGATTAATGGAGCGAACTCGCAGAAACTCACGGTCACCGTGGCCAAAGCTCTGGATTTGAGTCACGGAGCACCGAACCTGACAATTGCGACAGCCGAGGGGGTAGTCTACTACGATCAAGTGCCTGACCATTACAACAGCAGTACACTTACCGTTGACGCTGGCAATTTGTCTCCTTTATACAATGATATCTACTATGTGGTGGTAAGTGTTCCGTTGCCCAACGGAACTTTAGGGGCGCCGGCATACGGTACGCTTTCCGTTTACGGGAATCCATATGGCTCCAGCTGTGGTTTGCCGCCTCCGGAAAAGTGCGATTAGATATCTGTAATCATTTATCGATTGCGAGACTCGAAGGGGATTAATGATCGCGTCATCCGACGACGCCACGCGCGCGCTGTCCTCGTCAGCGGGGGTCTTCACGAGTGGATGTGCGGAGGCGGACCGTTTCGTGGAAAATCCCGAATCTCTACCACGGCCAAGTCGGGCTCCGACTGTCTAAACCTGTAATGATCTCCTAAAACCCAATACGCCTCCATTCGCGTCTACGCTACAAGCGAGCTCACTGTTTTTCGTACACGTCGGTACCTGCGACCGCTTCTCCCTGCGTTCCTGTGCCTTTCACCGTCGTTCTCAGTGTTTTGCCGTCTCTCGACACCACGGAGCGACGTGTCGCGACCTCCTTACCATTCTTCATGTAGGTGTTTTCGCGCACGTTGGCGCTAACGCGTTTTGAATTAATCGCGTCATACGGGCCTTCCTGCACCTGTCCCGCGCCCCCTTTTTTCGGAACTGTGTATTTGACCGAAAGCGGGGAACCATCCGAATTCGTTCCTGTAGCGGTCACCTGGAGATCGTCACCCTGCTCCGCAATTGTGAGCGTGACATCCTTGGCCGGCGTGCCAGCCTCATATCGTGTTTTCGCAGTATCGAGCTTCCATGTACCTACGAAAGGATCCTGCGCGAAGAGCGTGCCGGCAAACGCCGCGAACACAACTGCTGAAACCAGCTTCTGCATTCCAACTTCCCTCCTGGGAGGACATTGTATCGCCACTTTGATTCAACCCCGCAGCTCTCAACTATCCTTCGCCCACAATGGGAAATATGCGAATGCTCGGACTCCTTGCTATCCTCTGTGCCGCCCTGAATCTATCTGCACAGACTGCGCCGCTCGTGTTCTACAAAGTCGATGTTTTCGATGGCTACCAGATGCTCCGCGACCAAACAGTCGTCGTTCAAAACGGGATGATCCGCGACGTCGGAGCGTCGGCCGATTCGCCTCCAGCCGCTGACTTCATCGACGGCACGGGTAAGACGTTAATGCCCGGTCTAATTGATGCGCACTGCCATATCGCTAGCGAGGAATCGCTCGAGCAGGCTGCAGCTCTTGGCGTCACCACCGAGCTGGACATGTTCAGTGATCCAAAGCAGCTAGTCCCCTTGCGCAACGCCGTTGAAAACGGTAAATACCCGAATGCAGCGGATTTTCGTACCGCAGGAACAGGAGCAAATGCTCCTGGCGGTCATCCAAGCGAAATGGGCGGACCGCCCTTCCCAGCTCTGGGGCCGAACGACGACCCGCAAAAGTTTGTCGATGCGCGCTTCGCAGAAGGTTCAGATTACCTGAAGATCCTCTACGATCACACGCTTCCGGGATTATCGTTCCAGCAGTTGAAGGACCTGGTTGCTGCCGCCCATAAGCGAAACAAACTGGTCGCAGTCCATGAGACGGTTCAGCACGACGGGCTGCAGGCGATAGAGGCGGGAGCCGACGACCTGGAGCACGTTTTCGCCGACACGCCGATCTCGCGCGAATTTTTGAACGCCGCCGTTGCCAACCACATCGTCATCACGCCGACGCTTGCCGTCATTTCAGCATTCACCGGAAAACCAACCGGCCCGGAGTTGGCGAAAGATCCACGTTTTGCGCCTTATCTGCTGGGGTGGGCCGTAGGGATTTTGAACGTCAAGCTGCCGGCCAAGGTTGTGCAACGCGGTCACTATGAATATGCGCAAGCAGCCGTTCGAGCGCTTCATGAGGCTGGCATAACCATCCTCGCGGGTACCGATTCTCCTAATCCCGACACCGGTTACGGAGTCAGCATGCACGCCGAGCTTCTGCTCTTAACACAGTGTGGCCTTACGCCGGAAGAAGCACTGCACGCTGCAACCGCCGCGCCCGCGCGCGAGTTCCAGCTGATCGACCGTGGTCGGATCCAAGCCGGAAGGCGAGCGGATCTGCTGCTCATGGAAGGCGATCCGTCGAAAGACATAGAGGCCACACGAAACATCCAGGGCGTCTGGAAGGCTGGAGTAAAGATCGATCGCTCGGCGATCGCACGCGCTATGGACGCCAGCCGAAAAAATCAGCCGCACTCTTAACGAAGCGGAGGCAACCCCGGCGCGCTACTTCTTGCTCGCGGAACCTGGTTCGGACATCCCGGCGTGCGCTTTGGCAACCAGGGGATCGGGCAATGCATACCCGGCTGCCGCCTGCAATTTGTTCTTGAAGGAACCTGCGACCACATGATCCTTGCCGGCCATCAGAGCTTCGAAACCCTCCTTCGCAACTTCAGCGGGATCATCTTTTTCGCTTGCGCCCAGCTTGGTGTCATCCGCGCCAGCCCTGTGGAAAAAGTCAGTTTCTGTTGCTCCGGGCATCAATGCAGTAACGGAGACGCCGGTATCCTTCAATTCCTCTCGGAGGCCTTGGGAAAGAGAGCGCACGAAGGCCTTGGTCGCGCCATAGACGGTTTCGTATGGCGTCGGCATGGTGCCGGCGATCGAGGCGGTGAACAGAATGCGCCCGCCGCCGCGAGCCACCATGTCTTTGACCAGATACTTCGCCAAATGAAGGGTGGACGTCACGTTTAGAGCCACCATGTTCAGCTCTTCACCGAGATCTGTTTCGATAAAACGTCCGCTCACCCCAACGCCAGCGTTAAGCGCTGCAGCGTCCACCGGACGGCCGCTGGACTGAATCGCGGAGAGAAGCTTGTGCACCCCTTCATGGGTCGCAAGATCTGCTTGCACGGCTTCAACGTTCCCTCCAAGTGTTCGGATTTCGTCAGCCGCGCTGTTCAGGCGCTCTCCGGCAGAAACGATCATAAGATCAAAGCCATTCTGGGCAAATTGTTTGGCCAACTCGTAACCGATGCCGCTCGAAGCCCCTGTCACAACCGCGAACTGTCTTCTGGAAGATGTCGTCATGTGTATTCCTCGCCTTTGAGACGACCACACCCGGAAAACCGAGAGATGGGAGTTTTTCGAGGATGTGAGTCAACCCAGCCGCTGCTGAAGCTTCGCCATACGCAGTTACTCATGCCGCAGTGCCGTCACCGGGTCAATGGCCGACGCACGCTGGACAGGTATCCACGCCGCCATCACGGCCGTGGCCGCGAGCACCGCGATCGAGAATGACAGCAGGCCGGCATCGTAGGCGCTTACTCCGTACAACAGGCCCGCCATTAACTTCCCGAGAGCCAGTGTGAGCGCGATCCCGCAGCTTCCGCAGATCAGCAATCGCGTGACTTGCCTCAGAACCAGCCCTTGAATCTGCGCGCGCCTCGCTCCAAGCGCCATCCGAATCCCGATCTCGCCGGTCCGGTTGGCCACTTGATAGCTGAGAAGCCCGAACAGCCCGACCGCCGCCATAACCAGGGCAAGCATGCCAAACACGCCTGAGAGATAAGCAACAACTCGGTTCTCGACTAAGGCGTTGTCGATTTCAGCCCTAATGCTTGTCACGCGGCCGACGTATTCATATCCCTTTTGCCTGATGATGCGCCGTATCGCAGCTATCGGAGCGTGTCGCCGCGCGTCTTACGAGCAATACCGGATAGCCTTCCAAGTCCCGATGCTGCCAGAAATCAACGTAAATGGTAAACGGTTTCTGATCGTCCAGATTGGCCAAATTCAGATCCGTGTCTGACGCAATGCCAATGACTTTCAACCGCTGGTACTCCGCCTGATTTCCCTCCCGTACATAGTGCCCAATCAAATCGCGCGGATTCCCGAACCGCCGCGCCAAAGATTCGCTCAAAATCGCTTTCCGCACGCCCAATTTCGTGTCGTCGCGCCGGAAACCTTCCCCCGCAATGATCCGGCGCCAAGCGTCTCGAAAAATCGATCCGTCGCGCCAATCTCTCGCGCCTCGATTCCTTCGCCAACACGCGTGTTCTCAACCCTGGCAACTGGCTCCTTGTACGCGTATGTGAAAAAGGGTATCTCGTCACTGAAGCTCGCCGACTTCACGTCCGCCAAAGACTCCACCTGTTGCAAGAGATCGCGATAGTAATTGGCTGGTCAAAGCTGTTCGCCGCCCGGTTAGCTCCGCCTCCCAGACGTTTCGAGCGTCGATTCCGAAATCGATACTGTACATCTTCTTAAGCGATGTCCCGAATAACGCACTTCCGGCAACGAAGGTCAATGTAAGCGCGATCTGCACTCCGATCAGCACCTTTTGCGCGAAGCTGTTGGTCGCAATCACCCCTCGGCCGCTCCCTTTGAGCGTTTCCGAACGCGAAAGCCGGCCCGTCTGCCAGATCGATGCCGCGGCGAAGATTCCTAGAATGAGCAGAACCAGCGCCCCGATAAAGAGCATGACTCGCGGATCCACGCCAATTTCTAGCCTGAAATTCCCAAAGATCTTATTGCCCTCCGCGAGAATGGCGCGGGCACCCCAAAGTCCGGCGAGAACTCCTGCAAGCGCGCCTGCGAGAACCAAGATGGCGCTCTCCAACACGAACAGGCTGGCAATATGGCTCTGCTTTGCGCCCAATGCCAGCCGTACCGCTACCTCGCGTTGCCGGTTCAAGCTGCGCGCCAGCAGCAGGCTGGTCAGATTCACGCATGCGATCAGAAGCAAGCCCGCACAGATTCCAAAAATTGCATAGAGGGGTTCTCCGAAACGCCGTCGCAAGAAATAATCGATCCCGCTCCGGCCTGAGGTCGCCGCCAGCTTCCGGCCTAAATAGTCCTTATGCTGGGCCGCGTTGTAGCGGTGCGGCACGCTGTGTTCCAGAAGTTCTTTCCTCTGCGCAAAAACACTCGTTCGGGCCTGTGACTCCGGAATCTCCCGCCGCGCGCCGCGCCAGCAAATTCACCCAACGCCAAGTAGGCTTTGTCTCCAACAGGTCCGGTTTTTGCAAGAGCGGGATCATTACGTGCTGCGGAAACCCCATCAGCAGCCCGGTAAACCTCTTTTGCGAAACGCCCACGATCGTGTACATCTGGCCGCCGATTTTGATCGTCTTACCGAGGACGTCCGGGCGCCCTCCATATGCGCTCTGCCACAACGCATCCGTTATGACCGCGATTTTTGCCGAGCCAGGGTGATCGTCACTCGCCGTAATTGCGCGTCCCAGTTGCAGATGAAGGTGCAACGCATCGAAACAGCCGCCCGTGAAGCCGCTCATCCCCACAGATCGCACGTTGCCCTCGATCTCTGCGCCTGTCATCTCCGTATCGAAGCCGCACGTTCCTTCGAACGCGCGATTCTCTTTAAGCACCTCGAGCGCCGTGGAAGGGATCGGTCCGAGGTTTCCTTGCTGTCCAATGAGAGAGATGCTCATCAGCTCTTCGGGCCGCTCTACCGGCAATGGCCGCAGCAGCAGGGCGTCCATCGTGCTGAACACCGTCACGTTCGATCCGATTGCGGTTGTCAAGATCAGCATCGCCACCATCACAAACCCGGGATTTTTCCTCAACGATCGAAAGCAGTACTTCAGGTTCCGCGCGCCAGCCTCCACCAAAACTCTAGGATCCACGCTGCCTCCTTTAGAATTTCTTGGACCACTCACGATTGACGTCGTTGATCTTCCGCTGCTCTCAGTCGTTCAATGACTGCCGTTCGATCGCCCTACGTGTTCATCCGCGATCGCCAGCGCTTCGTCCAACGCCGCAACCGCGAAATCGATTTCGCTTTTCTCGATAATCAGTGGTGGCGCGATTACGAAATGACTGATCCATGCTTGCACGGCCACCCCGCGCTTCATCATTTCGGCGGCAACTTTGTCCACTACTAGAGGAGCTCCGGAAATCTTTTCCTTTTTCGTGTTTAGAGGTTCTTTGCTCGTGCGATCCTTTACCAGCTCCACGCACCAAAACAGCCCCAACCCGCGCACGTCCCCGATACTTGGATGCTTTTCCTTTAAAGCATTCAGCTTCTCGCCCAGATAACTCCCCATCTGTCGCGATCGGTCCACAAGGTTCAGGCGCTTCATTTCGCGAATCGTCGCGATCGCCGGTCCCAGCGTCATCGGATGCGCCTCGTACGTGTGCCCATGCGCAAAAAGATGATCTTCGAAATACTCCGCAATCCGCGCGGTCGTCGCGCACAGTCCCAACGGAACGTATGCCGACGTAATTCCTTTCGCGGTTACCAAAATATCCGGCTGAACGCCCCAATTGTCCACCGCAAACCATTTGCCCGTACGCCCCCAGCCGCTCATCACTTCATCGGCGATCAGCAGCACGTTCTGCCGGTCACAGATTTTGCGCAAGCGCGGCAAATACTCCGGCGGCGGGACCAGGACGCCATTCGTGCCAACTACCGGCTCGACGATTACCGCGGCTACATCGCTTTCGTTTTCGATCATGTGCTCGATGTAATCCGCACAAGCCAGCCCGCAGTTCGGATATGTGTGCTTCAGGACGCAGTTGTAGCAGTTCACCTCCGGCGCGAAGATAACTCCTTGGCCCTTTGCCGCGGGTTCCACTGGCCATCGCCGCGGATCGCCGGTCGCGGCAATCGAGGCCATTGTGGAGCCGTGATACGACCGGTACCGCGAGATGATCTTGCTTTTTCCCGTGAACAGCCGCGAAATTTTGAATGCCGCCTCATTAGCCTCGGTGCCCGATGTAGTGAAGAAGAATTTCTCGAGTCCCTTTGGAAGCACATCGAGCAGAAGCTGGCTCAGCTCCACTCGCGTATCCGTCGCGTAGCTTGGTGCGATATACGGCAGCATCCGCGCTTGCGCCACGATAGCCTCGATCACCGCCCGATTCTTGTGCCCAAGATTGACGCACATTAACTGCGACGAGAAATCCAAATACCGCTTCCCGTTCGCGTCGGTGAAATAGCAGCCCTCTGCATCCACGACATGCAACGGTACCCAGCTCTTCTGAAATTTCCAGGTTCCGTAGTTCAGCTTGCGTGTGAGATCGACAATTTCTGAGGACGTGAGAGTCGTTGCCATACCACCAATGATACGAGCCGTCGAACGCACAGCTTATCCGTGCCGGAGCTCCGTCCCTCGGGTTCCTTAAACTGCAAGTATGCGGATGAACGAGTCTCCGGCTACTGATTCTCCGCCGCCGCCCCAGGAGGTCACCGAATTGCTGGTCGCCTGGAGTAACGGCGATCATGCCGCCCTGGAGACTCTGATCCCCATCATCTACGGCGAGCTGCGCCGCATTGCCCAGCGATACATGCGGCGGGAATCGATCGGCCGCCACACGCTCGAGACCGCTGCCCTTGTGAACGAGGCGTACCTCCGCCTGACGAACCAGAAAACGATGAACTGGCGAAATCGCGCTCACTTCTTCGCTGCTTCCGCGCAATCCATGCGTCACATTCTCATCGATATGGCGCGCAGCCGGGGCACGGATCGGCGAGGAGCGGGGGCACAGAGACTCTCGCTCGAAGATGCCTTCGCGTTCTCCCCCGAGCGCGCCGCCGAGCTAGTCGCGCTCAATGATGCACTCTCCACACTGGAAAAATTGGATCAACGGAAGAGCCGGATTGTCGAGATGCGGTTTTTCGGCGGCTTGAGCGCTGAAGAAACCGCCGAGGTACTCGATATCTCGCCCGAAACGGTAGGGCGAGAATGGAAACGGGCAAAAGCGTGGCTGTATTGCGAATTGAGCGGCGCGTCTGCAAACGGTTGAGCGCCAATCTTTCAGGGTTGAGGACCATGCGCTCGGCATGACTCCGGAGCGGTACGCGCAAGTCAACTCTCTTGTTGACGAGCTGCTCGACACGCCCGCCGATGATCGCGCCAGTTTTCTCGACCGGGCCTGCGCGGACGATGCGGCTTTGCGCAAAGAAGTAGAAGCGGTACTCGATGCCCATGAATCCGAGCGGGATTTTCTTCAAACTTCCGCGCTGGAACTGATCGCCAAAGACATGGCTTCAGAGCCTCAGCCCCACGAATTGTCGGGACGGGTGCTGGGCGATTACGAAATCTTGTCACGGCTCGGAGCCGGCGGCATCGGCGAGGTCTGGTTGGCGAGGGACCGGCGTCTGGCGCGGGTGTTCGCGTTGAAGGTGCTGTCGGCGAAGTTCGCCGGCAACCCGCAGCAGGTGCTGCGGTTTCAGCATGAGGCGCGAGCAGCTTCTCAACTGAATCACCCGAATATCGTGGCGATTTACGAGATCGGCAAAAGCGAAGGACTGGATTTCATCGCCGAAGAGTTCGTCGACGGCATGACCATTCGTCAACAACTCGCGGCCGGGCCGATGCCGCTTGGTTTCATTCTTGATGCAGGCGCGCAGGTGGCGGCGGCATTAGCCGCTGCCCATAAAATCGGCATTATCCATCGAGACATCAAGCCCGAGAATCTCATGACCCGAACCGACGGCTTGGTTAAGATACTCGACTTCGGGCTCGCCAGATTTGTAGAGCATATGGCCGAGATGAACAGTTTGCTCGTGGCGGGCCAGAGTTTGACCGTGCCCGGCTTGGTGCTCGGAACGGTACGGTATATGTCGCCTGAACAGGCCCGCGGCTTGCCGCTTGATCAGCGTTCCGACATCTTCAGCTTGGGCGTTGTGTTGTTCGAAATGGCTACGGCTACTCCGCCGTTCAGCGGCCCCACTGCGGCCGACACATTGACCTCGATACTGACCGATGATCCGCCGCCTATCGCTCAGTACGCGCCGAACCTGCCAGCGGAGTTCGAGCGTGTTCTGCTTCGGTGTATGGAAAAAGATCGTGAGACGCGGTATGCCAGCGCCGAAGATCTGCGCAGCGAGCTTGACACCCTCGCGAGCCGAATTGCAGCTTCGGAAGCCCTGTTACCCGTGTCCGCGACACCGCGAAAGAAGGTTGTCAGTCCAATTCGAAAATATCCGGGAACGCTGCTGCTCACCTTCGCCGCAATGCTTCTGGTCGTTCTTGCGGCCATGTTTACATTTCGTGGTCGCAGAGATGAGCGAAGCACGGCTTCCTTCGCCTCCATGAAGATCAGCCGTCTCATGCTTCGCGGCCCGGTTTCGGATGCCGCCATTGCACCTGACGGAAAGGAACTCGCGTATGTCCGCAACGAAGGCCCAGGCGAAAGCATCTGGTTAACGAACCTCGGATCTTCCGGCGAGGAGCGCCGCATCGCACCAGAGGCGGGAGGCCATTCGGGCCTGACCTTCTCGCCCGACGACCGCTACCTGTACTATCGCCGTACTCTCGGCACTGAAGACGGCACGTTATATCGCGTTGCGCTAGGCGCCACCGGTGAGCCGTCCAAAGTACTGGATGGAGTCAGAGGCGCCGTTGCGTTTTCATGGGACGGGCAGGAGCTAGCTTTCATTCGGCTCGACCCGTCACGTCTCGAAACGGTGCTGATGGTGGCCACGGCCGATGGCAGGAGTGAGCGTAAGGTCGCAGCGTGCAGGCGTCCTCAATACTTTTCACCTTTAGGACTGGCTTGGTCGTTCGATAAAGGGTCGATCGTCTGCTTCGCAGGCCAGGCCAAGCACATCAGTTCGCGGGCTTTCGAACTGGAGCAGGTTCAAGTGGCCGACGGACGAAGAAGGCGAATCAGCGCGAAGACGTGGGAGTGGGCGGGATCTGTCGTGTGGCCCGCGAAAACTGACACTCTCGTCGTGAGTGGCAGCGATGTCGCAAGAGAAGATCCATTCCAAATCTGGAAGATCTCTCTCAAGGACGGAGCGTATTCAAAGGTTACGAACGACCTGAACAGCTATGGGGGACTCAATCTTACTTCCGATGGCAAGATTCTGAGTGCGACGCAAACCGAGAGATCCGCTTCCTTGTGGGTGCAGTCCGCTCAAAAAAACGCCGAGCCGGCACAGATTTCAGCGGGCGAGATCTACGGGCTCGAAAGCGTCGCCTGGTTGCCGGGCGATCAAATCGTGTACACCGCCGTTACCGGCGACTACCGCAATCTTTGGCTCACTGATCCGAGCGGTTCAAATTCGACGCAACTGACCTTCGGGCCGGGGGACAAATCAGAAGTAAGCGCCACTCGCGATGGACGTTATCTTCTGTATCAATCAAGAGGAAAAATTTGGCGCGTCAACGCGGACGGCCGGGATGCCCGCCAGCTTACAACCGGCTCCCACGACGTCCATCCAACGGCCAGCGCGGATGGCCAATACGTTATTTACACCTCGTTTGTGGGTTGGTCTCCTGCGATAGGGGCCAAGCCCAGTCTATGGAGAGTTCCGATAGGAGGCGGCAAAGCCGTTCAGCTCAGCAACCAGTCCCTTTCGTTCCCGCAGGTCTCGCCCGACGGCAAGTGGATCGCGTGCATCTATTACCCGGAAGGCGATCCTCGATTCTCCCGGCGAGAAATCGCGGTTCTTTCCGCGGATGGGAGCTCGTTTGAAGTGCTTGACCACATGCCCCAGGTGGACGGCGATTTCTCTTGGACGCCGGACGGGCGGGGGATAATCTTCACTCGGATGCTCCACGGGGCAGACAACGTTTGGCAGCAGTTATTGAAGGGCGGTACGGCTGTACCGGTTACCCACTTCGTCACAGATACTATTTTTTCGTTTCGCTCGTCAATCGATGGCAAGCGGTTAGCGATGGTGCGCGGCAAGCAAGTCAGCGACGTGGTTTTGATTCGAGACTTCTGAAGAGCAAGAAGGCTCAACGTGCCTGACCCCAGTCAGTTGCACCTTGTGCTTCATCATCAGTTCACGCATCTCTTCATTCGTGAGCTTTCTCTTCGCACCTGCTTGTCCACAGCGGTAATGCCCTCCATTGCCCGCAGATCTTCGCCCCGAAACCGAAGAACACCATCTGGGTTCGATTCCGCGCCTTCCGACCGCATCGGCAACGGACCGCAACCTGCCCCACAGAACACGTCCACCAGGCAGGCCTCAAGCCGGAAATAAATCGGCTCGTTGCGCGAATCCCAGATGCTCACTGCGTATTCACATTCGGGTAAAGTCCAACACCGCTTCACCGTGATTACCTGTTCCCACCAACTAACCTCGCTCATCCTGACCCGGAACGCCGTGCCCGCGGGACCGCCGCCTCTCCCACAAACTACCTGCGAGCCGGCCTGAGCACTAGCTGCGAATTGGTCGCGAGCACGAAAATCTCTCACTCGGCATTGGTCACAAACTCTCCGAGTTCGATTCCCCCAGCCCATTCGCAATGATTGGAGCCCGATCCATAGAGCAAAACATCCACCTTCTCGGTCCTGAGATCCACCCCACTGGTTCGCGATCAGCCATGCCTCCCCACTGACAACCGGATGCGCGCGAGCCCCCGAGAAAGTTAACGTCCGGAGCATCCGAATCCTGCGCCGCTGAAAACGTGGCAAATAGAAGCGCGAGTCCGATCGCCGGCTTCATGGACGCACAGGCATCCGATCTTTCAGAACAGTGGATTCTGCGACCCAGCAAACCGCTGCCGCCGCGGAATGTGGAAATACTCGAACGCCCGGTCCGTTGCGATCCGGCCGCGCGGCGTTCGATCCAGAAACCCGAGCTGCATCAGGTACGGCTCATACACTTCTTCAATGGTGTCCGCCTGTTCATCGATCGACGCCGCAATCGTGCTCAGCCCCACCGGACCGCCTCCGTACTTCTCTGCGATCGTCGTCATGATCTTCTGGTCCACTTCATCCAATCCGTACCGGTCCACTCTCAGAAGATCGAGCGCGTCTTGCGCCACCCGCTGATCAATGTGCCCCTCGGCCCGCACCTGCGCGTAATCGCGAACTCTGCGCAATAGCCGGTTTGCAACTCGCGGAGTTCCCCGCCCCCGCCGCGCAATTTCACGCGCCGCGTCCCGCGTAATCGCAATTTCGAGCAGCCCCGCCGAGCGCTCTACGATTGTTGCCAGCGTCTCTTCATCGTACGGATCCAGCCGCAACACGATCCCAAACCGCCCCCGGAACGGCGCGCTCAACAATCCCTGCCGCGTGGTTGCGCCGACGCCCGTGAATCGAGGCAGCGTCATCGAGTGTGTTCGCGCTCCCGGCCCCGAGCCGATCAGCAGGTCTACGCGAAAATCTTCCAGCGCCGAATACAGAAGCTCCTCGATATCCGGCATCAGCCGGTGAATTTCGTCAATGAAGAACACCTGCCGGGCCTTGATGTTCGTCAGAATGCCCGTCAAATCGAGCTTCCGCTGCAGCACCGGACCGGCCGTCTGTTCCATCGCAACGCCTAGCTCGTGCGCGATGATTCCGGCCAGCGTCGTCTTACCCAAGCCTGGCGGCCCGTAGAGCAGAACGTGGTCCATGGCCTCGCCCCGGCGCTTGGCCGCTTCAATTGCAATCGATAATTGTTCCCGCGCATGCGGCTGTCCCGCAAAATCCTGGAGCCGCGTGGGTCGCAGCGCCGCTTCGAACTGGCGTTCGTCTTCCTGTGCCGCCGGAGAAACCATGCCTTGCGGGCGCATTCGAATTCCACCTTAACGCACGAGCGAAAGCGCAGCCCGAAATAGCGGCTCGAACGAGTCCTCCGCGCCACGCTCCTTCGCCTTCCGCAATGCCTGCTCGGCCGAAGCGCGCGAGCAGCCCAGGTTTTCGAGCGCAGAGAGAACATCCCGCTCGAGCGGCTTAAAGGCATCTCGAGCCGCGCGCACGGCGGGTTCTTTTCCAGCGGCGTCCGCCTCCGCCAACTTGTCTTTCAGCTCGAGCACAATGCGCTCCGCAGTCTTTTTCCCCACGCCCGGAATGCGCACCAGCATCTCGACATCGCCGTGGCGAATCGCCATCACCAGATCCGGAGTCGCCAAGCCCGAGAGCACCTTGATCGCCAGCGCCGGCCCAATCCCGCTCACCGAAATTAACCGCTCGAAGACCACCTTTTCTTCGTTTGTTGCGAACCCGAAAAGCGAAAACGTGTCTTCCCGCACGTGCGTGTAGATCCGCAGCGACACCTGCGCGCCTACCTCCGGAAGCGAAGTGTACGTCGAGATCGGAATCAGAACGTCATATCCCACCCCTCCGGTGTCCAACACAACTTCGTTCGGATGTTTTTCGATGAGCGTGCCTCGCAAGTGCGCAATCATAGCCTGGACTCACTATTATCGGACTGATATGATCGCTCGCATGGCAACAAGATTTTCAGCAGTTGCGATGCTCTTCGCTCTCTTCGCCGCACCGGCCGTTCGCGCTCAAGATTCGGCAGCTAAAGCGCCCGATCCTGGAAAAGTTGCCGTAATCGAGGAGATCTTCACGATTACCAAGCCCGAACAATTGACTCAGCAAATGCTCGAACAGGCAAAAGCTACAATTGCGTCCCAAGGCGAGAAGGCGTTCACCGCCCAGGTTCCAGCATCTGAGGACGCGGCGAAAACCACAGCCGCTTACCACGAATTCCAGGATCAACTCTTCGCTTTCATTGCAAAGCAGCTCGACTGGCAGAAGTTAAAGCCGCAATACATAGCGATTTACGATGAGACATTCACGCTTCCGGAACTCGAAGGGATGCTTACGTTTTACAGATCGCCCGCCGGCCAAGCAGTCGTGACGAAGATGCCCACCGTGATGTCCAAAGGCATGGCCGTCGGCCAGGACGCAATGCGCGATTTACTTCCGGAGATTCAGAAGATGGCCGCCGATTTCGCGGCGAACATCAAGAAAGCTCAGGATTCGGAACGCGCCGAAATAGGAGCTAACAGATTGCTCCGAATTCTACTTCAGCGTGTATAGATATCCGGCGATGTCGATTGCATCCTGATGCGTCACGTGCAAATTCGGCATCACCGTGTGCTCATCGACCGCTGGCGGATTCTCGATCCAGCGCACCATGTTGGGCCCGCTGTTCTGCAGTACCCCTGCGATATATGTCCGATTGCCGACACCGGATAGCGGCGTCCCGACCAACCCCGACGCGCCGGAGATCCCTGGAATGATGTGGCAGGATCCGCAGCCGTATCGGGCTATTGCCGCCGCCCCGCGCCGTGCGCTGCCGCCAGTACTTGCTTCGGCCGTTTGCTCCGCCTGACTTTTCCCGCAACTCGCCGGAAAGACCGCGGTAGACGCGGCCGCTACAACAATCGCGATCTTACTTCGCAGTGGAAGCTTTTTCGAGTAACGCATCGCTTTCCTTCATCCAGTTCGCAAACAGAATGAGCCCCGCGGCGAGATACACGAGGCTTGCGGGAACCCACATCACCAAGCCCCCGATCTGCTGGTCTTCGAGGGGCGTCAACCCCCAAGCCTCGGTCGTCGTGCGATACGCCGGATACCAGATGTGCGTCGCAAACGTGAGCAGCGCGCCCAGGATTCCCGTGTGGACGGCGGTCGTGAAAATGTACAGAACGGCTGCGCCATATGCTTTGCGGCCGTGCGCATACAGTAATGCCCACCAGAACAGCAGCGCCGAGAGAAGAAAACTGAGGTGTTGAGCCGTATGAGCAAGATCGCTTTCGAGCGTCGCTTCAAACAGGGGTGGCGCATGCCACGCCCAAATCGCGATGGCGTGAATCCACCAGGCGGCTAGCGGAGCCGTCAGAAAAATCCATGAGGCGCGCACCAGGCCGCGCTTGGACCAGCGGCCCAAACCTCGCCGCCAGTTGATAGGCAAGGCCCATAGAAAGGTCACGAGCGGGCGAGATACCACGAGTAGCGGCGCGCATACCAGCATCAGAATTTCGTGCTGAATCATGTGCGCCGAGAACAGCGCTTCGCCCAGCGGATGCAGCGGCGATATCAACGCGATCGCAAGAAAAATCCATCCCGTCCAGAAGCAAAGACGTTGAAACCGCGTGAGGCCCACATGCCGCGTCGATCCGATCGCGTAGAGCACCGCTGACACCGCCAGCGGAATCACAACACCTGGATCGAATTCCCACGCCGACCAGATATCATCCGGCCGTACCCTCTCACCGGCATCGGCAAGCGCCAAAACAGGCAGCACGAATAACATTCCGCTGACCCGCCACCATTTCATTCGCAGGCCCCCAGAACCACTTCGGGAATCGCTTGGGCGAGCACGATCAGGAAACAACCTGCACTCAGGATCATGCCTCCGATCGCCATAAAACCGGAACGAGGCAGCGCGCCTCCCGCACCGCTCGGCGGTTGCTTTCCCAGCGCTTGCCATGCGTGCCACGCCACTGTGCCGGAACCGGCACACAAAACGAGAGCGGCAACCGTGACCAGATACAACGCGAGTTTTGCCTGAAATACACACGCCCACGGAGCGAGGGCAAAAAGCGCCTCAAAACTGCACAGCCAGACAATGGGGCCTGCCAGCACGCTGATCCAGAGAGCGAAATCGCGGTTCACAATCATTGCTTCGTCTCGAGAAGCCATGGGCCCCAATAAATAACGATGTAGATCGGTATCCAGATCGCGACGACGAAGTACCAGACCACGGAATCAACATGAACCCCAAGTCGCTGCTTCGGACCCCAGCGGCTAGTCAACAAAATGACGACTAGAACAATCGAGAACACGAGATCGGCGATGTAGTCGAACGTATGCAGGCCAAGGAATGCCCACACGTACGAGCCGAAAATATCCGTCATCCAGTTGAAGTTCAGCGAATGCCACTCGACAATGCGCATCGCGAGTGCAATCCCGGCCAGCACGATATTCAGCAGGAGCCCCAAAATCATTCCTACTTGATCATTTTTCTTGGCCGATTGACTCGCCCAATACGATCCGATGCAACTGAGGATCAGCGGAATGAGCGCGAGTGTTGGCAGCAGCGTGTGCGGAAACTGATCGCCGGGCGGCGGCCAAACGTCCATTCGCAGGCGCGTATACAAATACGCTGCGATCAGGATGCAGAACATGGTGCCTTCGATGAAGGTAATCATGAGCTGTCCCCACCACAGCGGCGCCTGGTTCGAGACGTCGTAAGGCGGAAGGTGCGACACGTCGAGTGTTCGAACTTCCGTCATCCTTCCAACTCCTTTCGCCGCTTCGGCCAGAACCACCCGATGAGAGCGATGCCGGAAAGTATGGATCCCCACGTGATGTACCACGCGTTGAACACCGAGCCGGCGAACCCGATCGTCACCGTCACGGCTGTGATGAACGGCCAGATGCTGGAGCGCGGCAAAACGTAGCGGTGGTGCGGCTCAGCATCCATCAGAGTTGTTACCAGAACTTCGCGCCGGTCGTTTCTGAGACCCGTTACAAAAGCGCGCTCGGCGTGCGAAACCCAAAGAGGATAACGGCTCGTCACCACAGGCAAGTATTCGAAGTTATAGTTAGCCGGCGGCGATGCAGCTGCCCACTCCAGGCTATCGGCTTCCCAAGGATTGTTGCCCGCCACTTCACCGTCTTCACGGCTCCAGAGCGCGTTCGCGATAAACAGAATTCCACCCACGGCAATGACCCACGCCCCGACTGTGGCGATATGGTTCAGGGGGCCCCAGCCCATCTCGACGGGATATGTGTAAATGCGCCGGGTCATCCCCTTGAGCCCCAGAATGTGCATCGGAAAAAACGTCAGGTTGAAGCCGATGAACAGAAACCAAAAATTCACTTTTCCCAGCGTTTCGTTCATCAATCGTCCCGTCATTTTCGGGAACCAATGATAGAAAGCGCCGAACAGCGGGAACAGCGCGCCGCCGATCAGAACGTAATGAAAATGCGCCACGACGAAATATGTGTCATGGACCTGCAGATCCAGCGGCACGGATGCCAGTATCACGCCGGTCAGTCCGCCCAGAACAAAAATGGCAATGAACCCGTACACGAAATACAGCGCGGTTGTGAGCCGGGGTCTACCCGTCCAGAGCGTCGCAATCCAGCAAAAGATCTGGACCCCGCTGGTGATCGCGATCATCATGCTCGAGGCGGTAAAGTACGCTTCGCCGATCTGGGGAAGTCCGGTCGCGAACATGTGATGCACCCACAACCCGAAGGCGATGAAGCCGTTCGCAATCTGCGATAGCACCATCGCGGTATAACCGAAAATCTCGCGGCGGGCGTGCGCAACGACAATCGCGGACGCGAAGCCGAGCGCAGGGATAAAGATGATGTACACCTCGGGATGGCCGAAGAACCAGAACATGTGCTGGTAGAGAAGCGGATCTCCGCCCTCCGCCGGATTTACGAAGTGCGTGGCCACGGTTCGATCGGAAAGCAGATATGAGCTGGCCAGCACCACCGCAGGCATCGCGAAGATCACCATGAACGACTGGATCAAGATCGACCACACATAGAGCGGAATCCTATTGAGAGACATGCCCGGCGCGCGCATTTTGAAAATGGTTGCGATCAGCTCCGATGCGACGCACAACGCAGACACCTCCGTGAACGTAATCATCTGCGCCCAATAGTCCACCCGCTTGCCCGGCGTGAACTGAGGCCCGGAAAGCGGCGCATATGCGAACCAGCCCGCGTCCGGGCCGGTATTCGTAAACACACCCCAATACAAAAACAAAACACCGAAAAGGTACATCCAGAAGCCGAACGCATTCAGCCGGGGAAAGGCGACGTTCCTCGTCCCGCACATCAGCGGAACCAGGTAAATCGCCATGCCTTCCATCATCGGAACGGCGAACAAAAACATCATCGTCGTGCCGTGCGTCGTGAAAATCTGGTTGTACTTATCCGGGCCCAGAAACGTGTTGTTCGCTCGCGCGAGCTGCGTTCGCATCAGCAGCGCTTCCACGCCGCCGGCCAGCAGCATAATAAACGCCGTTACGATGTAGCGCATCCCAATCGCCTGATGCGTTGTGTACGACAGCCATCCAAAAATCCCGCGCGGATGCCGCCAGGAGCGCTGCAGTTGGTCGATCTCTTCGGCCTGATTGGCGGTTTGAGGAACAAGGTCCTGGGAAGCCGTCATTTGAGGCTCTCCAGGTAATCGGTCAGTGGATCCAGGTCCGTTGAGTTCAGCGCGATCGTGGCCATGTGGTTACCCGGCTTCATGCTCTGCGGGTCTACAATCCAGCCGGCGAGATTGCCTTTCGTGTTCGGAACTGTGTTCGCAGCGATCCCGATCCGGCTTCCGAAATGCGTAAGATCGGGAGCGTTTTGGCCCGCGGCAGTCGTTCCACGAATCTGATGGCAGAAAATGCAGGCATTGTTCAGAAACACCTGTTGACCGTGCTGCCTGACGGGATCGGACGGCGTAACCGCAGGCTGCAGTTGCGCCTTCATCCAGGAATCGAATTTTTCTTCCGGCTCGGCGATCACCCAAACAGCCATATGAGCGTGCTGAAGTCCGCAGAACTCCGCGCATTGTCCACGGTAGCGGCCGGGATGGTCGGCTTCAATCCACTCCGTCGTTGTCCGCGAGGGAATGAGGTCGCGTTTTCCGTGCAGATTGGGAATCCAGAAGCTATGAATGACGTCGTTCGACATGCCGCGGATCTGCACCGGCCGGCCCACCGGAATATGAATCTCATTCGCGGTCACGACAATCTGGCTGGGGTCGCTGTTCGCATAGCGGATTTGCCACCACCACTGATTCCCGGTCACTTCGATCGTGAGCCCATTATTCTTGTTTGCCAGCTCTGAAATCGATTTGCCGGTCCCGATGCTGGCCACCAGCAATACGAATAAAATAATGACCGTCACGATTGTGGCGCCCGTCACAACGTGGTGCAATCTCGTTTCGGTCTGTGACGAAGGTTTATGACTGGTTTCGAGCGGTTCCTGCGCAACTCTGGGATGCCGCCGCGTAAGCGTCCACAGCGTAAGAGCCATCACGATGATGAAAATGGCTCCCAGCAGCCAAAAGAAAAACCACCATAGCCCCGCGATTCTTCCCGATTGCGGACCCGCCGGATCGACCGCCGATTGCTGATGGCCGGCGCACGATGTCAGCGCGAAAACGCTTACCGCCGCGAGAATAGAAACTGCCTTCGCTCTCAACCCGTCCTGCTTCACGGGCGTCATTTCGTGACTCCGGCAGTGCGATTCACCAGATTCTGCGGATTGCTTTCCATGCTGTCCGGACGCGAAGCGGTTGCAGACCGCGGCTCCTCCCCGTTCAGCGATCGAACGAACGCCACAATCTGCCAGATCTGGTATTCGGGGATGCGGCCGCCCCACGCGGGCATCCCATTCGGGCGCCCTTTCACAACCGTGTCAAAGATGTTTGCGGGTTCGCCGCCGTAGATCCAATTTTTCTTGATGAGCGGAGGCCCGATGCCGCCGCCCCCGTTGGCATGGCATCCGGAGCAGTTGTACCAGTTGAAAAGGCGCTGGCCTTCGGCGATATCGTACGCGCTTCCGTTGTACGGATTCGTGACCACCGGCTGAGGGTTGACGGGACCGCCGGGACGGAGAGTGCTTTCCTTTGCCGCATCGCCAAAAACCGCAACACGCGTCGGCGAAGGGCGGATGTCGCGCTTCTCGCGCTGGCACGCGCCGAGCAGAGCCAAACTGCACGCCAGGATTCCAACCCTGAGCTTCACGGCGCTGAACCTTCGTCAATGGACTTGAGGCACATCATATTGTTGAAGGACTTTTTGAATAGCGGCAGATTCACTTTCGAGCGCATCGTTCAAGACGGTCTTGAGACGGTCGTTTCCCTTGCGAACAGCCACCGAAATGTCGTACGCAAACGGAACACCCAAATAAATCGAGGGACTTACTGGCACAATGTCAAGCTCGGATTTTTCGCTTTGCGCAAAATATCCGGCAAACGGTCCCCACACAATCGCAACGTCCACATCCCCGTTCGCTACCGCATCGATCAGCTTCCGTGGCGGATTCACTTCGCCATACTCGCCAAATAGGCTATATCCCACGACGTTCTGCGTGATGCCGCGTCTCGCGAGCACGTACGCCGGCGGTGCATAATCGTCGCCGACAACATGAATGCCGATCCGCAAATGTTCGAGCCGCGGATCGGTCAGAGAGGTAATTCGTAGCGCGCGATCGCGGCGCGTCACAAAAACATAACTGGAGCGATAGTATGCCTCCGTTGTGAGCGCGTCCGGCAATGAGCTCGGCACTCCCATCACCGCGTCGCACATGCCTTGGTCCAGCGAATGTTTCACAAATGATTTGCGCTCCGCAAACCAGGTGTATTCGACCCTCGCGTTCATCCTGGCGGCAAGCAATTCCGCCAGCTTGTTTTCGAACCCTTGCCCTTTCTCGTTTGAGAACGGCATATTGTTCGGATCGGCGCAAACACGAAGCACGTTCGCATCGCCCGCGAAGCACGGCGCGATAACCAGCAATACCGCGCTAAGGCAGCGAAAACACATACAGCATTCCACCGTTGGTTGTGTATTTCCCCAGGTCCGTCATGGCGTTCACGAATCCCAGCGCAGCGGTGCCATCAACGGTATTCAATCCGCCCGCCACCACTGCTCCAGACCAACCGCCCACTCCGGATAGCACCGCCACATACTGCTTGCCATCAGGCCCTTTGTACGTGACGGGCTGGCCGACAATGCCCGAACCCACCTTGAACTGCCATAAGAGATGACCGTTGCGCGCATCCAAAGCTTTAAACCAGCCGTCCATCGTGCCGTAAAAAACAACATCTCCCGCCGTGACGACAGTGCCGCTCCAGACGGGCAGATTTTCGTCAACGCTCCAAACCGTCTTTGCTGCAACCGGGTCCCAGGCCGAGAAAACGCCGCGGTTCCCGCCCGGGCCGGCGTACATCCGAACGTTCATCCCAACAAACGGGGTGCCCGCGATGTAATTCGCCTGAGTCCCCTGGCTTTCATAACAAAGATTGTTATGCGGTATGTAGATCAATCCTGTTCTGGGCGAGAAAGACGAAGGCGTCCAATCCTTTACTCCCGGCGGTGCCGGACAAGCGTCCCGAATCGTGTGATATCCGGTCTGCTTTGGTTGGATTCAGCTTAAGATCGCCCGTTTTCAGATCCACGCCGAAACTGGTATTCACATATCCGAACGTTTGTGCCGAAAGAATCTCGCCATTAGTCCGGTCCATGAGGTACACGTATCCGTTGCGGTCGGGATGCGCCAGAACCTTGCGCAGCCGCCCGCCGATATTGAGATCGAGCAGGATGTTTTCGTTCACTCCGTCATAGTCGTGAAGGTCGTGCGGGTTGAGCTGGTACGCCCAAATCGCCTCTCCCGTTTCCGGACGCCTTGCAAACAGGCTTGATCCCCACTTGTTATCACCGGGGCGCTGCTCAGGATTCCACGGGCCGGGATTCGAAGTGCCGTAATAAAAGAGGTCAAGGTCCGGATCGTACGAGATCCAACTCCAGGCTGTGGCGCCCCCGATCTTCCATGTATCACCCGGCCAGGTTTTCATGCCCAGGTCCGTTCCACGATCCTTTTGATAGAACGGCTTGAAATTGGGGCCGATGAGCACGTCTTTATCAGGCCCGACCCCGTACGCGCGCCACTTCACCTTGCCCGTATCGGCGTCGAGACCCGCGAGCCATCCGCGCACCCCGAACTCGCCGCCGCTGTTTCCCACCAACACCACGCCCTTCGCCACAATGGGCGCCATGGTCATCGATTCACCGAGGTTGATGTCTCCGAGTTTTGTTCTCCAGACCTCTTTGCCGCTGTTCGCGTCCACTGCGACCGTTTGGACATCCAGCGTGTTGTATATGATTTTGCCGTTGTAATAAGCTGCACCCCGGTTCACCAGATCACAGCACGCCACCCCCTGCGAAGCGGGCGCTGGATGCGGTTGATACACCCATTTCATCGGCGCTCCCGGTTTCGTCAGGTCCAGCGCGAACAGGTAATTCGGGTAAGGAGTAACGATATACATCGTGTTGTTCACGATGAGCGGCGCGGCTTCGTGCCCGTGCGTCAGGCCGGTAGAAAACGTCCAGGCCAGCTTTAGATTGCTTACGTTCTGAATCGTGATCTGATTCAGGGTGCTGTACCGCGTGCTGGCGTAGTTCTTCGCCGCCATCATCCACTGGCCGTCATCGGGCTGATTTTGGATTTGTGAAGAGCCGGAGGAGACCAGAAACAGTCCAGCGAGAGCCAGACGAGTGCGCTTCCCTTCGAACATTGTTTAGAGGACGTTTTCTGGCTTTAACTGTTTCACTTACAGCGCGATGCGGATACAGCGATGTCCGAAACACCGTAATTTTGCTATGCTTCGAGGAGGCGTTTCCTGCGAGAGCATCGATCCTGGTCTCCAAAAAATTGATCCGATAGTCAATGTCATGGAGTCCAGCTCGAATTAAGTGCTGGTGTGCAAGCTCCGGTGTAAAAACCATGGAGAAGCCTGAAGGCGCTCGGAGGATTCCCCCCTGTTTCTTTGGGGTCAATGACGGAGGCCGGGCCGGAAGCTCTCGCAGGAAACGCCGGCCCAATTCCCAACGCAGTTCATGAACATTCTCTTCATCGGGGATATTTTCGCTTCGCCGGGCCGCGGCATTGTCGCCGAACACCTCAACAGCCTCATCGGCGAGTACAAGATCGACTTGGCGATCGCAAACGCCGAGAACAGCGCGGGCGGATTCGGCATCACGCCGTTAATCGCGGAAGAGCTCCTGGCCGTGGGCTTGGACGTTCTCACAGGCGGCAATCACAGCTTCGATAAGCGCGAAATTCACGATTATATGCAGCGCCAGGAGCGCCTCGTCCGCCCCGCCAACTATCCGAACGGCTTGCCGGGAAAGGGCGTGTACCTCGGCACAGCGCGCAATGGAGTGCGTTACGCCATATTGAATCTGCAAGGGCGCGCGCACATGCCAAACATCGATTGCCCGTTTCGTAAAGCGGATGAATTGCTCGCCTCCATCGATCCCGAAATCAAGATCCGCATCGTCGATTTCCATGCCGAGCTGACCAGCGAAAAAACCGCTATGGGTTGGTATCTCGATGGCCGTACGACTGCCATGGCCGGCACGCACACGCACATTCCTACCGCGGATAACCGCGTCTTGCCGGGCGGTATGGCGTATCAGACCGACGTGGGAATGACAGGCCCCTACGATTCGGTGATCGGCATCGAGAAAGACACAATTATGCGCAGATTTCTGACCGGATTGAACGGCCGCATGGAAGCGGCAAAGCACGGGGTGGAACTGCACGCCATCGTGGTCCGTGCGGACGAAAGCAGCGGCCGCGCGACATCCATCGAGCGCATCCGCCGCATCAAGTAACAGGAAGCCGCGACCTCTACCACCGCGATCGTGACTTCCACATCACTTACTGCGCTCGCGAGCGGCACATGCTCCCAACGCGCGACGACCGCAGACGCTGTGCAATTACCGAGGACATTCAGCGCCGTGCGGCCCATATCCAGAAGCGCGTCAATTCCAAGAATTACCGAGATTCCCTCCACCGGCAACTGAAAGGTTGAAACGGTGCCCGCCAGAATCACCAGCGCGGCTCTCGGCACGCCCGCCGCGCCTTTGCTCGTCAGCATCAACGTCAGCATCATCGTGATCTGCGTGCCGAGAGGCATGTGCATGCCCGCCGCTTGCGCGATAAACACGGAAGCTAGCGAGAGATATAGCGTTGTGCCCGTCAAATTAAAGCTGTAACCCGTCGGAAGCACGAATCCGACGATGTGTTTCGGTACCCCAAACCGCTCCAGGTTTTCGAGTGCAAGCGGAAACGCTGCCTCGCTCGACGCGGTCGAGAATCCAATCAACAATGGCTGCCGCACCGCTTGCGTGAACGCGCGGAGAGGAACTCTTGCGATCAAGAGAGTGGGAAGCAGCACCAGTCCGACGAACAGCACTATCGCCAGATATAGGCTGCCGGCAAGTTTTCCTAACCCAAACAGCACGCCGAGCCCTTTGGATCCGATTGCGACCGCAATCGCAGCCGCGACTCCGAACGGCGCAGTGTACATCACATACTTCGTATAGCGAAACATCACTTCAGCGACCGCGCCAGCGAAATCCACCACCGGCTTTGCCTTGGGGCCGATCGCGGCGCATGCTGCGCCGAACAGAAAGAAGAACACAACCATCTCGAGGACATCGTTCCGCGTGAGCGCATCGAAGATGCTGTCCGGCGCTGCGTGCTCCAGAATGGCCAGCAACGAAACAGGTTTCGCTGCACCGGGTGCAGCCGCGCTTGATGCCTGCGCCAAGGTGAGTCCGTTGCCCGGCTGAATCGCGTTTACCAACACCAAACCAATCACTAAAGCCAGCGTCGTGACGACTTCGAAATACGCGATGGACTTCAATGCGATGCGCCCCATCGTCTTCAGTTCGCCCGCGCCCGCGATACCGGAAACCAGCGTTCCAAAGAGCAGTGGGCCGACAATCGATTTAATCAGCCGGAGGAAGATGTTACTTACTGGCGCAAGGTGCTGCGAGAAATGGGGCGCGAATACCCCCAGCACGATTCCAAGCACCAACGAGATGAAGATCCAAGAGGTAAGCGAGATCGCTCCCAGCCGCCGCATCGCCGTCTCAACGCTCTCCCCACTTCAACTTCTCTCGAAGCACATCGAAGAACAGCCGCTTCGGAGGGCGAATCAAGTTGATGAATTTATCGGAAGCCCTGCAGATCACGTCATCTCCCCGGCAAATCGGCTGTCCGACTTGGCCGTCGATGGTCAAGTATGTCCCGTCCTCGCCGTGATTGATGACATGGATCACGCTCGAATCCGGAACGATAACGGGTCGATTGGTCAACATGTGTGGGCAGATCGGAGTAATGCAAACTGCGGCAACAGACGGAAAGATGATCGGGCCGCCGGCAGACAGAGAATATGCAGTAGAGCCCGTCGGAGTCGAAATAATCAGCCCATCGGCCTTGTAAGCGGCCACGAAGTGGTCGTCCACGTACGCGTCCAGATCGATCATTCTCGCGAGCTCCGACTTCGTGATCACAACATCGTTCAGCGCGAAATACGATCCCAGCGTTTGGCCGCCCCGCACGAGGTCGCAGTCGATCATTCTCCGGCGTCCGATGCGGTGCTCTCCGCGCAGCGCTCGCTCGAGCTCCGGATACAGATCTTGAACCGGGATGGCGGTCAAAAAACCGAGCTGCCCGAAGTTCACCGCAAACAGAGGTATGTCGCGGCCCGCCACCACGCGCGCCGCCGAAAGAAGCGTGCCATCCCCGCCGAAAACGATAATCAGGTCCGTTCCATTCGGCACTTCTTCGCGGCTGTGAAAGTCTTCACGATCCGCATACCGGCCCGTCTGCTCATCGAACCGGTACCCAATCCCCCGCTCCTCGAGCCAATCGATCAGACCGCAAACGATTTCCGCCGCCTTCGCAATGTTCGGTTTCGAGATGATGCCAACCGTGGCGATCTGCTGCATGGCTTCGCGACTCGACGCAGAATTTAGGTTAACTTGACTATACTTGGCGTGCCCCGCTCAGCGCACGTCGCGCGTGCAACAGGAATTCCCGGTTCCCTTCCGCGCCCAGAATCGGACTCTCCATAATCTGGGTCTCGAATCCAGCCGCCTCAATCGCAGACGATATGCGATCACAAGCCGCCCGATGCAGTGCCGGATCCCGCACAATGCCCCCCGCGCCAACCGATTCGCGCCCCACCTCGAATTGAGGCTTAATCAGCACCACCCAATCGCCCTCAGCCGCGACTAATGGAACCAGAGCCGGGATCAGCAGCGTCACCGAGATAAAGCTCACATCACAAACCACCACGTCCGCCAGCTTCGCCGATCTCATCGAACGTCAGGTAGCGCGCATTCACCCGTTCATGGAGAACAATTCGCGGATCGACCCGCAGTTTCCAATCGATTTGCCCCGCGCCCGTATCCACCGCATGAACCCGCGCCGCGCCGTGCTGCAGTAAGCAATCGGTGAACCCTCCGGTGGATGTCCCGATATCCAGACACACCTTACCGCTCACCGCGATATGGAACTCCCGGAGCGCCGCTTCCAATTTGAAACCGCCGCGGCTGACGTATGGCAGCGGGCTCTGTACCTCGACACGGGATTCATCCGTCACGCCTGCGCCGGGTTTCGAGGCCTTCTGGCCGTCCACCATTACCTTGCCGGCCAGAATCAACGCTTGCGCCTTTTCGCGCGAATCCACAAGTTCACGCTCTACCAGCGCGACGTCCAGGCGTTGCTTCTTTGCCGTGCGGGGTCGAGGCGCAGCCATGCCTCTCAGGCTTTGCGGCTCACTACGAAATCCGCAATTTCACGCAAGCGTTCCGCGCGTTCGCCAAATGCTTCCAGAGCCCGACGGGCTCGCGATCGTTGCTCTTCCGCCATCTCTCGCGAAGCCGCGAGTCCATACACCGCGGGAAACGTGATCTTCTCCTGCGCCTCATCTTTTCCAGCGGTTTTGCCGAGCGCTTCTGATGATTGCTCCACGTCCAAAACATCATCGATAATCTGAAACGCCAGACCGACATGCTCGCCGTACTCCGATAGCGCGGCCAATTGCGAGTCATTCGCGCCCGCATAGATCGCGCCCATCCTCACACTTGCCCGAAGTAATGCCCCAGTCTTGGCGCGATGTATCGATTCGAGCAGCACAGGCGTGGGCGTCTGATGCACGCCCTCCAGATCATTCACTTGTCCGCCAATCATCCCGCCCACGGTTCCAGCGGCCCGGGACAACTCCTCTACCAGCCGTATTCTTCGTTCCGATCCCACGTTCGGCAAACGGCTCAGAACCTCGAACGCAAGCGTAAGCAGCGCATCGCCCGCCAGAATCGCCAGCGCATCGCCGAACATTTTGTGGCACGTGGGGCGCCCCCGACGCAAATCGTCGTTATCGAGCGCAGGCAAATCGTCATGAACCAGCGAGTACGTATGAACCAGCTCGAGCGTCGCCGCCGCCTGCTCGATCCCCTCCGGCGCATCCGAAACCGCCCGCGCCGAGGCAATCGCCAGAACAGGGCGAATGCGCTTGCCACCCGCAAACAGACTGTATCGCATGGCCCGATGAATCGAAACCGGGTCGACGGTCTCGGCCGGCACCACCTCGTCCAGCGCTGCATCAATCCTCTTGACTTGCTCTGCAAAATACGTCTGCAGGCTTATTCGATCCGTCTCGGTCATCGGCTGGGCTCTTCTGGGCTAAACGGCGCCGCGACCATCTCCGAGCCCCGCTTAATGAGGATCTCGATCCGCGATTCCGCCTCTTCGAGTTGCCGCTTGCATTCCGTGCTCAGCCGCATCCCATTCTCGAATAACGAAAGGCTTTGCTCCAGAGGTAAATCACCTTTTTCCAGTTCTTTAACGATGCGCTCCAACTCCTGCAAACTCGCCTCGAAGTTCGGCGGAATTGTTTTATCCTCCGGCATCGCCCTATTGTAGCCGCGGCTCGTTTTCGACTACACTGGATATATGGCGATTCCTGCCAACAGCCGTCCTTCCCTCTTCGGCTCCGACTAACACCGCCGTTTGCGCGTTCATCGTTAGTCTGTTTTCTATTTGATTCAAGTACATTAAAGGAGTTTTTCATGCCGATTGAGACTGCTGTCAATCCGCTGTTGCCGAACCTTGTCACCTCGCTCCCGGGACCCAAGGCCAAGCAAATCATTGAAAGAGACCGTGAGGTCCTGTCGCCGTCTTATACGCGCTGCTATCCATTCGTGATGAAGCGCGGCAAGGGCGCCGTCGTCGAAGATGTCGACGGAAATCAGTTTCTCGATTTCAACGCTGGAATCGCCGTGGCTGCAACCGGTCACGCACATCCCAATGTCGTGAGCGCCATCCAGAAGCAGGCTTCCGAGTTCCTGCATATGTCCGGAACGGACTTCTATTACGAAAGCATGGTCACGCTCGGCGAGAAGCTGGCGTCGATCGCGCCGGGGACCGCTCGCAAGCGAGTGTACTTCGGGAACTCCGGAACGGAGGCTGTCGAGGCCGCGATCAAATTGGCGCGCTATAAGACCGGGCGCGACAAGTTCATCGCCTTCTACGGCGGTTTTCATGGCCGCACAATGGGTTCCCTTTCGCTCACCGGGAGCAAAGTAACGCAGCGTCGCGGGTTCCACCCGACCTTGCCCGTGTATCACGTCCCATTCCCGTATCCCTATCGCTCGCCCGAGGGCAAAGATCCAGCGAGCTATGGCGCCGAATGCGTCAGCATCATCGAAGAGCAGTTGTTCAGGACAATTCTGCCGCCCGAAGAAGTCGCGGGCATCGTAGTCGAGCCGATTCAAGGCGAGGGCGGCTACCTCATTCCGCCGAAGAGCTTTCACCAGGAACTCCGGCGGCTAGCCGATAAACATGGCATTCTTTTGATCCATGACGAAGTGCAGTGCGGCATGGGCCGCACGGGCCGGATGTTTGCGTCGGAGCATTTCGGCGTGGTTCCCGACATCATCACAGTTGCCAAAGGAATCGCCAGCGGCATGCCGCTCGGCGCAACCATCGCCCGGGCCGAAGTCATGGATTGGAAACCCGGCGCGCACGCTTCAACGTTTGGCGGCAACCCGGTTTCGGTTGCGGCCGCGCTCGCCACCATCGAATTGCTCGAGCAGAGTCTGATCCAAAACGCGGCGAACATGGGCGCGCGCCTGATGGATCGCATGCGCGATTGGCCGCAACGCTTCAAATACGTGGGCGACGTCCGTGGACTCGGGCTGATGATCGGCATCGAGATCGTGCACGACAAGCAAACAAAAGAGCGCGCCCCCGATCTGCGCGATCAGGTCGAGATGATGGCGTTTGAGCGCGGGTTGCTGATCCTCGGCTGCGGGCCGAACAGTCTCCGCCTCAGTCCGCCTCTGGTGATCACGCGTGATCAGGTGGACTTTGCAGTCGATACACTGGAGCAGTGTCTGCGGGCTTTGGAACGCTGACTTCCGGTATCGCGGCCCCGCTTCGAACGGCCGCTTCACTCGATCGGCTTCCGGTTCTGGACGTCGGCTGCGGCCGCAATAAATACCCGGGCGCCATCGGTATCGATCGCAATCCCGGCACTCACGCCGACGTCCTGGCTGACCTCGACCATTTCCCGTATCCGTTCCGCGATAACGCGTTTCGCGAGCTGCGCGTAACGCATGTCATCGAGCACGTCTCCGACGTGATACGCGCCATGGAAGAATTCTACCGGCTGCTCGCCCCGGGTGGCCGCGCCATCATCGTTACGCCGCATTACACAGATTTCAGCTCGTTTTGCGACCCCACCCACCGCTGGCATTTAAACAGCTTTTCCCTCCGCTTCTTCGGAGAGAACCACGGCGGATTCGGCTATTATTCCGGCGCGCGTTTCCGTGAGATTTCAACGCGGGTCAAGTTACTTGCTTTGTGGAGATACCTCGGTTTCGAGCTCCTGGTGAATCGCTCCGTGCGATTCCGGCGGTTTTGGGAGTTTTACCTGTGCTATCTCATCCGAGGCAAAGTCATCGAATGGCAGGTGGAAACGGTCAAAGAGCCCATGGGTTCATCCATCCCAGGCAGCTCCTATGGAAGCTGAGCGATGCGGCGCGCCAAGCACGTGAGCGTCACGCGCTTTCGGCGGACGCGGCGCTCGGCCGCCGGGGCGAGGATCTCGCGCACCGTTATCTTCGTAACGCCTGGCCTCACCGTCATTGCCCGAAATTACCGCCCCAGCAGTGGAGACTCCGAGGTCGACATCGTCGCACGCGATGGAGACACGGTCGTATTCGTTGAAGTGAAGTCCCGAAACTCGGCGGAATTCGGCAGCCCCGACCGCGCCATCGATCCAGAAAAGCAAAAGCGCATTACGCGCGCCGCCCGCAGTTACGCCACCCGCGCCGGCATTGCCTGGAATCAGGTCCGATTCGACGTCGTGTCGATCGTGTTCACAAACCCGCCTTCGATCGTTCACCAGCAAGACGCCTTTTTCGAAGGCCGCGCGATCTGAGTTCGTTCCTAATCCGACGACTCCGATTTCCTGATAACGTTAAGTAGCGTCGCCGGCGTCGACCGCCCCCGACTTTCGACCTATTGACCGGTCGTCTGATCGACCACGAACAGGAGGAACAGAATGAATTTCAAGCCTTTCGTGCTCATGTTTTCCTGCGCCTCTGCTTTGACCTGGATTGTCGCGAAAGCGGATGGCCCCGGCATTCATTTGGTCCGGCAAAGCAGCACCGATCGGATCGATGAGATCAACGGACACTGGGTTTACCGGTGGCGCTGCGGCGCCTATTTGCTCATTGATGGGATGGGCGGAATGCCGCCGGTGTTCTACACCTTGAATCGCGAGGGGAGATGGACGGACACAGCGCAGTTCCGAAATCCCGAATCCACCAACTTTTACACATTCGATTACGATCGGGAGGCGGATGGCACGATTGTGTTCTCGGGGCAAACCGAGACGGAGCCACGCGTGGTCGCCCCCTTTCTGGCCTGGACTTCTGCCGACGGAAAGATTCAGCACCTGGTGCGCACGGGTCATTATTTTCCTTATAAGCTTGCGGTCGCGCCCGATGGCACCATCTGGACGTTAGGATATGAAATGGTCAACTTGGACCACGAGGACCCCGCCGTGAACAAAGAAGCGCATGTCGTGAGGCATTTCGATAGAGCGGGAAATTTGATCGGCTCGGCCTTTCCACAATCTCAATTCACCCGCGATGACTACTTCCGTATCGGTCATAGTCTCCTTGTCGCGACCCAAAACAGATTAGGCTGGTACGGTCCGCGATCATGGAACCCGCCAATGTATACCGAGATTCTCCTTGACACGATGACGATGAAGACGTACCCGGGCGCGCCAACCAACTCAAGATCTGACCTCGCGGAAGAACTGGCGATGACAAGCAGCGGCGCTGCTGCGGTATCTGTTGACCACCCGCCCGGCGACCGGACGACCTATATCCTGGATCGTTCTTCTTCCCGGTGGATGCCGGTCAGCGTTCCGCCGATGGGCGGGTACAAATTCACGCCGATGTTGATCGGTAGCGATGGAGACAACCTGGTGTTTATGTATGCGAGCGAGTCCGGGTTCTTCAGCGTGGCGCAATAGGGGTGATCGCCTTTAGCGCTCGCTCAATCCGCCATCGACCGCCAGAATCTGTCCCGTAATGAATTCGGGCGCGGTAAGGAAGAAGTGCACCGCGTCCGCAACTTCCTCCGCCTTCCCTGCGCGGCGCATCGGAGTCGCGTGAATCATCTTTCGGCTTTCCTCGTCGTCATCGCCGAAGGAGATGACGCCGGGCGCGACAGAATTCACAGCAATCGCCGGGGCAAGCGCCTTCGCAAGCGCCTTGGTCAGCATGATCACGCCCGCCTTCGAAGCGCAGTAATGAACATGCTCCGCCCAGGCGCGAATGCCGCCCAGCGAGCTGATATTAACGATTCGGCCCGCGCCCGCTTCCCTCATTTGCTTCGCGCCTTCCTGGCAACAGAAAAAGACGGCCTTCAGGTTGACATCGTGAATGAAATCCCAATCCTCTTCGGTGATCTCGAGCGGGTCGAAGCTAGTAAACCGGCCCGCGTTGTTCACCAGGCAATCGAGGATGCCAAACCGTTCCCGAGCCTCCCGGAACAGCCGCCGAATCTGGGCGACGCTTGCAAGATCCGCCTGAAACAGCCGGCGCTCCGTTGCATTCACGCGAAACTTCCTCGGCTGCCGCTTGCGACGTGTTGTAGTGGATCGCCACATCAAAACCGCGTCGTGAAAGCTCAATCGCAATAACGCGTCCAATACGTTTCGCTGCTCCGGTGATGAGAACGCGTTTTCGTTCGGACATCAAAGACGCGTGTCAGTCAAAGAAGGCCGCGATGGCTTCCGTCGTGTACGCGATGTCTTCAGAGGTGTGGGCGGCCGACACAAATCCCGCCTCAAACTGTGACGGCGGAAAATAAACCCCCCGGTCGAGCAGATGATGAAAAAACCTCCCGAAAGCCGCCGTATCGGAGCGCCTCGCTTGTTCGTAATTCTCAATGGGCCCCCGTTGAAAAAAGAATGTGTGCATTGAGCCCGCACGATTGACGCAAATGTTCGACGGCACATCCGCGGTCAACTCGGCTGTGAGCCGTTCCAGGGCGTCGTAGATCTCGGGATGCGCTTCCAGATATCGGAGCATTGCGATGCCGGCGGAAACCGCCACCGGATTGCCCGAAAGCGTTCCCGCCTGATACACCGGTCCTGTCGGCGCGACCTTATGCATAATGTCGCTGCGGCCTCCGTAAGCCGCCAACGGAAGACCCCCGCCGATGATCTTGCCGAGGAGCGTGAGATCCGGCTGAATGCCATAGAGCTGCTGCGCTCCTCCGCGGCTCAAACGGAACCCTGTCATCACCTCGTCCAGGATGAACACTGCCCCGTACTGCTCCGTCAGTCGTCGTAAGCCTTCGAGGAACCCAGGCACGGGAGGAATGCAGCCCATGTTACCTGCCACAGGTTCCACAATCACCGCGGCAATCCTGTCGCCCTGCTTTCGAAATGCGTCTTCCACGCCATCGAGATCGTTGAACGGGACCGCTAACGTCGTTTCGGAGAAACAACGCGGAACGCCGGCCGTATCAGGCAGGCTTAACGTCGCGATCCCCGAACCGGCCTTCACCAGCAGCGAATCGACATGACCGTGGTAGCAACCTTCGAACTTCATGGTCAGATCTCGTCCTGTGAAGCCGCGCGCGAGGCGCAAAGCGCTCATGGATGCTTCCGTCCCCGAGTTCACAAGCCTTACAGCTTCGACCGATGGAACCGCGTCGATAATCAGTTCCGCAAGCTCCACTTCACGCCCGGTAGGCGCGCCAAAACTCGTGCCGATTTCAAGCACGGATGCGATCGCATCGATCACCGGTTTCGGCCTGTGCCCGGTTATTAGCGGCCCCCACGAACAGACGTAGTCGATGTATTCGTTTCCGTCAACGTCGTAGATGTGGGAGCCTTCGCCTCGCGCGATGAACCGCGGCGTTCCACCCACCGCTCGAAACGCGCGAACGGGCGAGTTCACCCCGCCTGGAATCGATTTCTGTGCCCGCGCGAACAACGCTTCCGACTGAGCGATGTTCATACTCGCGTTTGGCCGAGTATCAACGTGCGGAACAGAAAGCTCATCAGAATTTCGTGCAGCGTGGTGTTGACATTGCGCAGCAGGCGGCTCTTCAATCCCAGATACGGCTGCGTGCCTGCAAACAGATCTTGCATGATCTCGCAGAATTTCGGGCTGCGCATCATGAATTCGATCATGCGCGTGGGGACCGCGCCGAAACACATGACCCCACAAAACAGCCGCTTCGCCAAACCAGCTCCGTACGTCAGGTCGAGACCGAAATCACGAGCAACCAGTTGCCGGTAACTCTCTGCTTTCTTCTCCGGCTCTTGCTCGTTTAAAACCACCTGGCTCGCCAAATCACCCGAACGCACTGCGTAGTAGAGGCCTTCGCCGGTAATTGGATCGACAAGTCCTCCGGCGTCGCCCACAGCAAGCCACCCATCGCCCGCCAGACGGTTGTTCCGCCAGCCATGCGATTCCAGCGCGGGCAGCATATGCCCGTAGAATTTCGCTTCTTTACGGCAAATTCCCTTCTCGTCCATGTAGCGCTCAAGGCGCGTGCGTAAGCACTGTGCGGATTCGCTCTTTCCGCAAATTCCTACCGACAAATGGCCGCTTCGCGGGAACACCCAGATGTATCCCTCTAGCTTCGGAAGGAATTGAATATCGATATGCGCCTGATCCGCCGGAACCCAATAGCCCAGCGCGTACATCGTGTCTTGCGCCGTATATTGCGTGCCGACATCGCGCAGCGGATTCCGCGCCCCCGTCGCGACAACGCAGTAGTCGGCGTGTAATCTTCCGGAGCGCGTTCGTATCCACCAGCCCGATGACGTGCGGTCGAGACCCAGTACACGTTCCTTCTCGATCTGCGCGCCAGCCGTTTCCGCCCGTTTCAGCAGCATCCCGTTGAGATCCACCCGCGAGTAGATGACAAGCGGCCGCGCAAGCGCCATCGTGAAGCTCCCCGATTTAGGGGCAGCCAAACACGTATCCGTAACCAGCTTCTTCGGTGTATCGTTGTCAATCAGGTACGGATATTGCGAATACGCCTTGTATGTAATGCCCCCGCCACACGGCTTTTCCCACGCCAGTTTCTCGTCGATGATGATTGTGGTCAGGCCGGCGCGAGCCAGCCGCTCAGCCGCAGTCGCGCCCGCGGGGCCACCGCCCAAAACGGCTACAGTTTTCATTGAGTGTGCCTGTTCGGGTCAGGAGCTGCGGAGTCAATAGGCGGATGACCGGGCGGAAGCTGATCGGCTGACTGCCGCATACCGGTGGTCGCTCCGCGTCCTTGTGAATCTCCAACGTGTGTCACGACCCAGTTCCCATCATGGTTTTCGAGCGTGTACGTCATCGTCATGCCGCTGTTCACGCGGCTGTCGTTCTTTGGATGGAACACCATCGTGGCGTGCGCTATGTTCTTGTCGAAAGAAACCGAGGTCGTTGTCACATCCAGTTGGCTCAAGTCAAGCCCGGACCTCGTCTGAAGACGCTGCAAAATGGCTTGCTGGACTTTCTCCTTGCTCCTCGCGTCTGTTCCGCACGCCGCCACAACAAGCAGCGTCACCAGTGTGACCGAGCCCGCGGCTCGCGCGCGTGACACGTTCCGATTATAGCTGGCAGTACTTCCATCGCTTTCTTTATCAGGGACTTGCGTGTGTCTATAATCGGTGCATCCCAGGATGCGCGAAACCGAAGATCACAGCCTCTCCTCGCTTCTTCGAAGCGATCCCCGCTACAAGTATCTGGACAGCCTCATCACGCTGTTCGTCGTCATTCTGGTGATTTCGAATATCGTCGCTGTCAAATTCTTTGCGATTGGCGGGCTTCGGATTAGCTGCGCGCAGATGCTCTTTCCCATCACCTACATATTCGGCGACATCTTCACGGAAGTGTACGGGTACGGCGCCTCGCGCCGCGCCATCTGGTATGGTTTCTTCGCATCGTTTCTACTCGTCGCAATCAGCTTCATCGCCGTTAAGATTCCGCCCGCCCCCGAATACAAAGATCAAGCCGCATTCGCAAGTATCTTTATGCCCGTTGGCCGCATCGTGGCCGCCAGCCTGCTCGCCTATTGGTGCGGTGAATTTGCAAACTCGTTCACGCTCGCCAAAATGAAGCTGCTGACCGGAGGGAGATACCTGTGGACCAGAACGATCGGCTCCACTGTCGTCGGACAGGGAGTCGATACAACTGTTGTCATGTTCGCCGCATTTTATGGGATGCGGCCAGTGAGCGTCATTCTTCGACTTATCGTCGCCGGCTATGTCGCCAAGGTGATCTATGAGACCGTCATGACGCCCGTCACGTACGCAATCGTGAATTTCCTGAAAAGGACGGAGCGCGTCGACTACTTCGATTACGACACGAATTTCAGCCCATTCGCGACTGCGGAGTAACCGCGATCAGCTTCCCTCCGCCGCTGCGCGCCGTAATCGAACCGGTAAGTCGAAAACGCGGCCATTCCGCACGATCCTTAGGACAATTGTGTCGCCTATCCGCTTGCGCGACATCGCGCGTACCATCGCATCTTCACGGTCGACTGGCTGCCCATCGATGGCGATAATCAAATCGCCGCCGATTCCCAGTTCCACGTTGCCCACCGCCACCACCTCGCGCGCGCCGCGCACGCCTGCCACATCCTCCGAAGAGCCCGGCGTCACCCGCTGAACCAGCAACCCTCCCCGCCGGGGCAGGCCCAAAGCATCCGCCAAATCACCGGCGACGTATTCGGTCGTTACACCGATCCTAGGCCGTTCCGTGATCCGGCCCGCCTGGTAATCGCTCAACAAAGCTTTCGCACGATTGATCGGGAGAGCGAAGCCGATACCCAAATTCGTGCGGCCAACAATGGCCGTGTTGATGCCGATCACATTACCGCTCGAATCAAGCAGAGGACCGCCGCTGTTCCCGCCATTGATCGCGGCATCGGTTTGAATCATGCCCAGCAGGTGCTCGTTCTCTTCGCTGTCGATCGCTCTGCCAATGGAGCTCACAACGCCCGTCGTTAACGTCCCTTCCAAGCCAAACGGATTCCCAATCGCAAGGACCTTCTGACCGACCAGCAGGTGCTCCGAATCGCCCAGTCTCAAGAACGGCAGTTTTCTTTTGGGGCTGATTTTGATGAGCGCGAGATCATCCGATCGGTCCGTGTCGATGGCAAGCGCGTTGTACTGCGTCTGGTCAGACAACGTCACTTGAATGCGGCTGCTGCCCGAGATCACGTGAAAATTCGTCAGGATGAAACCCTGATCGTTGATCAAAAATCCTGAACCGAGGCTTCGGGATGCAACGGATCCGTAGAAAAAATCACGCCGCACCGCAGTGCTCGTGATATAAACTGTGGCTTCGCGCGCCGACCTGTAAACCTCGATATTGTTCTCTTCCTCCGGCCTCAGTCCGGCGCTTTGAACTGTAGCCGGCTCCGACCAGGTAAGGCCAGCATGGAACAGCGGCGCCGCAATCTCGCGAAGGCGCCAGTTCGATCGCGATGTCACCCAGACGAACGCGAACCCAATCAGAGCGGCCAGAACGAACGTTCGCGATCTCATGCGTGCTGGCTTCGAGCGGCCTCTTTTAGTTGCTCATACACCTGCCGCACTTGAACGGCAGTCGCTTCTTTCGGTCCGTCGGTCGAGATCACGTAATCCGCGTATCTCTTTTTTTCGTCCAGCGGCATTTGATTCGCGGTCCGCTCGAGCACCTCTTGTCGCGTCACTCCATCCCGCTTCATCGCGCGAGTCACCTGTGTTTCTTCACTGCATGCAGTCAGCACAAGCCGGTCGAAGGCTTTATAGCGGCCAGTTTCCACCAGAATAGCGGCCTCGATCACCGCAATGCCGTTCGGACTCTGCGCTTCGAACTCCTGTAGCATTTGCGATTCGAGCCGAATCACCGCGGGATGCACAAAACCTGTCAATTTCGCTAGGAGCTCCGGCGAGTGGAAGACCAGCGACGCCAGTTTTTTTCGATCTATAGAGCTGTCCGGCAGCAAAATCTCCGGTCCGAACGCATCCACGGTGGGCGCATACGCTTCGCCGCCGCGGTCCAGCACCGCATGACCAAGGTGGTCAGCGTAAATGATCCGGCATCCCAGCCGCTCGAGCTCCCCCGCGACGAAACTCTTTCCGCTCGCGTATCCGCCAGTGAGGCCGACCGTTAGCATTTGCCATTGCACGCTCGCCGTCGCTCCGCCAACCCGACGGTGTTCGCCATCAGCATCGCGATCGTTAAGGGACCAACGCCTCCCGGGACAGGCGTGTATGCAGACGAGATCTCGCGCATTGCCAACGGATCTACGTCCCCGACCAAAACGTAGCCGTTTCTCTCGAAGCCACGAAGCCGGTCCGGATCATGGGCAAACAGCCGCTGTCCTTCATCTCCATCCGTGATGCGATTGATCCCGACGTCTACAACCACGCAGCCGGGCTTCAGATAATCGGCTGTTATGGCCGCAGGCTTGCCGAGCGCAGCAACCAGAATGTCGGCGCGCCGGCATTCTTCCGCGAGATTTTGCGTTCGCGAGTGGCAAATTGTAACCGTCGCGCTCTCGTGCAGCAGCATGAGCGCCATCGGCTTCCCGACAATGTCGCTGCGGCCCACCACCACTGCTCGCTTGCCGGTCATCGGGATGTCGTAGCGCTTCAACAACTCGAGAATTCCTGCCGGTGTGCATGCGCGCGGCGCTGGCCGGTTTGCAACCAAGTGACCGACATTCACCGGATGGAACCCATCCGCGTCCTTGGCGGGATCGACTGCCTCAAAAATGCGCTCTGTGTCGATGTGCTTCGGAAGGGGAGTTTGCACCAATATTCCATCAACTTGCGGATTTTTATTAAACTTTTGAATGATGCCCAGCAGCTCTTCGGTGCTGACACTTTCAGGGGGAGTTTCGTCTAGGCTTTCGTATCCCCAACTCCCGGCAGGTTTTGACCTTATTCCGAACGTAGATTTGCGAGGCGGGATTTTGGCCAACCAGCACCACCGCGAGTGTCGGGCGCCTGGCCCTTCGCCCGAAGCGCCTCGATCCGCGGCCGCAGCTCCTCTTGAATGTCGCGGCTGGTTTTCTTTCCATCGAGAACAAGCCCGCTCATGCACTCGTGAGAATAACAGCATCTCACGCGACCGCTCATCGTGAGAATCTGGAAACACCGCCCCTTTTGAATATCGCCATTCCACAGCCTTCGCTCGTTCTGCTCATCGGGCCCTCCGGGTCGGGAAAATCGACGTTTGCGGCGCGGCATTTCGCGTCGACGGAGATCCTATCGTCTGATCATTGCCGGGCTCTAGTCAGTGACGACCCGAACGATCAGTCCGCAACCGAAGCCGCATTCGAGATTTTGCGTCGTATTCTCTGGCAGCGCCTCAGGCGCCGACGTTTGACGGTCATCGATGCGACGAATGTGCAGCCGCACGCGCGCCAGCCGCTTCTCGCCATCGCGCGCGAGCATGGGATGCCGGTGATCGGCATTGTTTTGAATGTCGACGGCTCGGTCTGCGCCTCGAGAAATGAGACGCGTTCAGATCGCCGCCTCGATCTCAACGCGATTGAGTGCCAATCGGAGCAGCTCGGTTGCTCGATCTCCGGCCTAAGCGCCGAAGGGTTCGATTCTGTCCACGTTCTTGATACTCCGGAAAAAATAGATCACGTAAGCATCGTGCGCAAGATGCATAGGTCCGCTAACTGGAGCGGAACGGATTGCGAATCGTGAGATCTTTGATCTTGTGGCTAGCGTGCATGTCTTCCGAATACAGCGTATTCGAGCCTGCCTGGAGCGCGGCGGCAATAACGAGCGAATCGTAGATGCGGTAACCATACCGCTCCGAAATTCCAAGCGCCGATTTATGCGTCTCGATGGTGATGGGCACCGGTTCCGGGCACAGGATCCGAAAATCCGCGAGCGCTTCCCGAACTTCTGCCCAGGACATCTTGTATTTGCGGCGCGCCAGCCGCGACGAACTCATTGAGAACGTGCACCGAGATTGCGCCTCCCTGGCAACGAGCGTTCTCGCGATATCGGCACGGGGGTCACCTTCGGCAACAGCATAGATCAGCACGTTTGTGTCGAGGAACGGCTTATCGTTCATTCAGCTCTTCGCGATCGAACTTGAAACCACGAGGCAAAGGTCGTGCCAGGCGACGAAGCGACGCGAGCGCCTTTTCACGGCTGCGGTCGCGCGCCACCTTGAAGTCGTGCCTCCCGGCAATACTGATTTCGATTTCGTCGCCCTCTTTGAGGCCGAGCGCTTCGACAACTGCGGCGGGCAGCCGGACGGCCAGACTATTTCCCCATTTGGAAACCTGCATAGATATACGTCATCATTGTATATCGCCCAAGTGACGAAATGCGTTAGGCTAGTCTTTCATGCCCCTGACTTCTACGGATTGGCTTGTTATCGGCGCCTATCTGCTGGCAAACTTGCTGATCGGCCTGTATTACCGAAGCCGATCATCCGGCAGCACGGAAGAGTTTTTCATTTCGGGACGCAACGTTTCGTGGTGGCTCGCAGGTACCTCCATGGTTGCGACGACATTCGCAGCGGACACGCCTCTGTTTGTCAGCGGCTTGGTCGCACGCTACGGAATCGCGGGGAACTGGCTATGGTGGGCCCTCTGCCTCAGCAGCATGATGACGGTTTTCTTTTTCGCCCGGTATTGGCGTCGAGCCGAGATCCTGACGGACGTGCAGCTCTCCGAAATTCGTTACGGCGGCCGGCCGGCCGCGTTCCTTCGCGGGTTTCGGGCTGTTTATCTGGGTCTGTTCATGAACTGCCTGATTCTCGGCTGGGTCACGAAGGCGATGGTCGACATCATCACCGTGCTTCTCGGCTCCGCGATTGCACAGGGCAGAGTTCTTTCGCTCACCGCCGGCGGCCAGGCGATTTTCCACTACACGCTGGGACCGCCCGAACGAACGGCTCTGCTGATCTGCATTCTGATCCTCGTTCCGTTTACCGGAATCTACACATTCATCGGCGGGCTCTGGGGCGTGTTGGTAACGGATCTGTTTCAGTTTGTGCTGAAGATGGCGATGATCGTGGTGCTCGCCTGGGCGGCGGTCGCGAAACTTGGCGGGATGCACGCACTCGAGCTGCAACTCTCCGCCGTTGCTCGGAACACACATCAGCCCGGCGTCAACGCTGGGTCGTTGCTCGCCTTCGTGCCCTCATTCAACCTGCGCGCAGGCTGGACATCGGACGCACTCTGGACCTTACCGTTGATCTGTTTCTTCACGTACCTGGCCGTGCAGTGGTGGGCAGACTGGTATCCGGGCGCCGAGCCGGGCGGTGGCGGCTATGTCGCGCAGCGCATGTTCAGCGCGAAAAACGAAAAGCACTCGCTGGGCGCAACGCTGTGGTTTAACGTTGCTCATTACGCGCTTCGTCCCTGGCCATGGATCATTACCGGACTCGTGGCGCTCGCCGTCTATTCTCCGCAGGGCGGACTTCATCCCAGTGCGCAGTTCGCGGCGCAACCCGAACAGGGTTACGTGATGGTGCTCCGCGATTTTCTCCCGCCCGCCTTGCGCGGCCTGATGGTGGCGGCATTCTTGGCCGCATTCATGTCGACGGTCGGAACGCAGTTAAATTGGGGAACTTCCTATCTCATTAACGACTTCTACAGGCGATTTTTGGTGCGCCGCGCTTCGGAACACCACTATGTGCTGGTCAGCAAAATCGTGATCGTTATTTTGGTGCTGCTCTCTGGCCTCGCGGCCGCGAATATGACGTCCATCGCGTCGGCATGGCGCCTGTTGCTCGAGACCGGCGCCGGGACGGGAGCGGTCTACTTGCTTCGCTGGTATTGGTGGCGCATCAACGCGTGGAGTGAAATCAGTGCCATGGCGGTCGCATTCGCCGCCTCTCTCGCGCTGAACAGCATCCCCATGACCGGAAGCGATATGGTTGTTTCCGCCAAGCACTTTCTGCTGACCACAGCCATCACCACCGCCGTTTGGCTGGCCGTCACTTTCGCAACGAAACCCGAGACCAACGAAACGCTGCTGGCGTTTTATCGCCGAATTCAGCCCTCCGCATACGGCTGGGAACGGATTGCGGATCAAGCGCCCGACATCCCGCGCGCCCGCGACCTGGGAGGCAATACGTTCGACTGGATTATGGGATGCGTCCTGGTATACGGGTCATTGTTCGGGATCGGAAAGCTTGTGCTCATGCACTGGATCAGCGGAATACTTCTGCTCGTAATCGCCAGCGTGGCGGGGTATTTAATTTATTGGGATCTATCGCGGCGCGGCTGGGAAGCGTTCTCCGGCCGCACCTTCAAAACGACGCCCGTTGAAACGCTCGAAGGTAAACCACTGAAGTGAGCACTTCATTCGCCGGTTGGAAACCCGATCGGGCGCCGGGGATCTTCCTCGGCCGTTTGAGGCGCCAGTTTGGTACCTCAAAACTTCAGCCGTTCCGGACGCGTCAACTGGAACGACATGACTTTGGTTGAAACCAGTGTACAGCCGAATCGCCCTCCTCGAGCGTGCTCGAATCGTCCAAACAAAGCGCCAGGGCTCACTCGTATCGCAACGTTGTATTCGGATCTGTTCGCAAGGCTCGGACAACCGGCCGCCAGCAGGATAGCGCCGCCGCGAAAACGAGTGTCGATCACGACGGTGACGAATGCCGGCAAGTCTCGGGGTGACACTCCATAGATCACAGCACGGAGCGGCGGACCGGCAACGATCGCGAGGGCAGCGCCAATCGTCAGGCCGATTGCCAAAATCAGCGCGAGCTTTTGCATTACTAGCCAGAGCACCGCGGACGGCTGCGCACCCAGCGCGATCCGGATTCCAAGCTCGCGAGTTCGGCGGGCGACTGCATACGCAACCAGCCCGTGGATTCCCGTAATGGCCAAGATGATAGCCAACACTCCGAACGCACCTAATGCGACGGCGGCAGCGTGCATTGGAAATAATGCGAACCCAAGCATCTGAGTCAGACTTCCGGTTCCATATATAGGAAGCCGCGGGTCCAATGCGAAAATCTTTCGTCGCACTTCACGGACCATTTCCGCAGCGGGCGTGCGTGACCTGACAACGAACGTTGTGGTCGGGTTGTACTCTTGTGCGATGGGCAAAAACATTGCGGGATCAGGAGATTCGGTCAAGCTCACGTACTTGCCATCCCGCACTAGCCCAATCACTTGAATTAGAGGCCCTTTGAAACCCATTCGGAAAGTTTTTCCGACCGGCTTTGCCGTTCGCATAACAATTCGCGCGAACGTTTCGTTGACAATCGCGACGAGCGGCGCATGAGTATCGTCGCGCTCATCGAAATCGCGGCCTTGGAGAAGCGGCACGCCGATAGTCGATAGCAAACCCGGAGAAATGTCATAATAATTCGCGCCTATGGTATCCCGGCTTCGCACGGCCGCTTCGTCACTACCTGAAACACTCTTATTCGACTCATCGATGCTCAAGGGCAACGAATTCGCATAAGCGGCGGAAATAACACCAGGTATAGCTTTTACGCTTTCCAAAACACGTTTTTGAAAAACCTTGCCTTGCGTCTCGGTGTATCCAGCGAGCCCTAAATCGAAGGCTGCCGTGCTGACGTTCTCCGGATCCATTCCGATGGGCATGGTGAGAGCGCGCTGAAGGCCGCGTACAGCAAGAAGTGAAGCGAACACCAAGAGGAAACAGAGCGCTATCTCAGCAATTAGGAGAACATCGCGAAACGCGAACGAATATCTATTCTTCAAGACCGGCATTGCGACGCCGCCTTTTAGAACGCTGTTTACGTCTGCCCGCGACAATTTCAGCGCGGGGAACAACCCGAATAGCAGGCCGGTCGCAATCGACACGAGAGCGGCGAACGCGAACACCGGCCAATCCGGACGGACATCGAACTGCACCGGAAAATCAAGCGGAGCGCGCCACTGGGTGAGCAGCCGCGACAGAACCACAGCCAACACGCATCCGGCGAGACCGCCCGCCGCAGCTAGCAGCATGGATTCCGTAAGCGCCTGCAGCATCAGGCGGCCTCGCCCCGCACCGATGGACAGCCGGATCGCTGTTTCACGTTGGCGGTCGGCCGCGCGCGCGAGCATCAGTCCAGCCAAATTCGCGCAAGCGGTCAACAGCACAAGAGCTGCAAGAAGAAGCACGGCGAACGTAAACGCTTCCACGGGCCCTCGCATTGCACTACCCGCTAATCCGGGCTGCGATAACTTAATCCGCACTCCCGAATCAATATCCGGAAATTGCCGCGCGAGCTCTTTCGCGATTCTGTTGAGATCGTCACTAGCCTCGCGTCGTGGAACGCCGGCCTTCAGCCGTCCCACGATCCATGTATTGCGTTCGTATCTGTTATCGAGCCACGGATTTCCGGCTTCAATCAGCGGCTCCATGGTCATCGGAACCCACAGCTCCGGCCAGTAGAACAGCTCCGTGCCATGGAACCCGGACGGTGCGACTCCGAGTACCGTATACGAAAGCCCGTTGATTCGGACCGTGCGACCTGCAATCGATCGATCGCCGCCAAACCGCGCCTGCCACGAGTTGTAGCTCAACACTGCGTACGGGCTCCCCCCAACCCGCACGTCGTCACCCTGATGGAAAAATCGTCCCAGCACAGGTTCAACCCCGAGCACGTCGAAGTAGTTGCCGCTTGCCAGATAGCCCCACACCCGGCTCGCATTTCCGCTCACAACCAGGCTCATCGGCGAAATTCGATATCCCGCCATTCCGTTGAATGTCGAGTTTTGATCTCGAAACTCTTTGTAATCCGGGAAGGAGTGCGAAACCCGTTGGTCGGTTTCGACGAAAACGACCTGCTTCGGGTCTTTTATAGGCAGGGGCCGGAGAAGCAGCGAGTGCATAACGCCGAACACAACCGTATTTGCGCCGATGCCAAGCGCCAAAGAAAGAATGGCCGCGGTCGAGAATCCAGGGTTGTTGCGCAGGCCCCGGAGACCAAATCTCACATTCCTGGCCAGCTCATCAAACCAGCTCAGGCGATGAGATTCCCGGCATTCATCGCTATACCTCGGACCCGCTCCGAATTCCATGCGCGCTTTCCGGCTCGCCTCTTCCTTTGAAAAACCCGAGCGCATTAAATCCTGTGTCCGTGTCTCCATGTGAAACGCGAACTCGGCGGCCATATCGGCCTCAAATCGCTTTCTGCGAAATAAGGATCGCCATTGCACGAAATGAATCATGGTTACGCCTCCGCGGGACGAGCGTCAAGCGCGTTTGTGATTGCCTCCACCAGCCGGTTCCAACTCTGCGTCTCTTGCTTGAGCCGCAGTCTCCCTGCTCCTGTGAGCTTGTAATACTTGGCGCGACGGTTATTCTCGGAGGTGCCCCACTCGGTTGCGAGAAGCCCCTGCCGCTCGAGACGATACAGCGCCGGGTACAGCGCGCCTTGCTCGATAGATAACGTCTTCCCGGAAATCTGCTCGATTCGCAAGAGCACTCCATAGCCGTGTAACTTTCCCAGCGATACGGCCTTCAAAACGAGCAGATCAAGAGTACCCTGCAACAGCTCGGCTTGCGTTTCCTGTTTCCTCGACATCTTAGGAGAATTATAGAAGCAGCTCTCCTAAGATGTCAAGGAAAGCACGACCGCCCGCCTTCGATAGGCAATATGCGATGGGATATTCTCGCGGTATGAATCGGTTGGAGGACTTGACGAGAGCGGCACAGCTCTCGGCCGACAACGCCTGGATGCTCACCAGCGCGGCTCTGGTCCTGATGATGACCGGACCCGGCCTGGCGCTGTTCTACGGCGGGCTGGTGCGGCGAAAAAACGTGCTCGGAACCATGATGCACAGCTTCGTCCTTATGGCTGTCGTCACAATTCTCTGGGCCATTTACGGCTATAGTCTGGCGTTCGCCGAGGGAACGCCGTTCATTGGCGGCTTCCGATATCTGTTCTTGAACGGCGTTGGCGCGATGCCGAACCCAGATTACGGCCCGACAGTGCCGCACGAGACGTACATGATTTACCAGCTCATGTTCGCCGTCATCACTCCCGCCCTGATCTCAGGCGCATTCGCCGAACGGATGAAGTTCAGCGCCATGCTGCTGTTTACCTGCCTTTGGTCGACGATCGTCTATTTTCCAATGGCGCATATGGTGTGGGGAAAAGGGGGATTTCTAAACGCGTTCCTGGGAGGCAAAATTCCCTGCCTTGATTTCGCGGGAGGCACCGTGGTTCATATCACCTCCGGCGTCAGCGCGCTGGTTTGCGCCCTGTATCTGGGCAAGCGGCTTGGATATCCAAGGGAGCCGATGAAGCCGCACAACCTGGTGCTCAGCGTTATTGGCGCGTGTCTGCTGTGGGTCGGCTGGTTCGGCTTCAACGCCGGAAGTGCGATCAGCGCATCGGGCCTCGCGACGCACGCTTTTGTGGCGACGCATTTCGGCGCCGCGGCAGCCGCTCTCGGCTGGCTATTTGCCGAATGGGTAAAACACGGAAAGCCGAGCATGCTGGGAGCCATCTCGGGCGCAGTCGCAGGACTGGTGGCCATCACGCCCGCCGCCGGGTTTGTCCAGCCCTTTCCGGCTTTGTTGATCGGCTTTCTCGCCGGCGTGTTCTGCTTTTTCATGGTGACGTTCGTCAAAATGCGTCTCGGCTACGACGACACGCTCGACGCCTTCGGAATCCATGGCGCGGGCGGCACTCTGGGCGCTCTTCTAACCGGAGTGTTTGCCACAAACGCGATCAACACCGCGCTGGGCAACGATGCATCCGGCAAGCTCAATCCGCTGGGTTGGATCGACGGGAACCCGCATCAGATTTTGAACCAGGCCGCCGGTGTCCTGATCGCCTGGGGACTCGCGGCCGTAGGCACGATTATCATCCTCTTGGCTGTGGATGCCTTGATCGGGATTCGCGTTTCTGCCGATCAGGAACTGGAAGGCCTCGACCTCAGCATGCATGGCGAGGAAGGATACAACCTCGACGCATAGGAGACGCTATGAAAAAAGTGGAAGCCATCATCCAGCCTCATAAGCTCGACGACGTGAAAGAGGCGCTCAAGGGCATCGGCATCGACGGGATTACCATCACGGAAGTCCGCGGGCACGGCCGGCAGAAAGGTCACAAAGAGGTTTACCGCGGAATGGAATACGAAGTGGACCTCTTGCCCAAGGTCAAGATGGAAAGCGTCGTCCCCGATGCGCGTCTCGAAGAAGTGATCCGCACGCTTGCCGCCGCCGCGCGCACAGGCAAAATCGGTGACGGGAAAATCTTCATCTTCGATGTGCTGGACGCGATACGGATTCGGAACGACGATCGCGGGGAAGCCGCTCTGTAGTGCCCGCGATCCATCCCGAACAGCTTCTGGAATCCCGGACATCGTCAGTGGATTCGGTGGTCATCGCCGCAGCGGCCGAATACCTGGACGCCGGGTTGAAGACACCCTTCGCCCTGATCGCGGTTGGGGGTTATGGCCGCCGCGAGCTGTTTCCGCACTCCGATATTGATCTGCTGCTTCTGTTTGAATCGGAATCGGATCTCGCCGCCGCGAAAGACCCCATCGCCGAGTGCCTGCGTGCTCTGTGGGATGCCGGATTGCGAGCGAGTCATTCCGTGCGCACGATCGCCGAGTGCTGCCGGTTCAACGAGCAGAATCCGGAGCTGCATATCAGCCTTCTGGATCCACGATTTCTTTCGGGCGACGCCCGTCTGTACGACACGTTCCGGCGGAAGCTGCCCGCCTTCTACCAACGTCACGGTGCTGGCCTTGTCCGGCGGTTGGCGGATCTCACGCACGCCCGCCACTCGAAATTCAACCACACCATCCATCACCTCGAACCGGATGTCAAACAAGCCCCCGGGGGCGTGCGCGACATCCACCTCGTGCGCTGGCTTTCACAGCTTACGCCGCAAGCTACGGCCGTTCATGAGATGACTCGGGAGCTCGAAGAACCAAAACAGTTCCTTTACGGAATCCGCTGCTTCCTTCACGTCCAGGCCGGCCGGGATGACAATTTGCTGGCATTCGAGCTGCAAGATCAAGCGGCCGAAACGCTATCGCCGGTGCCGCTCTCTCCCGAAGACTGGATGCGCATCTATTTTCAGCATGCCCGGCTGATCTTTCAGTCGAGCTGCCGCGCTCTCGAATGCGCAGGGACACACACCAGCGGCCTCATCGGACAATTTCGTGATTGGCGAAGCCGCCTCTCGACCTCCGAGTTCACGGTGGTCGGCGATCGATTGCTTCTGCGCAATCCAGCCGAAACGCTTGGCTCGCCTGAGGCGCTGCTTCGCCTGTTCACGTTCATCGCGCGTCACGGAGTTCAGCTTTCGTGGGACGCACAGCGCCGCGTTCGCGCTCACTTGATGCAAACGGACCCGGCGCTTTTTCAGAATTCATTACGGTGGGCCGCCTGGCATGAGTTTCTATCGCAACCTCATTGCGCACTGGGCTTGCGTGCGATGGAAGAAACCGGTTTTCTCCCGGCCGCGATTCCCGAGTGGCACGGCGTGGACAGTCTGGTGGTTCGGGATTTTTATCATCGCTACACGGTCGATGAACACACGTTCGTCGCGATCGAGGCGATCGACGCCCTGGCTCTGAACAAACCGGGGACTCCCGCGCGGATTCGCGATCTCCTGCTTCAAGATGAGCATGCTGCAATCTTGCGCATGGCTCTGTTGCTGCATGACATCGGTAAAGGCACGCGCCGCAATCACGTCGAAACTTCGCTCGAAGCGGGGCACACGATTACCGAACGGCTGCGCACTCCCACGCCGGAGCGCGACGCCATCCTATTTCTGATTGAGCATCACCTCGATCTGTCGATGATTATGCAGGGGCGCGATCTCGACGACCCTGCGACGCGGGCGCCTCCTCGCCTCTCGAGTCGGAACCGAAGAGCGCCTCCGCCGCCTCACACTCGTGACTTACGCCGACATCAGCGCCGTCCATCCGTCCGCCATGACGCCCTGGCGTCTCGAACAGCTTTGGCGTGTTTATTCGCTCGGGCATCGCCAGCTCGCTCGCGATTTCGTGGACCACTATCGTCCCCGCAGGGCCGATATGCCCACCGCGAATTCTCCCGCAGGAGTATCGGTCGAGATTGAGCCCAATCCCGGCGGTTACTTAATGACCGTGTGTGCCCCAGACCGCCCGGGACTGTTTGCATGCGTGTGCGGCGCTCTTGCCAGCTTCGGTATGAACATCCTGAAAGGCGAAGCATCTTCAAATGAAGAGGGTTACGTACGAGACCTCATTCGCTTTGCCGATCCGATGCGGACTCTCGAGCTCAATCCCGCGGAATTCGAACGGCTTCGATCGGCGATTACGGATGCCATTCAGGGCTCGGCGGATGTCCGTCAGATGTTGCAGAGGCGGCGACGCGTTCCGCCGCCCAGCCGGAGCGCCCGAATCGCGCCATCCGTGCGTTTCGACAACGAAGCTTCAGATACTTCGACGCTGATTGATTTTGTAGGGCCGGACTTTCCGGGGCTTTTGTACGAGCTCGCCTCCACGCTCAGCGCCGCAGCGTGCAATATCGAGGTAGTTCTCATCGACACGCAGGGGCCCAAAGCGCTCGACGTCTTTTACGTTACAAGCGACGGACGCAAGCTGGACGAGCAGCAACAGCAACTTCTGCGATCGGAACTTGTCCGGGCAGCCGATATGCACTAATAATAATCGAGTACGCGAAATCGGCCTCTCGATTGCTACTAAACAGTTGACGGGATTGGCACAAGTACTTAGGATAGAAGTATCTGATGAACCTGCGTGTTTTCTACCGCTTGGGTCTGAGCTTCGCGCTGGTCGCCGGGGTTGCGCTGGCGAGCACACAGACGCTGGCTGGCACAGCTGCGACAGTGCCGCTGAAGAAGCACAGACACCACAAGCATCGCGCCGCAGCGGCTGCTGATTCCGCTGTTGTAACCTCCGCAAGCGGGCGCGTTGTGGCGGGGACCACGACCCGGGCCGCATTGATCCACACCCGCCGGCACGGTCGACGCCGCGTCTACTTTAATCCCTGGACGGAACCGACCTATGCCGATTCCACGGTTGGCGATAACGTCGATGGTGAAGACCTGGTTGTGCGCAAGGCGGCGATCGACGCGCTCGGTCCGTATAACGGAACCATTGTGGTTGCCGATCCGCAAAGCGGGCGAATTCTCAGCATCGTTAATCAGAAGCTCGCGTTGAAAGGGGCATTCCAGCCCTGCTCGACGGTGAAAGTGGTCGTTTCACTGGCGTCTTTGAGCGAAGGAGTCGTCGCGCCTGAAACATTCGTACGTTTGACTCGCCGGTATTCCATGGATCTCACCGACGCTCTTGCGCACTCAAACAATGTCTATTTCGCGAAGCTGGGTCAGGAGTTGGGATTTGATCGCGTAGAAAAATACGGAAAACTGTTCGGGCTGGGTGAGAAGGCCGGCCTCGACATTCCCGGCGAGGAGCCGGGGTTCTTGACTGTTGATCCACCCTCCACGGGAGTGGGCATGATGACCAGCTTCGGTGACGGGATCCGCCTTACTCCGCTCGAGCTTACGAGCATCATTAGTACTGTTTCGAACGGCGGCACAATGTATTACCTGCAGTATCCGCGGTCAGAAGAAGAGGTACAAAGCTTTGTCCCGCGGATCAAACGAGTTCTTGACATCGCACCGTTGATCCCCGAGATTAAGCCGGGCTTGCTGGCCGCGGTGGAGTACGGAACAGCGAAACGCGCGAATTACGATGTCAGTGAGCCAGTCTTCGGAAAAACCGGCACTTGTACTGATACGGCCCAGCCGGGCGTCCATCTTGGATGGTTCGGATCGTTCAACGATGTCGGCAAGAACAAGCTCGCAGTGGTGGTCCTGCTGACCGGCGGACGCGGAATCAGTGGACCGATTGCCTCAGGGATCGCGGGTAACCTGTATCGCAATCTTTCCTCCCAGCACTACTTCGGCCCCGCCCAGCAAGCGTTTCCGACCGCCCTCATTTCTGTGCCAGGCTGCTGCCGCCGTTAACGTTTGGTACTTCCTGTTACGCACGCCTCGGCTGTGCTGGCGGCGCTACTCTCATTCATCTTTCTCGGCATGTGGGCGAGCCTATTCAAGCTGGCACGTTCGCGCTTCGAGCTGTTCTATCTCGATTTCACGATCGGCGCATTGCTTCTCTCTCTGATCGCAGCCTACACGCTCGGAACCATGGGACCAGAAGCCTCGTTCAGTGATCGCATGCTGCTTGCAGGCCTCAGAACTCAGGCCTTCGTCGTCGCCGGCGGTTTCATCTTCAACATCGGCAATCTTCTGCTTCTCGCGGCAACATCGCTGGTCGGGATGTCGACCGCTTTTCCCATGAGCGTTGGACTCGGGCTGATGATCGTGTCGTTGTGGAATGCGGAGTCTGGTGATGCAATTCCGCTCGCCGCCGGCTGTCTTCTAATCGTGTTGGCTCTGGTTTTAGCCGTGACCGCCTCGCGTGCGCGGGACAGGGCAAAGCCCCGGAAAAACACGAAAGGGCTGATCGTTGCCGTGTCCAGCGGTCTTTTCCTCGGTTTTTCGTATCCGCTTTTGAAAAACACGCTCAGTGGGGATCTCGGCCTCGGCCCGTACGCAGAAACGCTCCTGCTTTCGATCGGCGCCGTGATCTCGACCATAATCGCGAATATCTACTTCATGAACATCGCTATCGAGGGCGGCCCCGTGCCTCTGCGCAGCTATATCCACGTCCGCGGCCCGCAGCATCTTTTGGGCCTTGCCGGCGGGGCAATGTGGGCGGCCGGCATTCTCTGCGCGTGTCTGGGGATCTCGAGTCCGGCAAACGTAAACCCTGCGCTCGTGCTTGCGCTGCCGCTCGCGTCTCCTTTGCTTGCGGTGGCCGTTGGGGCGTGGAAGTGGCGCGAATTCGATGACGCTTCGCCTAAAGCGAAGCTGGCCCTCGGCGTAGATGACCATTGTTTTCGCGGGCGGACTCGCTGTTTTGGCAATCGGCGTTCTTGGGCGAAAATAAGAACGATGTGGCTCCGCGAACACATTCAGACCATTAAGCGGGAGGATCCGGCCGCAAAGAGCGTCGTCGAAATCGTCCTCTGCTATCCGGGCCTTCACGCGCTGATATTCCACCGAGTCGGGCATTGGTTTTATCGCCACGGAATGTTCGTGACCGCACGCGTAATCTCGCACATCGCGCGGTTCTTGACCGGGATCGAGATTCACCCCGGAGCGCGGATCGGGAAGCGACTATTTATCGATCACGGAAACGGCGTGGTGATCGGTGAAACGGCCGAGATCGGCGATGACGTTTTGCTGTACCAAGGCGTCACGCTTGGGGGAACCGGCGGCGAGCGAGGAAAGCGCCATCCGACGCTCGGCAATCGCGTGGTCGTCGGCACCGGCGCAGCCGTTTTGGGAAACATCACGCTCGGCGACAATGTTCGAGTGGGCGCAGGCTCCGTGGTGGTTCATTCGGTGCCGGCTGATTCAACCGTGGTCGGCATCCCCGCTCGCATCGTCAGAGCGCGCGCCGAGGCGATCGGCGCCTTAGAACACGGCCGCGTTGCTGCATCCGCCGAAACCGAGCCTGCCGACATCGAGCAATTGAACGATCGCGTCCGCGAACTCGAAGCACTGCTCCGGCTCCTGCTCGAAGACCGCATCGGACAAGGCCGCGGCTAAGGTTGGAACCGGTATTTCAAGCTATTCGCCGCTAACCGGCTGAGCTCGTCTCGAGAGAATCCGAACACTTCAGCGGCAATCGTATACTCCCGCAGCACGCTGGTGCGAAAGAGAGCCGGATCGTCCGTTCCCAAAACAATCGGGACACCAGCATCCCAGAGACGGCGCAGAGGATGATCTTGCAAGCTCGGGACGGCTCCCGTGCACACGTTGCTCGAGGGGCAGACTTCGATCGGGATATCGCGCTTGCGCAGCTCATCCAGCAGCTCTGGATCTTCGATCGCGCGGATTCCATGCCCAATCCGTTCCGAGCCAATCTCGATCGCTTGCCACACGCTCTCGGCGCCCACGACCTCGCCGGCATGGCACGTCAATCTCAAACCAGCGTCTTTCGCATCTCGATACAGTGCGCCAAACCAACTCGCAGGGCCACGCGCTTCATCGCCGCCAATCCCGATAGCAACGACGCCGCGCGATCGGCATTCCTTCGCAATCTCGAATACCCGCGCAGCGTCCGCTGTTCCGAAGTGGCGAACCGCATCGAAGATCCATTGAACGGTTATGGAAGAAACCCCTGCCGCTTCCTTTGTGACCGCTTCGAAGACCTGTTCGATGCTTTGCTGCTTCCACAAAATGATGCCTGCGGAAATCGTGATCTCGGCGTAACAGACGTTTTGGGTGACGAGCCTCTCGAGCAGCCGCCGCGTTACCAGCGCGTAAGCCTCGGGCGTGTTCAGCTTGCCAGTAGTCCAAATGTACGCGCGCAAGAATCCGGCAAAATCTTGATATTGAACATTGCCGGCGATCTCTTCCAGAGATAAGGAATCGTCGAGCTCGCGTATCGTTTCAGGCTCTACGGATCCTTCGAGGTGAAGGTGCAATTCGGCCTTCGGTAACGCACGAATGAACTCCTGAAGGCCCTGGGGCACGCCTTAAACACCAGCAGGTCCGTCGACGCTTCGCCAGAGATACCAAGTCGCAATAGAGCAATACGGATGCCATTTCTCCGCAATCTGCTGGAGCTCGGCTGGCTTCGGGAGGTCGGCCAAGCCATAGGCTTTCCGGACGGCGCTCCGAATACCGAGATCCGCAACCGGCAGAACGTTCGGACGTTCGAGAGCGAAAATGAGGAACATTTGCGCCGTCCAAACGCCCACGCCCCGAACTTGCGAGAGAGCCGCGACAACCTCTTCATCCGTCAACTGCACGAGCTTACGGAAATCGATTTCCCGCCGTGCAACTCGTTCCGCTAAGTCCCTGAGCGAGGCGATCTTCTGCTTGGAGAGGCCGCAAGCGCGCAATTCCTCGTCCGTGAGTTTGAGAAACGCCGATGCGGTAAACCGCCGCCCCACGGCCTCGCGAACTCGCCCGAAAATGGTGCCCGCCGCTTTTCCGCTGAGCTGTTGGAACGCGATGGATCGCGCCAGCGTCTCAAAACTTGGTTCGCGGCGCACGAGCTGGTATGGTCCCACTCTGCTCATGATGTTGGCGAGAATCGGATCGGAGTTTCGAAGGTGTGTAACAGCCAGTTCCATCGCCGGTGACCTTAGACGATAATCATAGCCAAGATGCGCAGTTTGTTTTGGGTTCTTCCGGGCATCGCCCTTACGGCGCTACTCGCCGTGTCTCAAGAACCGACCATCAGAGTCAATGTTGACCTGGTCAATGTGTTCTTTACAGTACGCGCCAAGCACGGAGGTCAGCTCATTCCCAATCTCACCAAAGACGATTTCAAGGTGTACGAGGACGGAAAACAGCAGACCATTGAGCGGTTTTCGAAAGAAGCCGACCTTCCGCTGACGCTCGGATTGCTCATTGACATCAGCGCCAGCCAGGAGCGCCTCATAGACATTGAAAAACAGGCGGCAGCCGCGTTCTTCTCCGGCGTGGTTCGTCAGAAGGATGAAGCGTTTCTGATCTCTTTCGGCAAGAGCACGGACCTGCTGCAGGACTATACGAATTCCCCGCGGCTTCTCACTGCCGCGCTGCAGGATTTGAAGGGCGACGGCCAAACCCCGATGATCGGCAACGGCCCGATCCCGAATAGCAATCCCGGGGCCGTTCCGGGCATCGGTTCGCCAAAAGGAACGCTGCTCTTCGATGCCGTGTATCTCGCCTCGAATGAGAAGCTCAAGAGCGAAGTCGGGACGAAAGGCGCTCGTTTTAATCACCGATGGAGACGATCAAGGCAGCTACTATGACCGCAAGGCGGCGATAGAAGCGGCCCAGCGCGCGGATGCCATGGTGTACAGCATCTATTACGTGGATCGCGAGTTCTACATGCATGCACGGCATGTGGGGCGGCGGTGGCGAATCAGAGTTGCGTAAGATGTCGGACGCCACCGGAGGTCATGTGTTCACCGTCAGCGGCAAGCACCCGCTGAGCGAAGTGTTTCGCGAGATTCAAGAAGAAATGCGCAATCAATACTCGATCGGCTATGAATCGACGAATACAAAACGCAACAACGAGTTTCGCCGCATCGAGATCAAACCGGACAATTCGGATTACAAAGTTCAGGCGCGCGAAGGGTATTACGCTACGCCGAACGATGCGCAGTAACGTTCTGGCGCGCGTTCAAGTAATCTCGTACAGCATCGCGCAGCGGGGGCATCGGTGTGACGCCGGCTTCCTCGAGTTTGCGATTTGAGAGCGCCGAAAACCTAGGCCGGCGGGCGGCGGTTCGGTATTCTCTTTCATCCGTGGGCTGCAGCGGGGGCGACACGCCAGCCAGCTCGAAAATCAGCTTTGCATAGCGGTACCAGGAGATCGCCTCGCCGCCACCCATATGAAAGAGTCCGCGCATTCCTTTCTCGACCATATCGGCGGTTCGGGAAGCGATGGCTGGCGCGTACGCGGGGGAGGCGACATGATCCTCGATTACTCGAATCGGACTAGTGCTATTCGCCAGCCGTAACATAAGCTCAACGAAATTTCCCCGAGGGGTAAACATGCCAGCCGGCCCAAACACGCCTGAGGTGCGGATAATCAGCAGGTTTTCGAGATACGCTTGAGCGCACAGCTCTCCGGCGAGCTTGGATATCGCGTACGCTCCCAGAGGGTGAGGCAGGTCCGTCTCGACATATGGAGTTCCTTTTGTGCCATCGAAGACGTAATCCGTGGAATAGTGCACCAGGGGCACATCGCATTGCCGGCAGGCCATGGCAATGTTACGGACTGCGAGGGCGTTGGCCTGGAATGCGGCTAGAGGTTCCCGTTCCGCGATATCCACGTGGTTGTAAGCTGCCGCGTTGATAACGACCTGAGGATCTGATTTCCCGACCGCTTCTTCGACCCGGCGCGTATCGGTGATATCCAGAGATTGCCGATCGAAACGCTGAACCGTCCATTGCCGGCGCTCGAACTCGTGGCACAGCTCGATCCCGAGCTGGCCGCCACCGCCGAAGACGAGGACCTTACGCTGCACCTTTTGCAGCATAGCTGATTGTCCTTAGGCCTAATTGCGAACGCGGGCAAATGCCGAGGCCAACTCGGCCACAGGCGACATCGGTTCCCCTAGCAGTTGCGAGCGCAACGCCATGAGGCTTTGCAACCCGCTTAGTACATGCTCTACCTTGAGTTCCAGATTCCAGCCGTCATTGGCAGCCTCATCGCAGGCGATCACTTCCCCGAGGAACATGGCGTCGTTGAATTCCACGCTGGCGGTGGTCGCAAGCCTGATCGGCTCATTGGCCTGCAAAAGCAGGCGCTTGCCCTCGAGTCCCTGGAACACGCAAGGGATGCTTCGCTTGGGCTCGCCGGGAATTTCAGCGGGAACACGGATGACAGCGGAAGGCCGGTCTTCGGGAGCGATAGTCACATCCAACTCATCGGCAATTCCGGGGAAAAACGATAGGGTGGATGCGCTTTGTCCAGGGACCAAGGATGAGTCCTTTCGAATGTCCGACAATACTGGTAGAATGTCAGACAGCGATGAAGGACTGCCAGGATTACTGTACGGCTTCCCGCCGAACTGCGCCGCCGCCTGGCGGACGCTGCTCAGCGAAACGGCACCCGGGAGTCCGATATCGTTCGACGAGCGGTGGAGCGGCAGTTCGCGGCCGAGGACGAAGAAATCACCGCATACGAGCATGCAGAAAAGGCTGGACTGATCGGAGCCGTCCGGGGCGCTCAGCCGGGACCTCAGCACAAATCCAAAACATTTCGATGGCTTTGGTAGCTCTTGAGCGCCGGGATATGAGTGGACACCGGCCCGATTGTGGCCATCCTTTCGGCAACCGACGCATATCACGAGGTTTGCACGGAGCAGCTTCGGAAAATCAGAAGCCGACTGTTGACATGCTGGCCCGTTATTACTGAAGCAGCCTGGCTACTGCGGGCATACCCGCGAGCGCTTGAAGTGCTGCTGTCCTCTTTCAGAGCGGGACCCTTTGAGCTGGCTTCCCTCGACGAGGCGGATCTCCCTGGTATTGCCTCGATCCTTGCCCGGTATACGGATTTGGGGATCCAGCTTGCCGATGCGTGCCTGGTACACCTTGCGAACCGCGAAAGGATTGAATCCATTTTCACCTTGGACCGGCGTGACTTTGAGGTGCTCCGTCCAGGGCGCGGAAAAAGGTTCCGGATCATTCCGTAACCCTCGCCGCATCAATCCACCTTCTTCAACACCCGCGCGCCGTGCGGCAATTCAAAAGTTTTGGGTGGAAGGGGCTGATCCACGACCACCTTATCCGAAAAGATCTGAAATGTCTTGTATCCGTTGCGCGATCGTTCCATGGAATAGGGCCACATCACTCCGCCGGCATCCCGGTATTTATCGAACTCCATGACCTCGTCGTTCCGATACCGGGTGTCCGGGTCGAGCCAAGTGAAGGTCTGATGAACGGGCAGCATTGTGTTGTGATCGAAGAAAACCCGAACCGTCTGGCCGCTGGCATCCGTGATGTCAACCACTTCGACGTGAACGCTGTACAGCACATCCGTCCCCACATAATCAAACTCCATACCCGGCTCGCCGTACCGGCAACGAAGTATGTAGAGGATGTTGTTTTGAGTGCTGCGCACGTATCGCTGCCAGTTCTCGTCGGGCACTGGGCGTGCGCCGCGAAAACTCACGTCCCAAGCCTGGTCTTCGAGAAATAAAATCGAGTAGTCCTGTTTTTTTCCGAACACCTCGCGCTCGCGGATCGCCAAGCCCTTCGAAGGCGTGTCTCCGAGGTATTCGGTGTAAATTTTCGCGAGGTCTAAGCCGCTAATCTCCTCGTGAAAAAACGAATACACGCGCCCGCTTTCGATGCGGTTTCGCATGTGCAGAAAGCGATCGCCGCCCAGCGCCGCAATCGCCCGATCAACGATCTGCTTACCGGTAAGGCCACTCGTTTGCGCATGCAGAATTCCAGCCGCGAACACGGCAATTGCTAACGCCTTCACACGCATGCGATTGATCGTACCCAGGCACGCTCTGAATCGGGTGAGTGAATCGAGCCAGCGCGGTCTCGCAGAAATCCGCCGTCGCGATCATTCAAGACTGCCTGGATTTCCGCCACCGCCGCGATGGCGACTTGCTCCGGGCCATCCGCGCCGATATCGAGCCCCATGGGCGCATGAAGCGTCCCCAACGAGTGCGATTCTGCCAACCCGGCTTCCAGAAGCAACTGATCCGTTCGCTTGCGCGGTCCCAAAAGGCCGACGTATCTAAGAGGACGCTTCGAAAGCTGCCGCAAAATTTCGAGATCCTGGCCGTAGCTGTGCGTCATCAGGATGGCAACGGTCCAGGGATCGATCGCCGGCGAAATGCTCGAACCGATCACCGTTCAAAAGCACCACCTCATCGGCTTCCGGAAATTTTTCACGGCGGGCATAATGCGAGCGTCCATCGAATACGGAAACGCGCCACCCCAGAGTTTTCGCGATTGTGACCAGCGGGATGGCATCATTGCCCGCGCCAAACACGAGCAAGTGCACGGGCGGCGATAGTATCTCAATGAACGCCTCGGTACCCTCATCGACGCGAGATTCGCGCGACAAAGTCGCGGCAAGCGCCGCGCGAGCATCCCGCTCGAGCGCCCTCGCGAGCTCCAGATCTCGAATATTGCTGGTCACTTCGCCTCGCCCATCGATCGAAAGCCGTTGGCCGGCCATTTCTGCAGGCTCGATCACATGCGCAATCGCCGCAGCGCGGCGTTCCGATCGCACATCGCGAATCAGATTCAGAACCTCCGAATGTTCACGGGTCACTCGCTCCAAAAGAACGTGAACGATCCCGTTACACCCGAGACCGTATTCGGACGCGATCTCGCCTTCCGGCGTCGTATCGTATCTTTTGATCGCCGGGTCCGCCTTCCGTGAGCCACCACGCCTTTTTCAGCAGGTCCTCTTCGAGACAGCCGCCGCTGATCGAACCGGCGCGCCGTCCTTCGGATGTGAGCAATAATCGCGCCCCCGGCAGCCGATACGAGGACCCCCTCGTCTTCACTACTGTGGCCAGCACCGCGCTCTGCCCCGCGGCTTCCGCCTCTTGCCACAGGCTGAGAATGTCTTCCAATTCTTTCATTCGGCCGGCCACTTTCAGCTTAGCGGTTACTGCGCGCATGAGCCCTGCCCCCGGCTCCAGCTCGATTCCGTACGGCTCGAAAAAGATCCGAAAAAATTCCTTGACTGTCTTTTTTGATTGACTCCCTAGTGCATTCGCGGTATAACCTATCTTTCTGACTGCGAATCAGGGAGGTGCTGGCATGGCGATGTTTCGTGTACGAAATCTGCTTATCCATGTACTGCCAGTGAGTGTGACACTGACAGTTGCGCCTTCGATTCCGGAGATGGCGGCGGTTGCGATGCCTCACTGGATTGTGGCGATACCGGCGGTTGTGACGGAGAGAGCGTCGGTTGCGACGGAGACAGCGTCGGTTGCGATGGCGACAGCGTCGGTTGCGACGGAGATAGCGTCGGTTGCGATGGCGACAGTGTCGGTTGCGATGGCAACAGCGTCGGCTGCGAGGGAGACAGCCCCTGTGATGGAGATAGCGGCGGCTGCGGCAACGTGTTAACGCCCTGCGGGATGGGCATGCGAACGCATGAATGCGATCTCGTGCCAGAGAGTGAGTGTGGGGGTATTTCGGCGTGCTTGCCGCTCCAACAGGACAGTTACTGCTTGCCGCCGGTTGTGACCGACGCCTGCGGGCCGGGAGACGCGACGAATTGCGATGTGTTGGTCGCAGCAACGAACGCTTGCGGCCGGGACAGCCTTTTCTGTCTCGCGGCGGTCACCGGTTTCGTGTGTCCTCCGGAGCTGACACAATGCCCGCCTCCATCGCCGGTGATCATAGCGGCCCGGCCTGCGGCGCTCTGCTTCCGCAGCGACGAACCCAAACTCAACCCGAACTCGCTCGCGGAACTAGGCGTGATGCGCCGCCAGCTCACCGCTTATCTTAAAGCCATCTATGTGCGCGAACGAGCGCTTGCCCACGCGCTCACTCCGAAGAACCCACGACAGCTCCGGGCAGCGGAAGCGGTTCTGAACAGGGCTCTTCAGGATCTCAAAGCGCGCAGGCAATTTTTGCAAGCGCGGGCGGCCAAGAAAGCCGCGCCGGCGAAGAAATCGGTACCGGCGAAGAAGCGTTCGGCTAAAAAAGCAGCCTCGAAGAAGGCCAGCCGGAAAAAGTAGTTTCACTCCTGATTGGGAAAGTGGCGCTCGCGGTTCCAGACTGGTCGACGGAAGTTGTCAGGAAGCGCGCCAGCGTTGAGATTCGTTTCCGCGCAGAAAAGAGCCGTGACGGGTCGGTGGCCGTGGCCGGCACAAACCCGGAGCGCCCTCTCACCGTCGACGAGATTGCTCTTCTCGCTGGACTGGATTCGCCGCGGGTACTGCCGCGCGCTCTCCGCGAGCAGATCCCGGAATGCGATCAGGTCATGGCACGGTTGGTCTTCGATGGCCTGGTGGAGATCCGCCGGAGGGGCCGCTTCATCACGGGGGCGGCGGCGCTCACGATCCCGAATGAGGGCGGCGCGCGTTCCGCAGGAAGCAGTCAGATATCGGAGTTAGCGATGCATTATGCGCTGGCGATCCGGCACTTGTCGCCGGATGCTGCCGCGGGCCGTCTGTACGCCTTCAATTCGCTGCCCCGAGCCACTTTCGCGGGCGATCCCACGCAGCGGTTCGCGAGTATCACGGGAATCGATCTAGAAAGTCCCACGCCACGAATGGGCGGCAGGGAATGGAACCTCGAAACCAGTAAAGGGTGGGCCTTTTTCCGCCGGGGCGCCTCGACTGGAGCTCACTTCAAGCTTTATCTCTGTCCTAAGCCTGAGGGCGTCTCGGCTGTGATCCCGGGATTTACCGAAGTTTTGGGGCGCGCGCGCAGCAGTGTTTTCAAAATTGCGTTTCCAGCCGGGTCGCTGGCTCGGGCTGACAAAATCGTCGCTTATCTTCCGAGCTTCGAAGCGCTGCAACGGACCCTCTCGGAATTGGCACGCGTCGGTCTGGAGGCACCGGTGCAGGCGGTCCCGTTTTCCGCGCCGGTTCCAGGAAGTGAGCTGCTCAGTTGGGGCGTGGATCCACCGAACTCGCCGAATCAGAGGGGTTCCAGTTGGCGATCGTGGGTGACGCGACAAGTGGCGGAATGCGCGCACCGAATCCCCGTAACCGTGCCGCCGGTCGAAGCGCTAGACGGTTTGAAGACCGCGTTACAACTCCGCGACATCGACCCGTTCCAATGGTTGCCGCGCCAGCAGCTAGTTTCGCGTAAATGGAGGCTGAATCTGTGATCACCCTCCACAACCGGCTCGTGCTGAACTCCGACGTGGTCTTCCGGTCCGGCGGCTTGGGTCAAAAGACCGGCAACGAAGATGCGGCCGGTGATGTCGCCGTCACGCGGACGGCGAGCCGGTTCCCATCGCTTGCCGTGAGCCGCGAAACCGCTGAGTTTCTCCTGGCCTTCTCAGCTCCTTGTACGCTCTCTGTTGCCGTGCAAATCATTGCTAAACGGGCGGGGGCTTCGGCCGACGATGTACTTACTGAAATTTATCCCGCCCTGCGCACATTCCTGGACCGAGGCATTCTAGTAAGGACCGGCAGGACGCGGCGCAGCCCGGACGCGCGGCGAATCGGAGCGTGGAACATCGAACGGCCGGTGCACGATTTCGACGATTCGTCGGTGTTTCTCGTAAAGAACGATGCAGGCCAGTTCGGAGCGCTGAAGCTGATGCGCGGGCCGGCAGCCGCGCGGATTCTCGAACGCGAGCGCGGGGTGTTGGAAACGGCGGGAAGCGATCTCGCGCCGGCGCTCTTGGACTGCTGCTTGTCATCACCGGAACCGTATTTGGTCACCGAGTGGAAGCCCGGACTGGTAGCCGCCGAAGCGTTCCGGGAGCGGCGCGGCGGCTCACGCACCGAACTCCTGAGCATGGCGGTCCGCCTGGTCGAGGCTTTCGAGCGTCTCCAGGAGCGCGGTATCCTGCATGGCGATATCCAGCCGAAGAACGCGTTGTTCGATCTGCAAGACCGGGTGTGGATCCTCGATTTCTCGCATTCGAGTGCGCCGGGTTTATCTATTCCGACCTGGCGCGGGGGCGTGCCGTTTTTCTACGAGCCGGAATACGCCAAGGCTCTTCTGAACGACCCTCCGCAATCGGTCGCGTTGAACCTGCGTGGCGAAAACTATAGCATCGCGGCCCTCATTTTTTACTTGTTATCCGGCATCCACACGATCGAGTTTTCCGTGGAACGGGAAAGCATGCTGCGTCAAATCGCTGAAACGGAGGTGCGGCCGTTAGTGGATGCGCGAGGGACAGCGTGGTCGGCCGCTGACGGCGCGCTGCGTGCCTATTTCTCGAAGGATCCCGAACATCGCCCCTCGTCGCTCATGCCCATGAGGGACGCGTTGCTCGCCGCTACGGAGGAGGATGGGGTCCCGGACTTCCAACAGCCGGCCAGCGGTTCCGCTTCCGGTGGGCCGCGGTTCCGGATCAAGCGTGGAATCGCGCCGGAAGGCTTAATGAAGGAACGCTTCGGACTAGGATCGGCGAGGCTGCGCGAGTTTGACGTGGTGGCGCCGATGTGTTCGCTCAGCTTTGGCGCGTCCGGCATCTCGTACGCGCTGCTCCGCGCGGCCGAGTTGTCGGGCGACCCGGAGCTTCTGTGGGCAGCCGACGCGTGGATCGAGCAGGCCGAGCAGCATGCGCGTCATCCCGAAGCATTTACGTCGGCACGCATCGAGCTCACTCGGAGGAGGATCGGTTATGCCTCGCTGTCGGGCGCCGAGCCTGGATTGTTTTTCGTCAAGAGTTTGATTCGAGCAGCGATCGGGGACGCTTCCGGAACGCGGGCCGCGGTTGACCGGTTTCTTGCCGCAGCTACCTACAGGAACTCCCGTGCCGCGGATGTAAACCTGGGTGGCGCCGGACTTGCGTTGGGCGCCGATCGCCTGATGAGTTTGCCGATCGCTGCCGAACAGCGACGAAAGCTGCGCGAGCTTCGCGACCGCCTTATCGCAGGAGCGTGGCTCGCAGCCGCTCCATCCTTCAGCAAGCGAAGCCGCCTTGGATTTGCGCATGGCGTTTCCGGCATGGTCTTCGTCTCGCTTACCGCGGGTAATTCTCCGGAAGCGAACGAAGCGGCCGCCGGTTTGCGCCGTCTCCCTGTCATGATTCGCAGGGGCATTCGATGGCCGGTGCGCGCTGGAAGCGATTACTTCATGCACGGCTGGTGCAACGGGATAGCCGGGCACCTGTTGATGTGGACGAGAATGTGGCAGTGCTCCGGCTCGCCGGAGGATCGGGAAATGATGGAACGCTCCGCCTGGGGCGTATGGGAGTCGCGTATGACACTGGGCAACGTCTGCTGCGGCGCCGCAGGGCAGGCCGCCGCACTTGCCGCGTTTGCTTGCGCCGCCGGTGAGCCGCTCTGGCGTAAGAGGGCAGGCGAGTTCCTTGAGAGGCTTCAGCCCAAATGGTCCAAGGACGACCATCCGCAGAGTCTGTTCCGAGGCGAGCTCGGTCTCCTCCTCATGCGTCTGGAGTGCGAATCCGGCGCACCGGTGCGTTTTCCGGTTTGGGGCGCAAGTCTCGGTTGAGGCGCATGGGGGCCGAAGAACGGAGCGCGTTGGCGCGATTGTACAGCGATTGGGGTTCAACACCTCAAACGGGCATCCCGAGGCCTTGCCGTCGACCTCGGGAACGGCCAACACATTTTACTGGGCTAAGGGCGGAACCTATCCGATCAAGTACACAGTATCGGGCTCGTCCACAAGCGCCACCTTCAACGTCGCCGCGCCGACCGTCACCGTCCGTCCTAAAGAAGGAGGAACCTTCCGCATTCGAATCGGACGCGGGCTGTTCGTAAAATTCACAGCAGGCGGACCGGAGCCGATCGACGCAATCCGCTGCGAACAGGCTCAGGTCACCTTTCCGCCCCTCAAAGAGTGAACACAGCACTACACCTGCCCGGCGCCAGCGGGTGTGGTACTCGGTATTCGTTAATGATCAAACCCCAGCTCACGTGCAACTGAAACAGGAGCAGCGATGCGAAGACTATCAGCCCTCGTGCTCGTCTGTTCCGCGGCTTGGTGTCAGGATCAGGCTGCACAGTACTTCGGCTCCAAAGCCACTCCTGCGGATCTGAGCATCTCGTGCCGTGTAAACGGCGAAGCCAGAACAGTAACTGTCGTGATCGGGAACCAGACAGAAAAGCAACGCTATCTCCAGTCGTGGCGGACCGCCGATGATATGGAAAATTACGAGATCAGCGTTACAACGACAGCCGGGAAACGCCTCCCACCGCCGAAAAAGCCGATCCCACAGTTCCGGATCGAGTCGGCCACGCTTATCCCGCTGGCCCCAAAGGAGGAGCGCACTGAGAAATTTGCCCTTTCGGACTTGGTCGCACTTCCAGAAAAGGGAGGGAGGTTTCAAATCCGGATTGGCCGGAAGCTATCCACCGGGGACTCTTCATCCGATGTTGTCCCATCTCAGGTGCTTTGGTGCAAACCGATGGACGTGACGTTCCCCCCGTTGAAGCAGGACGCCGGGACAGAGCACGAGTAGCCCTGGCCCCAAAGCGCCCACGCCGCCTCCCGCTCGCATCACAACGCTCTCGAAACGCCGGCTCCCCTACCCCTGCCTCTACTTACGCGCCAATCACCAGGCCCCGTAACACAGCCGCCCGCTATGATGACCTTTCATTCAGAGGCGGAATCCGAGCCGGAAGCGTCAGCGACCTAGACGCGCCTTTTCAAATTTGGGTTTGAATGGCAAAATCGCCTCATTTCGGAATCCAGGAGTTCGTTTGGCAAATTTGGGTTTGAATGGTAAAATCGCCAGATTTCGGCAACCGGGAGTTCGTGTAACAAATTGCCTTCGTTCCGAAATCTATTAACTACGGCGCGGCGTCCGTCGCAAGCGGCCAACAATCGCGCCCCGGGTAACCGATAGGAAGATGTTGTCGTCTTCACCACTGTGGCCGGCACCGCGCTCTGGCCTGTGGTCTCCTGTCTGCCCTCACAGCCTGAGAATGTCTTCCAATTCTTTCGTTCGGCAACCACTTTCCGCTTAGTAGTTGCCGGCGAATGAAACGGACGATGCCGCATCGCTTGCGTCAGCGATTGAGATACTGAGGAGAGAAAAAAAGGCATGGAGCCTCCCGCCACACTCGACCCGCACTCCGCAGAGCCACGCACGCTTGACACCCCGGGGCACGAATTCCCGCCGCTTGATCTGGACAGCGGGAAGGCATCGAGCAATCGGTGGTGGATTTGGCTTCTTGTGTTTGCTGGAATTGGGTACGGTTGCTACCGCCTGTATCAATTCGAGACCGCGAAGAAACAGGCCGGCGTGGCGCAGAAATCCGCGTTAAAGGGGATGAGCATTCCAATTGTCGCTGCCACCGCGCGGCGCGACGACATGCCTGTCTATCTCCAGGGACTTGGGACCGTGACACCGTTCAACACGGTGAGTGTGAAAACCCGAATCGACGGCCAGCTCATCAGCGTAAGCTTCCATGAAGGCCAGTTTGTGCATGAAGGCGACCTACTGGCTGAGATCGATCCCCGCCCCTATCAAGTGGCCCTCGATCAAGCCAAGGCCAACCTTGCTAGGGATCAAGCCGCCCTGAAGGACGCGGAAGTGAACTACATTCGCGATCAGGAGTTGTACAAGAATCAGATCATCGCGAAACAGCAGTTGGACACGCAGGGCGCTACCGCCGACGAAGCACGGGCTGCGATTGGAGCCGATCAGGCAGCGGTCGATAATGCAAAGCTGAACCTGTCATATACGCGCATTACGGCCCCCATCAGCGGCCGCACGGGGCTACGGCTGGTGGATTCAGGCAATATGATCCACGCCGCCGACCCCAATGGCTTGGTCATCATCACCCAGCTTCAGCCGATTGCCACGCTCTTCAGTATTCCGGAAGATCAGCTCCCCGAGGTATTGAAGAAGCTGCGCGCCGGCGCGAAACTCACGACCGACGCATACGATCGGGACAACACGAAGAAGCTCGCATCCGGAACCCTGCTTACCGTCGACAACGAAATTGATACCACCACCGGCACATCGCGCCTGAAGGCGGTGTTTCCGAACACCGATTTCGCACTATTCCCAAATCAATTTGTGAATATACGGCTGTGGATTGATACCAAGCGGGGAGTGACGATCATCCCCGCTTCCGCGATTCAACGCGGACCCACCGGCACATTCGTCTACGTGGTGCAAAGCGACGACACGGTGGCCATGCGTCCCGTTAAAGTCGGACTGAGTGAAGCGAACAGCGCATCGATCGACGATGGAGTGTCACCTGGCGACAATGTCGTCGTCGATGGCGCGGAAAAACTTGCCGAGGGAATGAAGGTCGTGGTCCGGCAAGCCTCACCAAGCGACCTCTTGAAACGAAGAGCAGGATGAGCCCGCGATTTTCAGCTAGGCGAAGACGTCATTAAGATGAGTCCTTCACGGCCGTTCATTCTGCGGCCCGTCGCGACTTCTCTGCTGATGGCGGGCATTCTGATCGCGGGCGCCATTGCGTACCAGCAGCTCCCCGTATCCGCACTGCCTCAAGTAGATTACCCCACCATTCAGTGCCTCACGTTTTATCCCGGCGCGAGTCCCGAGGTGATGGCGTCGTCCGTTACTGCCCCTCTGGAACGCACGTTCGGGCAGGTCCCCGGTCTGAAGCAGATGACTTCCACGAGCTCTTTCGGTAGTTCAATCATCACGCTCCAGTTTGACTTGGACCTCAACATCGATGTGGCGGAACAGCAGGTTCAGGCTTCCATCAACGCGGCCGGCACGTATTTGCCGCCCGACCTTCCGAACCCTCCGATCTATAGCAAGGTAAACCCTGCCGATGCGCCGATCCTCACACTGGCCCTGACCTCCGATACGCTTCCGCTCACAAAAGTTGAGGATCTCGCCGACACGACTTTGGCGCAAAAAATCTCGCAATTGCCGGGGGTCGGGCTGGTCACGCTGAGCGGCGGACAAAAGCCCGCGGTGCGGATTCGCGTGAATCCCACTGCGCTCGCGTCCTACGGCCTGAGTCTCGAGGATCTCCGGACAGCGCTCAACCAAACCAATCTCAACCAAGCGAAAGGCAACTTCGACGGCATTCGCCAGGCATATACGATTGGCGCCAACGACCAGATTCTCACAAGCGCGGGCTACAAGCCCGTCATCGTTGCGTATCGGAACGGCGCGCCGGTGAGGCTCGAAGACGTCGCAACCATTGTCGACGGTCCCGAAAATACGCACGAAGCCGCCTGGATGAACACGATTCCCGCCGTGATCATGAACATCCAGCGGCAGCCCGGGGCGAACATCATTGCCGTCGTCAACCGCATTTCCGCCTTACTGCCGCAACTGAAACTCTCCATCCCTTCGGCCGTGCGACTCACGATCCTAACGGACCGCACGACAACCATCCGGGCCTCGGTTCGAGACGTTCAATTCGAGCTGATGCTCACGGTTGCGCTGGTCGTGATGGTGATTTTCCTGTTTCTGCGCAACCTCGCCGCCACCGTGATTCCCAGCGTAGCCGTGCCGCTATCGATCGTGGGAACGTTCGGCGTGATGTACCTGCTCGGCTACAGCTTGAATAACCTCACGCTGATGGCTTTGACGATTTCGACAGGCTTCGTCGTCGATGACGCGATCGTCATGATCGAGAATATCTCGCGCTATCTGGAAGAAGGCGAGTCGCCGTTGCAAGCCGCGCTAAAAGGCTCCGCGCAAATCGGCTTCACGATCGTGTCGTTGACCATCTCTCTTATCGCTGTTCTCATTCCGCTATTGTTCATGGGCGACGTCGTCGGCCGGCTGTTTCGGGAATTTGCGATCACGCTGGCAGTAACCATTCTCGTTTCCGCGTTCGTTTCCCTGACGCTCACGCCGATGATGTGCGCGAAGCTTCTACGTCACAAACCTGAGTCGGAGCAAGGATGGTTGTTTCGCAAGTCCGAGCGAGCGTATGACTGGGTGATCTCGCGCTACGCGACCACGCTGCAATGGGTCCTGAGACGCCAGCCGCTAACTCTGTTCATCACGTTCGCAACATTAGTCGCGACGATTCTGATGTACATCGCCGTTCCCAAAGGATTCTTTCCCGTGCAAGATACGGGCGTCATTTTAGGCGTTTCTCAAGCGCCCCAAACCATTTCCTTTGCTGGAATGGAGAAACTCCAGCAAGACCTGGCGCGCGTGATTCTCCGGGATCCAGCGGTCGAAAGCCTATCCTCTTTTATTGGCATCGATGGCATCAACACCACCTTGAACAGCGGACGCATCCAGATCAATCTCAAGCCGCTGGCTGTCCGCCGCCTGCGTGCCGTCGACATCATACGGCGCCTGCAACCGGAGCTCGCCAAAGTGGACGGAATCACGCTTTTCATGCAGCCCGTGCAAGATCTCACGGTGGAGGATCGCGTCAGCCGCACGCAATATCAGTACACGCTTGAAGATGCGGATGCGAAGGAGTTAAACCTGTGGACGGGACGGCTGCTCGATAAGCTGAAGGCGCTGCCCGCGCTTCGGGATGTCGCGACCGATCAACAGAACAGCGGCTTGCAAACGATTCTTGTGATCGATCGGGACACGGCGTCGCGCCTCGGCATCAGCATGCAGGCCATCGACGATACGCTTTACGACGCTTTCGGGCAGCGACTCGTCTCGACGATGTTCACGCAATTGAACCAATATCATGTGGTGCTCGAAGTCCAGTCAGATTTCCGGCGCGACCCGAGCGATCTGAAGGAAATCTATATCCACTCGGCGAATGGGTCTGAAGTTCCACTCAGCTCGTTTGCTCACTTCGAGCAGTCGACCATCCCTTTAACCGTGAATCATCAGGGGCAGTTTCCGGTAGTGACTCTGTCGTTCAATCTCGCGCCCGGCGAGTCATTGGGCAACGCCGTGAAACAGATCCGGCAAAGTGAACAGGAGATCGGGATGCCGCTCAGTATCCACTCGAGCTTTCAGGGCACTGCTGCAGCTTTTCAAAACTCGCTTTCGAATGAGCCTCTGCTCATTCTCGCTGCGATCGTCGTCGTTTACATCGTTCTAGGGGTTCTTTACGAAAGCTACATTCACCCGATCACGATTCTGTCTACCCTACCCTCCGCCGGCGTGGGAGCGATTTTTGCGCTATTCCTTACTCATAACGATTTCAACGTCGTCGCGCTTATTGGAGTCATTCTCCTGATCGGCATCGTCAAGAAAAACGCAATCATGATGATCGACTTTGCTCTGGAAGCAGAGCGTCAGGAGGGCAAGTCGCCGGCGGAAGCCATTTATCAGGCGTGTCTTTTGCGCTTCCGGCCGATCATGATGACGACCATGGCGGCGCTGTTCGGGGGCTTGCCGCTCGCCCTCGGCACCGGAGTGGGGTCGGAGCTCCGCCGGCCTCTGGGCATCACAATCGTCGGCGGCTTGATCTTCAGCCAGATTTTGACTCTGTACACGACTCCAGTTGTGTATCTCTTCTTTGATCGCTTGGCGAAGCGGATAAGCCGCTCGCGCCTGCGGACACCCGTTCGAGAACCCTTGAGCCACCCGGTACACGCGGACTAAACACAAGTGAATTTATCCGCGCCATTCATCAAACGTCCGGTTGCAACAACATTGCTGACCGGCGCCCTCGCGCTATCAGGCGTGCTGGCCTTTCGGCTTCTGCCCGTCGCCTCGCTTCCTCAAGTAGCGTTCCCAACGATTCAGGTTCATGCGAACCTGCCCGGCGCCAGTCCGGAGACGATGGCGTCGGCCGTTGCGACACCGTTGGAGCGCCAGTTCGGCCGGATCGCAGGCGTTTCGGAGATGACCTCGTCCAGCCAGTTGAGCAGCACCAGAATTACGCTGCAATTCGATTTAGACCGCAACATCGACGCTGCGGCCCGCGACGTGCAGGCAGCCATCAACGCAGCCCGAGGGCAGTTGCCCGCGGATATGCCCAGCAACCCCGGTTTCTGGAAATCGAACCCCACGGACGCGCCTATTTTGATGCTTGTCGTGACGTCGGATGTGTTCAACCGCGGGCAGATGTACGATGTCGCCGATTCCATCCTTGCTCAAAAGCTGTCGCAGGTGGAAGGCGTGGGCGAAGTGTGGATTTGGGGAAGCGCGCGGCCCGCAGTTCGGGTTCAAGTGAATCCCGAAATCCTGAACACCATGGGGATCGGCTTGTCGGATGTAGCGACCACGCTTGCCAATGCCAACGCTCATCAAGCGAAAGGCTCTTTGGCGAACACCGACCTGCGATGGCAGATAAACGCCACGGATCAGCTATTCAAAGCCAACCAATACGCACCCTTGATCGTGACCTATCGAAATGGCGCGCCCATCCGGCTCCGCGACATCGGCGATGTCATTGATTCCGTCGAAGACACGCGCAATGACGGGCTCAACAATGGCAAGCCTGCGGTGATCATGGAAGTCACCCGCCAGCCTAACGCCAATATTATCGACACGGTTGATCGGGTCTATTCAATTCTGCCGCGCCTTCAGGCGTCCGTTCCTCCGGCGATGCACCTGGAAGTGGGGCAAGATCGCACCACCACAATCCGGGCTTCGGTCCGAGATGTCGAGCGCACGCTGCTGATCTCGATTGCGCTGGTCATTCTGGTGGTGTTTTTCTTTCTACGAAGCGTTTGGGCCACGATTATCCCCGGCATTGCAGTTCCTCTCTCCATCTTGGGTACGTTCGGAGCCATGTATCTCCTGGGCTACACACTCGATAACCTTTCGCTCATGGCGCTCACGATCTCGACCGGCTTCGTGGTGGACGACGCAATCGTTGTGATCGAGAACATCACGCGCTACCTCGAGAAAGGCGTGGCACCCTTTAAAGCGGCGTTGCAGGGAGCAAAAGAGATCGGATTCACTGTGTTGTCGATGAGCATGTCGCTGGTGGCGGTATTCATTCCAATTCTGCTGATGGGAGGCATCATCGGCCGGTTGTTCCGCGAATTCGCGGTGACCTTGACCATTGCGATCGCCATATCACTGGTTGTCTCGCTCACGACGACGCCCATGATGTGCGCGAAGCTCCTGAAATCCCAACGAGGCCGAAAGCACAATTGGATCTACCGCCTGAGCGAGCACATTTTTGATCTCGTTCACGGCGCGTATGCCAGGACTTTGGCCGGTGTACTCAAACACCCGCAGCTCACGCTCGTGATCACGCTAGTCACGATCGCAATCAACGTGTATCTCTACATCATCGTTCCAAAAGGATTCTTTCCGCAGCAAGACAACGGCGTAATCAGCGGTCAAGTGATAGCCGATCAAGACATTTCGTTCAACGCCATGCGCCAGAAGTTGCATGCGTACTTGCGCATCGTGCAGCAGGATCCAGATGTGCAGAACGTCGAAGGATTTACAGGCGGGGGGACATTGAATTCGGCGTCCATGTTTATGGCCTTAAAACCTCGCGGCGAGCGCAAGGCCTCTGCGGAGCAGGTGATCGACCGCCTGCGGGGCAAATTAGCTCGGATCCCCGGAGCGACGCTTTTCATGCAGGCCTCTCAAGATATTCGTGTGGGTGGCCGGTCCAGCGCCTCAGCGTATCAGTACACCCTGCAATCGGGCAATTTGAGGGACCTGAACGAGTGGACGCCCAAGTTGGTGGACAAGCTGAAGACGGTTCCGATACTCGTGGATGTGAACAGTGATCAGCAGGTGCACGGGCTGACATCGGAATTGGTAATCGATCGCGGAACGGCGTCGCGCTTGGGCGTGAGCGCGCAAGCGATTGACACGGCTCTCTACAGCGCATTTGGCCAGCGGCAAGTATCGACCATGTACACGGGGATGAACCAGTATCACGTCGTATTGGAGGTTCTACCCGAATTCCAACAGAATCCCGCTTCGCTGAACGAAATCTTTGTCCCCTCGAACACTGGAACGCCGGTTCCGCTGTCCACGTTTACGCAGTTAAAGACCAGCCTCAGCTCACTCACCGTGAACCACCAAGGTCAATACCCGTCCATTACCATTTCGTTCGCGCTTACGCCCGGCATGGCTCTCAGCGAGGCCGTCGATGCGGTAGAAAAAGCGGAGCGTGACATCGGTATGCCTTCCAGCATCCACGGCGCGTTTGCGGGAACGGCGCAGGCGTTTCAAGCTTCTTTGAAGACACAGCCGATGCTGATTCTGGCGGCTCTGGTTGCGGTTTACATCGTTCTCGGCATGCTTTACGAAAGCTACATGCATCCGATTACAATTCTGTCGACACTGCCATCCGCCGGTGTCGGCGCGCTGCTCGCGTTGATTATTTTTGGCGAGCAGTTCACAATTATCGCGCTGATCGGCATCATCCTGCTCATAGGGATCGTGAAGAAAAACGCGATCATGATGATCGATTTCGCGCTCGAAACCGAGCGCAAGCACGGCCTCTCTTCGAAACAAGCGATCTATCAGGCATGCCTCCTGCGGTTCCGTCCCATCATCATGACCACGATGGCCGCGCTCCTCGGCGGCTTGCCGCTCGCGGTGAGCACGGGACGGGATCGGAATTGCGACGCCCTCTCGGAATCACGATCGTCGGCGGCTTGATCGTAAGCCAATTGTTGACTCTTTACACCACGCCGGTGGTGTATCTCTATCTCGACCGGCTGCAGTTATGGCTTGGCCGCGCACGCCAGCTCCGGCCCAGGCTGCAGGCGCTGTTGACGGATACGCCGGCGTAAGCGCGGTTGCGCCGGTGTTCGCCGCTTCGGTTGCAACCTATAAAATCAACATATGGACCTGATCGTGAATGGCGGGCGGCGGCAGGTCTCCGCCGATCCCGAACGCCCCCTGCTGTTCGTCCTCCGCAACGAGCTCGATCTCACGGGCGCGAAGTACGGCTGCGGCGAAGGCCAGTGCGGAGCGTGCACGGTACTGATTGATGGCGTTGCGCAGCGCTCCTGCATCACTCCCGTGGGCTCCGCCGCCGGCAAGAAAATCACTACGATCGAAGGCATCGCGGACGAGAACCGTCTTCATCCGGTGCAAGAATCCTTTATCAAGTGCGATGCCATGCAGTGCGGATATTGCACGCCCGGCATGATTCTCGCTAGCGTGGCGCTCCTTCGAAAGAATGCCGCACCCTCGGAACTGGAGATCAGGCACGCGCTCGAAGGGAACGTTTGCCGCTGCGGCGCATTTAACAAAATTGTTTCCGCCATTGAGATGGCCTCACGCCGAATGGCTGCGGAGAACCGGGAGCGCCGGCATGCCTGAATTGAACCGTCGTGGATTTTTGCAAACACTCGGCGGCGGTTTGCTCGTCCTCCTGACTCTTGAAAACGATAGCTCCGCCCAGGAATCCGGCGCTCGCCATCGCCATTCGAGTGAAGATCTTCCGCAGAACATTGCCGCCTGGTTGCACATTGCGCCGGACGGGTCGATCACGGCGTTCACCGGTAAAGTCGAAGTCGGCCAGAATGCTCGCACTTCGCTCACGCAAGCCGTCGCCGATGAACTGCGCTGCTCGCCCGAATCCGTTCGCATGGTGATGGGCGATACCGCGCTGACGCCGTGGGATATGGGTACGTTCGGCAGCCGCACGACGCCGACGATGGTCCCACAGCTTCGCAAAATGGCTGCTTCCGCTCGCGAGATGCTGGCCACCGCTGCTGCAAAAGAATGGGGCGTCGATCCCGGAACGCTTACCGTTGCCAATGCCTGCATCACGGACAAAGCCGCAGGCAAAACCGCCAGCTTCGGAAAACTTGCGGCACAAATCGATTGGGTTAAAACGATTGCGCAAGACGATCTCACGACGCCCGCCGCCAAATGGCAAGTGGCCGGGACGAGTCTTCCGAAGGTGAATGCGCGGGAGATCGTCACCGGCAAACATCGATACGCCTCCGACGTGAAACGGCCCGGCATGCTCTACGGGCGTGTTCTCCGCCCTCCAAGCTTCGGGGCCAAGCTCGCCTCTCTCGACACTGCCGCCGCTGAAGGCGTGCCCGGCGTCAACGTCATTCGCGAGCAGGAATTCGTCGGCGTCGCGGCCCCGGATGAGCGCATCGCACAGACAGCGATCGCAGGCATGAAGGCCACGTGGAAAGAGGAGCCGCAGATCTCGGCGCGCGAGTTGTTCTCGTACTTGAAAACCAGTTCGTCCGACTCTTCGTCCGAATCCTGGGATCGCGGTTCTACCGTCCGTGGCTCCATTCCCAACGGCCTGCAAGCTGCGAACAAGACATTGACGAGCAGCTACACCATTGCGTACATCGCCCACGTTCCGCTGGAGCCGCGCGCCGCGGTCGCCGAATGGAAGGGTTCCGATCTGACGGTCTGGACAGGCACGCAACGGCCCTTTGGTGTCCGCACTGAGCTAGCAGAGGCGTTCAATATCCCGGAAGAACGTGTTCGCGTAATCATGCCGGATACCGGCTCAGCTTATGGCGGCAAGCACAGCGGCGAATGCGCAATCGAAGCGGCGAGGCTGGCTAAAGGCGCAGGAAAACCCGTGAAGCTGATCTGGACGCGCGAGGAGGAATTCACGTGGGCGTACTTTCGGCCCGCGGGCGTGATCGAAATCAAGAGCGGCGCAACCAAAGACGGGTCGCTAACTGCCTGGGAGTTCCACAATTACAATTCCGGTCCATCAGGAATCGAAACGCCGTACGAAGTAGCAAACCAAAGCATCCATTTCCATCCGGTAAAATCGCCCCTGCGGCAAGGTTCGTATCGCGGATTAGCCGCGACCGCCAATCACTTCGCGCGTGAGTCCCACATGGACGAGCTCGCGAGCGCGATGAAGATCGACCCGCTCGCGTTTCGCCAAAAGAATTTGCGCAATCCTCGCATTTTGGCCGTACTCAAGGCTGCTACTGATCGCTTTGGTTGGGCGCAAAACGAAGCTTCGTCTACGCGTGGTTTCGGCCTCTCCTGCGGAACGGAAAAAGGCAGTTACTTCGCTTGTTGCGCGGAAATCTCGATGAACGGACACCGCGATCTCCGCATCGAAAGAGTCGTCGAAGCTTTCGAGTGTGGCGCGATCGTAAACCCGGAGCACCTCGAGAACCAGGTGGAAGGCGCAATCGTTATGGGAATCGGGGGAGCGCTGTTCGAGAGCATCGATTTCGCGGACGGGCGCATTCTGAACGCGCGGCTTTCCAAATACCGGGTGCCGCGATTTGGCGATGTTCCGAAAATCGAAGTCGTGTTGCTGGACCGCAAGGATCTGCCCTCGGCCGGCGCTGGCGAGACACCGATCATGGGCATCGCCCCAGCAATCGCCAACGCAATTGACAACGCCAGCGGCATGCGAGTTCGCTCGATGCCGATGCTGCCCGCGCTCAAGAACGCGTAGCGATCGCTAATCACTGGCGAGCCGCTCCTCTTTGCGGCGCGCTCGTTCCTGATCGTTCGAACTAGTATTCAGCCGGCGGAGGTGCGTGCGATCGGACCGTCGCCTTTTATGCCGATTACGCAGTGCTGCTTTCGATCCGCGACCCAAAGGGCCCAGTCGCTCTATTTGCCCTCAACCTGGGAGCAATGGGTCGAGGCGAGCTTCCACTCGCCTGACTCGCTGATCCAAGTGTCGCTGCAAATCACGGTACGCGCGCGATGCGTACCGTTGAGGGTCCCATCGTAGGCGAATTTGTAGCGTGCGATCGCGGTGTTGGGGCCGAAGGTCGCCACCTTAATGTCGCTGACCTCGCCTTTGTCGAACTTCATGGACTTGTCCTGCGCCTCCTTGATGAGGTCTGCCTTCGTCGCCCATTCGCCCCAACTGTGCCCCTCGACATAGCCGTCGGCCAGGTGCTGCTGATACCAAGTGCGATCGCTATTCATCTGCGCCTGATGCCTTTCTTTTTCCAGTTGCTGCACCTTAGAGGATTCGTCTCCGCCCGTCTGCGCGAGTAGCGTGATTCCCACTCCTAGCCAGCACACCGCGACCAATGCGACCGTGGTTTTCCGATTCATCTCAGTTCCTCCCTTTTTTGTTTCGATATTCCTGTTTTCGGCTTGGGACAGCAGCCTTTCGCTGCCCGGCTGTCGTTCAGTTTCCCGGCGCTCCGGCTGCAGCCGCGCCAGCGGGAGCTACGCCGAGTTGTTCGAGCATTGCGAGCCGGTCAAAGTAGACGTGCTCGCTTACTACCTTGCCGTCCCTGAGCCGGTCCAGCGTCATTCCGCTGAGTTCGATGCGCTTGCCGCTGGCAGACATGCCTTGAAACTCGCCTTTTTGTGTTCCGGTCACGGTCCAATGGAAGGCGATATGATCGCTATCGGCGACAGCCTCCTTTAGCTGAAGGTTGAAATCGGGAAACGCGGTACGCACCTCAGCGACGAAGGCTGCGATCTGATGCACACCACGATGCCGAATCGGCTCCCCTCCGTTGGGATCGGTTCGTTCGGCGTGCTCGCTGTAAAGCTCCTTAGCGATTTCGGGGTTACCGGTGTTCCAAAGCTCACGGTGAAGGTCAGTAATTCGTTGTGTTTCTGTTGTCACAAAATCTCCTCTCGTGCGTTGTATTCGGTTGCCACCCAAAACACTCAGTCCACAATCGCCAGTCGCTCTATTTGCCCTCGATATGGGAGCAATGGGTGGACGCGAGCTTCCACTCGCCTGACTCGCTGAGCCAAGTGTCGCTGCAAATTACCGTACGCGCGCGATGCGTGCCGTTGATGGTCCCGTCGTAGGTGTATTTGTAGCGTGCGACCGCTGTGTTGGGGCCAAAGGTCGCCACCTTGACGTCGCTGACCTCGCCTTTGGTCATCTTGGCGGACTTGTCCTGCGCCTGTTTGATGAGGTCTGCCTTTGTCGCCCATTCGCCCCAACTTTCCCCCTCGACATAGCCGTCAGCCAGGTGCTGCTGATACCAAGCGGCATCGTTATTCATCTCCGCCTGGCTCCTTTCTTTTTCCAGTTGCTGCACCTTAGAGGATTCGTCTCCGCCCGTCTGCGCAAGTAGCGCGATTCCTACTCCCAGCCAGCCCGCCGCTACCAATGCTATGGTGATTTTTCGATTCATCTCTGTCCCCCCTCTTTTTGTTTCGATATTCCTGTTTTCGGCTTCGAATGATGTTTCCTTACATTTTGATTCGCGACTGATGACTCGCAACACACTGCCACTTCCCGCTTGGCATCTTCATCCACGTATCGGTCCATCGCTCATTCTCGTCAAGAGCCTGACCCGACGCATCGGTTCCCTTCCATTTCTCGGTGCCGGTCGCTATGGCCGTATTGCCATAGACCGTAACTTTCACGTCGGTGTTTTCAGCACTGCTCCATTTGATGGATTTTTGTGTTGTTAAGAACTCGGCTTTGCCCATAACTTTGCCGTCGCTCGAGGTGTCGACGAATTTGTCGGCCAGCAGCGGAGCCGTCATGTCAGGATTGTTTGTCTTTTGCGACTCTAACCATCGTTCTTCTAGAGCAGCTACGGCCTTCTCAGTCCCGCTGGTCGTCTGCGCTTCCGACCCTACGGCACTCACCATTAAGACCAAACCAATCAAACACCACATTGCGGTTCTCTTCATAAAAATGTCTCCTCGATTATCCGTTTTGCGGGCTACTTCTTGAGTTCGACCACTATCGCTTCGAACGCTTGGTCGCCGACATTCTCCGGTAGGTGCTTTCCGGCGGGCGCCCAAGTCGCGTCTTCGGCCTTGCCGTCGACATTCTGCGAGGTGCCGTCCGGCAATGTGAACTTGGTGTGGCCGCCGGTCAGGAACACGACCACCGAGGCTGGATGTTCGTGCATCACCGATTTCTCATGCGGCCCGTAGTTAACCCTCAATACGCGAACCTGGTCATTATCGACGGCCATTTTGTAATGTTTGGGATCCAATTTGACGGGGTCGAGGGTTGTGTTCGCCGCGACGCCTGTGCCCGGCTCCTTTAACTCCACCATGACGGCTTCCGAAGTCGCGCCGGCAAGCTCCTCAGAGGCGTGGGTCACTGGTTTGGAGTACGTCACTTCGCCCGCTTTGGTACGTTCCTCGCTGGTTTTTCCATCGGGGAACGTGTACCTGGAATAACCATTCGTGAACCCCACCGCGACATAGGCGGGATGCGAATGCATGGCAAGCTTGCTGTGTGGCGGCTCCGTGAAGCGGAGCACGCGCACATGATCGTTTTCAAAGACCACTTTCACCTGATCGGGCGCTAACTGAACCACGTCCTGGGCAAAGGCGGCTAGTGCGGTGAGCGCCACCGCGACAGGGAACATGAAACGCATATCTACTTGCTCCTTCGAGAGCGCGTATTTTTAATAGAGCGGGTCCGAGTATACACGGTTGGCGCTTGCCTTGCCAGGGAAATGCGTACCAGTACCGCTGCCATTCCGGCTGGACGGAGAAACAGGGCTGGAAGGCGTAACAGTACGGCTGGGCGGAGAAAAAGAAATGGAAGAGACATATACTGCAACGCTGCAGGTCAACGCGTTGCGCCTTAGCGCTGCATAGTACTTGTACGTAATCCGCCTCCGGCTATTTGCGCTAGACTGAACCGAATCACTACGTTCAAATCATGTTTGATGATTCTGGTCCAGAATCTGCCCTGCACGGCGAAGGCGCGGAGACAAGTGTCAATACCAGCGACAGTGGGGTTGCGCCGAACGAAACCGTAGCTTCGCTGGAGTGCGCCGGGGCCGAGATCGGCCCTTACCGTCTTTTGCAGATGATCGGCGAAGGTGGCATGGGCGAGGTCTGGCTGGCTCAGCAGCAGCGTCCCGTTCAGCGGCGCGTGGCGTTAAAACTGGTCAAACTCGGCCTGAACAGCCGCGAGGTAATCGCGCGTTTCCAATCCGAGCGGCAGGCGTTGGCCTTGATGGATCATCCAGCCATTGCCAAAGTCTTTGACGCGGGATCGACGGCGGAAGAACGGCCGTTTTTCGTTATGGAGTATGTCGCGGGCGTGCCGATCACAACCTACTGCGACAGGCACAAGCTGACGACGCGAGAACGCCTGGAACTGTTTGTCCAGGTATGCGAAGGCGTCCAGCACGCGCACCAGAAAGCCATCATTCATCGCGACCTGAAGCCCTCCAACGTTCTCGTTACGGAAGTAAATGGAAAGCCGGCGCCGAAAATCATTGACTTTGGAGTCGCTAAAGCCACGGCGCAGCGGCTAAATGTGGAGGAGATGTTTACGCAAATCGGAGTTCCGATCGGAACGCCGCAGTACATGAGCCCGGAGCAAGCCGACTCCGGCGGGCTGGATATAGACACCCGCACGGACGTATATTCTCTGGGCGTCATTCTATATGAGCTGCTGGTGGGAGTGCGGCCGCTCGAGTTTCGAGATTTGCGCGAAGCGGCGTTCCATGAAGTGGTCCGCAGGATTCGCGACGAAGACCCGGTGCGGCCCAGCACGAAATTCCGAACCCTTCGCGACGATTCAAATCGCATCGCGGAACAGCGTCACACAGATCCGCATACATTGACACGCCAGCTTTCAGGCGATCTGGATTCGATTGTGCTGAAGACGCTTGAGAAAGATCGGGCGAGACGCTATGCTTCGGCAGCGGGGCTGGCCGCCGACATCCGCCGGTACCTCAACAATGAGCCGGTATCCGCAGTCTCGCCTTCCACGTTTTATCGGTTTCGGAAGTTTGCGCGCCGCCACAGAACCGGCGTCGCCGCGGGCGCGATAGTTGCCGCATCTCTCGTTGCGCTCGCGCTGGTGATGACGGTGCAAACTGTCCGCATTGCGAAAGAGCGCGATCGGGCGAACCATGAAGCGGAAACTGCGCTGCGCGTTTCGGATTTCCTGCAAGGCTTGTTTCAGCAGGCAGATCCGTACCGGACGAAAGGAAAGCAGGTTAGCGCACAAGATTTGCTCGACGCCGGCGCCAAACAAGTTAGAACCGAGCTACAAGCGCAACCCCTTATCCGTGCGCGATTGATGTCCATTATGGGACAGTCCTATCATTATCTTGGACTCGAGCATAAGGCCAGAGAACTGTTCCAGGAAGCAGCGCGGATCGATGCGCGGGTGTTGGGACCCAACAATCCGGAAACGCTCAGCGCTATGGATTCGATGGTTTATGCGGGTCTCCATCAGGTACCAAACAAACAGAGCGAGGCGGAAGCCGGCGAGGTGCTGGCGCGAGCGCGGAGAGTTTTCGGCAATTCAGTGCAGACGGCCGGCTACATCACACGCATGGCGACCGTTTTCGAGTCGGAGGAGCGGTATAAAGACGAAGACCAATTGGCGCGCGAGGCTCTGGCGATCTATGATCGCGCGGGGCAAAGCCGGACCATTGCCGCGGCTCGATCTGAGACTAAGTTGGGCGTTGCCTTAATGATGGAAGGCAAAGCCTCGGAGGGAGAGCCATATCTGCGGCGTGGTTATGACACGCTGGCTCAGCACGACGGAATCGATAGTTGGAGCGCGCTCCTAGCGCAAGGATCCTTGGCGCAGTGCCTTGTTCTGGGTGGAAAAGTTCCGGAGGCTATCGCAGTGTTCCGCGATTCGCTCAGCCGATTAGTTCGCCTGGTCGGCGTGGCGAACAGCCAAACCGTAGATAGCGAGACCGATTTCGCAGACGCGCTCGAACTAGCAAAGCAATACGATCAGGCCCAAGCTGTTTTGGAGGCAGGGATTCAAGCGATCCCGGGAAAGCCGCATACCAAGGCGGCCCTGGAGGTCGATCTGGCGGCGCTGAGCGTCCGGCGTGGAAGGCGTGAACTGGCGCTGGCTCAGCTCAAGCACGCAGTAGACGATGGTTTCCAGCACTCCGATGGGCTAAGAACGGATTCAACCTGGGCGGCTCTTAAGGGCGACCCGAGGTTTGAATCACTGGTGGCCGGCGCCCAAAGGAACTTCGATTCCGCGCACAAGTAGGAAGCGAGCAGTATGAGCGGACGCGAAGGACAACCAAGCGATGCCTTCACAGTCTTGGCAATGGCAACGCCAGTCATGCCGGCGCGCGCGGGCGAATTGATTATCAATTCGCCGGGAAAAAGAGACGCCCGCGTGTGCCTCGAGCAACAACGATATAGGATCGGTCGCTCGACCGTAAATGAACTCTGCTTTCCTGAAGACGACCGCTTGTCGCGCGAGCATCTGGTTTTCGAATTGAGAGATGCCGGTTGGACAGTCCGCGATGCCGGCAGTCGAAACGGGACTCGTGTGAACGGGGTGACCGTCACGGAGCCAGTCCGGCTTGTATCGGGTGATCAGATCACGGCCGGCCGCGTTTCGATCCGCTATTCAGATCGGATCGAGCGGCAGGACGAGATTGTCTTCGTTGATGAATCGGGAAGGGATTCGATTACCAGCAGCGCTGTTTCGGTGGATCTGAAGTCTGCCTTGAAATCGGATGCTCCCATCTCCAGCCCGGCCGGACTCGAGCGCAGACATCTAGAGGCGCTCGTCCGTGCAGGGCGAGAGCTGGCCGGTCACTGCGTGCTTGAAACACTCTTTGAACTCATACTGGATTTGTCCTTGGACGCGGTGAAAGCCTCGCGTGGCGTAGTTGTGACTGTGGAGAGCGATCGCGCTCTCAAAACTCGAGCAATCCGAGGCGAGGGTCTCTCCGTAAGTACAACGGTTCGGGATCGCGTATTAGATCGGCGAGAGTCGCTGCTGGTCCGGGATGCGGCCCTGGATGGCGCCTTCGCGGCGGAAGCGAGTATTGTCGCCCAGAAGATTCGCAGCTTTTTAGCAGTACCGCTGCAGACCGACGAGCGTGTGACGGGCTTGATTTACCTCGATTCGCCTCATCTGATTCGCGACTTCGCAGTCGAGGACCTCAATCTCCTGACAGTCATGGCAAACATCGCTGCCATTCGCATAGAGCACGCGCGGCTAATCGAAGCAGAAGAAGCGGCAAGAATGCTGGCCCGGGAGCTCGACCGTGCCGCCGAGATCCAGCGGAAGCTATTACCTTCAAAGCCTCCTGCCATTCCTGGTCTTCAGCTCGCAGGTTACAACGCGGCATGCCAGACCGTTGGCGGAGATTACTATGATTTTCTACCCTTCCCCGACGGTCGCGTGGCGCTGCTGGTAGGCGATGTCTCGGGAAAAGGTATGGGTGCAGCGCTGTTAATGTCAAGCCTGCAAGCTCGTGTCCAAGCGTTGTTTCAAGAATCGCAGGAGCTTGCTGCACAGTTTTCACGCCTGAACCGCAGCATGTGTTCGAACTGTCCGGACAATTGCTTCATCACCCTCTTCATAGCCGTGCTTGATCCGGAAACGGGCGAGGTGCAGTACTGCAATGCGGGACACAATCCGCCGATACTGCTCCACACGGGTACCAATGAAATCGAAACGCTTGGCGCCACAGGAACCGTTATAGGCATACGCCCGAATCAGGCCTACGAACAGAGGACGTGCCATTTAGATCGCGGTGATTTGCTGTTGTTATTCAGCGACGGCGTGAGCGACGCTTGCAGGCCAGACGCAGGTGAGGAATTTGGCGAAGAGCGGCTTCGAGAAATTCTGCGACGGCACCGCAACCAGAGTGCCGACAAGCTAATCCAGATCATCAATCGCGAAGTGATGTCGTTCACAGCCGGCACTCCCGCTGCCGATGACGTCACCGTTGTTATCGCGCGCCGCTTGTAATGTCTAACGATCTAAAGTGAGACGAAGGCCGACGTCTTGAATCGGCGGGTTGAAGATCGCGTTAAACACGCAAGGAACGATCGCCTTGGCGATTTTTCGCGATTTCGGGCGTTCCGATGTTAATGAATGCATAGCGACTGCAAGTTCATGTGACCTGAGATCGGGCGCTTTCGCGAGCATCGCCTCGTTCATGCAATGATGGTTTACCAACGCCATGAACTCAACGCGACGGCAGTGGTTTTCAACCTGCGTTGCAATGGCGGCATGGCCCGAAGTCCTAGCCGCCCGTAACCACTCGCGAAGTCTCGCAGGATCGCCAACGCCACATTTGGAAACTCTCGATGCGGATACAGCGGCAGAAATCGAAGCCATCGCGGCTCAGATTATTCCATCGACGGATGGTCCGGGGGCGCGCGAAGCAGGCGTCATCTACTTCATAGACCGCGCCTTATCGACATTCGCTGTCGATGACCGCGAGGCCTATCGCACTGGCATGGCCGAAGTGCAGGAGAAACGTAAGGAGTTGTTCCCGAATTCGACTGCGATCGCCTCGCTGACAGGCCAGCAACAAGTAATTCTTGTGCGGAACATCGAGACGACCAGCTTCTTCGAATTGCTCCGAACGCATACGGTCCTAGGCTTCCTGGGGAACCCCAGTTATGGTGGCAATCGTGAGAAAGCCGGATGGCATGCGATCGGGTTCGAGGATCGAATGGGCTATCAGCCGCCCTTCGGCTACTACGACGCACAGATCGACGCGGAGAAAGAATGACCGGCGTAACATTTCCGGCTGCCGAATCGGTGGACTTCCTCGTCATTGGCGCCGGCGCGGCGGGCGGCGTGGTAGCCAAGGAGCTGGCGACCGCGGGATTTCGGGTGGTTGTGTTGGAACAAGGTCCGTACCTGCGCGAAGGAGACTACTCCCACGATGAAATCAAGTACGCCTTCCTGCCAGGCCTAACGAACGACCCGAAGGCGCAGCCAATCACCTATCGCAAGTCCGAGGCGGACCGAGCCCGGCCGATGAAAGCGATCGAGTACGGACGCCAGGTGGGCGGTGGCACTGTCCATTTCACAGCAAACTATTGGCGCTTTCATGAGAGTGACTTTCACGAGCGAAGCCTATTCGGAGCGGTGAGCGGCGCCGATCTTGCGGATTGGCCCATCGCGTATGGCGATCTGGAACCCTACTACACCAAAGCTGAATACGAACTAGGTATCTCGGGATTAGCTGGCGCGAATCCGTTTGAGGCTCCGAGGTCCAAGCCGTACCCACTGCCTCCGATGCCTGTCAAAGGATCTGGCGTCCTGTTTGATCGAGCGACCAAGAAACTCGGATTGCACCCGTTTCCCGCTCCGGTCGCGATTCTTTCGCAGCCTTATCAGGGCCGCGCGGCCTGCGTGAATTGCGGCTTTTGCGAATCCTTCGGCTGCGAGATGCGCGCGAAATCAAGTACTTTGGTCAGCGTCATTCCTGTCGCGGAAAAGACAGGCCGGTGCGAAATACGGCCCCACTGCTACGTACGAAAGATTGAAACGGACGACGCGGGCCGGGCGACAGGCGCGATTTACTTCGACCGAAACGGGCGTGAGATTGTTCAACGCGCCAAGGCTGTTTTCCTCTGCGCCAACGGCGCCGAGACTCCGAAGCTGTTGTTGATGTCGAAGTCGAAACGGTTCCCGGATGGGCTGGCTAACTCGAGCGGCTTGGTTGGAAAGTATCTGATGTGGGATAACGGGGCGTACGCCGAAGGATTGTTCGAACATCCTTTGAATGAGTACAAGGGAATTCAAGTCACCCGGCTCATCCACGATTACTATGCAGCCGATCCCAAGCGGGGCTTTTATGGTGCCGGCGGCATCGACGCGCGTTTCGACTTCTATCCAGCCGGTTTCGCGCTGCATGGATTGCCGCCCGATGCGCCAAGGTGGGGCAGCAAGTACAAGAAGATCTTTGAGACGTACTTCACCCGGACCATGACGCTGCTATCGCATACCACCTCGCTCGCGCAAGCAAAGAACACGATCACGCTCGATCCTGAGGTGAAGGACGCTTGGGGCCTACCGGCTGTCCGCATTACGTCTGATTACCACCCCGACGATGTGGCCACGATGAAATGGATGCTGGCGAAACAGATCGAGATCCTCGAAGCGGCTGGCGCTCAAAAGACTTGGACCCAGCCATACGACGTTACCGATAACATGCCGAGCCGTCATCCGATAGGCACTTGCCGAATGGGCCACAATCCACGCGCCTCGGTTGTGAATGTCTACAGCCGAACGCACGATGTTCCCAACTTATTCGTAGTGGACGGCAGTAACTTCGTCACCTCGGGTAGACAGCAACAAACAGCGACCATCCAGGCGCTGGCGTATCGCGCAGCGGATTATGTCATTCGGGCCGCGAAGCGCAGTGAGCTGAGCTAGATCAAGCGATTTCTCAACCCGGGGCACCGCGCTTGCTCGTGTAGCGCGCATCTCTAGATGCTCTGAGCCGCGGTTTACTGTGACATTCCGGCAATGACGGCGTTGATGCTAGGATGAGGCTCGGTTTGGTAGCTCGATTTATGAGGGAGGAGCATGTCTTTGAAACGATATGTCAATTGTCTTCTCATATTTTGTTTCGTCGCAAGCACGACTGCTGCCCGCGGAACCTCGCCCACACAAATCGTGGTTCACGCCGGGAAGCTCATTGACGTTCAGTCGGGCAAGATTTTGCCCGATGCGTATATCCTTATAACGGCTGATCGCATAACGTCGATCGGCTTTCGACCAACGAACCTTCCGGTTATTGATCTCTCGCAATACACCGTAGTTCCCGGTCTGATCGATTGCCACGCGCATATCCTTTCAGATCCCACCACGCAATCATCGGCTGCTTATCTGATGCGGTCCGGGCCGCAAGCAACCGTGCGGGGGGTCCACAATCTCCAACTGTGGCTAGCGCATGGCTTCACCGCCGTACGCGATGCGGGGGAAAGCGATCCTTCCTATCCGCAGTTTGCACTTCGTGAAGGCGTTGCCGAGAATCTAATCACAGGGCCACGCATCGTCTCCGCCGGCGGCTTCATCTCGGTGACCGGCGGTCACGGCGATGCCGACGTGCTTTCACCTGATAAGCCCGCTCTGCCTCAGCCTGACGTGGCGGATACTGTCGACGGTGTTAGCCGTGCCGTTCGCCGCGATATCAAGTTTGGCGCAGACTGGATAAAGCTTATGGCCACGGGCGGCGTCATGGACCCGATTAGCGACTATCAAGTCCAGGAACTCAGTGGGGAACAAATGAGACGCGCTGTCGAAGTGGCTCACCGCGCGGGACGAAAAGTGATGGCGCACGCAGAAGGCACGGTCGGCATCAAGGCTGCGGTAGAAGCGGGAGTGGATTCCATCGAGCACGGCACTATGCTGGACGAAGAAGGCGCGCGTCTGATGAGTGAGCGGGGCACATGGCTGGTTCCAACTCTCTATTGTTTTCAGCATGATCTTCAGACTGGGCTCTCCAAGGGCCGTGATCCGCGTTCGATGGCAAAGGGCATCGCGATTGTGAAAGAACAAGGCCCAGCTTTTCAGCGGGCTTTGAAGTATCATCTGAAAATTGCTTACGGTGTTGACGACGATGATGTGGATGCTTCCGTGTCGAAGGAATTCGGCGCTCTTGTACGCGGCGGCATGACGCCGCTCCAGGCTCTGCAGGCGGCAACCATCAACGGCGCTCGCTTGTTAGGCCTTGACAAAGACATGGGGACCATCGAACCGGGTAAATTCGCCGACCTGGTCGCGGTACGGGGTGACCCGCTCGAAGACATTACTGCGATGGAGCACGTGGCGTGGGTAATGAAATCGGGAGCAGTCGTGAAGCCGCTGACCAGATGATCACGCTACGCCCTCAAAGCCAGTTTGCAGACACAACGTCACAGTTTATTTGTGCGGTGTGGCCTCAAGATCCTCAGAACCGCAAGTGCAGGGCACTTGGATGGTCCACGGGAGCGGCTTGCCAGCAACTTCAACGACAAAAATGCCGAGCGTCTCACTTGTCCCGGTGCACATGGTTTCCTCCCGACCATGGGCCTCGTACCGCGATGACCTGAAGATACTCCGCATCAACCCTGGTCGTTCCGTCAGTCGCCCGATTGTGACGGGACCACAGATCCGTCAGCTCGTCACGAAGCTGCTGTTGCGCGTCTTCTCCGATTGATGCGAACGCGCATGTCATCGGCCCATAGTTCGCGCGGAAGAACTCGACTACATCCGCTGGCGAAAACGGATAACTGAGTTCGTAGCGGTGGCGTGAGCATTCGAGACTCGCGACCCCGCTCCTCAGCCGTTCGCGAACGGTCGGCTCATCGCCCCACAACAATGGCGATGGCATACCCGAAGGCGCGATGTGCTTGGCGATGGCCTTGAACATCTGCCCAACGAACCCAGGGCCCGTCCAGTTGGCCATTGCGATTATCCCTCCGGGCCGGCAGACGCGGATAAGCTCGGCTGCGACCAATTCCGGACGAGGCGCGAACATCGCGCCGATCAGGCTGACCACCGCATCGAAAGTGGCGTTTTCGTAAGGCAGCGCTTCCGCATCGCCTTCTTCAAACACGACTGTTAGCCCCTCCGCGGCCGCGCTTCGACGCGCTTGGGCCAGCCAGTTGGTTGCGATGTCGCACCCCGTGACATGCGCGCCCGCTCTCGCCGCAATGAGCGATAGTTGCCCCGCGCCGCATCCCACATCGAGGAACTGCGTGCCCGGCTTGATGGGCAGTCGCCGGTAGAACGCCTCGGCATCGCGTTCCATATAGCGGCTGAATCGCCCATAGTCGCCCGTCGTCCAGGTACTGCGCAAGCGGGTCTTTAATTCGTCCAGTCCGGTCTGTTTTTCTAGAACACTCACGGGTGTTACCTCCTGGCTCTACTATGCAGCGGACTGGATTTCAAAACTTGCTCGATCATTCCGCATTGTTGCCGAAAACGTCCAAATCGAGCGAAGCTGGAGCCATGGACGCCCTCTCGGAGGTGCTGAAAATCATCAAGCTCAGAGGAGCCTTGTTTTTCAACGCCGAGTTTTCCGCTCCCTGGTGCCTGGCGTCGTCTCAATCGAGCCAGGTCGCTCCGTTGCTCTGTCCCGGAGCGGGTCACGTGATCATCTACCATTATCTGGCCGATGGCCGCGCATATGCGCAATTGCCCCACGCGAACCGTCGCGATCTGGGGCCAGGCGACGTGGTGATCTTCCCTCACGGAGATGCGCACATACTGGGACACGGCGCAGGCAAGCCCGTCGATTCGCTAAAGACCTTCGCTCAGAATTTGAGGCATGGACTCAAAGTCGCTCGCTATGGCGGCGGAGGCGAACTTACGAAGTTCGTGTGCGGCTATATGGCCTGCGATCCGAGTTTGAGCGAAGTCGTACTTGCGGGGTTGCCCTCGATGTTCGTGGTTAATATCGCGAATGATGCTGCGGGACAATGGCTGGCGAATTCGATACAGTTCTCAGTGCGTGAAGCCGGAGGCCCAGGAACCGGCAGCGATGTGGTTGTTGCTAAGCTGTCTGAAGTTCTCTTCGTCGAGACGCTGCGGCGTTTCATCCAGGACCTGCCCGATGAGCAGAAGGGATGGCTCGCCGGCGCACGCGATCCGGTGATCGGCGAAGCACTCGCATTACTGCATAAGAACCCCTCGCACCCTTGGACCATCGCGAACCTCGCCCACCAAGTCGGGGTTTCGCGCACGCGATTCGCTGAGCGCTTTCGTCACTTTCTGGGCGAGCCCCCCATGGCGTATCTCGCACGGTGGCGCCTCAAGCTGGCTGCGGAAATACTTGTGTCTTCGAACGCGAACGTCGGCGAGATCGCGGCTGAGGTCGGCTATGCATCGGAAGCGGCGTTCAACCGCGTGTTCAAGCGGGAATTTGGATATCCGCCCGCGAAGTTCCGCCGCTCCCGTAATGTGCGTAACAAACCAAATAGTCTCTGAAGACATTTCGGGGGGAGCGATGACATGACGGAAACGATCACGTCAGGTACTTGCCGCATGCCAGCAGACCTCAGAAACGATGTCTGCATGGGATTACTCCTGAAAATTCTCCTTCACGGTCGGCCACCGTCCGGTTTGCGCGTTACCCGGGAACCGGGCGTGCTTTAGAGTCGGGCGGACGTAAAATTAAAAGGCGGGAGGCATTCAGACGCTATACAAAAGGATCGATGTCGAACTGATCGTCATCGCCGATGAGGCCGAGGCAGTCGTCGCTGAGTTGGAGGCGGCGCTTGATCGGCTGGAAGAGAAGCACACACTTTTCGGTGGTGGGATCGAGACCGTCGCTTTCGAGCATCTGGGAATACAGAAGAGATCCGCGCTCGCGCATACTATGGCCGCAGCTAGGACGGCTGCCGTTGCTCTCAGGACTGCACGTAAGAGTGTGGCTGTTGCACTCCACGCAGTCATCTGATGCACCGGGAAATAACTATAGTTTGAGAGACGCTTACGAGGCGATGCCCTGGCGCGCTTATTCCTCGGACGCGGTGGCTTTCGGCTGCACGACGCTCACGGTTTCACCGTCGATCAGGGAGTCGGGGGGATTCGCAATGACGGAAGAACCCGCGGTGAGGCCGGATACGACTTCAACCGTGTTTCCGAAATCGCGGCCCAGAGTGATCGGGACAAGCGCCGCGCGATTGTTGTCGCGAAGAACCGCAACGCGGAGACCTTCTGCGCGAAAAATCAGAGCCGACGAGGGAATGATCAGCGTCGAGCGGTTCGATTTTATCGCGAAGTGAACCTCGGTATAAGAACCGGGGAGCAGACGGCCGGTGGGATTCGGGACGTCAACCTCGACGAGAAGGGTGCGCGTGGCGGGATCGAGGGCGTCGGCCGTGCGCACCAGCGTTCCCGGGAAGCGGCGTCCGGGAAGCTCGGGGAACGTCAAATCCGCTTTGAGGCCGCGCGTCATCGCGTGAGAATACACTTGCGGAACATTGACGAAAACGCGCAGTTTATTGATTGCGGCGATGTGAAAGAGCTCGTGCGCCGTGCCTCCAGAGGAGCCGGAATCGATGAGCTGGCCGATGTCGGTATTCCGCGCCGTGATCACTCCGTCAAACGGTGCATAGATTTTGTCGAACGATACCAGTTCTTCCAGGCGGCCAACGTTCGCCTGGGCGGATTTTACTGCAGCGGTCTTTGCGGCCGCATCCTGGACCGCGTTGTCGACATCCTGCTTCGAAACGGAGTCGGTCTTAAACAGATTCTGGTAACGGGCGGCAGTAATCTGGGAAAGTTTTAGATTCGCCTCGGTGGTAGTGAGGTCCGCTCGCGCTTGCTGAAGCTGTTGGTCGATTTCGGGGGCCTCGATGTCGGCCAGCAATTGGCCTTGTTTCACGCGCGCCCCGATATCGAAGTACCAGCGCTTGAGGTATCCATTCGTGCGGGCGTAAATCGGCGCATCGATATAGGCCTGAATGTTGCCGGGGAGCACTACCTCTTCGGCCGGCGCCCCGAGTTTTGGGTGGACTGTCGTGACGGCTGGAACAGCTTGGCGATCCGTCCGATCGCGCAGCATCGCTCGCGCCCGCACGCGAGGATTGATTCCGGAAATGACGGCCAGCGCCACTGCCGCCGCGGCAATCACGAGAATCAAAAGCGCGCGAAGGCGCGGCATCGACCGGCGGGAGCTCATACTCCGGTTTCGGGCGCCATCTTCCGCTTGTGATGCAACAGCGTGAACAGAACAGGTACGAAAAACAACGTGGCCACGGTCGCAAAGACCAAGCCCCCGATGACCGCCCGGCCGAGCGGCGCGTTTTGTTCACTGCCCGCACCAATCGCCAATGCCATCGGGAGCATGCCGATGATCATGGCGAGAGCGGTCATCAGAACGGGACGGAATCGAGTGAAGCCGGCGGAAATGGCGGCTTCCGCCGCGGTCGCTACATCCGGAAGCTGCTCTTTTGCAAAACTCACGACTAGAATGCTGTTCGCCGTGGCGACTCCCATGCACATGATGGAACCGGTGAGCGCGGGGACGCTTACGGTTGTATGCGTCAGGAACAGAAACCAAACGATGCCCGCCAAAGCGGCCGGAAGCGCCGAGATGATAACCAATGGATCAAGCCAGGACTGAAAGTTAATGACGATTAAGAAATAAACCAGAATGATGGAAAACGCCGAGACCGGCCAGCAATCCTTCGAAGGAGGAGCGCATGGTTTCGATCTGGCCGCGAACAACAATCCGCGAACCCCGTGGGAGATATTTCGCGTTGCCCGCGATGATGCGGTCGAGTTGGCGAGACACGCTGCCGAGATCGGTTCCATCAACGGATCCATAGATATCCACCACCGGAGCGATGTTGTAATGGGAAACAGTCGCAAGGCCCGCGCCGCGTTTCAGCGATGCGACGCTGCTTAGAATCTGCGATGGAGCGCCACCTCCGGTAACGGGAATGTTCCGCAGATCCTGCAAGGAATCCATCCTGTATTGGGGCGACTCCGCAACGATGCTGTAGCTCACACCGTTGCGTGGATTCAGCCAAAAAGTCGGGGAAGTTTGAAAGCTTCCGCTCAGCGATACAAGAACATTGCCGGCGATATCGCGAGCCGAATACCCGACCTGTTGCGCTTTTGTCCGATCGATATTCACAAACAGCTCCGGCTGATTGAAAGGCTGCTGGATGCGAAGATCCGTGGCTCCGGGAATGAATTTCACGTGATCGAGGAGACGGTCGGCGAAGACGCGGTTGCCCTCGAGGTCGCGCCCCACGACCTGAACATCGATCGGGGCGGGAAGTCCGAAGTTGAGGATTTGGCTCACCAAGTCGGCGGGAAGGAAATAGAACAACACGCCCGGGTATTCGCGCGGCAGCCTCTCGCGTAGGGCGGTGATGTATTCGGCTGTGGGGCGATGGTTCGGCGCAAGTGAAATCAGAATGTCCGCATCGGCTGGCCCGATGGTGCCATTATTGCTGTACGACATATTCGTCCCGCTGTACGGGAGACCGATATTATCGAGGATGTTTTCGAGTTCCTCCGAAGGCACCTCCTGGCGGACCGTTCGTTCCACGAGGTCGCAGAGGCTCGCCGTCTCCTCAATGCGCGTGCCGGTGCGTGCGCGGAGGTGGAGGCGAAATTGGCCGCTATCAACAGTCGGGAAGAAATCCTGGCCGAGCCAGGGTACCAGAGCAAACGATCCGATGCACGCCCCGAGGAAGCAGAGCGCGAACACGCGCCGATGGCGGATGACGGCCTCAAGCAACCCGCGATACCCCAGGCGGACTTTCTCGAAGCCGGTTTCGAAAGCCGCCTGTAAGCGCACAAACGGATTTCGTCTATTCGCATGCAGAGTGGCCTCGTGATGCGAATGCCCCTTAAGCAGATACTTCGCCATGGTAGGAACGATGGTGCGCGAGAGAAGGTACGAGGCGAGCATCGCAAACGATACGGCTTCCGCCAAGGGGACGAATAGATACCGTGCGACACCGGTCAGAAAGAACATGGGCACAAAGACAATGCAGATGCTGAGGGTTGATACGAAGGCCGGAACGGCGATCTGAGCAGCGCCATCGAGAATCGCGTGCTCGATCTCTTTGCCCATTTCGAAATTGCGGTTGATATTTTCGATCTCTACGGTGGCATCGTCCACCAGAATGCCCACCGCGAGCGCAAAGCCGCCCAGCGTCATGATGTTGATGGTCTCGCCGAGCGCGCTGAGCACAAATAGCGAGCAAAGAATGGAAAGCGGAATGGAAACGGCAATGATGACGGTGCTGCGCCAGCTTCCCAGAAAAACCAGGATCATGATGGCCGTGAGGCAGGCGGCAATCACCGCCTCGCGGATGACAGCGCTAATGGATGCGCGCACAAATATCGATTGATCCGCGATGGGCGTCACGCGAAGTTCCGGTGGCAAGCCGGCGAGGACCCCGGGCAACATGTTGCGGATGCCTTTTACAATATCCAGAGTCGATACATCGCCCGATTTCAGAACGCTCATCAGGGATCCGCGCTGGCCGTCGGATCGAACGATATTCGTCTGCGGAGGGTAACCGTCGCGGACGTGAGCCACGTCGCGAACGTAAATGGTAGCTCCGTTCTGGGTCTTGATCGGGAGATTGTTCAGCTCGGCAACGCTGCCCGGACTTCCGTTAATCTCGACTTGGTATTCCAAGGGGCCGATCTTCGAAGGACCGCCGGGAAGGATAAGATTCTGATTACCGATCGCATTCACCACGTCGGATGGCCCGAGACTTTTGGCTTGCAGAGCCGGGATGTTGAGATCGACCATAACTTGACGCTGCTTCCCGCCATAGGAGTACGGAATCGATGTTCCCGGAACGGTGACAAGCTGGGTGCGAATGAAGTTCTGGCCCAGATCATTCAACTGTTGTTCGCTCAGGCCATTACCGGAAAGCGCGAGCTGCAGGATCGGCACGGTGGAAGCGTTATAGGCGATGATCAGCGGCGGCGTGGTCCCCTCTGGTAATTGCTTAAGCTGCGTTTGCGAAATGGCTGTGACTTGCGCAATCCCGGCATAGAGGTTGGCATGCGGCTGAAAGAAAATCTTCACGATGGCCACGCCGTTCATGGACTGCGATTCGATGTGCTCGATGTTGTTGACGGTGGTGGTTAGGGCACGCTCGGTGATGTAAACGATGCGTTCGGACATGTCCTGAGCGGAAAGGCCGGCGTATTGCCATACCACGCTGACCACCGGTATGTCGATATTCGGAAAGATGTCGGTGGGGGTCCGCAGAATGACGACGGGCGCGAGAATAAACAGCAGCAAGGATAGAACGACAAAAGTGTACGGTCGCTGGAGAGCGAGACGAACGATCCACATACTCTCTCCTAGAGTTTCCCGGAATTAAATTCCAATTATCGACGACGGCGCGCGGGAAGCCACAAAATCCCGAACAGAGCGAGCGCAAGTGCCAGGCTCGAGACCAGATATACGGGCCAAGGTCCTAGCGTATCGAGCAACGAAGCCGCTTTCGGTTTCGAGCAAAGATACATGTAATTCGTCCTGAATACCGCATCGAAAACTCCCACGAGGGCTGCATACGCGATGAGCAGGAGGAAGGCGCGCCAGACGGCGCCAGGTCGCAGTCGAGATGCGCCGCCGAACACGAGAAACGAAATAGCGAGGATAACTCCTCCGTGAGCAAGGAAGAAGTAAATCGCGGGATAGGAGGGCCAAGGAGACCAGAGATCGGGCATAAGTACGGCCATCGCACTGCCCGCAAACCCGGCGAAATAGGAGAATTCGACAAAAATCGGCCGTAGAGAAATACAAGCGATCACGGTGGTCCACACCGCGATATCGCACAACTGAAGCGGCAGATTTTTCGGGAAGTGAAAGCCCTCGTGGGAGTAGCGGAAGATCCACCAGATCAGCTCGTTCAAGGCAAGAGCGTATGCGAGGGTTAGCCGGGTGGCCCGGCTGGGGATGAGACCGCGCCTGCACAGCGTCACGAGCAGCATGGTGAAACCCGAGATCGCGATCAAGATCGCAATATGAACTGGCCCGAATAGGGGCACAGGCAGATTCTATAGAACTCCGCGGGAGAATTAAATCAAGCACGTGCTTGCGGCGCATACACGAGTTTCTCGCGGGCTGTGGTGGACGATGACCGCGTTGGCCGTCGCTGTTGCGCTCGTCTCGGGCCGCTACTTTCTGGGTCCCCCGTCGGCGGGACACTTCAGAGAGCATTTTCCGCTGCTCGAAGCACATATCGCCGGCGGAGCGGTGGCTTTGATCATAGGCCCGGCACAATTTTCCGATCGCCTGCTTCGTTGGTCCTCTTCGTTCCACCGGTGGTTGGGCCGTGTATACCTTTCTGCCGTCTGCGTGGGATCTCTCGCGGGGTTTGGACTCGCGTTTTTCTCGATGGGGGGTTGGCCGGCACATCTCGGATTCGGAGTTCTGGCAATACTGTGGTTCGGGACAGGCTTTGTTGCGTATCAATCCGCTCGAGAAGGTCATATCTTTACGCATCAGCGTTGGACGGTCCGAAATTATGCGCTGACGTTTGCAGCAGTTACACTCAGGCTCGAGCTGTTGCTGCTCATGTTCGGGATGCACATCAGCTTCTCGTCTTCATATATCGCCGTGTCGTGGCTCTGCTGGGTGCCCAATCTGGCGGTGGCCGAGTTTATCGTGCCGCGGCGACGCAAGCCGATCGTTCACCGCCTTACGGTGGTAGACTGAACGGGTTCAGCATGACACCGGCTTGGGGCCAGCCTGCTGCAGAAGAAGCTCTCGATATTCTGCTTATCGAGAACGATCCTGCAACCGTACGCTTGACGAAAGAAGCATTTCGTGAGGCCGGTCTGGCGAAAGCCGTCTGTTCCGTTCCCGATGGCGATGAGGCGCTCGCGTATTTGCGGCGGGAAAACAAATATGCACATCATCCGCATCCGGACGTCATTTTTCTGGATCTGCATCTGCCGAAGAAACCGGGACTTCAGGTACTGGCAGAAATCAAGAGCAATCCGAGGCTGATGATCACGCCGGTAGTGGTGGTATCGGGGTCAGCCGATCCGAAAGAGGTGCGAGAAGCCTACGAATTGCATGCAAGCTGCTACGTTCGAAAGCCGGACGATTTGCCGAACTTTCTTCACTTCATCCGGGCCTGTTTTGAGTTCTGGGGCTCGGTTGTAACACTTCCGCCCAAGCCCGAATTGGCCGCAGAGGTCAGCTAAATCGGTACGCTGCCGCCCTCGGGCGCTGCGCTGGAGCGCACTCGACCGAGGCCCGAAAATTCGCGCTCAAGCAGCTGCATGATCTTAGGCGAGATGGTCGGAACACGGCCGCAGATCTCGCCTCGCGGCGTCAGCAGGACAGACCATGCGATGAGACACAGCACCTCGGAAACAACGAAGCATAAGTTTGCCTCGTCGATGATCTTGATGGGCAGCTTCGCGACGATGCTCATCAATCCCGGGCCGATACCCGCATACCAGGCCAGAAGCCATCGGTGATGACGAATGTTGGGCCGCATCGGAATGGGGAACAAAGAAAACCAAAGCGCCTGAAGCGCCAGCACACCACAGGACATCCATGAGACCCAGCGGGTAAATCCGAACGTGAGCGAGAGCCACCACGGAATGCGCGATCCCGCGTCGATATCCCAGAGCGCCATTCCGGAACCGAACATCGCCGCAAGAGTGAAGCACGCCCCTAGAATCAATCGCGAAAACTTGCCCGTTCTGGGGTAGTGCTGAAGGACAAATCGAAACAATTCAATGATGGCGAGCGCTTGGCACACCAAGAGAATTGGCTGCGAGGCCGCCCAGGCACCCGCGTACAGCCTGGAATGGACGTCCAGCCCATCGAGGGCACATTCTCTGAGGAGGGCAGCCGCCATGTAAGCGGTGAAAAAGACATAGCGAGTGGCCAGCTTCCTGCGCCACAGGCAGATCAGAAGGTATATCTGCGCAAATTGCTCGATATACCTGACAGTTTCGGTTACGAAATGCACAACGGGTTACAGAATAATCCCCAAGACGGCCAGAATACTCTCCGTGATTAGTGAAGGTGAATCGGCGTTACAGCAGCTCGGAAACAGATCCGGCGGCTTTTTTACCTTTGTGCGTGCATAGGACATGCTGGCTCCGAAGGGGAAACCAATCCCAATCAGTAAGAAAAGCACTGCGATTTTACGCATTTGATTGATATTACCAAGAAATGTATCCTAGTATATACCGATTGGTCGTGGGATTTCAACCCGGATTTTCTCGGTTAAACAATCTCGCGGATAACTGCCGAGTAAGCCTCGTAACGGTTCCCCGTAAACGTGCCTCATACCCACGGAGGGGACGAATTGGCGCGAATAAAGGTTTACGGAGCCGACTGGTGCGGACTGACGAGAGCCGCGCGATCACACCTGGACCAGCTCGGCGTCTCGTATGACTACATCAACATCGACCAGGATCGAAATGCGGCGCGCTGGGTGGCGGACCAAAACGGAGGCAGAGAGACCAAGCCGACGATCGATGTGGAGGGCACGATCCTGAGCGAACCATCGAACAGCGAGCTAGACCGAGCACTGCAGGCTAGCGGCATTCCTGGAGAACGGTCGGCGGGAGCGCCGTGACGGCGACTTTCGACGAATTGGTGACACCATACGGTCTTCGCGTCAGCAAGCAAGGCGCTCTGGATTTCCTTGCGGTGGGCGGACTGGTATATCGCCTGGATCCCGGCATCGTTCCGTTTCGCAAAGCGGCCGAATGCCGGATCCACGTGAGCGGCGGTGAATTCAATGTCGCTGCCAATCTATCGGATTGCTTTCGCATGAAGACGGGGATCGCAAGCGCGATGGTGGAGTATCCGATCGGGGATTTGGTGGCGGAGCGCGTGCGAGCGATGGGCGTAAAGCCGTTTTACAAGTACTTTCAGCATGACGGGGTGTGGGGACCGAACATCGCTACGGTGTATAGCGATCGCGGCCAAGGCGTCCGACCGCCAGTGGTCTTCTATAACCGCAGCAACGAAGCGGCCGCGCGCCTGAAGCCGGGAGATTTCGATTGGGATGGGATCTTCGGCGGTGGAGTGCGCTGGTTCCATAGCGGCGGCATTTTCGCCGCGCTCTCGGAAACCTCCGCCGCCCTTATCGTCGAAGGAATGGAACGCGCGAAAGCTGCGGGAGCCGTCGTTTCCTTCGATCTGAACTATCGCGCGAAGCTCTGGAACCTGAGCGGCGGAGAAGATCGCGCGCGCGACGTTCTTCAGCAGATTGTGCGGAATGTGGACGTCCTGGTGGGCAACGAAGAGGACCTGCAGAAGGGCCTCGGTATCTCCGGACCCGAAAGCGCGGTGAAATCCAAGATGGATCCGAGCGCGTTTTTCGCAATGATCGACAGAGTCCGTGAGCGATTCGAGCAAATCAAGATTGTTGCGACCACGCTGCGCGAGGTGCACTCGGCGAATCGGCATAGTTGGAGCGCCGTGGCGTGGATCAACGGGTCGACTCACATGACGCCTACTATGGAACTGGACGTGTACGACCGGGTGGGCGGCGGAGACGGGTTTGCCGCTGGGTTCTTCTATGGCGTCCTGAACGGGAAGCCGGCAGAGGAAGCTCTGCGGCTCGGCTGGGCACACGGCGCGCTCATAACCACGTTTCCGGGCGACACCACGATGGCAACCCTCGAGCAGGTAGAAGCTCTGGCAGCGGGAGAATCGGCTCGCATCCAGCGATAAAGGGAGGCCGCGCTCGCGCGAGGATACCGTCATTTCGGTAGTGTCTCAGTTTGAGAGGTGGACACTTGCGTCTCCGGAGCAAACGAGCATGCATGCGGCAAGTTCCTTGACCGCGAGCATATAATCCTGGGGTGACAATTAGACTCGCCGTAGTCATTTCGATACTCGCCGTCGCCGTTCGAGCGAACCAGTCCGACAGACCCGACGAATTCACCCCGGTCGTGATCTCCGCCTTGACAGCGACGACGCACTGTGTTCGCGGAACGGATACGAAACAGCACGTCGTCTACGAACTGCTGGTAACAAACGCGAACGCCACACCGGCCACGCTGCAAAAGATCGAAGTGGTCGATGGGCGCAACCCGTCATCGATCTTCGCGACATACGACGGCCAGGAATTGCTGTCGCGCTTGCACACGACCGCGCATGGCTCCGTTGAGAGCGCCAAAATTGAATACAACGGAACGCGTCTCTTTCTCATCGACCTTGCGTTCGACTCGGACGCAGCAGTTCCGGAACGCTTAGAACATCGCGTTTCGATTCGCGGAGGAGGGAGCGCCGAGCTTAACTCCCACGACTCCGGTTCCGCTCAGCTACCTCGTCGCGCCCTTGCCTGTCGAACGAACGACGCTCGAGATTGGACCGCCGCTCGCGGGAAAAGGCTGGGTCGCGGTCAATGGGTGCTGCGGACCCAACGGCGTGCACCGGGCAGGCTCTGTCACCCTCAACGGCAAAATCTACTTCGCCCAGCGCTTCGCGATCGATTGGATGCTCCTCGACCGCGCCGGACGCCTCGTCGAGGGAGATCCTTCCAACGTGCACAGTTACCCGGATTATGGGGCCAATGTGATGGCGGTAGCCGACGGAACGGTTATCGATACGCTCGATACACTCGACAACCAAGTTCCCGGGCGCTTGCCGGACCCAAAAACGCTCACCATCCAGAATGTCGACGGCAATCATGTTGTGCTCGATCTCGGCAACGGATTCTTCGCGTTCTACGCGCATTTGCAAAAAGATTCCGTCCTGGTTAAGCCGGGGCAGCGTGTCAAGCGCGGGCAGATTCTCGCGAAACTGGGCAATACAGGCAATACCTCAGGCCCACACCTGCATTTCCACATCATGGACAGCGCCTCTGTACTCGGGTCGAACGGTCTGCCTTATGTAATCGACTCGTTCGCTTTTGACGGACAGGTATCAGTGGGGAGATTCGCCGCGGCGCCGGGTGTCGAAGGCGAGTGGGGCAAAGGTCGGCTGCAAACGTCGTCTCCACGCGAACGACAATTTCCGCTGAACTTGAACATCGTCGATTTTCCCGACCGGAAAGCGCCGGCACAGTGATGCGGTAAAGCGGTGAACTCGGTGAACGATGACGGTAGCAAACGAGGGCTCTGGAGCCGTGCTGGGACCGCCGCAGGAGTGTTCAGGTGAAGAGAGCTTCCACAACCTTTTGAAGCGGGCGATTTCTCCACCGCCCGCTCGGAGACCTCACCCAAAATCGACTTGATAATCAGGTTTCCCTGATCCCGCCTTTTGTAGCGATAGCTGTACTCAATTGGTTTGGATCGCGCGGACGGCGGTCGGGACGCTTAGCCACGGCCTGAGTATGGCATGTCAGACCCACTGACCGGAAACTCAAACTCAGACACTACCGTCGTTTCCGCGATGTTATCATCGAGGTCAGAAAGCCACTAATTTTCATGCGGACACGCTTCCTGTCTCGCATCCCTGGTGCCTGCGTCCGGAGCGGACCTTCGGTGTGCGGGCGCAGGTCGATCCTCTTCCCCGCCCTGTTCTTCGGGCTCACATTGGGATTCCTGGGCACCCAGCACGCAGTCGGACAGACCACCAAGGCCGTGAATACCGGGGGCGATACGCCCGTCTCGATTGAGTCCCGAAAAACTGCGGCCCCGGGAGCAAAGCTCGATTCACGACCCGCCGAAATACGTGTAAACAAGACGCTGGTCTTGATCAATGTCACGGTGACGGATCCATTGAACCGATTTGTCACGGGACTGGAAAAAGAGCACTTCCGCCTTTTCGAGGACAAGGTTCAGCAAGACATTACGAATTTCTCGAGCGAGGATGCGCCTCTCTCGATTGGCCTGGTTTTCGATACCAGCGGCAGTATGGGTTCCAAGCTGCAGAAATCGCGGCTCGCAGCGGCGGAGTTCTTTAAGACCGCGAATCCCCAAGACGAATTTTTTCTTGTTCAATTCAACGACCGGCCGGAGCTGAGCGTCCCGTTCACGACCGATACCGACAAGATTCAAAGCACGCTGACCTTTACGCAATCGAAGGGCCGGACCGCGCTGCTCGACAGCGTGTATCTCGCCATGCATGAGATGAAGAAGGCTCATAATCCTCGCAAGGCCGTTTTGATCATCTCGGATGGCGGGGACAACAGTAGCCGGTATACGGAGACGGAGATCAAGAATGCGGTTCGCGAAGCCGACGTGCAAATTTTTGCGATCGGGATTTTTGAAGCGATGGCGAATCGCGGCCGCACGCCCGAAGAAGCATCAGGACCCAGTCTGCTGAACGAGCTCGCCGAGCAAACGGGCGGCCGCGAATACGCGGTCGAAAACCCGTCGGAACTGCCCGACATCGCTGCCAAGATCGGCATCGAGCTTCGTAATGAGTACATCCTCGGGTACACCCCAAAAAACCGCGAGCGCGATGGGAAATATCGTCGCGTTCAGGTGAAGCTGAATCAGCCACGCGGACTTCCTCCGTTGCGTGCTTTTTATCGGCTCGGCTATTATGCGCCAAGTCAGTAGGTTTAACTGGAAGGGCGCGTCCGGCCGCATCGCTTTGATCACCGTTGCGGCGTGCGTGTCGATTGGCTGCGTGTACGCGCAATTTCGCGCGGACGCCCGCCTTGTGGTCTTGCACGCGAGCGTCGTCGACCGACATGGCAAACTGATCACCAGCCTCGATAGGGATCGCTTTAAGGTTTTCGAGAACGGCCAAGAGCAGCAGGTGAAGCTCTTCAAGTATGAAGACGTTCCCGTATCCCTGGGCCTGATCATCGACGACAGCGGAAGCATGCTGACGAAACGAAGCCGTGTGGAAGCTGCGGCGCTGGATATGGTTCGAGAATCGAATCCTCAGGACGAAGTGTTTATTGTGAACTTCAACGATGACGCGTATCTCGACGTACCCTTTACGCATGACGTGCGAAAGATGGAGCAAGGCCTGGCCCGCATCGACTCGCGCGGCGGGACTGCCATGCGCGATGCCATCAGCATGTCGCTGGATTACATGCGATCTAAGGCGAGAGAGGACAAAAAGGTTCTCCTGATCATCACCGACGGGAATGATAATGCGAGCAGCATTTCCCTGGAGAAGGTGGTCAACCGCTCGAACCAATCCGACACTCTGGTCTACGCAATCGGGCTTTTTAGCGATGAGGAGAGACGCGAAGCCTCAAAGGGACGTCGCGCGCTGAAAGAATTGACCGCCGAAACGGGAGGACTCGCGTTTTATCCCAAGGACGTGAACGAGGTGCAATCGTTAGCAGTGGAAATCGCGCACGATATCCGCAGCCAATACACCATCGCCTACCGGCCAAGTATTCAGGCGCTGGACGGCAGTTATCGGCAGATCAAGGTGACCGTGGACGCTCCGGGTAAGCCGGTGGTGCGAACGCGCTCGGGCTACTACGCGACTCCCGACCTCGATGTTCCCCGCCGTGCGAATGCCGGCGCTGTGGTGAGCGCGTCTACTTCCCCCCGTCCGCAATAGTGCTCCGTTTTCTCTGGATCGCTTCCCGCGGACATCGCCTGCGGCCGTGGCGGTCTCCTTACCTGCGCTGGCGCATCGAGACATACGCCGGGATGCCGGCTCAATCCGTGTCGGCCCGTTCATTCTTCCGGCTCCTGTGGAGCGAACGGGTTTCTCTATGGCGTTACCTGATGTGGGTGAAGCGCATGAATCGGGGGCGGTAAGGTCTGGCCATGACACGGTTTTGATCGTCTCGGTGTGGGTATTGATGACCGCTAAGCGAGGTTGGGTCTGGTCGGCGGTAAACACCATGCTGTCATCCGGCGTAATGAAAATGCGCTGTATCTCGCCGGAGATGTGGATCACCTAGCACCGAAACCGTTCCAGGCCCGACATTGGCCGTGTACCCACGCGTACGATGATGAGAGATAGCGAACATGTGCGACTCTGGCTGGCCGGTTGGAATGCGCCCACGATTTTCAGCGAATGCGGATCGATGATGGACACGGTGCGGTCCAGCTTCAGTGGTGACGTACAGCATGCCGTTTTAGGACCAAAGACAGCGAAGCGGAGCCACATACCATGATTCCATTCGACGTTCCCGGTTACCTTGCGGGACGCGAGATCGATTGCGACCATGTTACGGCCATCCATGCCCGGTCTGCCGACGCCGAGAGCTTTGGGAAGAGACTGGCAGGTCAGTATTGGGAATTACAACTCTGAGTGCGAGCATCGCGTCGCTCTTGTCCAGCTCGCTCACCGGGCCGCCCCAGCTAGCGCGTCGCTGACATCCGGTCTTACGTGCAATGCCAACGGCGTGTTCTTGCCCGTCTGAAGTTTCACAGCAGTTCCTTCTGCGCGCCAGTAGTCAAGCTGGTCGGGATCGTGGACATCCAAAAACAGCTCGACATCGGTCGCAAAGAAGGAATAATTGCCTGGTGCCAGACCTTGCATCTGAAATCGGCCGTTGGGGTTAGCCAGGACCGGCTGAAAATACCGGGGTGGGGGCTGCTCGGGAACAGCGTAGATCCAGGCGCGGCATGGCTTGCCGTCGCGGCTCACCGCGCCCTCCACACTGGCCCCTTCCGCGAGGACAATCCGGATTGGATCAGGCGCATGACCGGCCGTGATGACCAATGGATGGTGGATGAGATCGATACCACCGCTGGACACGATTTGCGGATAGAAATTGCCCATCGTCTCGACCGCTAGCGCGTACGATCCAGGGCGAAGGGCAATCGACTCCCTTCGGATTGAGGTCGCCGCATCCGTTCCTCCCGATTGCGTCGATTGGGCGTCGGATTTGACGTATCCATTCGGCAGGACAGCTATCGCTAGGGCATACCAGAAGCCGCAGCAGCCCGCGTTTGCGGCAGCAATGCTGCTGATCTCGATCGGGATAGTAACGGCTGCTCCACTTGTGAGCGGGAAGACAACTCCTGAAATATCCGCATCAGCGACATGAAGCGGCATGGATCCCATGAACGTTCCGTCGGGACCACTGGAGTCAGATTCGAGCCGGTAATCGCCATTGGGCAACCAGGCCTCAAACCCACAGCAACCGTGCGGATCGCTCGTCAAGTATGCGCTCGAGCCGTTGGGATCGACGACCTGGACGAGATTCGCGACCTTACTGCCACCGGAAACGGTTCCGGCAACTCGATGGAGGATTTCCCGATGAAGCTGAAGATTCACCTGCGCACGTTCTCCTTGCGTTAAACGGAGGAGCGAATCTGCTGCGTGATCGGTCTGTGGAGGAAAACGCTGGGGAACGTAGGCGATTGCATTTCCGTTCGCATCGTCGTCGGGGCGGGCATATCGAGCGTTCGAGGGCTCTGTAACGAGGTAATAACTTCCGGGCCCGAGTCCTGCGAATCGATAGGACCCGTCCGCAGCGGTTCGGGTGGGATTACAGTATTGAAGCGTGCGCCACCCGGCCCACCGGCTGTCACATTCAAGGTGTATCCATGCACCCGCGAGCGGCTCGCCATCCTCACCACGCACCGTGCCTGAAATCGAACCAAGCGGTGCGAGGCGTAACGTAATCGGGCCAGTATTGGGACTGATCGCGTAGCTGCCAAGAGGATCGTCCGGTAATCGATGGATGGCCCAAGCAGGCGCATAATCGTCTTTGCTGACATCAATGTGCACGCCAATCGCAGCAATGTTGTCGAACGCGAAATGACCGTCCTCGTCGGTAACTGCTTCGGCGGTCTGGCCTTCTGATCGCTCGCCGTTATCAGCGATTCGACAAGCTGTGGAGAGTCGGAGCTTCGCGCCGGGAATAGGCGCATCCGTAAGATCGTCAAGAACGCGACCAGAAACTTGGTAATGGGGTCCATCGACTATCTTCGGCACCAATGCGCAGGGACCGCTGTATGACTTTACGTGTTCTGTCTGTGCAGCCGCGCTGCAGAGCGCGACCAGTATCACGATTGGCCGGGCGACCTGCTTGAGATACAGTGCTTCCATTGTCGTGCGCTATCCGAAGAGTGTCCTCTGCTTATTCTAGGTCCGAACATCCGATCCGGCTCCGAGCTGATCGCAAACAATGGGCGTGCAGAAGGAAGCCAGGGGTTCGAGACTCCGAGCCGTCGCTCGGGTCGACGCGCCGCGGTTACTTCAGGCTCTCTCTTTTATAGGCGGCAAAAACACACAAGCTCGAACGAGCTCACGCGTATGACAACACCGCGTTCCTGTTTCTTTCCGCGCGTTCTCGTGTGATTGTTTCGATGTAGCCGCTTGCATAGAGAGCTTGTAACGGATCGCGGGGCAAGTCTTTCGACTCCCGCCAAGCAGCGATGATTGGACGCACATCGGTGAAAAACGCATCCCGTAGAATCTGCTCAGCAGCCACGATATCCGTCCGCCGTTGCGCTTCCGCGAGCATTTGATGATTGACGAGCGCGGCTTTCGCAAACAGCTCTTGTGCGCTCATGACGGTCTGCACCACGGCCTCCATTTTGCCCTTTACATTGTGGCTCTGGTCGATCATGTATGCGATCTCCGGCTTCGTTCCCGTTTCCCACTCGAAAAATGCAATCTCGTGGAAGATGCGGAACACCTGGTAGGGGTCGATCGATCCGATCGTCAGGTCGTCATCTGCGTACCGGCGGTCATTGAAGTGGAACCCGCCAAGCATGCCCTCGCTTAGCAGCCAGGCGACAATCTGCTCGATGTTTTGCGACGCGTAGTGATGTCCAGTGTCGACCAATACTTTGGCTTTCGGGCCGGCTGCACGAGCGAGGAGGAATGCCATTCCCCAATCGGCGATGTCGGTGTGATAGAAACATGGCTCGAATGGCTTGTACTCGAGCAGCAAACGCTGATTGCTCCCTAGATGCGCATGCGTTTGCCGAAGACCTTCGATGAACCATTCTTTCCGCTGCCTGATATTGGCGCTGCCCGGATAATTGGAACCATCCGCAAACCACAAAGACACATCGCGGCTATTCAGCCCGGCGGAAATCTTCACGCTATCGAGCAGATGGTCCAGCGCTCGGCGTCGAACGGATTCATCGGGATTGCCGAGCGAACCGTTTTTGTATACCTGGTCTTCAAACGTGTTCGGATTGATAGAACCTGGACCGATACCGTGCACGGCTGCGAGCGCCACGATCTCGCCAATGGAGTCTCTGCCTTTCGAAAGATCCCAGAGAACGTGTAGCGCAATGGTCGGGCACGCGCCTGTCAGCTTATGAACTTCCCCGGCATCCGCAAATTTCTCTTTGATGGAAGTCGCCGCCGAAGGCTGGAGGAATTTCCCGAATCGTGTACCCGTGTTGGCGAACCCCCACGAAGGCAGCTCGATGCGAAAGTCTTCGAGGGCGTCCCAGACGCGCTGCTCATTTACGCTTGCGGACAGAAGAATCCTCGCGGCGGAAACGTCACGAGGATCTTACTACATGCATGAGTCTAGTGCGGGTCGCCGTGCCCGTGCATCGCCGAACCGTCTTTGATGGTGTAATCGGAAGGCGGAACGAACAACTTAGCATCCGGCTCCGCTTCTGAGATGTTAGCCAGCGAGTACTTCGATTGTCCGAAACGTGGGTCGTTGCGAACCGAATACACTACCGTTTGAAGGATAGGCGAGTAGTAGGTGGTCGTTGTCGATACAATCGGCTGTGAATTTCCGATCGCCCCCGCAGGGATGGTCCGCGTCACGGTCTTGATCTCAACCTCGAGTCCTTGGTACGTGCCGGAGCTGCTCACGACTTTTTCATTCGGATTTGCTTTACCCTCGTTCTGTCCCATCTCATCGTGCGGGTGTGCGCGCGCATCAGCCGGCGGCGCTTCGACAACACGGCGAACAGCAATCTTCGTGTCCGGATGCAAAACGTAGTCATAGCCCGCGCCCGGGTCCGAAATGAAGATCACCGTCCTCGACGGACCTTCTGACGCAAATGGGCCTCCAGCCATATTTTGCCGGGTGTACGTACGGCCTTGGCTATCTCTCGCGAGCTGCTCGGTCGTGGTGCGGGATATCGAATTTCCACCGGCGAGCGTTTGGGTGAACTCCTCGGTCGCAGTGGCCGAATAGGGTACTCCGGTGACCACCTTCCATGGATGCATTCCGAAATGAGGTCCACCAGGCGCGAATCCTCCGTGCTGGAACCCTCCTTCGGGAGGGGGCCCCGGCGGAGGTCCGGGCATCTGAGCGCACGCAGCGCCTATTACGGCTAAAACGGCAAATCCCATCAAGAAAGTACGTCTCATTTTTTCTCCCGCACTGAAGTTCTATCTACTCGTCACTGAGGACGTGCACACCAAGCGGTTGGCCGTCCATCCCGAACAACACGTCTGCAGCAACCGAGCGGTCTAACCCTAGATACTTCGTTCGAAATCGGTTCAAATTTTACGCCCACATCGGCTAATGACCGGACTGGAACCTGCATCCTCAATACATGCGCGGCGTTCAGCGGAAGGTCAGGATTCGAATAAGGAAGCTGCGTAAATGTTTCACCGTTCACTTCGAAGGTTGCCCGGCATCTGCTGGTCAGCTAGCATGAGCAGCGCCGGTTTTGTCCTGCGCGTCGCGTGGGGCACCAACAGGACACCGATCATAAGAATTGCCGCAATCCCCATTCCCCAAGCAAAGCGCCGGAAGATTCTTTCAGGACCGGAATGCGCGCCTGATGAGCGCTCCTGCATTTCAACTTGCGCTCAAGGAGGTCCCGGTTGGCGTTCGGCACGGCCTTCGGAGCCTCAGCAACTAGCGATTCCAACTGCATCGACAATTCGTTCCACCGCTGGTACCTCTGCTTACATTCATTGCAGTCCGTTAAGTGCAAATCGATACGTGCGGCTTCGGCCGAAGTCACGGCTTCATCGAGGTCTCTTATCAGCAAACGATCTGTTAAATGCCCACCGTTGGTCATAAGATTTCTTTCAATCTCTCGAGTGCCCGTACAACGTTTTCGGCGACGGTCGAATTCGCGAGGTTTAGTACATCCGCGATCTCGCGATATTTAAATCCTTGGGCCCGTAGAATCAAACATTCCTTTTGCGCCGGGCTCAACTTGGCAATCCCGGCGCGCAAGCGGCCAAAGCGCTCCCTGGCAAGCAGGTCCTCCTCTGCGGACACAGAATCGGCCTTGAGCTCGAAGGCTGGCGCCGAAGCCGACAGCGAATCGCTCCTGTTGCGCGCAGATGCGGTTTGCGCATTTCGCGCCAAATTGTGCGCTACACGATACAGCCAAGCCCTCAAGTTGCTTCGATCACCGCCCCCAAGCAAATGGAGGTGCAGCTTCAAGAAGCTCTCTTGGATGATTTCCTGCGAGATGTCAGAGACGATGCCGAGGAAGCCCAGATACCGACGTAAGCGCAGGTGCTCTGCATCGTAATATTCGAGAACCAGATGCCGGACCGAAGTCTCGTCCAAACCATCCGTTTCCGATTCGGTCCTGGGCAGCGCCAGTGTCTGTGCTCGAGCCATCATGCTGGTACCGCTTACTCAGGACGGATGCGAGAGCCGCAAGAAGGTCTGGGGAGTTGCACTGGGGTTATGGGGATGCCTTCTTGCGGCCGACTGTCTCGCATGCTGCGTGCCTATTAAACAAACGAACGGCGCGATTGTTCGGTTACCCCGCAAAAAAAGAATTAGCAGGTTTCAGTGGCGAGAAGAGCGATGCTCGGCCGGCTTCGTTTCACACGAGAGATTATGAGCCGAATTTACTAAGGCGAGATGGGAGAACGCCTGAGGAAAATTGCCGAGTTGCCGGCGCTCTTTCGGATCGTACTCCTCCGAAAGCAGCCCGACGTCGTTGCGAAGCGAAAGCAGGCGCTCGAATAGCTCACGAGCTTCGTCCAGATCGGTTCTGCAAGACGTAATTGTCCACCAGCCAGAAGCTGCACGCCAGAAAGACACCTTCGGCCCCGGTCAGTCCATCCACATCGGTGGCGGTGTTATAGCGCGCCACAAGACCGTCATGCACCAAATTCTTTTCGATCGCGGCCACAGTTCCACGAATCCGCGGATCGCTGGCCGGAAGGAATCCGACTAGCGGAAGCATGAGTAAACTCGCGTCTAGCTGCTTGCTGCCGAAATACTGGACAAACGAATTCACATCACGGCTGAACCCAAAGCGGCAGACTTCATCGTGGATATCGGCGCGCAGCCGAATCCAACGCTCGAGCGGCCCCTCTTCTCCAAACTCCTGCATCACTCGAACGGCCCGATCCACCGCGACCCACGCCATAACTTTTGAGTGCACAAAATGACGCCGCTTGCCCCGTATTTCCCAGATGCCGTCATCGGGCTTCGTCCAGATTGTTTCGAGATGGCTGACCAGCGCTTTTTCGAGGTTCCAAGCCACATCGAGTTTCGCGAGGCCCCTTCGCCTGGCCTGATAAAACGAATCGAGCACCTCGCCATACACGTCCAGTTGCAACTGGCACGATGCGGCGTTCCCCACCCGCACGGGTTGAGAGCCCTCGTATCCAGGCAGCTCGGGAAGTTCGAATTCGGTCAACCGGCGCTCACCCGCAACGCCGTACATAATTTGCATTTGATCGGGATTGCCTGCGATCGCGCGAAGCAGCCAATCGCGCCATGCTTTCGCTTCATCAATGAATCCGGCGTTCATTAAAGCGTAGAGCGTGTAGGTAGAATCACGAAGCCAGCAGAACCGATAGTCCCAGTTGCGCTCACCGCCGATGCCTTCAGGAAGCGACGTGGTCGGGGCCGCGATGATGCCTCCAGTGCTGTGGTGCGTGAGCGCCTTCAGAGTAATGAGCGAGCGAAGAACTGCTTCGCAGTATGGCCCCTCGGGCGTGTGTTTGCCGGACCATTTTTCCCAAGCACGAGTAACGTTGTTGATCACCGTCGCAGCGGCAGGTTGAGGAGCAATCGAGCCGTAGGAGTTCGACCAAGTCATTACGAACGGGATTTCTTGGCCTTCCTCGACCGCAAATTCGGCTCGCGTCTTGAGATCTTCGCCGCGCAGGGGAACAGGGGTTTGCAGCAGCACCTGGTCAGGGCCGGCAACCGCCCGCAGTCTTCCGTCAGGCAAACGAGTGACCCACGGCACCACGGTTCCGTACTCAAAACGAAGGACGAGCTCCATCAGCATGCAGACGCGGCCGCTGACCCCACGCAGCACGCGCACGACGTCCTGTTTTTCGCCGCGGCGATCCATGCAGTCGGTCAACACCGCGGCGCCTTCGGAAGTCGTAAACTCTGTTTCGAGCACCAGAGATCCCTGCCTATAGCGTCTTTTTATAGACGGATGTTCGGCTTTCGGTTCGATCGTCCAGTGGCCGTTTTCCGGAGAGCCTAGCAGCGCGGCGAAACAGGCGGCGGAATCGAACCGCGGGAAACTGAGCCAATCAATTGATCCATTGCGGCCGACCAAGGCTGCGGTCGCATTGTTTCCGATCAACGCGTAATCTTCAATGAGCTGGGTCATCTCGAACGGTCAGAATTTCGCACGATGGACTCTAGAGAGACGCGAATTGCAGCACAACCTTGATATCATCCGGACGCGCGTTTCAAGGCTTCCTGCCAATTCGATAGCGGCTCCTTTCGGCTGATGAGGCGCTGCAGCCAGTTGCGATCAGCTTTGGCGAGCGCCTCGGCTGCCAATTCGTAATGCCTTCGATTTGCATTCACGCTTCCGAAGATGACATTGTTTTCGAGCACCATGGTGCGGTTGATCGTTCCGATATCGAGTGTCGCGCGCTGTCCATGCGAGGATACACCTGCCAAGCACAGGATTCCGTCACTGCACATATTGGTCATCGCCTCGATGATGACCTCCGATACTCCGGTGCATTCGATTGTGATATCGGGAACAATGCCGATGTCTTTTATTGCGCCGGTGTGATATGTGCCGCCGAGATCATGGACGAGCTGCGGTTTCGGGCCTTGCGTCACCTTGTCCAGCACGTGAACCTCGAGCCCGCGCTGTGCGCCCATAAGTGCACCCAAAAGTCCGACCGGCCCGGCACCGGTGATGAGAACTGTTTTCGGTTTCCATTCAGCGCGCTTGCCGATTCGCGCAATGTGGTCCCAGCACTTCGCCAGAATGCTTGCAGGCTCCATCAGGATTCCGAGCTCTTTGAGACCGGGGTCGAGGCGAATGGCGAACGCGGGCTCGATACGCCATCGCTCGGAGCCGAAACCGTTTCGCTGCTTGATACCGCGCTCCGTGTACTTGCCATTGCGGCACATGTCCCATTCGCCAACCGCGCAAGCTACGCAGGGCACAGGATCGGGGCGCCGCACGATTCCGACAATCAGATCGCCTTTGTTAAATCCGCTGCCTTGCGGCGCATCTTCCACTCGGCCCAGAGACTCGTGACCGATAATCAGGTGATCACTACCGGGCGGGGGCCATCCATAGTCAGCCCGGATCAGCTCGAAATCTGTCCCGCAGATTCCTATACCCAAGGCGTTGACGGAAATGGCGCCATCGCTCTCGGGAGGTTCCGGAACATCCTGGACAGACGCTGAATTTGCTTTGCCCGGAATAATGGTCAGTGCTTTCATGCCTTACAGTAGATGAGCGCGGAAAGAATACGTAACACGGCTCAGTAGCATCGATACCATACCTATATGCAGATCACGAACAGCAGTTCGGCGAGATGAGCTTGTGAAAGCTCTGGTGAAGCGCGAGGCACAACGAGGATTATGGCTGGACGATGTGCCGGAGCCGGGCATCGGAATCAACGATGTCCTGATCCGCGTGACTCACACTGGAATCTGCGGCACAGATCTGCACATATACGAGTGGGATCAATGGGCTCGCGCGACCATTCCTGTGCCTATGACGATCGGGCATGAGTTCGCAGGCGAAATCGTCGAGGCCGGCTCGAACGTCAGCGATTTTCATCCCGGCGAAGTCGTCAGCGGCGAAGGTCACGTGGTGTGCGGGCGATGTCGAAACTGTTTGGCAGGACGACGTCACCTCTGCGCGCACTCGCAAGGCATCGGAGTCAATCGTCCGGGGGCGTTCGCCCAGTACATCGCGCTCCCGATGACTAACATCTGGCGTCATAATCCCGGAATTGCGCGTGAAGTTGCGGCAATTTTCGACCCCTTCGGAAATTCGGTTCATACCGCGCTTTCGTTTCCCGTGCTGGGCGAAGATATCCTGATCACCGGAGCCGGCCCAATCGGCATTATGGCCGCCGCAGTTGTCCGCCACGCCGGGGCGAGGCACATCGTTATCACCGATCTAAATCCATACCGGCTGGACCTGGCTCGAAAAATGGGCGTGACGCTGGCCGTGAATCCGACCGAAACGTCGCTGGCCGATGTGCAAAAACAGCTTGGAATGACGGAGGGCTTCGATGTGGGTCTCGAGATGTCGGGCAGCCCTGCCGCGTTCCACGACATGATTGCCAATATGAGTCACGGCGGAAAAATTGCGATGCTTGGAATCCCTGCGAAGGAAATGCCCATCAACTGGCGTGATGTTATTTTCAACATGCTCACAATCAAGGGCATCTACGGCCGTGAAATGTACGAAACCTGGTATCAAATGACAGTGATGCTGGAATCGGGCTTGGATATCAGGCCGGTGATCACGCACCGGTTCTCCTTCGAAGATTTTGAGCAAGGTTTCGACGTCATGCGATCGGGCAACTCGGGTAAAGTCATTCTCGATTGGACTCACGCATGAATCCGCTCACCACGACCAAGGAATAGACATGTACTCGACTGTTCAGCCGTATCTGACGGAAAAGCTCGGAGAAATTGAGAGTGCCGGACTTTACAAGCGCGAGCGCGAGATTCAGAGCCCTCAGCGCGCAGAAATCGCCGTAACCGGCGGCGGGTCGGTCTTGAATCTCTGCGCGAATAATTATCTAGGGCTTGCGGATCATCCCGAAATCGTAAACGCCGCGCGGCGGGCGCTTGACGAGTGGGGCTACGGTCTTGCAAGCGTGCGGTTTATTTGCGGAACACAGTCGATCCACAAACAACTCGAGGCTCGCATCAGCGAATTTTTGGGGACCGACGACACGATTCTTTACAGCTCGTGCTTCGATGCGAATGGCGGACTATTCGAAACGCTGCTCGATCAGAATGATGCCATTATTTCCGACGAGCTAAACCACGCAAGCATCATCGATGGCGTCCGGCTATCGAAGGCCGCTCGATTGCGTTATAAGAATGGCGATATGGCGGATCTGGAATCGAAACTGAAGGAGGCAAGCGGCGCGCGCCATCGGTTGGTCGCAACGGATGGGGTGTTTTCCATGGACGGCTACATCGCGAAACTACCCGAAATCTGTGACCTTGGGGATAAATACAAGGCTCTGGTGATGGTCGACGACTCTCACGCAGTCGGCTTCATGGGCAAAACGGGCCGCGGTACGCACGAGTATCACAATGTGATGGGCCGAGTCGATATTTTGACCGGCACTCTGGGAAAAGCACTCGGCGGCGCAAGCGGCGGTTACACAAGCGGCCGCAAGGAGGTCATTGATCTGCTGCGCCAGCGTTCGCGACCCTATCTGTTTTCGAATTCTCTTGCGCCTCCTATTGTCGCGGCGTCGCTGAAGGTGCTCGATTTGCTGACGCAAACGTCAGAGCTGCGAGAGCGCTTATTTTCGAACACCAAGTTGTTCCGAGAGCGGATGACCGCTAGCGGATTTCAGATTCTTCCCGGCGAGCATCCCATCGCGCCCGTCATGTTAGGTGATGCCGCTTTAGCCACGCGCATGGCCGATGCTTTGCTCAAGCGCGGTGTCTACGTCATCGGCTTTTCCTATCCAGTCGTTCCGCAAGGTAAGGCTCGGATTCGCGTCCAAGTATCGGCCGCGCATACGCCAGAAGAGCTGCGGTTTGCGGCAGATCAGTTCGCTGCAGTGAAGTCCGAGCTGCGCGTGTAAGGCTGTGAGCGGGACGACGTTGAACGACCAAGACCGGATGGGGGCGGAGAGCCAGTCCCGAGCCACGGTCTGGGGCATCGATCTGCATTACTGGGATGCCCTCGGCACGCCTCATGAAACAGACGAAGAGACACTCAGCGCGATTCTCCAGGCGATGGGCACGGACGCGATTAATGTTGCAACGCCCCCCGACGATTCACTGATGATCGTGAGAACGGGCGAGCAGCGCTCACTTCCACAGAGCGCAACGATTGTGCTCGAGAATGGCGAAAGCGTAGGTGTCAAGCTACGACTACCGCCGGACCTGCCGGCCGGATATCATCAGCTCCAATTCGACACCGCAGACCGGCCAATTCGGCTAATCGTCAGCCCAGGGAAGTGCTGGCTCCCTCCAAACCTTCAGACCTGGGGATGGGCAGTTCAGCTCTATGCGGCCCGTTCTCGCGAGAGTTGGGGGATCGGCGATTTTGCCGATCTGGATCGCCTGGGGGCGTGGTCGCGCAGTCTCGGGGCAGGCATGATGCTGATCAATCCGCTCAGTGCCGCAACTCCTATTACGCCTCAACAGCCGAGCCCGTACTACCCGGCGTCGCGTCGTTTCTTCAATCCGCTCTGGCTTCACGTGGAGTGGGTACCCGGCGCGGGGTACGAGAATTGCCAGCACCTCGAAAAACTTTCGCGCGCGGCGCGGGACCTCAACTCCGATCGCCGGATCGATCGCGATGCAGTTTTCAAACTGAAGATGGAAGCACTCGAATTGCTCTGGCTCACCTTTGAGGGCGATCCGTCGTTCGATCACTTTTGCCGGGAACAGGGATCGGATCTGGATCGGTTCGCAGTGTTCTGCGCGTTAGCGGAATACTACCAAAGCGGCTGGCACGATTGGCCGCCGCAGTATCGGCACCCGGCTGAGAGCGCCGTTTCCGAATTCGCCCGGGAAAATGAGAGCCGGATCCGATTCTTCAAATGGCTGCAATGGCTGTTGGACACGCAGATGGCGCGCTGCTCCGGCCACCTCGATCTGATGCAGGATTTGCCCATCGGGGTCGATCCGGATGGAGCCGACGCGTGGGCCTGGCAGGACGTATTCGCTGTCGGTATGTCGATCGGAGCGCCGCCCGATGAGTTCAATACACAAGGCCAGAAATGGGGACTTCCGCCGTTCGTGCCGCATAAGCTCCGAGAAGCCGGATATGAGCCTTTCATTCAAACGGTCCGCGCGGCGTTTCGAAATGGTGGCGGCCTGCGGATCGACCATGTCATGGGACTGTTCCGGCTGTTCTGGGTTCCCGACGATATGCCCGCCGGAAAAGGCGCTTACGTCCGCTACGATCCCGACGAGATGCTCGCGATCGTAGCTTTGGAAAGCGAGCGAGCTCAAGCGTATGTGGTTGGGGAAGACTTGGGAACCGTTGAAGAGGGGGCCCGCGAAAAACTCGCCGAGCATCGCGTGATGTCTTATCGGGTGCTGTGGTTCGAGAAGCGAGCGCCGGCAGAATATCCTCGGGAAGCTCTTGCTGCGGTTACTACGCACGATCTGCCGACCGTAGCGGGATTGTGGACCGGGTCGGACCTCGACCGGCAACGTGACTTGAAGTTGAAGCCCAATGAAGACAGTACGGCCGAGATACAGCACCGGCTCGCGTGTTCGGCAGGCCTCGACCGTAACTCCGAAATCGATGAGGTAATCACTGGCGCGTATCGATTGCTTTCCACAGCGCCATCGCGTATTTTAACCGCTGCACTGGACGATGCGGCCGCGGTCGAAGAGAGGCCGAATTTCCCTGCAACTACGCCGGACCAGAATCCCAACTGGTGCATCGCACTTCCCCGGCCCATTGAAGATCTCATGGCAAGCGATCTGCCTCACCGGATTGCGAAGCATTTGCGCCGTGGTGCTGCAAAGGGCGAAGGCAGGGACGTGAACATTTCGCTGTAGCCGCACACTGCCGGACACAACCGCCCCATATGCTCAACCTCAACGAAGACCCTCAGCGGCGATACAATCCGCTGCGCGACGAATGGATTTTAGTTTCGCCGCATCGTACGCAGCGGCCCTGGCAGGGCGAGGTGGAGAAGGCGCCCGCGCCGGTTCAGGTGCATTATGACCCGAGCTGCTACTTGTGTCCGGGCAACGCGCGCGCAGGGGGCGTTCGCAATCCCAAATACACTTCTACATTTGTTTTCGAAAATGATTACGCCGCTCTCCGGCCGGACACGCCCGATGGCAAGCTTAACGAAGGCGGATTGCTTATTGCCGAGGGCGAGAAGGGAATTTGCCGGGTGGTTTGCTTCTCGCCAGATCATGCGCTCACGGTTGCGCGCATGAGCGTTCCGGATTTGAGGCACGTCGTCGAAACGTGGATCGAGCAGTACCAGGAGCTCGGCGCCATTCCTTTTATCAAGTCTGTTCAGATCTTTGAAAATCGCGGCGAGATGATGGGCGCGAGCAACCCTCACCCGCATTGCCAGATCTGGTCGAACGCATCGCTGCCGAATGAAATCGGAAGAGAGCTGGCGACGCAAACACAATATCGAAGCGAGCGGAATTCTTGCCTGCTCTGCGATTACTTGAAAATCGAGCTCGCGTCGGGCGATCGCATAGTCTGCGAGAACGGCTCGTTTGCTGCGGTTGTGCCTTTTTGGGCCATCTGGCCGTTCGAGACCCTGATCGTCTCAAAGGCGCATCTCAGCGCACTGCCTGATTTTGACGACAAGGCGCGCAATGATCTCGCTGACATTTTGAAGCGCGTCACCACGCGCTACGACAACCTATTTCAGACATCCTTTCCGTACACGATGGGGTTCCACCAGCGGCCTACGGACAGCGTGCCGCATCCGGAGTGGCACCTGCACGCGCATTTCTATCCGCCCTTGCTCCGTTCCGCCACCGTTCGCAAGTTCATGGTAGGTTACGAAATGCTCGGATCGCCCCAGCGCGACATCACGGCGGAATCCGCGGCCGAGCGGCTTCGGAATCTGTCGGAGCGGCATTATCTCGA
>CAWJUK010000010.1:0-171717 GCA_963846035.1 uncultured Acidobacteriaceae bacterium | reverse complement strand
AAGTGTTCATAAAATATTGATGAGCGAAACCCGGGATAAGGTCCTAAACTGACAGTTGAATGAAACGCCGCGAGTTCATGGGGGCCGTCCTTAGCGGCTCCGCTGTCGCACTGGCAGCATCGACATCCTGTTCGACGCGCGTACCGATCGCTCCGACTCCTCCGCCTGTCCCTCCGGATCCGTCCCTGCCTCGCCCGCAAGACTCGGGAATCGAGCACGTGATCGTCGTGACGATGGAGAACCGCAGTTTCGATCACTTTTTGGGTTGGCTTCCTAAGGCAGACGGCATTCCTCCCGGCCTCCGTTACACAAACAACTCCGGCATCGTTCATGCTGTCTTTTCGCTCAGCGGAGATGACACGGGTTGCGGCCATCCGGTTCCGAACAACAGTTACGGGACGCCCAACGTGACCGCTTACGACGGCGGGAAAATGGACGGGTTCTTAAGAGTACAAGGCAATGACATTTACAGCATCGGGTATTACACTGCCGCAGACAATCCGTTCCTCGCTGCTTTCGCCCAGGCGTACACGACATATGATCACTGGTTTGCACCGATCCTGGCGGAAACGTTCCCGAACCGGATGTTCTTGTGGGCCGCGCAAACCGATCGCCTTTCGAACAGTATTTCACTCTCTGGGCTGCCCACCATCTTTGACCGCCTGGCAAGTGCGGGCATTTCACATCGCTATTACTTCGGCAGAATTCCATTCCTGGCGCTCTGGGGATTGAAATATGTGGAGTCTTCGTCGAGCTTGTCGGATTTTTCGAGCGATGTGGCAGCAGGGAAGCTGCCCGCTGTGTCATTTGTCGATCCCAAGTTCACCGAATTCGATGATGGCTTAGGCAACGACGATCACCCCCATTCGGATATCCGGAACGGCGATGCGTTTTTATCGCAGATATTTCATGCAGTCGCGGATGGGCCGAATTGGGACAGCACAGTGTTGATGGTCGTGTTCGATGAATGGGGAGGGTTTTTCGAGCACGTTGCGCCGCCGAGGGTCGTCGCACCGAACAACGTCGACAAGAACCTGGTGAACGGCGAAGCGTTGCTCGGCTTCCGCGTTCCGGCGGTGATCGCGTCTCCGTTTACGCGGGGCGACAACAGCGTGAATTCCGCCCTTTACGATCACACGGCGTGTTTGAAACTGATCGAATGGCGGTGGGGGCTGCAGCCCTTGACGCTTCGTGACGGCTCAACCTCCATCCACAATCCCGCCGTAAGCTTTAACTTCAAGTCCCCCGACGCGAGCGTTCCCGTGCTGCCACAGCCGGCCGGTGTCACCGGCCTACCCTGTTTTCTCCAGAGCCTTGCCGAGAAATCCCGGCCGGCAACAAACGAAACCAGCCCGCCAGCCACTGAGTTCGGAGCCCTGGCAAATACGCAACATGTTCGCAAGTGGCTGAACAATCCACGGTTTCACCAGCGCTGATACCGCGCAGAAGGGTTTCGGTCGTGGCGGTAGCCTAAGAAGGGAAAAGACTCGGAGAAGGAGGAAAATTCGATGGCAGGAAATCGTGGCGTGGTTTACATGGGACCCGGTAAAGTTGAGGTCCAAAAGATCGATTACCCGAAATTGGAGCACAACGGCCGCAAGTTGCATCACGCCGTAATTTTGAAGCTGGTTGCGACGAATATCTGTGGGAGCGATCAGCACATGGTGCGCGGCCGTACGACCGCACCTACGGGGCTGGTACTGGGACATGAGATCACAGGCGAAATCATCGAAAAAGGGGACGACGTTGAATTCCTGAATGTCGGTGATTTGGTTTCCGTCCCTTTCAACATTGCGTGCGGGCGCTGCCGCAACTGTAAGGAGGGGAAAACGGGCATCTGCCTGAACGTGAATTCCTCGCGGCCTGGTGGCGCTTACGGATATGTCGATATGGGCGGTTGGGTCGGCGGTCAAGCCGATTACGTGATGTGCCCGTACGCTGATTTCAGTCTCCTGAAATTTCCAGACAAAGCGCAGGCGATGGAGAAGATCCGCGATCTGACTCTGTTATCCGACATTTTTCCAACCGGCTATCACGGCGCGGTAACTGCGGGCGTAACCACGGGCTCAACAGTCTACGTCGCCGGCGCTGGACCCGTTGGACTCGCCTGCGCGGAAGCGTGCCGGCTGTTGGGTGCCGCAGTAGTGATTGTCGGCGACATGATTCCGGAACGCCTCGCGCAAGCGAAAAGCTTTGGCTGCGAGACGATTGACTTGAGGCAGAAGGCCGAGCTTGGCGATCGCATCGCCCAGATTCTCGGGGTGCCGGAGGTGGATTCCGCAGTCGATTGCGTCGGATTCGAGGCGAGAGCGCATGGTGAAAAAGGCGACGAAGAACCTGCGACCGTTCTTAATGGATTAATGAGCGTGGCTCGCGCGGGCGGCGCCATCGGGATCCCGGGCCTATATGTTACCGACGACCCGGGCAGCAAAGACGAAAAAGCGCGGCGCGGCGTATTGGGCATTCGTATCGGGCTTGGCTGGGCGAAATCTCACACCTTTACGACGGGCCAGTGTCCCGTCATGCGCTATCACCGGCAGCTCATGATGGCGATTCTGCACGGTAAAGCTCAACCGGCGAAAGCGGTGAATGCAACCGTCATATCTCTGGACGAAGCACCGCAAGGCTACAAAGATTTCGACAAAGGGGCCGCGAAGAAGTTCGTCCTCGATCCGCACGGCATGCTGAAGAAAGCTGCCTAAGCCGTCCTCGGTGAAGTGGCTGCAACAGAACCCCGCTCTGAAGTTTGTCCTTCTGATCGGGGTCGGGAGTTTCTTCGCGGACTTCGCCTATGAAGGCTCGCGTTCTATTACAGGACCGTTCTTAGCTGTCTTGGGCGCAAGCGGCGCCGTAGTCGGGACGGTCGCCGGTTTCGGTGAGCTTTCCGGTTACGGGCTGCGAATCTTTTCCGGAATCTTCAGCGATCGAACACGGAAGTTTTGGCCGATCACGATTATCGGCTATTTCATCCAGTTGTCCTCGATCCCGCTGCTCGCATTTGCCCACACATGGCCGCAAGCGGCGGTGCTGATCATCACGGAGCGAATCGGACGGGCGATCCGAACGCCGCCACGGGATGTGATGCTCTCGCATGCCGTGAAGCACATGGGTTACGGCTGGGGATTCGGACTGCACGAGGCGATGGATCAGTTCGGAGCGCTCGTGGGGCCGCTCGTCGTCGCACTGATACTGTCCCTTCGCAGGCAATATCGGCAGGCGTTCGCGCTTTTGCTCATCCCGGCTGCAATCACATTTGCGCTCGTCTTGCTGGCGCGCTTTCTGTATCCGAAGCCGGAGGATCTTGAGATCCAGGACCGAACCATTCACACCTCCGGATTGCCCACACGATTCTGGACCTACTTAGTGGGAGCTGCGCTAGTGGCTGCAGGATTCGCCGATTTCTCCCTGATCGCTTTTCACTTCCAGAAGAGCGCGATTGTGCCGGCTGAATGGATTCCGGTCTTCTACTCAGTGGCAATGGCAGTGAGCGGGTTGGGATCGCTTGTGTTTGGGCGCTGGTTCGATCGGCGCGGCCTGACAGTACTGGTGCCGCTCACGATCATTTCCGCGGCGTTTGCTGCGCTCGTCTTTCTCGGCGGCTTCTGGCTAGGATTGATCGGAGTGGCTCTCTGGGGGCTAGGAATGGGCGTGCACGAATCTATTATCCCGGCCGCTGTGGCGACGATGGCCTCGGCAAATCGGCGGGCATCGGCTTACGGGATATTTACGGCGGCCTACGGGATCGCCTGGTTTCTGGGGAGCGTAATTCTAGGAGTTCTGTACGATCGCTCGCCGGTCGCAGCCGTGGCGTTCTGCATCATAGCTGAGCTGCTCGCGATTCCCTTCTTTGTCAGAGTTGCGCGGCAGCAATAAACGAGTCTGCGTGCGATGGCGCGATAGGATGAGGCCATGGAAGCACACACGCCAAAACGTTATGCGATCGAGAATTTCATAAACCAACACAGCGCGAAGCTGGCGGGTTGGCAGATCCGGATCGTAGACGAAAAGGATAGCCCGGTGGTGCGCTTGCAGGCGGTGCGGACTGGAGAGACAACGAGCGACCCTGGGAAGACGCTCGAGATTCACACGCGGCAATCGACCGTAGCGCACGAAGAGATCGACGAGTCCACGAAAACAATGATTCGGAAGTGGCTCGCTTCGCTGTAGGCGTTTCGTATTCTTGTTTTGATGATCCCCAGGAGACGATACCTCGCGTGCGCTGCCGCCGCCCTTGGCTTCGGCGCGCTCTTATGGGCGCAAGGTGGGATCGGCGATACGTTTCAAGTGCCGGTCGGTTATTACAAGCTGCCGAACGGACTTCGAGTCATCCTCTCGCCGGACCACACTGCCCCCACGGTTGTGGTTGCCGTCTACTATCGCATCGGGTTCCGTATCGAGCCCAAAAACCGAACTGGATTCGCTCACCTGTTCGAGCACATGATGTTCCAGGGTTCCCGAAATCTCGGCAAGATGGAGTTCATCAAGCTGGTGCAGCAGAACGGCGGGATATTGAACGGCTCGACCCGCTTCGATTTCACAAATTATTTTGAGGTGCTTCCCTCGAACAAGCTGGAAACGGCGTTATGGGCGGAAGCCGACCGTATGAAAGGGCTTGCGATTAACGAAGACAATCTCAAGAACCAGCAGGGCGTCGTAGGGAATGAAGTAAAGGTCAACGTCTTGAATAGGCCGTACGGCGGATTTCCATGGCTGTACATACCACAATACGCAAACACGAACTGGTACAACGCGCACAATTTCTACGGCGATTTGAAGGACATCGAATCCGCGAAGCTCGAGGACGTGCAGAGTTTCTTCAAGACTTACTATGCGCCGAACAACGCCGCGCTCGCAATCGTGGGAGATTTCGAGCCCGATGCGGCGAAAACGATGGTCACGAAATACTTCGCGTCCATACCGAAATCCGACGTGCCGCCCACCCCGGATCTGACGGAGCCTACCCAGGAAAAAGAAATTACAGCGACGCGCAAAGATGCGCTTGCAAACCGCCCGGCGCTGGCGTTTGCCTATCATATGCCGGCTCGCAACACGCCTGAGTATTTCGCAATGGGCCTGCTGGATCAAATGCTGGATCAAGGGGATGACAGCCTCTTATACGAGGAGCTCGTGAAGAAGCGTGCGTACACAGGGGAGATATCGGGGGGCATAAATGTGGATCTTGGAAACATGTTCGATTACAACGGCCCGATGCTTTGGACGACGTACCTGATTCACGATCCGAGCGTGAAAGCGGACCAGATTATGGCATCGGTTGACAGCATCATCGACGGGCTGCAATCGAAACCAGTAGGTCGCGAATTACTCGATCGAAACCTCACGAAGATACGAGCCGATCTATACGGCTCGATGTCGCAATTCGGTGGATTCGGGCGTGCGAACCTGCTGGCCTGCTTTGCCTTGTTCGATGACGATCCATCGAAGATCAATACCATTGACACGAGTTTCCGAAACATCACGCCCGAACTGATTCAGCGGACCGCTCGCGAATATCTGCGGAAGACGAATCGCACGGTTCTCATCGTAGAGCCTGGAGCGGCGGCGAATGCGGCTCCCCGAACGGCGGGAGGCGCGGAATGAGAATCGTTCTGGCCATGATGATGACGGCTGCATCGACACTCCTGTTCGCGCAGCAAAAAGAATTGCCACCCGAAGGCGGTCCGCCAAAGCCTTTTCATCTCGCGAAGACAGAAGATTTCACGTTGTCAAACGGCGTGAAAGTCACGCTCGTGCCATACGGTGCCGTGCCCCTGGTCGCGGTTCGTGCATTTGTGAGCGCCGGGGGAGTGAATGAAGCGGCAAATCAAGTTTGGCTATCGCGCTTGACCGGCCTGCTGATGAAGCAAGGAACCCAAACACGATCCGCCGAACAGGTTGCGCAAGAGGCGGCCGACTGCGGGGGCAAGCTCGAGATTGAGCCGGGCGTTGAGGCCACCAGCGTAGGCGGTGTGGTCCTTTCCGATCATGCAAAGGACTTCATTGCGCTTGTCGCAGACGTACTGACCCGCCCACTCCTGCCGGTCTCGCAGGTTGGGCGCTTGAAGGGAGATCTGGCGCGCGAGCTTGCCTTGGAAAAATCCCAACCCAATTTCATCGCGCGCGAGCGTTTCCTTCAGACGATCTTCCCGAACAGTCCTTACGGCCGCGTTTTCCCCGCCAAAAGCGAGTTAGATGCTTATAGCGCCGGAGACGCGCAGGCTTTCTATAAAAGCAACTTCGGAGCGGCGCGCACGCATCTCTACGTAGCTGGCAAGCTGGATCCGGGCCTCCGCGAGACGATTCGAACCGCGTTCAGCGCGTGGCCGGCAGGTCCGCCCAACGCTGGGATTTCCGCGCATCCGGTAATGACGCGATCCTTCTCTGTCATTGACCGGCCAGGCGCGCCTCAGTCAACTTTGTATATGGGTCTGCCCGTTGCAGATCCTACCAGCCCGGATTACATCACTGTGGACGTGATGAATTCTCTCCTCGGAGGATCGTTTGCCTCACGCATCACTTCGAACATCCGCGAGCAAAAAGGATACACGTACTCGCCGACGAGCATCATCGGCACGTACCACCATCTTGCGTATTGGGCGGAAGTAGCCGATGTGACCACCGCGGTGACAGGTCCATCGCTCAAGGAAATTTTGTACGAAATAGACCGCCTGCGGAAAGATCCACCCTCCGAGCAAGAGCTGAAAGGTATCCAGAACTATCTTGCCGGGTTATTCGTTTTGCAAAACACGATCAGTCCGGATGCGGTGATCGGACAATTGCGCTTCGTCGATTCGCAGGGCCTGAAGCGCTCATTTCTGACCGACTACGTTCAGAAGGTGGTTGGGGTGAAGCCGCAGGATGTTCAGCGGGTTGCCGAGACGTATATCATGCCCGACAAAATGACAGCCGTCGTGGTGGGGGATAAATCGAAGATTGCCGATCAATTGAAACCTTACGAATCGGTTGCGCAGTAATGATAAAGTGCCTTTCATGACCGGAGGAAACGTGATTACATTAGCGGACGCGCGGCGAGTTATTGCCGCAGCAGAAAAGAAAGCGGACGAGATCGGGCAACCGATGAACATCGCAGTTGTGGACCAGGGTGGAAATCTGGTGGCTCACGTGCGAATGGATAACGCATGGATCGGCAGCGTCGATATTTCGATCAATAAGGCCTGGACTTCGCGGGCCTTCGATATCTCGACCAAGGATCTTGGGGAGAACAGCCAGTCGGGAGACCAGTTTTTCGGGATCCACGCCTCGAACCGTGGGCGAGTGATGATCTTCGCAGGTGGCATCCCGTTGAAACGCGGGAATCAGGTGGTCGGCGCGATTGGCGTGAGTGGGGGCATGGGGAAACAGGACCACGCCGTCGCGGAAGCGGGTGCAGACGCGTTCTAGAATGCCGCTCCAGGCAAGTCTTGGCCGTAACTTTTGCGGCCGGAGATGGTCTGGTTACGTGTGCGGCTACTCTGGACGGCTGTACCCGGCGCGCTCATCCTTGCATTCACGTTGCGGGAAATTTTCCAGGACTTGTTCCATCCATCGGAAGCCGGAGCGCTCAGCGACTATATAGGACGGACACTGTTTCGGCTGTTTCGCCGTTGGCCATCGGCGCTGGCGACGGCTGGCCCACTAGCGCTCGTCGTCGTCATTTTTTGTTGGGCGATTTTGCAGGCGGTCGGTTTCGCGCTGATCTATCAAGCGGCATTCCCGGAACAGTTTGAACTCGTACACATAGCCATGCCGGAACCCGGACACGCGTTTGTGTACACACTTGGATTTTCGCTTGAGGTTATGACAACGCTCGGACTCGGCGATGTGGTCCCCAAAACCGAATGGCTTCGGCTCTTGACTACGCTTCAAGCGCTACTCGGCCTTGCGCTGGTAACGGCGAGTGTGTCATGGGTCGTCCTCTTATACCCGGCGCTTGGCCGTCTGCGAACGCTCGCGAGGCGCACCACCATTCTGACCTTTGCCCAGCAGAAAACGGGCCTGGATGTCGTCTCCGGAGAAGAGGTGCAAAGCCTGTTGGGCGACCTTGCTGTCGATCTCATTCGCACACGCGTCGACTTTGTCCACTTCCCGATCATCTATTACTTCCAATCAACTAACAAAAGGGCATCGCTCGCTCATGCTTTGCCTCAGCTAATGCAGCTCGCCGAACGGGGTTCGAAGCCCCAGAGCGCGGATCACGTTCGGCTGGCATCGGCGACTCTTCACGAGGCGTTGGCCGATTTGGCGGATTTATTTGCGGATCGGTTCGTTCGTGTGGATTCACGAGAACCTGCGATTGTGTTCCGTGCCGTTGCCAACGATCACTTAGCGGAACGGCTGAAAGAAAGGTGAGATCGGCCCCCGCAATGGCGCGAGCCCGACGATTCGTTGTTTAGAGCGCGGCAGAGACGCGGCGCGTTTCGCCGGAAGTGATCAGCTCAAATTCGGGAGCCTTCTTCTGCCCAGTCAAAGCTCCGTTCAGTCCAAGCAAGTTGCGCAGCTCGGTTTCGATGCCACTGCACAGTTCGGGCCGATCGATTAGCGTTTGACGGGCATTTTCTCGGCCTTGCCCGATCCGCTCGCCTTTGTAGCTGTACCACGACCCGCTCTTCTCGATGATGGCTTGCACCGCGCCGAGATCGAGCACGTCACTCTCGCGCGAAATGCCCTTGCCGTAAAGGATATCCACTTCCGCTTCTCGAAACGGAGCCGCGATCTTATTCTTTACGATCTTGATTTTGGTCCGGTTGCCGATTACCGTTTCAGCCTCTTTGATGGCCGTCGCGCGACGCACTTCAACCCGCACCGAAGCGTAAAACTTCAGGGCCCGTCCGCCTGTAGTGGTCTCCGGATTCCCGAACACTACACCGATTTTTTCTCGAAGCTGGTTAATGAAAATGAGACACGTGTTCGCGCGTGAGACGCATGCAGTCAATTTCCGCAAAGCCTGCGACATCATCCGGGCTTGCAACCCCATATGGCTGTCGCCCATTTCGCCTTCTATTTCTGCCTTGGGCGTCAGCGCCGCGACGGAATCGACCACGATTACGTCAATCACTTGGGAGCTCACAAGTGCTTGAGCGATCTCAAGCGCTTGCTCTCCATAATCGGGTTGTGAAACGATCAGATTTTCCGTGTCGACGCCCAGACGCGTGGCATAGGTTGGGTCCAGCGCATGTTCGGCGTCAATGAAGGCAGCGATTCCGCCCATGCGTTGAGCTGCCGCGATGACATGCAAAGCCAAGGTCGTCTTCCCTGACGACTCAGGGCCGAAGATTTCGATTACGCGGCCCCTGGGAAATCCCCCTGCGCCGAGCGCGTTATCGACCGCGATCGATCCCGTCGGGATCACCTCAACTGGAAGCGCTGCGCGCGATCCGAGCATCAATACCGAGCCTTTGCCAAACTGCTTGTCCATCTGCGCCAGCGTTGATAGGATCTGTTTGCGCCGTTCGTCCATCAAAGCACCTCCATTCGCAAACAGGAAGTCCCTCGCCCAGCGCCCCTCTCTCCCGATACGCGATTAAGGAAAATCCCGGTATGCCCGCCGTATAGTCAAAGAAGCAGCATATGGAACTGAAACAGGTCGTGAAAAAGTACGGAACTACCGCCCTTATTCTCTGCGCGGTTGCGGTCGTGGCCCTTTGTGCGGCCGATCAGTGGGTCAAAAAGGAACCTGCTTTATGGACGGCCCAAGATGTCCAGCAGATTCTGACGGACTCGCCGTGGACCAAGCAGGCTATCGCATCCTTCGATAAGCAGCACGAACAGGACGAACGTCCGGAAGGTGTCCCGAACGGTGCGCCGCCCGCAGGCATGACAGGAAACGGAGGCGTGTCGGACGGACATTGGGATGGCGGAGTGGGGAGAATGCGCCGTGGCGAGCCGCCGAAGCTGCCGGTAACAATCCGCTGGGAGAGCGCATTCCCGGTTCGGGTGGCGTTAGCGAGGCTGCAAACGCCCGCCGCAACTGCTCCCGCCGACAACGGAGCAGAATACGAACGAGACTATGTCATCAGCGTGACTGGTCTGTTGCCTTCATTCGCCGATCACTCCACCCGCGGGCCGAATGAATCTTCTGGAGCCGCGGAATCCCGCGCACCCGATATCGAGCGGCTGCGCGCGGGACTGCTAAATACTACCCGCCTGATTCCGCGCGACAAAGCGCCCATTGCGCCGTCGGACGCAAAGATCGACAGTCCCACCGGTGAGGTTCAGATGTTCTTCCCGAGATCGAATCCGATTGGGCTGGAAGACAAAGAGGTAATATTCAAGACGCGATTTGGTGCAATTAGCGTAGAACAGAAGTTTCGGTTAAAGGACATGGTCTACAAAGGGAAGTTGGATTTGTAACCAAGCTGGCGCGGGCGGTCGCGGATCGCGCCTCACCCGGTTGATCTTTTCGTCTTCCCCAACAGGTGACGCGCTTTCGAAATCGCCTGCAATTCCGCCTCTTCGAGCGTGGCTGCCGAAATTCTAGCGAGACACGGGCCTGCGGTCACGTCATCTGCTTGGCAGACGTATTTATCTCCCAACCGATAGCTGCTGATTCTCACGGGCCAGCCGTCGAGCTCGATCTGCCGCTCTTGAAATTCGTCCGATTTCATCCGGTAACACGCTAAGCTTTAGCAGCACTCGTCGTGGCGCGCTCTACGGGAGCACCCACCAGATTTCCCCACTCAGTCCAGGAGCCGTCGTAATTCACGACGTCCGGATACCCCAGGAGATATTTCAAGGCAAACCAGGTATGGCTCGATCGCTCTCCAATCCGGCAATACGCAATCGTGGGCCGCGTTCCATCCACTCCTTCGCTCCCGTATAGAGATTTCAATTCGTCGAAGGACTTGAATGTTCCATCCTCGTTGCACGCCTTTCCCCACGGGATGTTCCGCGCGCCGGGAATATGTCCGCCGCGCTGGCAGGTTTCGGGCAAGCCGGGAGGAGCGAGAATTTCACCCGTAAATTCTTGCGGGCTCCGCACGTCGACAAGCGATGCGGACCGGTTGCGCAGCGCATTTTGCACCGCCGGCAGATACGCGCGAAGCGAAAAATCGGGATCTTTCGCCTGGTATTTTGTTGCCGGGTACGAGGGCACCTCCTGAGTCAACTCGCGACCTTCGGCGATCCATTTCTTACGGCCGCCGTTCAGGATTTTCACGTTTTCGTGACCGAAAATCTTGAGTTGCCAGAACGCCCAGGCCGCAAACCAGTTATTGCTGTCGCCGTAGAGGATGATCGTGGTTTGCGGCCTAATCCCGCTGGCCGATAACAACTCCTCCAGCCGTTCTTTTGAAAGAATATCCCGTTGCAGCGTATCGCAAAGCTGCTTATCCCAGTTCCAGGCGATCGCACCTGGAATGTGTCCCAGGTTGTATGCCGCAGTATCGACGTCGACCTCAACGATTCGTAGGGAAGAATCGGATAATTTCTGGGAGAGCCAGTCGGTTTCCACGAGCACTTCTGGATGAGCATATTCAGACATGAGATTACCTTAACATTCCAATCGCAGCGCTTTTGTAAACAAAAGATAATAAAGGAAGTACCCTCTAGGATGGCAACCAAAACTGAGCCGTTCGACTCTAAAATAGTGAATGGGGATGCGGCGCCGGAGATGGTCTTTTTTTCGGGAGCGGTGTCCGAAGTGTGGGTCTGAAGACCTGATGAGGTCGCACCGCCGGAACCGGAGGGAACGCGTGTTCAGCGTGCTGTTTCTGCCCTGGCGGTGCAGGTATTGCTACGCGCGGTTTTTTCGCCCTCGATGGGCAAAACACAAGCGTGTGTCCGCCGCGGTGGTTGACGTTCAGCCAGCAGCAGAACCGGATCACCAGTCCGCTTAATTCGGAGTTATTTCTTCTCTTCGCCTTCGGCTTCTCCGCCAGACCGAAGCGCTTTCATGCGCTCTTCCCGGCGTGCCGCGCGCTCGCTGGCCCGTTTCACGAGCTCGGAGCCGACCAACTCGAGCTTGGCCTGTTCCGTGCCATCGCCTTTGCGCCAGCCGAGCTTTACGATCCGCGTGTAGCCACCTTCGCGCTGGTTGAACCGAGGCCCAAGTTTCTCAAACAGCTTTTCGACAGCATCCTTGCTCAAAAGAAACGCTGCCGCCTGCCGACGAGAATGCAAGCTGTCCTGCTTCGCAAGAGTAATCATCTTTTCAACCAGCGGCTTGGCTGCCTTCGCCTTGGGTACAGTTGTCGTGATCCGCTCTTCTTGAATCACGTTGGTCACGAGTCCGCGAAGCAGCGCCCGTCTGGCGCCGATATCGCGTTTGAGCTTGACCCCAGCCTTGCGGTGCCTCACACTATTCCTCTATCCCTGCGTACTGATCCTGCTGCCCGAATTCCGACGGGCTGGCGGGCGGAGCCGATCCCACCAACCGTCCATGTGCATCGAATTTCATGCCGAACGAAAGGCCCAGGTTGTTGAGAATTTCTTTGATCTCGTTCAAGGATTTGCGCCCAAAATTCTTCGTTCGCAACATCTCCGATTCGCTCTTCTGAACCAGATCCCCGATGGTTTGAATGTTGGCGTTCTTCAAGCAATTGTATGAACGAACGCTGAGCTCCAGTTCTTCGACGGAACGGTTCAGCACTTCGTTCATCTGGCTCATCGCGCGCTCGGCCGGCTCTTCCGCAACCTCCGGCGTCTCTTCGAAGTTGATGAAGATCGACATGTGATCTTTCAACAGCTTGGCCGCCTGCCCCACTGCGTCCTGCGGCGAAATGGCGCCGTTCGTCCACACTTCGACATTCAATTTGTCGTAGTCAGTGTTCTGGCCGAGCCGCGCCGCTTCCACCGTGTAATTGACTTTGCGGACGGGCGAATGGACAGAATCGATCGGAATATAGCCGATCGGCAGATCTTCGTCATAGTTGCGATCCGCAGAGACATACCCGCGGCCGCTCTTGATCCGCATCTCAATGTTCAGCTTGCCGCCTTCGCCAACCGTCGCAATGTGCAGGTTGCGGTCGAGCACTTCGACGTCATTGTCGGTTTCTATCTGGCCGCTAATCACTTCGCCCGGGTTCTCTACTCGCAGCCGGGCGATACGCATGCCTTCACCGATCATTTTGAACGGAACCTGCTTCAAATTCAGGATGATGTCGGTCGCGTCCTCAACAACTCCCGGGATGGGACTGAACTCATGCGAAACGCCATCGATCCGCACGCCGGTAATAGCGGCACCTTCGATGGAGCTCAGCAGCACGCGCCGCAGACCCGTCCCGATGGTGGAACCGAATCCACGCTCAAACGGCTGGGCGGTGAATTGACCGTAGCGCTCCGTGAGCGATTCTGTGTTTGCAACTAAACGCTTGGGCTTCTGAAATCCTTTAAACATAATTTTTCTCGCAATCCTTTTTTCACTACTTCGAATACAGCTCGACTATGAGCTGTTCATTCAACTGAATCTGCACCAGCTCTTCACGCTTGGGCTGCTGCAGCACGCGCGCCCGAAGCGCCTCCCGGTCCACCTCGAGCCACGATGGGCTCGGGGTATGGGCGGTCGCGTCGCGAGCGGACAGAATGGAGCTATTTTCGCGGCTCTTCTGCCGGATCTCAACCACATCGCCCGGCCGCACGGTGTACGAGGGAATGTTTACTTTCCGGCCATTCACAACGACGTGGCCGTGCCGCACAAGCTGACGTCCTTGCGCGCGGCTCGTCGCCAAGCCCATGCGGTATAGGACGTTGTCAATCCGCTTCTCGAGCATCGCAAGCATCTGCTCGCCCGTGATTCCCTTTTGATTGACCGCTTTCTCGTAGAGGTTTCGGAACTGACCCTCGAGAATGCGGTAGTAGCGCCGCGCTTTCTGCTTCTCGCGAAGCTGCAGGCCGTATCCGACCAGCTTCGCCTTCTTGTCCTTGCCGTGTTGGCCAGGAGCAAAATTCCGTTTCTCAATGGCGCACTTTTCCGTGTGGCAGCGCTCGCCCTTAAGAAACAGCTTCATCCCCTCGCGCCGGCAAAGCCGGCACACAGGGCCGCTGTAACGTGCCAATCAAACCTCCCAAAATATGTCGCGATGGCTTCAAACCGAATCGCGCTTGTTAGGTGCGGTTTACAGCCTTACGGCCTTCTTCCCGCTTACAAAAAACCAAAACTCGCTACACTCGCCGTTTCTTTGGCGGCCGGCAGCCGTTATGCGGAATGGGTGTCACGTCTTTAATCGACCGCACTTCAATTCCCGCCGTAGAGAGCGCACGCACTGCCGATTCTCGGCCGGATCCTGGACCCGCGACCCGAACTTCAACCGTCCGCAAACCCGCCTCTTTTGCCTTATTCGCCGCAGTCAGTGAAGCTTGCTGCGCTGCGAAAGGAGTCCCTTTTCGCGAACCGCGAAACCCAAGAGACCCGGAGCTCGACCACGCGAGCACATTCCCCAGAGAGTCCGTAAACGTCACGATCGTGTTGTTGAACGATGCCTGAATATGCACCGTTCCAAACGGTACGTTCTTCTTTTCCTTTTTCTTGAAGCTCTTCTTCTTGCCGGTTTTCGCGGGTGCCTTCGCCATTCAGCTCAATGTCTCCGATCAGGTCTTTGCTGACGCCTTCTTCTTGTTCGCGATCGTGCCCTTTCGGGGGCCTTTCCGCGTACGCGCATTGGTATGAGTCCGCTGTCCGCGGGTGGGCAGGCCGCGCCGGTGGCGCAATCCCCGGTAGGAGCCCATCTCCATCAGGCGCTTGACGTTCATCGAGAGTTCCTTGCGCAGGTCGCCCTCGATTGCACCTTCGCCCTCAATCAAGTTGCGCAGATGGTTCACTTCTTCTTCCGAAAGATCGCCTACCTTCTTGTCCGGATCCACTTGCGCCCGATGAAGCAGCGACAACGAACGGCTGCGGCCGATTCCATAAATGTACGTCAGCCCAATTGCTGCCCGCTTCCGCCCCGGTAAATCAACTCCTGCTATACGCGCCATATCGAAAGTCCTCTAGCCTTGCCGCTGCTTGTGCTTGGGGTTTGTGCAAATGACCCGCACCACGCCGTGCCGGTGAATCACCTTGCACTTGTCGCACAATTTCTTTACGGATGCTCGCACCTTCATTGCATTTGCCCTCTCTGTAACAGTTCCAAAACCCGGCCTCGAGTCCGATCCGGAACCGATACCGCCACTCGCACTCGATCGCCAACCCGCAGACGAACGAAATTCGCGCGTTGCGTGCTTGGAAGATGAGCAATCAATTGATGCTCTCCCTCTAGTTTGACACGAACGAGCGCGTTTGGCAGCAGTTCGATGACCATCGCTTCCGTGGTCCTTTCGCCCTCCCCCGTTTCGCCCGTTATCAATAGTCACACCCTTCACGGACGCGACAAAACCCACGGCCCGTTATCCGTCACCGCCACCATATGCTCAAAATGAGCCGAATAGGAGCCGTCCTGCGCCACAGCCGTCCATTTATCCGGTAAGACCTTCGTTTCCGGTTTGCCGGCGTTCACCATCGGCTCGATCGCAAGAACCATCCCGGGCTTTAGCCGCGGGTTTTCACCCCGCCGATCCACATAGTTCGGTATCTGCGGCTCTTCGTGGAGTGATGTTCCGATCCCATGCCCTACAAAATCCCGAACGATCGAAAATCCGTTCGAGACGACATGCCGTTCTATCGTCCCGCATATGTCAATCAACCGATTCCCGGAGCGAACACGATCGATCGCCAGCTCCAGGCTTTCCGCAGTAACCTGGAGTAATCGCTTCGCCGAATCGCTGACCTCGCCCACCGGCACCGTAACCGCCGAATCGCCGAAATAGCCGTCGAGCTGCACACCGGTATCGATTGAAACGATATCCCCCGGCTTTAGCTTCCGCTTCATAGACGGCATTCCGTGTATCACTTCATCGTTCACCGACGTACACAGCACGCAAGGGTACTTCGCTCCGGACGCCTGCGAATGATATCCCTTGAACGCCGGCTTAGCGCCTGCTTCGGCGATCATCTTCGACGCCGCCATCTCGAGATCCTGGGTTGTAATCCCTTCCGTCACCATTCCCTTCAGATTCTGCAGAATTTCATATACGAGTAACCCGCTGCGGCGCAGTTTTTCGAGCTCGGCCGGACTCCGCCGCACGATCATCGCAGGATACCCCCAACCGGAGCGCCTTGCGGCGACTTCGGGCGCATCAAAAACTCAGAAGACTCGAGCGCATCGCAGATCTGCCGCGAAATTTGCTCCGGCGACGCGTCTGCCCCATCTAACGTAAACATCGGAACACCGGCTTCCCGAAAAAAATCCAGAATCGGCCACGTCTGCGACTCGTACTCGTTCAGCCGCTCCCGAATCACCGATTCGCGGTCATCTTCACGGGTAATCAGGTGAGCACCCTCCAGATCGCAAATACCGGCAACCTGGGGCGGATTCGTTGTTACGCTGTAAAGGGTTCCACAGACCGGGCACTGCCGGCGGCCACTGAGGCGAGCCACGATCCTGTCGTGGTCAACTACCAAGTGTACCACCCCCGGCCGGAATCCGGATTCGCCCAGCATGCCTAACAAAACATGGGCCTGATTTAGCGTTCGCGGATAGCCGTCCAGAATGATCCCCGACCGGCAGTCCGGCTCGCTGATGCGCTGCCGAACCAGCTCGTTTGCCAGATCATCGGAAACCAGCTTGCCTGATTTGAGAGGCGCACCCGCCTCGCGGCCGATGTCATCTCCCTTTTCGATGTGCGCTCGCAGCATGTCGCCAGTCGAGATATGGGGCAGCCGCAAACAGTCCCTCAGCAGCTTCGCTTGCGTGCCCTTTCCCGACCCCGGAGACCCAAACAGGATCAACGCCGGGTTCGCCGCCGCTTTCGTGTTCGCAACCAAGCGATTTAGGCCGTGGTGCTTCGCCGGCCTCGGATCCGTCCGGAACGGGGCGTGAATCCGTCATAATGGCGCATGATCAGTTGTGCTTCGATCTGGTTCACCGTATCCATTGCTACGCCGACCACGATCAGCAATGAAGTGCCGCCGAAGAAAAAATTGACTCCCAGCCCATCGAGCAGCCATCGCGGGAAATGCGCGTCGATGAAGTTCCCGACGACCGGCAGCCGCTGCAGCTTGATGCCCTGGATCATGATCTGCGGAATGAGCGCCAGAATGGCCAGATACAGGCCGCCCACCACCGTGATCTTGGACAGGATCTTGTCCATGTACTCAGCGGTGTTCCTTCCCGGGCGGATTCCTGGTATGAAGCCGCCGTACTTGCGCATGTTGTCCGCCGCTTCATTCGGATTGAAAATGATGGAGACGTAGAAAAAGCAGAAGAAAACGATCAGGACCACAAACGCCAGATAGTAGAGTGGCTGGGCGCCGCCGAGCGACCCCAGCATGCTGCTCAACCACGGGCTGTTCTTGACCGCCGGAAACTGGAGCGCGGTCTGTGGCACCGCAAGGAGTGACGACGCAAAGATGATGGGGATCACGCCTCCTGCGTTCACTTTCAGAGGAAGATGGGTCGACTGTCCGCCCATCATCCGGCGGCCGATCACGCGCTTCGCGTATTGAACCGGGATGCGCCTCTCCCCTCGCTCGACGAGCACGATAAACGCCACCACCGCGATCATGACCAGCAAAATAATGAACAACTGAAGCGCATTCCACTGACGCGTAACAAATGTGTTCTGGTAGATGCTGATGGCTGCGCGCGGCAGCCCGACGATGATGCCCACAAAGATGATCAACGACATGCCGTTTCCTATGCCGCGGTCTGTGATCTGCTCACCCAGCCACATAATGAACGCTGTCCCCGCCGTGAACGTCAGCGTCGTCATGAAAAGAAACGCCCAGCCCGGATGCATGACGAAATTCCCGTTCGAGCTCTGAAGCGCGAACGCAATACCGATCGACTGCACAATCGCCAGCGCAATCGTCAAGTAGCGCGTCCATTGCGTGATTTTCCTGCGCCCCAGCTCGCCCTCTTTCTGCAGCTTGTCGAGCGTCGGAATGACAACCGTCAATAGCTGGAGAATGATGGACGCGGTGATGTAGGGCGTGATTCCGAGCGCGAAGATCGTCATGCGGCGCAGCATGCCGCCGCTGAACAGATCGAAATAGCCGAGAAAACCGCCCGAAGCATTTTGCGTGAAAAATGTCTGGAATCGGTTCGTGTCGATGCCTGGAGTCGGAATCCAGGCACCGATACGGTACACCGCAAGCAGACCCAACGTGAAAAGGACCCGTTTCCTGAGATCAGGAATCCGGAACACGTTTGCGAGAGCTTCGAAAAATTTTGTCATGCCGGTTCACGGCCCTGGTCCAGCGAGCGCTGCATCTACTTCTCTTCCGCTCCAACGCCGCGTTCACGTTTCGCAATGACCTCCGCGGTTCCGCCGAGCTTTTCAATTTTTTCCGCCGCGGATTTTGAATACACATGCGCCTTTACGCTGATTTTCCGGGTCAGCTCGCCGCTACCCAGAACCTTTAGGCCGGAACGCAGCTTTCTCACCGCGCCGCTCTCCATCAGCGATTCGGGCGTAAACGCGTCGCCGTCCAGCTTTTCCAACATCCCGAGGTTAACAATCGCGTACTCTTTGCGGAAAATGTTGGTGAATCCGCGCTTCGGCAAGCGCCGGTGAAGCGGCATCTGCCCGCCTTCGAAACCCCGCATTTTGCTGTAGCCCGAAATCGATTTGGCGCCCTTCGCTCCGCGGCCCGAATACTTCCCGCGGCCGGATCCCATCCCTTGTCCGATGCGCTGTTTTTTTTGCTTCTGCCCCGTCGGAGGCCGTAAGTTGCTTAAATTCATTTCCCCGTTACCTCTGAGCCATCTATGAGCTGTTTATTCTTTCACGATCTCAAGCAGGTGCGGGATTTTCGCGACCATGCCGCGAAAGCCTGGCGTGTCCGGCCGCTCGACTACGCGGTTTATTTTATGCAGACCCAGAGACTTCACGATGTCCTTGTGTCTCTGTGGGGTACAGATCGGACTGCGAACCAGCTTGATCTTAATTTTTCCTTCGGCCATGTTCCTCCGCTTAAAGCTTCTCCCCTTATAGCTTCTCGACCGGAAGCCCGCGCATATCCGCAATCGCGTTTTTGTCGCACAGTTGCTCGAGCGCATCGATCGTCGCCTTTACCACGTTGTGCGCGTTATGGGAACCGATCGATTTCGTCAGCACGTTGGGAATTCCGACCGCCTGAATCACCGCGCGCACGGGGCCGCCCGCGATCACGCCCGTGCCTTCCGGAGCAGGTTTCAACAGGACGAGTCCGCTCCCGAAACGGCCTAAAACGGGATGCCGGATCGTGGTTTGAAGCACGTTCACTTTCCGGAGGTTCTTCTTTGCAGCCTCAATTCCCTTCTTAATCGCCGACGGCACCTCTTTCGCCTTTCCCGTTCCGTACCCCACGACTTTCGCGCCCGGGTCCCCAACCACGACGAGCGCCGAAAAGCTCATGTTCTTGCCGCCTTTAACCACCTTTGTGACACGGTTAATGCTGACCACCTGTTCTTTCAGGTTCAGGTTCTGTGTGTCGAGGCGCTTCCGCGCTCCATTTAATGCCATCAAAACTCCAGTCCCGCTTCTCGCGCGGCGTCTGCCAACGCCTTGACGCGGCCGTGATATTGATATCCGCCGCGATCGAATACGATTTTCGTTATGCCCTTCTGTTTTGCGCGATCCGCAACTGTCTTGCCCACTTGTTTCGCGCCTTCCAGGTTTCCGCCCTTACCGCGCAAATCCTTTTCCGTGGAACCGGCCGCGACAATCGTGTGACCTTCCCGGTCATCGATCACCTGCGCGTAGATATGGTTCGTGCTCCGGAAAATCGTCAGGCGCGGGCGCTCTTCGGTTCCCGATATGCGTTTCCGAATGCGCTTGTGAATCCGTCGCCGGATCTCATCCCTTGATTCGCGGCCCATTACTTGCCTCCGGCTCCTGTCTTACCAGCTTTCTTTCGCAATGCTTCGCCCGTATATCGCACGCCTTTGTTCTTGTACGGATCCGGTGGACGCAACGCGCGAATCTGCGACGCGGTTTGCCCCACCACCTGCCGGTCGAATCCCGTTAGCACCAAGTGGGTCTGCTTATCGATACGCAAATCCACGCCGGGCGGCAAAATAACCTCGATCGGATGCGAATACCCGAGCGTGAAGGTCGCAACTTTGCCCTTCACATCCGCTCGATAGCCCGTGCCGACGATGTCCAGTTCTCGTGTAAAGCCGGCCGAAACGCCCTGAACGGCGTTCGCCGCGAGCGCGCGCGTCAGCCCGTGAAGCGCTGCAAACTTGTCCGCCTCGCGAACAACCTCGAGATGCTGATCTTTGCGCTCGATCCGGATTCCAGGTGGAATCGGCACGGACAGCGTGCCCTTCGGACCTTGAACTTCCAACTGCTCGCCTAGCGTGATCTTTACGCCCTGCGGCAACGGAATCGGCTTTTTTCCTACTCGTGACATGGTTCTTCGTTTCCTACCAGATCTGGCACAGCACTTCGCCGCCGACCCCTTCTTTCCGCGCCGAAGTCCCGGTCATCACGCCCTTCGGCGTGGTGAGAATATTGATCCCAAGTCCACCCAAAATCCGCGGGATGTCTTTCGATCCGACATATACCCGGCAACCGGGACGCGATACACGCTCGACGCGCGAAATGACGGGCAGATTCGAAGGTGTGTACTTCAAGTACAGCCGGATATACCGCTTCGCGCCCTCTTCCGTAAGCTTGAAATTTGAAATGTAGCCCTCTTCCTTCAGGATGCGCGCGATTTCGTTCTTGAGCCGCGACGAGGGCACGTCCACTTTCGGGTGCCGGGCAATCAACGCGTTTCTCACGCGCGTCAACATATCGGCGATCGGGGTCCAGTGTCATGCGTTCGCTCCTACCAACTCGCCTTCGTTACGCCCGGAATCTCGCCCGCCAAAGCAAACTTGCGGAAACAGATCCGGCATAACGAAAATTTGCGCAGGAATCCGCGCGGCCGCCCGCAGTTCTTGCAGCGATTTCGTAACCGGCACTGAAATTTCGGTTTCTTTGTTTCTTTCGCGATCTTCGCAGTAGTTGCCATCAATACCTGCTTTACTGTCGGAACGGCATGCCCATCTGCCGCAGCAGCGCCAATCCCTCAGCGTCCGTTTTCGCCGAGGTTGTGATCGACACGTTCATGCCCTTCACCTTATCCACCTTGTTGTAGTCGATTTCTGGAAAAATCAGTTGATCTCTCAAGCCCAATGTGTAATTGCCCCGGCCGTCGAAGGATTTCGGCGAAACGCCGCGGAAGTCCCGCACTCGGGGCAGCGCCACATTCATCAAGCGATCAAGGAACTCGTACATCCGATCGCCTCGCAACGTGACCATGCACCCGATCGACATCCCCTCGCGCAGCTTGAACGCGGCAATCGACTTTTTCGCCTTCGTCACCACCGGTTTCTGGCCCGTGATCGCGGCCAGCTCATTCAGCGCCGAATCCATCAATTTGCTGTTGCCGGTCGCCTCACCGAGCCCGATATTCAGCGATACTTTCTCGACTTTCGGGACCGCCATCGGATTCGTGTATCCGAATTCTTTTCGTAGCGCCGGCACCACGGATTTCGCGTAATGCTCCCGCAGGCGCGCCTTGCCGCCACTCGCCGCCTTCGGTTCCGCTGCCATCTCCAGCGGCTGCGCGGCAGAAGCGCCCTTTTCGCCGCGCGGCTTCTTGTCGGTCGCTTTGCCCTTCGCGTCCCCTTTAGCCTTTGGCTCTCCGCCGCCGCTCGTATCCGTTTTCTTGGCCATTCTTGAATTCCTCTACTTGCGCTCGAGCGTCTCGCCGCCTTTGCGGGCGATGCGCACCCGCCGGACTTTGCCGCCCGTCGCCTCGAGCTTGTAACCAACCCGCGTGGGGACGCCGCCTGCCGTCAGAAGCATGACGTTCGAAGCGTGAATTGACATTGGCTTCTCGGCAATGCCTCCCTTGATCTGCTTGGATGGATTCGGCCGCGTATGCCGCTTCACGATCATGACGCCGTCCACCGTTACGCGATTTCGAAACCGGTCGACTTCGAGAACCTTGCCCGTTTTCCCCTTATCGCGTCCGGCAATCACTCGCACCAGATCGTCTTTCATGATCTTCATGCGCACTGGGGTCCGCGCGCTCCGCTCCTGCCGGCGCAGATAGGCTGTCTTCGCCATGAAGTCAGATCACCTCCGGAGCCAGCGACACGATTTTCATAAAGCGCTTGTCGCGAAGCTCGCGTGCTACAGGACCAAAGACACGCGTCCCCACGGGCTCGCCAACTTCGTTGATCAGCACAGCCGCATTTGAATCGAACCGAATATATGTTCCGTCCTTCCGGCGCGTTTCTTTCCGCATTCGCACCACCACGCATCTCACCACTTTCCCCTTTTTGATGCTGGAGTCCGGCGCCGCCTCTTTGACGCTCGCGGTGATCACATCGCCCAATCCCGCGCGCAGCCCGAGATCCCCGCCCCGCGGCAAAATGCATTGCAATTTGCGCGCGCCGCTGTTGTCGGCCACCTCGAGCATGGTTCGCATCCCAATCATGACGGTTCTCCCGATTTCATTCCCAGCATTGGAAAATCTATTTCTTCTTTATGGTTTTCTTGACCCGCGTATCCGCGTCCGTCGCTATAGCCGGATGATCCACTTCCACCTGCACCGCGCGCCGGACCACATCGCCAAGCTCCCAGCGCTTCAAACGGCTCACCGGGCGGCATTCGATAATCCGCACGACATCGCCTACATGCGCCGATTGTTTCTCATCATGTGCGTAAAACTTTTTTCGCTTCGTCACAATCCGCTTATAGACCGGATGCGCCACGCGCCGCGTGACTTCGACCACGATGGTCTTGACCATCTTGGTCGAGATCACCTCGCCGACTTTTTCGTTCTTATGCCCGGCTTTCTTTGTCGTTTCGTTTTCTGGCATTCCTCAGTCTTAAGCCCCACCGTCTCTTTTTCTCGGTCTTCTTTTCGTCCGCCGCCGGTTTCACCGGAGCCGTTTCCCCGGCCGCATATTTTTCTTGCAGCACGGTCAGCATCCGCGCGCGGTCTTTTCGCAAATTGCGGTACTTCTTCAACCCTTCCTGCTGCCCCATTCCCATCTGAAAGCGCAGCCGGAACAAGTGTTCTGCGGAGTCCTGAGCTTGCCGCTCCAGCTCCGCCACGTCAATTCCGCGAAGTTTTTCTGCTTTCATTTGCGACGCTCCTAACCCGCCTTTACCGCCTCGCCCGGTTTCTCACGAGCCACGAATCGGGTGGGAACAGACAACTTCATCGCTGCCAGCCGCATTGCTTCGGTCGCGACATCCACAGTCACGCCTTCCATTTCGAATAGAACCTTGCCCGGCTTTACCACTGCCACCCAGGCCTCCGGCGCTCCTTTTCCCTTGCCCATACGCGTTTCAGGAGGCTTCTTCGTAATCGGCTTGTCCGGGAAGATGCGGATCCAAACTTTTCCGCCACGCTTAATGAAGCGCGTCATGGCGATACGGGCGGCTTCAATCTGGCGGTTCGTCACCCAGCCGCAGCTTAGCGCCTTCAATCCGAAATCGCCGAACGACAGCTCGGAGCCTCGCCATGCTTTCCCCGCCATGCGGCCGCGCTGCTGCTTCCGGAACTTAACTTTCTTCGGCATCAACATGTGCGTCTCCCCCTAACTCTGGCTGCGCGGGCTCGGCTTGCTCCTCTGTCGCAGGCGTTCCGGCCAGGCTTCGCGGCTCGGCCGCATCCCGCTTCGATTGCTGATCCTGCTTCCAGGACGGCGGCACCGGGGCAAGCGGTGGAATGAGCGGCGACGATGCCGGCTTCGGCATGTCAGCGGGCGGTTGCTGCACAATAGGCCCAGCGACTTCGGGCAACGGGCCCGGGCCGAACGGTCGCCGCTCACGCTCGCGTTCATCCCGTCTTCGCCGCCGCGGCTCACCCTCATTCCGCAACGAATTGCGCCGGTTCGCTCCATCGAGAACTTCGCCCTTGTAAATCCAAACCTTGATTCCAATCACCCCGTACGTGGTATGCGCTTCGCTAAATCCGTAATCGATATCGGCCCGCAGGGTATGCAGTGGAAGCTGGCCCTGCAAATACCATTCACTGCGCGCGATCTCCGCGCCATTCAGGCGTCCCGACACCCGCACTTTGATCCCTTTGCATCCGAACCGCAGCGCTGAATCTACCGCTTTTCGCATCGCACGCCGGAAGGCGACTCGTTTCTCGAGCTGCAACCCGATGGATTCCGACACCAGTTGCGCGTCGAGCTCCGGCCGGTGCACTTCCTGAATATCGATGAATACTTCGCGCTTCGTCTTCTTCGCGAGATCGCCCTTCAGCTTCTCGATTTCAGCGCCCTTCCGCCCGATGATGATCCCGGGACGCGATGTGCGAATTGTGATCCGCAGCTTGTTTCCCGGGCGGTCCACTTCAATCGAGCTGACCCCGGCCGCTTTCAACCGCGTCAGCAACGACTCTTTCAGTTCCAGATCTTCATGCAGCAGCTTCGAGTAGTCCTGCTTGGCAAACCACCGCGAGCGCCACGTCTTCGTAACACCTAACCGGAACCCGTACGGATGTACCTTTTGACCCATGCGATGCGCCTATTCCTCTCCCTCGCCTGCTTCTGTTCTCTCGCCCAATTTCACGACGATGTGAGCCATCCTCCGCTGATAGCGGAACGCGCGTCCCATCGGAGCCGGCCGGATGCGTTTCTGTCGCGGACCTTCATTCACGTACGCTTCCGTGACAAACAGCTTGTCGACATCAACATCTTGCGACTTGTTCTCCGCGTTTGCGATCGCCGACCGCAGGACTTTTTCCACCGCCGGCGCGATCCGCTTATTTGTCCCACTTAGAATGCTGATCGCCTCGCCCGCCTGCCGGCCACGAATCATGTCGATCACCAGCCGTGCCTTTTGCGGCGATACACGGACATATCGCGCTTCCGCTTTCGCGAGACTCGAGGTATCGTTCGCCATAGCTATTTCGTCGTCTTCTCCGTCGCTTTCGCGGCGTGGCCTTTAAAGATCCGCGTCGGCGAAAATTCGCCCAGCTTATGGCCCACCATGTTCTCCGTCACAAACACCGGGATGAACTTCTTTCCGTTATGGACTCCGAGCGTGTGACCCACGAAATCGGGCACAATTGTCGATCGCCGCGACCAGGTCCGGACCACCGCCTTTTGATTTTTTTCGTTCAGATCCGTCACCTTCTTGATCAGGTGATCGTCCGTGAACGGTCCTTTCTTAAGTGATCGGCCCATATCGTCTTTTGCCCTACCTCTTCTTCGCCTTCCTCGTCACGATCCAACGGTCCGTGCGTTTGTTGTTGCGCGTCTTAAACCCGCGCGTGGGTTGTCCCCACGGCGTCACAGGATGCCGGCCGCCGGATGTTTTCCCTTCGCCCCCGCCATGCGGATGATCCACCGGATTCATCGAGACGCCGCGATTGTGCGGCCGCCGCCCCAGCCAGCGCGATCGGCCCGCTTTTCCAAGCGACACGTTCTCGTGCTCCACATTTCCGACCTGCCCGACCGTGGCCATGCATTCCGTCTGCACCTTGCGCACTTCGCCCGAAGGCAATTTCAGCAGCGCAATGCCGCCTTCTTTCGATACAAGCTGCGCCTGCGCTCCCGCCGACCGCGCCATCTGGCCGCCTTTGCCCGGTTTCAGCTCGATGTTGTGCACCACCGTGCCCGCCGGAATGTTCTTGAGTGGAAGCGCATTGCCGACCAAAATGTCCGCTTCCGGCCCGGAGCTCACCTGCCGTCCGACCTCCAGCCCTACGGGACAAATAATGTACCGCTTTTCGCCATCCACATAATGCAGCAGCGCGATCCGCGCCGACCGGTTTGGGTCGTATTCAATCGCCGCGACCTTCGCCGCAACTCCCGCCTTGTCGCGCTTGAAATCGATGATGCGGTACGCACGCTTCGCCCCGCCGCCCCGGAAGCGGCTTGAAATCATCCCTTTCGCATCGCGTCCCCCGGTCCGCTTCTTGCCTTGAACCAGAGACTTTTCGGGCCTATCCTTCGTAATTTCATCCCGCGTGAGATAGGTTTGAAACCGCCGCGTGGGCGTCACTGGCCGGAAACTCTTCATCGGCATGGTTGGCTCATTCCTCCTCTAGATCTCCGCGTATTCGGGCATCTTTTGCCCCTGCCGCAACCGGACGTACGCTTTTTTCCAATCCGAAGCGTAGCCGGTAAAGCGCCCCTTCCGGCGAAGCTTCCCCGCGTAATTCGTGGTGCGCACTTCCGCCACCTTTACCCGAAACACCGCTTCCACCGCTTGTTTGATCTGAATCTTGTTGGCATCCGGGTGCACCTCGAAGCACAGCGTGCGTTCGGCTTCCCGCTTGGCATGCCCCTTCTCGGTAATCAGCGGACGCCGGATCACATCGTACGTGTTCATTGCGCAAGCGCCTCCGATAATTTCTTTGCGGCCGTTTCGCTCAGCAGCACGCTCTCATGCTTCAGCAGATCGTAGACGTTGACATCTTTGGTCGGCACCAGCTTCACGCCGCGCAGATTTCGCGATGCCCGCGTGAGGTGAGTATTCTCTCCCGATTCAACCAGCAGCACGGTTCTTGCCCCACCGAACCTGCCCAGCACGGCTGCCATGTTTTTGGTCTTGTGATCGGCTAATTCAAACGCGCGTACCACTCTCAGTTCGCCGTCCCGAAGCTTCGCCGATAGCGCCGAACGCAGAGCGCCCAACTGCATCTTGCGTGGCAGCTTATATTCATAGCTCCGCGGTTGCGGTCCATGCACCGTGCCTCCATGACGCCACAACGGCGATCGGATCGATCCCATGCGCGCCCGCCCGGTGCCCTTCTGCTTCCACAGCTTCCTGCCCGATCCGGATACCTCATGGCGCGTCTTCGTGGCCGCCGTTCCCGAGCGCCTCGCAGCCGTATACTGCCGCACCGCTTCATAAATCAGCGCTTCGTTCACGTCCGCGCCAAACACCACGTCCGAAAGCTCGATCGAGCCCACGGCGGCGTTATTCAAATCCAGAATTTCTACGCTCGGCATTGTCGTCGCTTCCCGCGCCCGCTCGTCCTCATCGCCTCACCCGGCGAACCATCACGTATCCCCCATTGGGACCGGGGATTGCTCCCTTCACCGCGATCACGTTGTCGTCGGCGTCCACACTCACGATTTCCAAATTCCGGACCGTCACCTGTGCCGTGCCCATCCGCCCCGCCATCTTCATGCCGGGGAACACGCGCGATGGGAAACTGGATGCGCCGATGGAGCCGGCAGCACGGTGAAACATGGAACCGTGCGTCGCCGGGCCGCCCCGGAAATGGTGCCGCTTCACCAACCCTGCGAAGCCTCGTCCTTTGCTCGTCCCAATCACGTCCACCACTTCACGCGGCTTGAACTCATCAGCCAGCACGCGATCGCCTTGCTTCAAATCTCCGGTGCCCTGCCCTAACCGGAACTCATGCAGAAACTTCACGCCGTCCGCGCCCGACTTCTTCAGATGGCCTGCCATGGGCTTGGTGTGCTTGGCTCCGTACTCGACCAACCCCAATTGCACAGCATCGTATCCGTCTGTCGCCGGTGTTTTCCGTTGGGTGACGACACAGGGCCCAGCCTTCAGGAGGGTCACCGGTATCACCTGCCCATCGGCATTGAACACCTGCGTCATTCCGATTTTCTTGCCGAGAATCCCTGGACTCATGTCTTCCTCGCCTTATGTTGCTTGCTGCGCGCGGCCGCTTTACTTCCTTCCAAATGCCTTGATCTCGACATCCACACCGGCCGGCAGATCGAGCTTCATCAAGGCATCCACCGTCTCTTGCGTTGGCTCGAGAATGTCGAGCAAACGCTTGTGAGTGCGAATTTCAAACTGCTCACGTGATTTCTTGTCAACGTGCGGCGAGCGCAGAACCGTATAACGGTTCTTGAGCGTCGGGAGTGGAATCGGCCCTGCCACGCTCGCCCCGGTGCGCTTTGCCGTATCGACGATATCGCCCGTCGATTGATCCAAGATCCGGTGATCGTACGCTTTCAGTCGAATGCGGATGCGCTCTTTCATGTTTCTTGCAGTCTCTCGATCCGGCCTACTCGACAATATCCGTAACCGTTCCGGCGCCCACCGTGCGGCCGCCCTCGCGGATCGCAAACCGCAGCCCTTTATCCATTGCCACCGGCGTGATCAGCTCCACTTCAATCGACACGTTGTCGCCCGGCATCACCATCTCCATCCCCTCGGGCAGCTTCGCCACCCCGGTCACGTCCGTGGTCCGAAAATAAAACTGCGGCCGGTACCCATTGAAAAACGGCGTGTGCCGCCCGCCCTCTTCCTTCGACAGCACGTACACTTCACCCTTGAACTTCTTGTGCGGCTTGATCGTCCCGGGCTTCGCAATCACCTGCCCGCGCTCCACTTCGTTCTTCTCGATCCCGCGCAACAGCAACCCGACGTTATCCCCCGCACGCCCCTCGTCCAGCAGCTTCTTGAACATCTCCACGCCCGTCACCACCGTCTTGCGCGTGTCCCGGAACCCCACGATCTCCATCTCTTCCCCAACCTTCGAGATCCCGCGCTCAATCCGCCCCGTCACCACCGTCCCGCGCCCCTGGATCGAAAAAATATCCTCGATCGGCATCAAAAACGGCTTGTCGATCGCGCGCTGCGGCACCGGAATGTACTCATCCACTTTGGCCATCAGCTCGTCGACCGTCTTCTCCCACTTCTCTTCCCCGTTCAACGCTCCCAGCGCGCTCACCCGCATCACCGGCAGATCGTCGCCCGGAAACTGGTAGCTCTTCAACAGCTCCCGCACCTCCAGCTCCACCAATTCCAGCAGCTCCGCATCGTCCACCATGTCCACCTTGTTCAAGGCCACCACGATGTACGGCACCCCCACCTGCCGCGCCAGCAAAATGTGCTCCCGCGTCTGCGGCATCGGCCCGTCCGTCGCCGCCACCACCAGAATCGCCCCGTCCATCTGCGCCGCGCCCGTGATCATGTTCTTGATGTAATCGGCGTGCCCCGGACAATCCACGTGCGCATAATGCCGGTTCGCCGTCTCGTATTCCACGTGCGCCACCGCGATCGTGATCCCCCGCGCCTTCTCCTCCGGCGCGTTGTCGATCGAATCGAAACTCCGGAACTTCACCTTCGGATTGTGCTTCGCCAGCGTCTTCGTGATCGCCGCCGTCAACGTCGTCTTCCCGTGATCGATGTGCCCGATCGTCCCGATGTTGACGTGCGGCTTGCTCCGGTCAAATTTCTCTTTCGCCATATTCCTCTCCTTGCCTGTCCTATTTCGTCGCGATTCCGCCCTTGTTGCGGTTGATAATCTCTTCAGCCAGATTCTTCGGCACTTCTTCGTACTGCCCGAAGTGCATGGTAAAGCTGCCGCGGCCTTGCGTGCGCGAGCGCAGCTCCGTCGCGTAGCCGAACATTTCCGATAACGGCACCATCGCCTTGATAATGTGCGTACCCCCGGCGATCTCGGTTCCTTCCAAGCGCCCCCGGCGCGAGATTAAATCGCCGTTCACCGGGCCCATATATTCTTCCGGCACGGTCACCTCGACTCGCATCACCGGCTCGAGCAGCACGGGTTTCGCTTTCGCGCCCGCTTCTTTAACCGCCATTGAGCCCGCGATCTTGAACGCCATCTCCGAAGAGTCCACTTCGTGATAGCTGCCGTCCCACAACGTCACCTTGAGGTCGGACATCGGATAGCCCGCGAGAATCCCTCCCTCGAGCGCTTCCGCGATCCCTTTCTCCACCGCAGGAATGTATTCCTTCGGAATCGCGCCGCCCACAATCGCGTTCTCGAATTCAAATCCCTTACCGGGCGCGGGCTCGATGCGGATGCGCACGTGCCCATATTGGCCGCGTCCTCCTGATTGCTTGGCGTGTTTGTGATCGGCTTCCGATCTCGCGCGGATGGTCTCGCGGTACGCCACTTGCGGCTTGCCCACGTTTGCTCCGACGTTGAATTCGCGCTGCATGCGGTCGACGATGATTTCCAGATGCAGCTCGCCCATTCCGGCGAGAATCGTCTCCCCGGTTTCGGGATCCGTCGAGACGTGCAGAGTGGGATCCTCCTGGACCAGCTTGTGAATTGCCACCCCAAGCTTTTCCTGGTCCGCCTTGGTCTTCGGCTCGATTGCCAGTTGGATCACGGGCGCCGGGAAGTGGATCGATTCCAGCAGAATGGGCGCTTTTTCATCGCAGATGGTATCGCCTGTGACCACTTGCTTCAGTCCCACGGCCGCGCAGATATCGCCCGCAAAAACCTCTTGGATCTCCTCGCGCTTGTTCGCGTGCATCTTCACCAGGCGACCGATCCGCTCGCGCCTCGCCTTGCTGACATTGAAAATCGAATCGCCCGTCGAGAGCTTGCCTGAATAGACCCGCACAAAGCAGAGCTGTCCCACAAAGGGGTCGGTCATGATCTTGAACACCAAGGCAGCAAACGGCTCGGCATCGCTCGCCTTTCTCTCCATCGTGACCGAAGGATCGTCAATCGCCGTCCCTTTTATCGGCGGAATATCGACGGGCGACGGCAAATACGCGCACACAGCGTCGAGTAGATTCTGCACGCCCTTATTCTTGAAAGCCGAGCCGCAGATGACGGGGAAAATCTTCTGCGCAATGGTCGCCTTTCGAATACCGGCGACTAATTCCTGCGCTGTAATCGGCTGGCCTTCGACGAATTTCTCGAACAAAACATCATCCGTCTCGGCGACGGCTTCGATCAATTTCTCGCGATACTCCCGCGCCTTCGCGATCAAATCGGCCGGAATTTCCACGTCGTCGTATTCGGCGCCCAACGTTTCGTCGCGCCAGATCCTCGCGGTCATGGTGACGAGATCGATCACGCCCTTGAACTGGTCCTCGGCGCCCACCGGGAGCTGAATCGGCACCGGCCGCGCATTCAACCGGTCCACGATTGTCTCCACAGACCGGAAAAAGTCCGCGCCCACGCGATCCATTTTGTTGATGAAGCAGATCCGCGGAACACCGTATTTGTCCGCCTGGCGCCACACCGTCTCGGTCTGCGGCTGCACGCCCGCCACGGCGTCGAATACCGCGCATGCTCCGTCCAAAACGCGCAAGCTGCGCTCCACCTCAGCCGTGAAATCCACGTGTCCCGGCGTGTCGATGATGTTGATTGTGATATCGCGCCACTCGCAGGTTGTCGCAGCGGACGTAATCGTAATCCCGCGTTCTTGTTCCTGCGCCATCCAGTCCATGGTGGCGGTCCCTTCGTGCACCTCGCCGATCTTGTGCGTCCGGCCGGTGTAATAAAGGATGCGCTCCGTCGTGGTCGTCTTACCGGCATCGATGTGAGCCATGATGCCGATATTGCGCATTTTCTCGAGTGCTACTGTGCGGGGCATAATCCAATCCGCCGAATTCTCAAATTCCTTTCCTACCAGCGATAGTGCGCGAACGCCTTGTTCGCTTCCGCCATGCGATGTACGTCGTCTTTCTTCTTAACAGCGCCGCCCCGCATGTTCGCGGCATCGTTCAGCTCATTCGCGAGTTTTTCCGCCATGCTCTTGTCGGGCCGCATCCGCGCATTCGTGATCAGCCACCGCAGCGCCAGACTCGTCCGGCGATTCTGCGATACTTCCACCGGAACCTGATAGTTCGCGCCTCCAACCCGCCTGGTCTTCACTTCCAAAACCGGCTTCACGTTCTCAATCGCTTTCTTGAACAACTTCAGCGGATCGTCGCCCGAGCGATCGCGAAGCGTGTCCATCGCCCGATAGACTATTCGCTGGGCCGTGGTCTTCTTGCCGTCCCACATCATTGAGTTCACAAATTTTTCAACCAGCGTTGAGCTGAACAGCGGATCCGGAACAACTTCCCGCGGCTCTGGCCGTCTTCGGCGTGGCATTCAGTTTCTCCTCGTCACTTCTTCTTCGCGGGAGCGGCCGCAGCGCCGCCTTTCGGCCGCTTCGCTCCGTATTTCGATCGCCCCTGCTTCCGGTTCGTCACACCGGCCGTATCCAGCGTTCCGCGCACCACGTGATACCGCACGCCCGGAAGGTCCTTCACACGCCCACCCCGGATCAGCACGATCGAATGCTCCTGTAGGTTGTGGCCCACACCGGGTATATAGGTTGTCACCTCAATCCCGTTCGTCAGCCGCACGCGCGCCACCTTACGCAGCGCGGAGTTGGGCTTCTTCGGAGTGGTCGTGTATACACGCGTACAGACGCCACGCCGCTGCGGACAAGCCTGCAGCGCCGGGCTGGCCGTTTTGTATCGCGTGACCCGCCGCCCTTTCCGTACCAGTTGGTTAAATGTCGGCACCACTACCTCTCTTCACACAAACACTTCTCAATCACAAACAAGAACTCGCGCCTCACCAGCTCGGACGTTCGCCGAATGCTGGCGATAATTACTCCGTTGATGCCCTCTCCGGGACTTCTAAGCAGGCTCGAACATCGTTCGGCTGCGAATGGTTACTTGCCACGAGGCTGATATAGCGTCTTCACCAGCCTCAACCGCGAGGAAACTACTTCGGACAATGGCCCATGCCGGTGCGCAACGTCACCAGTCACTCAAAAAGATCGGTTTATTGGTCCAACAGCGGGGCCCGACTTCCGGCCGGATGCCTCTTAAGAGACACGGTAGCACGCAAGCCGAAGAATCAACTCGCCAAACCTTCTTAGTGTAGGGTCTAGGGTTTTGCCTGTCAACCACTGGCAGCCGGGGGATAAAAGATTGGCTGACCAGGTTGGCCCAGATCAGCCTGAGATGGGTGTGATTGGAGGAGAAATAGATATCGAAATTTTGATCGAAATGATCGCCCTGATGAAGCCGCCCGCCCTCGCAACGAGTCACCCAGAATCGCGTGTCGAGGGGCTGTAGATTAAACTTTCTTCAGTATGCGCGGACCCATTCGTGCGTATGCAGAGGTATTTCGCCGAAGCTGGCGGAAATGGAACGCACGAGAATTCACTTTGCTTGCAACGGCTTTACGTACATTTACGTGACAACAGCGCGCAAAGCTTAATCCTAAGTACTATCTGTGATACGCTGACGAAAAATCGGACGGCTTCCCTGTCACTATCAGAAGCCGTCCGTTCGAGAGCAGGCGAGGGGCCGATTGAGAGAGCCGGTCCCTCCGCCGCCATCTCTAGAACTCAATTGTTCTACATTCCCGACAAATAGTCACATAGATTCAGCAAATGGTGCAACCAGCCCAGTAAGTGGTCGTTTTCCGCCACTCAGTAATCGTCTCCGCACGCCGATTCTAGAGCAATTCTGTGGCCGTCGTCCACTGAACTCTTGTGCGACGTGAGCCTCTCCTGATTTCCGTTCTGGCCCTCGCAACGGGCATCCTGACGGCGCACTTCGTCTTCTTCACACTTTCAGACGTTTCTCTCCCCTGTTTGGGGGTACTTGCAGTTCTTTTGGCCACGTGTTTTCGCGCCGGCGAAGCGAATGCGCTGGGTCGCATTGTCGACCGCTCTTGTGCTTTGTGGGATTGTGACTCAGGTCGCCCATCGTCCGGGTCGCACCCCGAAGCTAAGCGCTGAAGACAGCGAAACCGTCCTGCTGACCGGCTGCGTCACGAATCCCGCGGCTTTTTCCCCGAATCGCGAGCAGTTCACGCTGGCGCTTGCGCCTCGCGCGTCGGCTCGGATTTCCGTGGCCCTGAAAAATGCCCAAACCGTTCCCGTCGATTATGGACGGCGCCTTGAGGTGGCCGCAAAAATTCGGCTTCCGAGGAACTACCAGAATCCAGGCGCGTTCGATTACTCCGGTTATCTGGCCCGGCAGCACATTTACTGGACGGGCTCGGTTTCGAACCCCGGTGATCTTCGCTTCCTTCCGGGGGCCTGCGGCTCGCGGCCGCTCGCGTGGCTCTATGGCATTCGCGGCTGGGCGCTTAACCGCCTCATGGGTTTGTATCCCAACGATCTCCATACCGCAGCGCTTCTCGAAGCCACCTTGCTCGGGGAAACCAGCAGCGTGGAGCGCCGATGGACAGACGAATTTCGCATGACCGGCACCTACCACGCTCTCGTGATCTCCGGCCTGCACATTTCCGTGGTTGCTATGACGCTACTTGCCATCTTCCGCCTATTTGGAGTCCGGCGCATTCCAGGCCTGTTCGTTGCCACTCTGGTGTGCTGGCTGTACGCATGCATCTCCGGCTTCAACTCTCCCGCGGTGCGCTCTGCTGCCGGATTCATGCTTTTTGCAGCGGCCGCTTTCTTCTTCCGCAAAACGCGTCCCCTGAATCTGCTCGCGTTCATAGGTATTGTCTATCTGCTTTTCGATCCTGACCAACTGTTCGACCCGGCGTTTCAACTGTCCTTTCTTTCGGTAGCGATCATAGCCGCGTTCGCGCTTCCCGCGATGGCCCGCTTCACCGACCCGCTTCGCGCCTCTGTCAAACACCTGGACCAGATCGGCTACGATCCTCACCTCGCTCCCCGCGCCGCGCAGTGGCGGGTGGAGTTGCGGCTGCTCGCCCGCACTCTTCGTGCCTGGACTCGGCTGCCGCAACGCGCCGCCTACTTCGCCGTTTCGAATGGTGCGCGTCTCGCCGCGTTCATAGCGGACGCGGTCATTCTTTCCGCTTGCGTTCAATTCGGCCTCGCTCTGCCGATGATCGCTTACTTTCATCGCCTCTCGGTCACTGGCCTGTCGGCCAACGTGGTCGTCGTCCCGCTGCTCTCCGCGGTCATACCGCTGGGCTTCGCATCAATTCTCGCCGGATCGCATGCCCTCGCCGCCGTGACGAAAATGTTCCTCGACTGGGCAGAAATTTTGACAGCTTGGCATGTCCGCGTCGAACCGTCCTGGCGCATCGCCGCTGTCCCGCTCTGGATCGCGATCGCGTTCGCGGCCTCTCTCGTGCTTCTGGCGATCGCAGTGCGGAAGCGCCCGCGCTTCATCGCACCCGCTCTGGCCTGCGCTCTCGTCCTCTTTGCAGTCGTTTACCTTCAGCCGTGGAAGCCTGACGTCCGTCCCCGAACTCTCGAGCTGACGGCCATCGATGTGGGTCAAGGAGACAGTCTCCTGCTCGTCTTCCCAGATGGCGAGACGATGCTGATCGACGCGGGCGGATTCCCAGGGACGGGACGAATGGTTCACAAGCCGCGGCTCGATATGGGGGAAGACGTCGTATCGCCCTATCTCTGGACCCGCCGCATCCATCACCTGAGTTACGCGGTTCTTACCCACGGCCACTCCGATCATATGGATGGCTTGCCCGCAGTCCTCGATAACTTCCGCCCCGCGGTGTTATGGATCGGCGCAGAACCCGAAACCAGCGAGTGGAAACGAGTTGAGCAGCATGCCGCGCTCGACCACGTCCGTATCGTCCCCCTTTGCCGCACATCCCGTCCCATGAATATCGGCGGGGCGCAAATTCGCGTCCTGGCTCCTTCTGCTGGATACGTGCCCGGCGCGACTGCACAGAATGACGATTCGCTGGTCCTCGAAATTCGCTATGGCCGCCGCAGTATCCTGCTCACCGGCGACGCCGAACGGCCCGTTGAAAACGACATGATCGAAAGCGGACAACTACGTCCGGTTACGCTACTCAAAGTCGGCCATCATGGCAGCCGGACCTCTTCCTCCGAACCGTTTCTCGATCAGCTCATGCCGCAGTTCGCGGTGATTTCGGACGGCTACAAAAATCAGTTCCACCATCCCCATCCCGACGTGCTCGAGCGCCTTGCCCAGCATCACGCGAGCGTTTTCCGGACCGATCAGCGCGGGCTGATTACGTTCCGGACCGATGGCGAGCACATCGAGCTCACGACGTTTCGCTGAGCTGGTTTTTCTGCGTAGGGCGAACTAGACAAACGCGGGGAAACCGCCGATATGAACGGTGATGAGCCGATTCATATGCCGGATCTTCGGCCACCGTGTGGCCTGGGGAATCGACGCACGCTCGCGCGCAACCGCACCCGTGTGCGACCGCTGCAAGCTCACGGTTTTCATGTTGGCCGCCGGTCCGCGCGGTCCGCTATATCTCTGACTATCCTTACTTATCCGCGGCGGCCGATATGTACGCTGCCGTTCACGGTTCTGGTCTCGATGAGCGCCCCGCCCCCGCCCGACTGAAACGAAAGATTCTTGCTAATCTCGCCGCTCACCTCTACCGGAAAATCGGTGCGCACTCTGCCGTTCACCGTCGAAGCTTCGATTTGGGCGGAATAGTTTTCCGGTAGGCTGAGATTGACGCTTCCATTTGTTGTTTCGGCGCGAAGCCCGCGCCCGCTCCAACCGTTACCCGATAGCTCGACCTTGACTGAGCCATTCGTGGACTTGCCTTCTACATCGCCGCCCATCCCATCCAGATGGACGGAGCCGTTCAGGGTTTGAAATCGAATCTGGCCGTTCACATCGCTGATACGGATACTGCCGTTGTTAGCTTTCACATCCAAGTTGCTTGCATTCGGCACCCAGACTTCATAGGAGACATTCCAATAAACTTGATCGCTGGTGGCAGGGCCGTGCGGCTGAATATTCCCAGGCCCGCGCGCAATCACGACCTGGGAAGCAATCGCCCGGGCTTTGGCCTCGCTAGGCGCGGCGGCCTGTATGCAGGCTCTGACGAGCACGTCGCTATTAGTCCAACCAAAAACGCGGACAGACCCGTTCTCGCCCGGATCGATTGTATTCGTCGCTCCGGCTTGAAGCCGCTGATCCCGGCTTTCGGCGTAAGGCGCTAAGTCATTTACCTGAAAATGCCGGGCTGAGCAGTCCTGTTCGGCCTTGGGCCATTCTCGGGCTGCCGCGCCCGCGGCAAAAATCGAGACCGCCCCTGCCAAGCCAACCAGAACCTTCGGGCAATATCTCATGGAATACCTCCTGAGGAATTGAGATATGTTGCACGTTTCAATCCTTTATAAACGCGCGGTCTTCCACTATTTTCCGGGCATCGCCTGTTCGCAATTGGGACTCTGGTGTTCACGCGGGAAGTTGCGATGTAGCATTCTGGCTTAATGAAGCAGAAGCTTCCGAAGTCGGCGCAGTTGCTGAAACCGTACCGGGTGGATCGCGGCAAACACTTCCGTTTGAACCATCTCGATCCGGCGGATACACAGGGCCTTGATCTCAAAGAAGAGGCCAGCGATGTCCTCCAACGAGATGTCGCGAAACTGAGCGATTTGCAGCAGAAGTTGTACGCGCAGGACCGCTGGGCGCTGCTGCTGATCTTTCAGGCGATGGACGCGGCCGGCAAGGATAGTGTCATCCGACACGTTATGTCGGGCGTGAATCCGCAAGGGTGCCAAGTGTACTCGTTCAAAGCGCCCTCCGCCGAGGACTTGAGCCACGACTTTCTCTGGCGCACGTCGAAGTGCCTGCCGCAAAGGGGGCATATTGGGATTTTCAACCGCTCTTATTACGAAGAGGTGCTGGTGGTTCGGGTTCATCCGCAATTGCTCAGAAGCGAACGTATTCCGCCCTCTTTGATCGGCGGAAAAATTTGGAAGCAGCGGTTTGAAGACATCAACGCATTCGAGACCTATCTGGACCGCAACGGAGTAGTGATCCGGAAATTTTTTCTACATGTGTCCAAGCAGGAGCAGCGAGATCGTTTCTTACGCCGATTGAACGAACCGGACAAAAACTGGAAATTTTCCGAAGACGATGTACGCGAGCGCGAGCATTGGGACGACTACCTGCAAGCTTACGAAGACATGGTCCGCCAGACTGCCACCCCACGTGCCCCCTGGTACGTTGTGCCATCCGATCACAAATGGTTTGCCCGGCTTGTGGTTGCCTCGGCAATTACGCAAAGTCTCGAACAGTTGCACCTCGCATTTCCAAGAATCGATCAAGGCAAGCGAAAGGAACTGGACTCCGCCCGCGAACTGTTGCTGGAAGAGGGCGGAAACGCCTGACCCTCAACGCCGAACCGCCGGGAGACATCGGCGGGGATGACGCTGCGGGCGGCGGAGATAGGCCGCCCCCCAAAGCGAAGTGGATCAGGCGAATCGGCCGGCCGATTCGTACGTCGTGATCGGCGTTCCGGCACAGCGTCAAGCGGGAGACGAAAAGCAGCTCGCTTCACTCGCGACCTTAGCTGTAAAGGGCAAACCGGCGATCCAAGCCACGAGCGTGAAGGATCAGGAGATGTCGGGAGGCAGCGCCGCGCCCTGGTTTTCAGCTTTCCGAAAAACGAGTCCGCTGACGATGCAAGATAAGAGCGTCGAGTTCCGATTGCAAAAAGGCCCTCTACCGAGCGCTATTAGGGACAGCCTTCAAGCTTAAAGATTTGGAGTTCAACGGGCAGCTCGCCCTTTGACCTTGCGGCCGGCGTTTACTCTGCGACACGAGTAAGAGCCGTGCGCCATCGCGGTGTTCCCGCTTGAGAATAGAATGAGAAAGCGAGGAAAGCTATGGAACGCGAAGATAGTGCCCACCTGATCGGCTGGCTGATCGCCGGCGCTGCTCTGGGCGTAGCGGCTGCTCTGCTGCTAGCTCCGGGATCCGGCACCCAGACCAGGCAAAAATTGAAGGCGCAAGCCGGGTGCGGAGGTAAGGCCGTTCTGGACTCGGCTCGGGAGATTTTTGAACGAGGCCGAGATTGGTACGAGCGGGGCCGGGAAATCGCCGAAGAAGTCGCGGACACATTCGAACGCAGCCGCCGCATCGCGGAAAAAACATTCAACGAGAAGGTCTGATCATTATGCCTACGTCTGCTGTTGCAACTCCACGCGCCACCCGGGCGCCATTTTCAAACGAGCCCTACACGGATTTCACGAAGCCCGAAAAGGCTGAGCTTATGCGCGCCGCGCTCCAGGAGGTGCGTTCCCAATTCGGAAATGAATATGACCTGCTCATCGCCGGCGACCGGCGAAAAACGGGCTCCAAGCTCGAATCCGTGAACCCGTCGCGCCCTTCCGAGGTCATCGGCGTTCATCATAAAGGCTCGGAAAAGGACGCGCGGGATGCCGTCGAAGCCGCTTACAACTTCTTTCCACATTGGAGCGCGTTCCATATGGAAGAGCGCGCGAACCTGCTATTCCGACTCGGCGAAATCCTCCGCAAGCGCAAATATGAGCTCGATGCCTGGCTGGTATCTGAAGCCGGCAAAACGTGGGCCGAAGCCGAGGGAGACGTTTCTGAATCGATCGATTTCTGCGAATACTACGGCCGCCAAGCCCTGAAGCTCGCCCGTCCTGATCCGATCGTGCAGCTCTCAGGCGAGCACGATCAACTGGTCTATCTCCCGTTGGGAGTCGGCGTGATAATTCCGCCATGGAATTTCCCGCTCGCCATCCTCGTCGGCATGACGACAGCCGCTCTCGTGACCGGCAACACCGTTATCATTAAGCCTTCGAGCGAGACTCCGACGATCGCCGCCATTTTCGCCGAAACGCTACTCCACGCAGGGTTTCCGCCTCAGAGCTTTTCGCTTCTGACCGGCAGTGGCGCTGCCATCGGGGACGTTTTGGTGTCCCACCCCAAGACGCGATTCATCGCTTTCACGGGATCTCGCGACGTCGGTCTCCGTATCAACGAGCTCGCCGCGAAAACGCCCAAAGGCCAGCTCTGGATTAAGCGCGTCATCGCCGAAATGGGAGGCAAGGACGCCATTATTGTGGATCGCGAAACAGATATCGATCAAGCGGTGCTCGGGGTGCTCTATTCCGCGTTTGGCTATCAGGGCCAGAAGTGCTCGGCTTGTTCGCGCGCGATTGTCGACGAATCCATTTACGACGAGTTCCTCGGAAAGCTCAAAGCCAAGGCCGAGGCACTTACCGTGGGTCCTTCCGAAGACCCGAACAACTATATGGGGCCGGTCATCAGCGATCGCGCCCGGAAGAGCATCCTCGATTACATCGCCGTCGGAAAGAAAGAAGGCCGCCTGATCACCGGTGGCGAAGCGGCCAGCGAAGATGGCTACTTCATCAAGCCGACCATCATCGCCGATATCGACTCCAAAGCTCGCATCTTCCAGGAAGAGATTTTCGGGCCCGTTCTGGCTGTCACTAAGGCAAAAAATTTCGACCACGCACTCGAACTGGCCAATGATTCCGAGTACGGGCTCACGGGCGCGGTGTTCACATCCAATCCCACGAAGATCGAGAAGGCCAAGAAGCAGTTCTTCGTCGGGAACCTCTATATCAATCGCAAGTGCACGGGCGCCATGGTGGGCGCGCATCCATTCGGCGGATTCAATATGTCGGGCACTGATTCGAAAGCTGGCGGCCCGGATTACCTGCTTCAATTCGTGCAGGGGAAATCCATCGCTGAAAAGGTCGAGCACACCCCGCCTTCGCCAGTAGCTAGTGTCTAAATCGGCGCGTGTTGTGACCCAGGGGCGATTCTCTTGAAAGAAATGCCCTCGATCACAAACTTCTCCACCTCGCCCTCTTCATCCAGAGAGAACATGAGCCGGCTCTTGCCGGCAAAGGGCCAGTCGGTAATGAAAGTATCGTATTGGAAATGCTCGAGACCGAAAGCACTCGAATGGAAATGCAGCACAAGCTTGTCAGGTTCCAGGCTGATCTCTGCGCCGCCATACGCAGGATTTTGGAACTTGCCCGCATAGGCAGAAAGTGCGTGCGACGGGTGCGTGCCGGGTGTTCGCTTCGACTGCCAGGGTTCGCCTGACGCTTCTTCAGCCTTCAGATCGGCTTCGAGCTTATGAAAACGCCTGTTCCAGTCGTAATTGGGTAAGTTCAGCAATGCATCGGCGATCTGGTACGTCAGGACTCGTTGGCACAAACTGCTATTGCCAAATAGTCCCCATCCGCTCGAGTTGATTACGACGAAATAGCCGGTACGAATTTCGGGTATAAGGACAACCTCGGCGGCAAATCCGTCAATGTTGCCGGGATGGAGAACGAGCTCGTGTCCGCGATACTCCTGCACAAACCAGCCGAGCCCATAACTTGACTGCGCGGAATACGAAGGAAACGAAGCCGCAAGATCTTGGTCAGGCGAGATCACCATCTGTGGCGTATGCATCTCGTGCATATTTTTTTCCGAAATGAGCCGCTTGCCATTGAACATTCCATCGTTGAGTTGAAGATTGACCCATTTCGCCATGTCTCGCGCGTTCGACACAATTGCCCCGGCGGGACCAATATTGTCGAGGTTATGCCAGACAAGCGGTTTGGGAGACCCGTTTGAATTCTGGGTATGGGGCGTAGCACGGTTGTTCGATTTTGCCGCTTCCGCTGCGCTCGTGACGGAGCTGCTCATCCCAAGTGGATCAAAAATACGATGGCGAATCAGATCATCCCAGGTGGTGCCGGCCACTTGCCCTGCCGCCTGACCAGCCGCGAGAAACATTAGATTTTCATACTGAAAGTGCGTGCGAAAGCCAGTCTCGGGCGTGATGTACGCGATGCGGCGAATCAGCTCGTCTCGGCTGAATGTGGACCCGTACCACACCAGGTCGGCGCCCGGCAGGCCCGTCCGGTGTGTCAGTAAATCGCGGATGGTGACGTGTTCGTCCGCTTCGGGATCATAGAGGTGGAAAGATGGCAGATACGCGTTTACTTTGCCATCCCACTGCATTTTTCCTTGATCTACGAGCATGGCGATTAAGGCGGACGTGAACGCCTTGGTGCAGGAGCCAATCTCGAAAAGTGTATCCGGTGTCACCGGCTGGTTTGTCCGGATATCGCGCACTCCGAACCCTTTTGCGTAAATCACGGATTGACCACGCACGATGGATACAGCCCCACCCGGAACTTTCCAGTCCCTCATGGAGGATTGGATTACGTGATCGAGCGGGGATAAATCGCTCTTTTCCTGCGAGATCAGGGCCGATGGCGCGGCGATCATTCCTAGCAGGAGAAATGTGTGGGACGCGCGAAGCGGGTTGTTCATTAGACAGGTGCGCCTTGACACCACAATTTGTATTTTGTATATTCTATACCCAGAATCTGCTGCTTCGGGTTACTCGTGAGACACTTTGGCGCCGCGCCCGCCCGCCCTCTTATCGAACTCAATCCCGAAATGGGCCCCGCTCAGGGTCTCCCCGATCGAATCTACGCTGCACTCAAGCACCGCATCCTGACCTGCACGCTGCGGCCTGGCCAACGGCTGATCGAGAAGGATGTATCGGAAGAACTGGGTGTGTCTCGAACGCCGATTCGGGAAGCACTGAACCGCCTGGCTCTGGAGCGCTTGGTTGTGCTAACGCCATATCGCGGCTATGCAGTGGCGCCGGTGCTCGTGGAGGATATCGGAAACTTAACCGAGTTGCGGCTCATTGTGGAATCGGAATCCGCGGCATTGGCGGCACAGCGCGCCACCGCGGAAGACACCGGCCATTTGCGCGAACTGGCGGCGTTGCGCTATACACCCGGCCACCGCGCAACGTACCAGCAATATCTGCGGGACAATAGCGCATTTCATCAAGCGTTGGTGCACTGCACGCGAAATGAGCGTTTAGAGGCGGTTGTTACTTCGGTGTTGGATCAGATCCAGCGCCCCCTGTATCTGGGGCTGGACGAGGGCCTCGATGCGGAATCCGCGACGGCAGAGCACCTGGAGGTCGTTGACGCGATACACGCACACGATGCGGCAACAGCACGCCGTGTAATGACCGAACAGATGCTTCGCGCGGAAGAGCGCATCTTTGCCGCAGCTATGCGAGTGAATTCGAATGGGGGATATTCCTCCTAACGTTACGGGGAGTTCGATAATATGTGCCAAAAGGGGGACAGTCATGGTCACGCTCGTTCAGTCAAATAGAAATCGGAAATTCGCAAGATTCAGCACGGCACTCGCGGCGGTCTTGTTTGCCTGCGTGGTTGCGCCGTCAGGTTTTGCCCAGACCGCCAACACAGGCGCGCTGGCCGGCACCATTACAGATCCGTCCGGCGCAGTGGTTGCGAATGCCACGGTGACGGTCACCAATCAAGCCACCGGCGAGACACGCACCACAGTCTCACAAGCGAATGGGCATTACGTTCTGCCCTTACTGCCGCCCGGCACATATCGGGTCGAGATAACAAAACCGGGCTTCAAGGCCAGCATTCAGGAGGGAGTTCAGGTCATCGTTACGGAAACCAATGCGCTGGTGACACATCTCGAGATCGGTCAAACAACGCAGGAGCTGACCGTCAGCGCCAATGCTGAGCAGTTGCAGACCGACACGACAGCTCTCGGGCGCGTCACGTCGGGCCTCGAAATCAACTCGCTGCCGTTGGTGACACGCAATTTCACGCAAATCATCGGCCTGAATCCCGGCATCGCCGACGGAGGTGGAGAACGCCGGTGCTCTGGGGCGTGGTACCGATGCTCAAGTCGGGGGAGCTCCGCCAACGGTTGCTCACGGCGACTACGACGTCGCGACAACAATTTCCAGATGGATGGCGTCGACGCCAATGACATCGAGGCCAGCGGCCATTTCAGCGGCGGCATTGCGATTCCGAACCCCGACGCACTCGAGGAGTTCAAGGTGCAGACCGGGCAGTACGATGCCTCTTCCGGCCGCAATGCCGGCGCCAACGTCAACGTCGTTACGAAGAGCGGCACGAATCAATTTCACGGGAAGTCTTTGGGAGTACTTTCGGAACGAGAAACTGAACGCGAATGATTTCTTTCTGAATCTGACGGGTCAGCCGAGAGGCAATCTTCGGCAGAACCAGTTCGGCGGGACGTTTGGCGGTCCGATCAAGAAAGATAAGATCTTCTTTTTCGGTTCGTATCAAGGCACGCGTCAACTGAACGGCGTTGGCGTCGGGATGCTCCAGCGGGTTTTCAACCCCGCCCTTAACGAACGATCGCTCGGCGGCAGCGCTCGGCAAGCTTTTTGCCGGTCAGACGGGCGCTTTAGGCGGCACGGCGATTGCCGCCAACGGCTCGAATATCAATCCGGCGGCGCTCGCTCTGATGCAGTTCAAACTTCCGAACGGGCAATACCTCATACCGACCCCCCAAACTATCGATCCATCGAAGCCTCTTGCTACTCAGGGCTTCTCCGCGTCTCAGCAGTTCCGTGTACGTTCAGTGAAGATCAATATGTCGCGAGCGGCGATTATCTCCAAAGCGAAAAGAGCAAGTTCTCCGTCCGGTTCTTTCTTGCCAATGACAGCGACGATGTGACTCTGCCCGGTGCGAACTTAGGTGGCGCCAACTGCGCCCGGCTTCCCCGCCACCACGGATACAGGTTTCCGCAACATCACCTTCTCGCATAACTATGTATTTGGTCCGAACTTATTCAACGAAGTCGATTTCGGTTTTCACATCACGCACGTAAACCTCGCTCAACAGGAAGCCTTCAACTTCTCCGATGTCGGCATCAGTGTTCCGCCGTTCGACAACACAATCCCCGAGATCGCATTTAACGGAACCTTCACGCTGGGTGGAAACGGCCAAGGCTTGCTGCTTGATCAAGGTGCGTACACTTTGCACGACTCTCTTTCCTACACGCTGGGCCGCCACTCGCTCCGATTCGGTGGCGGCTTCACACGTTATCAGAACGATTTGACCGATTTTCAATTACCTTGCGGGTCTAATATTCCTGAGCTTCCCCGATTTCCTGCTCGGGCAGAGTGGCATCCAGAACGGCACGGGTATCAGTAACGTTTATCGCGTCGGTCGATCTCCCCGGCCTGTTCGATCGCCGGTGGCGCATCCTCGACGGCGATGCCTGGATTCAAGACGATTTCAAGGTGAGTCAGCGCCTGACGCTGAATCTCGGATTCCGCTATGAGCGGTTGGGCGATCAAGGAGATCTACTCGGTCGCAACAGCGCCTTCAATTTCGCGCTCGGCCGATCCCAATCCCCCCGCTGCGGGCACGCCTCGCCGGATTTGTTGTCCCCTCAAATTTCAAGGGAACCATACCTCCGGGCGTTACCCAGATCGGCAATAATCTGGGGATCAACGGCGATGGCCAAAACACGCTGGAACCCCCGGCTCGGCTTCGCCTACCGGCTTCCGCATACGGACCGATTCGTGCTGCGCGGCGGTTACGGCATCTTCCATTCGCGCATCACCGGCCAGCCGTTTCTGCAGTTGCTAACCGGCCAACCGTTCGCAGTTTTACGCGAGTTTATCGGCGGCCCCAATGCTGCGGCTACCCTTCAGAACCCATTTCCTCCGACGGCACCCACGCTCCCATCCTTCACCCCGTATTCCCCCTTGACCTCTTTCTCTACCACGACGTTTGCAGCCAATTTCCGGCCTCCGATGCTGCAGACCTACAACATGAACCTGCAAACACAGCTTGGAAAGAATTATGTGCTCGAAATCGGGTATGTGGGACAGCGCGGTTTGCACTTGGTCAACGAACGCTCATTAAACCAGGCGTATTCGGCCAGCCCGACGAACCCGATTCGCGGCCAAACCGACAACACATTCGCTAATATCACCTCGCGGCTCCCGATACAGGGCTGGGCCGGGTACCCAGGCATTCAACAGATCGAGTCCGCGGGCGCGAACTGGTATAACGACCTCGAAGTAAGTCTCAATAAGCGGTTTAGTAACGGTTTGCAGTTTCTCGCGGCTTACACGTTTGCTCGCGATCTGGCCACGGATACCGGCATCAGTGATTCTCCCAACGGCGGCTTCGCCTCTGGAGACCAGAACCGCCCGAACCTTCGGTACGGGCCGGATGAGTTCATTCGCGAGCATCGTCTCGTGGTCAGCTATGTATATGAGCTGCCTTGGCTGAAAAATTCCAAGTCATGGCTGGGCGAGATAGCAGGAGGATGGTCTGTCGCCGGAGTGACCACCGTCCAATCCGGCCATCGCCTTACGATCTACAACAGTGCTAACACATTCAACGTGTTCGGCATCACTAATGATCGCGCTCAGCTCGCTCCCGGTTGCACTTACGGGCAACTCGTCACGTCCGGTTCGATCCAAAGCAAGTTGAACGATTACTTTAACGCGAGTTGCTTCGCTCCGCCTCCCGTGATTGGGGCGGATGGCATCGGCACGGGCTTTGGCAATAGCGGCGTCGGCATTGTGACCGGGCCGCCGCAGCACAACTGGGACATTTCGGCGATCAAGCATTTCCCGTTTGGCATCATCAATGAAAAAGCCAATCTGGAATTTCGGGCGGAGTTCTTCAACGCCTTTAATCACCCGCAGTTCGTGGATCCGGTCAGCGATACTTCCGCGCCAAACCTTGGCCAAATTACGGCGACAGCGGTCAATCCCCGGATCATTCAATTCGCTCTGAAAGTTAACTTTTAGGTTCGACCTGCACGCCCGGGTAGGTGCCGATTCAGTCAAACATAAACCAAAAAGGGGGACAGTCATGGTCACGCTCGTTCAGTCAAATAGAAATCGGAAATTCGCAACCTTCAGCACGGCAGTCGCGGCGGTCTTGTTTGCCTGCGTGGTTGCGCCATCAGGTTTTGCCCAGACCGCCAATACAGGCGCGCTGGCCGGCACCATTACAGATCCGTCCGGCGCAGTCGGTTGCGAATGCCACGGTGACGGTCACCAATCAAGCCACCGGCGAGACACGCACCACAGTCTCACAGGCGAACGGGCATTACGTTCTTCCCTTATTACCGCCGGGCACTTATCGGGTCGAGACGACAAAGCCCGGATTCAACGCGAGCGTTCAAGAGGGAGTTGGGGTTATCGTTACGGAGACCGATACCCTGGTGACCCATCTTCAGATCGGCCAAACCTCTCAAGAGGTGACGATCAACGCGAATGCCGAGCAGTTGCAAACCGACACGACCGCGCTCGGACGCGTGACCTCGGGCCTCGAAATCAATAATCTGCCGCTAGTCACGCGCAACTATACGCAGGTCATGGGTCTGAATCCCGGCGTTTCGATGGACGTGGAAAACGCGGGCGCACTGGGGCGCGGCACGGACGCTTCAATGTCGCAGGCGCTCCGGAAACGGTCGCGCACGGAGGCTGGGGTGCCGACAACAATTTCCAGATGGACGGCGTGGACATAAACGATATTGAGGCGAGCGGCCACTTCAGCGGCGGCATCCCGATCCCCAATCCGGATACGCTGCAGGAGTTCAAGGTCCAGACCGGACAGTACGATGCGTCTGCCGGCCGCAGCGCCGGCGCGGACGTCGACGTCATAACGAAGAGCGGGACAAATCAATTCCATGGCGATGTCTGGGAGTATTTCCGCAACGAGAAATTGAACGCCAATGACTTCTTTTTGAATCGGGTTGGAGCGCCAACGCCCCTTCTGCGCCAGAATCAATTCGGGGGAACGTTCGGCGGTCCGATCATGAAAGACAAGCTCTTCTTCTTCGGCTCGTATCAGGGTACCCGGCAATTGAACGGCGTCGACGCCAACTGCTCAGTTTCGTTTTCCGAGCCGCCTTTAACCAATGATCGCTCCGCCGCCGCGCTAGGGGCGCTGTTTGCGGGCCAGACCGGAGCATTCGGCGGTCCCGCCGATTGCGGCCAATGGCTCGAACATCAATCCAGCCGCCCTCGCGATCCTGCAGTTTAAGCTCCCGAACGGCCAATACGTCATTCCAACGCCGCAGACCATCAATCCATCGCTGCCTTTCGCTACTCGGGGCTTTTTCGCTCAGAGCAGTCCGTGCACATTTAACGAGGACCAATATCTCGCAAACGGCGATTACATCCAAAGTGACAAAAGCAGGTTCGCCGTTCGGTTCTTTTGGGCCGACGATACCCAAGTCGACTACATTGCCGGGCACAAATCTCGGCGGTGCGACCGCGCCCGGCTTCCCGACGGATCAAACTACCGGTTTTCGCAACATCTCGTTCTCACACAACTATGCCTTCAGCCCGACGCTGTTCAATGAGGTCGATTTCGGCTTTCACATCACTCACGTGAACCTCGCCCAGAAAGAAGCCTTCAACTACTCCGATGTCGGCATCAGCGCTCCATCTTTCGACAACACGATTCCAGCGATCGAATATCATTGGCGCGTTGACGCTGGGTGGAAACGGGCAGACCATAATACTCGATCAGGGCGCTTACACTCTGCACGACACACTTTCTTACTCGATGGGACGCCACTCGCTCCGGTTTGGCGGTGGGTTCACGCGATACCAAAACGACATCCTCGCCTTCAATTACCTTGCGGGCATGCTTTTCCTTAGCTTCCCCGATTTTCTGCTCGGGCAAAGCGGGATTCAGAACGGAACCGGCGTTAGCAACGTCTATGCCTCAATCGACTTTCCCGTCAGAAACGCCGCGGCGCTGGCGCACTCTCAACGCCGATGCCTGGGTGCAAGACGACTGGAAGGTAAGTTCGCGCCTCACGCTCAATGTCGGCTTTCGCTATGAGCGGGAGGGCGACCAGGGCGATTTACTCGGCCGCAACACTAACTTCAATTTCGGCTTGGCGGACCCCAATCCGCCACCTACGGGCACGCTTGCGGGGCTTGTCCTGTCCAATAACTACAAAGGAACGATACCGCCTGGCGTAACGCAAATTGGCAATAACCTCGCGCTCAATGGCGACGGGCAGAACACGCTCAATCCGCGCGCCGGCTTCGCGTACCGGCTTCCGCACACCGAGCGATTTGTTCTGCGCGGCGGGTACGGCATTTTCCACTCGCGCGTCACCGGCCAGCCATTCCTGCAGCTAATCACCAATCCCCCGTTCGGTGATTTTCGACAATTCGTCGGGCCATTCAATTCCGCGGCCACATTGCAGACTCCGTTTGCGCCGCCGCCAACTATCCCAGCTTTTGTTCCGTACTACCCTCCCACTGCGCCCATCTGTTCGACAAACCCGAGTGCTTGTGGTCTGAGCACGACTACGTTTGCAGCCGATTTTCGGCCTCCCATGCTGCAGACATGGAACATGGACCTGCAGACGCAACTTGCAAACAATCTGGTTCTCGACATCGGATATGTAGGCCAGCACGGAACACGTCTGCTTACGAGTCGATCGCTAAATCAAGCTTTTTCCGCGAGCCCATCGAATCCGGTCCGCGGGCAGACTGATAATACCTTCGCGAATATCCCGTTGCGTGTTCCGATTGAGGGCTGGGGGGCATTCCCCGGCATCGACGAGATCGAGTCCTCGGGCTGGAACCACTACAACGACCTCGAAGTAAGTCTGAATAAGCGGTTCAGCAATGGATTGCAGTTCCTCGCGGCCTACACCTTCGCGCGCGATCTCGCCACTGATATCGGCCAAACTAGTGGCGCGAACGGCGCCATCGCGGTTGGCGATCAGAATAACCCCGCCCTGCGCTACGGGCCGGATTCCTTTATTCACGAGCACCGGCTTGTGGTGAGTTACGTCTACGAGCTGCCGTGGTTCAAAAACTCCAGAGCGTTGCTTCGGCAGACACTCGGCGGATGGTCTGTTGCAGGCGTAACGGTGGTTCAGTCGGGCCACCGGCTCACGCTTCTCAATCTCGAAAATGTAACCAACGCGTTCGGGGTTTATTACGATCGCGCTCAGATCGCACCCGGATGCACTTACAGCCAGCTTCTAACTTCCGGCTCGATTGGGAATAACCTCAACAATTACTTCAATAAGAGTTGCCTCGCGCCGCCTCCGGTGATTGGCGCGGATGGTATCGCAACCGGTTTCGGCGACAGCGGCATCGGAATTCTCACCGGCCCTCCGCAGGACAACTGGGATATCTCCGCCATCAAGCATTTCCCGTTTGGCTTCATCAACGAAAAAGCCAACCTCGAATTTCGCGCCGAGTTCTTCAACACGTTCAACCATCCGCAATTCGCTGATCCCCAAAACGATTACGGGGCAGCAAATTTCGGACAGATCCTTGGCCCGCTCGCCGTCAATCCGCGAGTCATCCAATTCGCCCTGAAGCTTAACTTTTGATAGTTGAGATTGAGGGCGCGAATTTCATCCGCAATGTGGGCGCTGTTGGTGGCGGCATCAGTGGCTGCTGCCACCAACCCACAGAATCAGCAACCGAATACCCAGGTAGATCACGTGTTCGCCGATCTGCAAAAAGACGGATCGCCGGGTTGCGCGCTGGCGGTTCTTCGGGGCGGCCAAGTCATCTATGCGAACGGCTACGGGCTGGCGAGCGTTGAGCTGAACGCCCCCATTACGCCTCAGACGGTTTTCGATATCGGATCCACTTCGAAGCAATTCACCGCTGCCAGCATCCTGCTGCTGGAACAACAAGGCAAGCTTTCGGTCCACGACGATGTGCGCAAGTACATTCCGGAATTGCCGGATTACAGCCAAGCTGGCGGTCAAAAAATCACGATTCTGAATTTACTGAATCACACCAGCGGTCTGCGCGATTACCTGGGGCTGCTGCAACTCTCGGGAGTGAATGGGGACAGCGTAACAACCGATGACGACGCGCTGGCTCTGATCATTCGGCAGAAAGGCCTGAATTTCGCTCCGGGGAGCGAATGGGCTTACAGCAACACGGGTTTTTTTCTGCTGTCCGTGATTGTGAAGCGGGTAAGCGGAATGACGCTGAAGGAATTCGCATCCCGGAATATTTTCCGCCCGCTCGAGATGACGCACACGACTTTTCGCGACGACCACACCCTGTTGATTCCCCATCGTGCGCTGGCTTATGATCCCGGGGAAAAGGGCGGATACAAGCTGGATGTTTCCTATTACGAGCAACTGGGCGATGGCGCGGTACATACATCCGTTGAAGATCTTGCGAAATGGGATGAGAACTTCTATTCGGCACGGGTCGGAGGCAAGAGTTTCGTCGCCGAGATACAAGAGCGAGGCAAGCTGAATAGCGGGAAGATTTTGGATTACGCCAAGGGTTTATTCATCCAGGATTTTCGCGGGCTGCACGCGGTACGACACGGCGGCGCCTGGGGCGGCTATCGGGCCGAGCTGCTGCGCTTTCCCGATCAGCATTTTTCAGTCGCTTGCCTGTGCAATCTGGCAAATGCAAATCCTGAGAAGCGTGCCGATCAAGTGGCGGAAATTTATCTCGGCGGTCTGATGAAGCCCGACCAGCATGCACCTGGCGCTGATGCAAAGCCGCAGGCCGCGACGGGCGTAACACTCACCTCGGCCCAGATGGAAGCACTCACGGGAATGTACCGCAACGCGGCCACGAGGAATGTGGCGCGAGTTTCGGTAGTAAACGGCAACCTGCAATTGGGGATCTACGGCCGCACCTTTGGCCTGCGCGCGCTGAGCTCTACTCAATTTTCGATCATGAATTTTCCGATTGATGCAAAAGTAACGTTTGAATCGGCGAGTAACGGTACCAACCGCGCGATGAAGGTCAGCGGTGATGAAGCGATCGCAGCGACGTATCAAAAAGTGACAGAGTTCGCGCCATTGGCCGACGAATTGGCGGCGTATGCTGGCGATTTCAAGAGTGACGAGCTCGGGGTGATCTACCGGCTGCGGTCTGTTGACGGGAAATTAGAGGTGGCCGAGATTTCAGATTCGTCGGGAATTCCCCGGACGGGAATGCCCACCCCTGGTACGCTGCACCCGACAATTGCGGACGAATTCGAAATCAGCAATCAAGGGATCACGATTCACTTCATAAAACACGGGGGCAACGAATTCACCGGATTCAATCTCAGCGGAGGAGGAATCCATGGCATCGAATTCTTACGAACGACAGAACTGGGAGACAGACCTACCACGTTTTGAGTTACCCTGGGCAGTTTATGCGTTCACACAAATTTCTACTCGCCCTCGCAGGCGTTCTCGTTTCCTCAATTCCCGCATATCCGCAGTCGTTCACACTGCAGCAGGTACTCAGCTCGCCCTTCCCCTCCGAGCTCACGGCAGCCAAACACGGCAGCCGCGTGGCCTGGGTTTTTGATTTTCAAGGCAAACGCAACGTCTGGGTGGCGGAAGGACCCGGCTTCGAGCGGACAGCGCGCCAAGTGACCCAATACAACAACGACGACGGGCAGTCGATTGCCAGCCTGCAGCTCACGCCAAACGGCAAAACTGTTGTTTATGCACGCGGCACCGAGCTGAACGGGCAGGGCGACAGCGCGGATCCCGACCACAACGTCCATCAGCCCAAGCAGCAGGTCTGGGCGAAGGACGTGGATTCTACTACCACGCCACGCCTGCTGGGAGACATGGGTTGTCCTGAGGAAGATTGCGAGGACATCGAAATTTCGCCCGACGGGAAATGGGCGGTGTGGGCGGCCAAGAAGAAGCTGTGGCTGGCTAGCGTGGACGGCAAGCAGCAAGCGAAGGAACTGGCCTTCATTCGCGTTGACGCCGATGAGCCCAAGTGGTCTCCGGATTCAAAAAGCATTGCCTTCGTCAGCGGCCGCGGCGATCATAGCTTGATCGGCGTATATGAACTGGGCGGCCAGTTTCTGCGGTATCTCGCGCCCAGCGTCGATAAGGACAACCTGCCGCGCTGGTCCGCGGACGGCAAGTGGATCGCCTACGTTAAAACCAATGGCACCGAGCAGAAAGAACCGCTGATTCCGGTGAAGCCGAATCCGTGGGCAATCTGGATCGCGGATGCAAATACCGGAGAAGGCCACGTGCTTTGGCACAGTGGTACCGCGCCGCGCGATTCACTACCGGAACTTACCGAAAACGCATCGTTCCAGTACGCGGGAGACCGGATCGTTTTTGCTTCGGAGCAGGATGGCCGCAATCATCTTTACTCGATCGCGACCGCGGGTGGAGCGCCGACATTGCTCACGCCCGGCGATTTCGACGTGGAAGATGTTGCCGTCAGCCCCGACCGGAAATGGATCCTCTACTCGTCGAACCAGGATGATGTGGACCGCCGGCACATCTGGCGCGTGGCGGTGGCCGGTGGCGAGCCGCAACAGGCGCTCTCACGCGGCCCGACAATCGAGTGGTCTCCCGTGCCGACCGGCAATGGCAGTAGCGTGGTGTGTCTGGGATCGAGCGGTACCTCGCCGGCGATGCCGTATGTGCTCCATGCGCAAGAACGCGAGATGTTTGCCGCCCAAGAGCTGCCCAAAGATTTCCCCAGCGCGCAACTGATTACTCCGCAGCAGGTCATCTTCAAGAGTGAAGACGGCCTGACGCTGCACGGCCAGCTTTTTCTGCCCAAGAATGCGGGGGGCAACAAGCTGCCGGGACTGGTCTTCATGCACGGCGGGCCCATCCGGCAGATGCTGCTTGGCTTTCATTACATGGACTACTATCACAACGCCTATGCGATGAACGAATATCTGGCGAGCCGTGGATATGTGGTGCTCTCTGTGAACTACCGGTTGGGCGTCATGTATGGCCGCGATTTCCGTGAGGCGCCGAATACCGTCTGGCGAGGCGCCGCCGAGTATAAAGACATCGTCGCGGCGGGCAAATATCTGCAGGCGCTCCCGCAAGTTGATCCGCAGCGGGTGGGCTTGTGGGGCGGATCGTACGGCGGATTTTTGACGGCAATGGGGCTGGCGAAGAACTCCGATATTTTCAAAGCCGGCGTCGACTTTCACGGCGTGCACGATTGGGCGGTCTTCCTGACCCAGGCGCCGTATTTTGGCAATCTGGCGCTGCGTCCTCCGGATGCGGAAGCCGCCGTGAAGCTGGCATGGGAATCATCGCCAGATGCTTACATTGCTACTTGGCGCTCGCCGGTGCTGCTGATCCAGGGCGATGACGACCGCAACGTTCCGTTCGAGCAAACAGTCGATCTTGCGCAGCGGCTGCGGGATCATCATGTGCCGTTTGAACAACTCGTGCTGCCGGACGAGATCCATGGCTTCCTGATGTTTAAGAGCTGGATCAAGGCCTATGGCGCGACTGCAGATTTTTTTGATCGCACCCTGAAGACAGGACAGGCGCAATAAGATCTCAGAACGAAAAAGGGGCAGCGCTCGCACGCTGCCCCTTCACCCCGAAGGAAACCGGCTTGTCCTGCCGCCTGCTTACGGGTTCACAACCTGCTTCAATATTGCCGAGGTGCTCGATAGGAAATCGGCGTTTCCTTCGTACACCGCAGTGATCGAATGCGTCGCGACCGACAGACTCGAGGTCGTAAATGCCGCCTTGTGAGTCGAGGTACTCAGCGCGACAGTCGCAAGTACGGCCGAGCCGTCCTTGAATTCCACCGAACCCGCCGGTGTGCCTCCAGACCCTGATACCGTAGCCGTGAAGGTCACCGCTTTGCCCTTCGTCGATGGATTCAACGACGAAACTAGCGATGTCGTCGTATGGCCTTCGATCACAAAGCTGACCGTTTGCTGATTTTCCAAGTTACCGGCGTTGTCGGTGCTGTGGAAAGTGATGGTGTTGTTGCCGAGTGAAGACAACGTAAACGGTCCGCTGTAGCTGTTCACCGATCCGCCGTTCACCCGGTACATCGTACTCTGAACGCCGCTCAAGTTGTCACTCGCGCTGAGTGTCACTTTTACCGGCGATACATAGACGGTGCCGTTCTTGGTGCCGCTCAGGCTTGCCGACGTGTGCGGCGCTGTTTCGTCAATCTTGATTCCTTGAGTTACCAAGTTTCCGAAGTTACCCGCCACGTCTTTGGCGAACTGCCGAACCGTGTGCAGTCCTTGCGCCGTTATGTTGAATGGACCGCTGTACACGGCACAGGCTCCTAAGTCGCTCGGCGAGCATCCTGAATTATCGATCGAGAAGTATAGTGCGGCAACGCCGGACCCGGTCGACCCGGACCCAGGATCGGTTGCCGACAGCGTCATCTTCACGGAGCTTTTGTCCCAACCGGCACTGTTCGGCGCGGGCGAAAAAACTCGGTAGCTCAACGGCGGAACGGTGTCGTAGCACACCGGGCCGTAGGTCTGATCTTGAGATGCGCCCGTGTTATCCCACGCCCTCACGTTTGCTCGGTGGCATCCTTGTCCCACCCACGACACATTAAGATATCCGCTACTAGCATTCGGAAACTCCGGTCCGCTATAGAACGAGTTACCGGAGCCTGGCGTCGCTTCGCTAAACACGTCGCCCGGATCCGAATCCCACGCCTGGCTGAATCCCGCTACACCCGTAGCCGGGTTGCCATTGCTGCTGGTATCGGTCAAGACCCAGCTCACGGTTTGGTCGGTGTTGTACCACTTGCCCGTTGTCGGGCCGCTAAAACTGGCGACCGGCGCGCCGAAATCACCCGCGCGATATGTGTTGATCGCCCATGACAGTTGCAGCATGTTGACCATGCCCCAGCCGGTGACCTGATCGTAACCTGATCCCGCGCAGTAATACCCCAACCCGAATTCCGCAGTGATGTTGTTGTTATTGCATCCTGCGGTTACGTCATAAAAAGGGAAGTGAGGCGCATAGCTCGGGTTCTGCCCAAAGTAATACAGGTACCAGTTGCCGTTTCCGATCGGCGCGCAACTGCCGGCGCCGCCGCCGTAACAGCCCCCTGCCACGTTGTTGATGTAATCGAGATAGGCGTTCGCCTGGGCGAAGAATCCCGCCATCTCGGGCGCAACAATGCTGGTCCCGCCGTTGCCTGACAATCCTCCGCCGAAGAATAAGTTCTGCGGCGTGTTGTACCAATCGGCATTGAGCGCTATGTCCGGAACTTGACGATTTCCGCTGAAGCCTTGATAGCTTGGCGATGCCCACGTAATGCTGACTCCGCCGGTGCTGCCGCCGTCGTTCGTGCCGCAACCGTCCGGCCCGCCGCTCCAGCCGTACACGCTATTGAAGCTCGAGTCCGAATTCAGGTACAGAGTCGTGCCTCCAGCGGCAACTACGTTCGGGTCCGACGCCGGAAACGCCACAGCATCGGAAGCACGGCAGGCGTAACTCGCTCCGCCATCGCCGGAGGCTGCCACAAGCGTCCAGCCTTCGCCGATCATCTCGTTGAAGATGTTGTTCGTGGTGCTCACCAACGAAGTCACGTCGGTTTCGTCCCATCCCCAGCTTGTGCTCATCACGCGTGCGTTGCCGTCCGACAACATGTGGTTGTAGATGTCGTTGAACGTTCCGAACCCGCTGTTAACGCCGTCGTACATAAACACGGACGCCGTGTCATTCAAGCTCCCGAAGCTGTTCGACATCGCGGTGGACCACTCAAAGTCCATCGTTCCCTCGCCGTCGCAGCACGATGGAGTGCCATCGATATTTATCAAGAACCAGTGCTCGGCTAAGTATGGATATTGGTTATGAAAACCGAGGAAATCGTTCGTGTTTTGACTCCCCGCCGTCGCGATCGCGATGGAGGACTCCGGTGGCGATCCGCCGGAACGGCCAGGAACATTGCAACAGTGGCCCTGATTGTAGAGAGCGTTTGTATCGTAAGCTTCCGAGCTATACATGTCCGTCGGATCATAGGCACCGTTTGTGATGTTCGGGGTCCCGCTGTGCGGCAAATGCTTCAGCACATTCGCGGCTGCTGCGCGATCGGCGGCTGCTGACCTCCGCTTCGGCCCCTTGCTCACCGCGGGACCTTCCGAGTAATCCGGAAACGCCGGCTCTTCCAGGTGCGAATTCGCCGGCCGAAAGACTTGTATATTGTTGAGCCCGCCGACGGACTCGATGATGTTGGCGAGGCTCGCCGGAATCAACGGATCGCGATCATTCGAGAAAAACATCGCCACCGCTGATCTGATACCTGCTAATGGAAACGCCCAGCGCCTTCTGAATATTCGCCACCGGAGCCTCTACATCCACCAGCAGACGATTCGGGAAGCGGTGCGTCACCGACAGGCCTTGAGATTGGGCCCAATCCACAACAGCTTGTTCATCCTCGGCAGACGGCGCAAATCGCGCGATCCATTGCTGTTGCGTCAAGAACTTCATAAAATCCGGGGAGCCCTTCGTGTGCAGATCCTCCAGAAACTGTTTTTCTTCGTCCATGTGTGGCGGGCGCAAGCCGAACGAGATCCTGAGCTTCTGCGCGGGATCATACGCGCCGATGGGCTTCGCCGAGCCCTCTCGCACTTGCCGCGGAGTTAACTGCGCGACAGTGACCTGACCAGATGCCTTAGACCCGTCGGCGGGAGCCTGAGCCTGCAGCGTGAAGCTTATTACTAACGGCGTAAGTAAACACTGCTTCCAATGCTTTGAATTCATAATTTTCTCCTTCTGTCCTTTCCCCTCTCCGCGACTTCTTAAGCGATTGACTGGCCACCTCGCATCGCCGCCCTATGTTGTGTCTCCTTCGAAGCATTGGTCTCCTAGGAGTAGACGAACTGGATAACGCCGCTAGCAGGCCGGATAGCACGGCCTGGCAAGCGAGCGATATACTCGGAAGTACCCCGATTTGAAGGGGACTACGTAATCGCAACTCTAGGGTCGAGCACGATCGACGCGACAAAAGGGGACGCAAGTCCCCTTTTCGCTTGTTATAGGACCCAACCTGAGAACATCAGAAGAGAGAAGCCATGAAACTTGCCGAACGAATGCAACGCATCGAGGTTGAATCAGCTTTTGACGTCCTTCTCAGAGCGCGCGAGCTCGAGGCCGCGGGGCGAAAGATAGTGCACCTTGAGATCGGAGAGCCCGATTTCGCCACTCCTCACAACATCGTGCAAGCGGCTAAGAGAGCTCTTGACGAGGGCTGGACGCACTACGGCCCGTCGCAAGGCCTCCCGGAGCTTCGCCAGGCTGTCGCGCAGTACGTCTCGCGGACCCGGCACATTCAGGTTCGGCCGGAACACGTTTCCGTCGTTCCCGGGGGCAAACCCATTATCTTTTTCCCTATGCTCGCCCTCATCGAGCCGGGCGATGAAGTGATGTATCCCGATCCGGGATTCCCGATCTATCGATCGATGATTCGTTATCTGGGCGCGAAAGACGTTCCCATTCCGCTCCTCGAGAACCGCGGCTTTTCGGTCGATCTCGATCTGTTACGCGATAGCATCACCGACCGCACGAAAATGTTGATTCTTAATTCGCCCGAGAATCCGACCGGCGGCGTGATCCCGGAGCGCGATATCCGCGAGATTGCAGCGATGGTGCGTGATCGCGATCTCATCGTGCTCTCTGACGAAATTTACTCGCGCATTTACTACACCGCCGAACCCCCGTTTTCGATTGCGAGTGTTCCCGGCATGCTCGAAAAGACCATCATTCTGGATGGCTTCTCGAAAACGTATGCAATGACCGGCTGGCGCATGGGCTACGGCGTTATGCCGACGTGGCTCGTGGATGCTGTGAATAAGCTGATGGTGAATTCGAACTCCTGCACCGCGAGCTTTACGCAGCGCGCGGGCGTTGCTGCCCTTACAGATCCGCAAACCGAAGTCGACAGAATGGTTCAAGAATTCCGACGCCGCCGCGATGCATTTTGTGCGGCGCTCAATGAGGTTCCTGGCTTCCGTTGCGCTATCCCCGGCGGCGCATTCTACGCGTTCGCGAACGTCCAGGGCACCGGAATTCCGTCAAAAGAGCTTGCGGATCTGCTGTTGGAAGAAGCCGGCGTCTCCTGCCTGAACGGCACGGCATTCGGTGAATATGGCAACGGATATATCCGATTCAGCTACGCGAATTCGATCGAGAACCTGATGGAAGCGGCACGCCGCATTAAGGCAATGGCGCGCAAATGGGCTCGCGAACCCGCTAGCGTTGCCTCCAAGTAGAAACGGCGTGTTTGATGCGGTCGTTTTTCTTTCCTGTGCTTTTCGCAGCGCCCCTACTCGTGGCCGGGACCCAGGAAGCGACCGTCATCGACACCGGCTCGACTAATCGCGGGGGCATTACCGTTAGTGTGAATCGAGATGGGGACGCAACCGTGAGCAGGCGCGACGGCGTGACAAGCAGCATCCATTTGCCTGACGCTCTTTGCAAACGATTCCTGACGGACGTGAGCGGCTGCCGGTCCACTCGCCCAACTTGCTGTACGCCATTGCTTCAAGAGCGTCTCATTCGGGTCTTCGCTGTTCATCGAATTTCAGGGCGAGCGCTCCCGGGATTTAAGCTGCTCGTTCCAGCGGGACGCGCGGGCCGCTGCGCTCCAAAAAGACGCAAAGGATATCCTTGAAACCGTGCGATCCCGCCGACAGCCCTGAATCATGAATCTCGGCCTCACTCATCGAACTGCGATCGTTGCTGCCTCGAGTCAAGGACTCGGCCGCGCGACCGCATTCGCGCTTGCCGCCGAGGGAGCAAACCTGGCACTCTGCGCCCGCAGCCCGGAACCGCTCGCCGAGGTTGCGGCTCAGGTGCGTCAAAAGTTCGGCGTCGAGGTGCACACAGAAACGCTCGATGTCCGCGATACGCCAGCCGTTGAGCGCCTCGTCTCCGCTGCTGCGAAGCGTTTCGGCCGCGTCGATATCTGCGTAACGAACGCGGGCGGGCCTCCCGCGAAACAATTCCTCGAGGCGACGGGTCAGGATTGGGATGACGCATTTGCCCTGAACCTTCGAAGCGCCGCCACTTTCGCTCGCGCCGTGATTCCTTACATGCAACGCCAGAAATGGGGCCGCATCATTACCATCAGCTCTATCACGGTGCGCCAGCCACAGCCGCAGCTTGTGCTCTCGAACACCATTCGTGCGGGCATTATGGGACTGATTCGTAGCCTCGCCAACGAGTTCGGCAAAGACGGAATTCTCGTGAACAATGTTGCCCCCGGTTACACCGCGACAGAACGCCTGAAAGAACTCTCGGCGCATCGCGCTTCCACTCTCGGGCAGAGCGAACAGCAGGTCGAGAAAGCGTGGATCGATCAAATACCTGTCGGCCGGCTCGGCGAACCCGAGGAGCTGGCCGATACGATCGCGTGGCTCGCTTCCGAGCGCGCGTCTTTCATCACCGGACAGACCATCCTGGTTGACGGAGGCATGTACAAAGGGCTATGAACGTTCAGCATATTCAATGGGATCAGATCCCGACTGAGTCGTTGAATCCTCTGCTCGATCGCCAAATTGTGGTGGGCGATCAGATGATGGTAGCTCGCGTTCTCCTGAAAAAGGACTGCCTGGTTCCGCGGCACAGCCATGTCAACGAGCAGATTACGTATGTTCAGAAGGGCGCGCTCAAGTTCACGTTCGACGATCGCGAAATCACCGTCCGCACAGGCGAGTTCTTGTGTATCCCGCCGAACGTCCCTCACGCCGCGTTGGCAATCGAGGACACCGTCGACATCGACATCTTCAACCCGCCCCGCGCTGACTGGCTTAATAAGACCGATCAGTACCTGCGCAAGTAATCAGTCCCTGGGGCGCTCGCGCAATCCCCAGAAGATTGTCTTGAGGAGATCGCCATCCGGTAAGTCGCCGGTCAATTCCCATACAAAGGCTCCTCGAAGGCCGTTCGCATTGGCATATTCCATCTTCTTGTGAATCGATTCCGGATCGTCGTATGTGAAGAAGTTGTGTGTGTTTACGGAATCGTACAGCCATGGCGTCTTTGTTGCCGGGTCGCGGAACATCTCGTAAATCGGCAGCAAATTCGTCACGATGTAGTTGTACTCTTCCGTTGAATACGGCGGGTTCGGCGGCGGCACATTCGGCTGTGCGGGCAACGGGGTTGCCGGCACGTATGCCCCGTTCTGATTCGCAGGCGCACCGCTGTTAACCGTCCAACCGTACCCATAAAACGGAATCCCAAGCAGAATTTTCTCTGGCGACACGCCCGCCGCGAGATACGCCTGTACCGTGAAATTCACGTTCAGATTTGTATATGGATCGAATTCGGTTTGATAGAGCGGAGCCACGAATCCAGTCTCGTTTTCCCAAGGGCCGTGGTAATCATACGTCTCGAGATTGATGAAAGTAAGCTCACGGGCCGTGGCGGGCAAATTGAATAGCGAAAAATTCTGCTCTCCTGCCGGCAGAGCTGCCGAAAGTATCCCGCCCGGTTTCTTGCAGTCGAGCTGTCTACGGAACTCTTTCAATAGCTCCACATATTCCTGCTTTTCACTGCCGGTCGGAAACTCCCAATCGATGTCGAAGCCGTCGAAAATTCCCGGTACGGGCGTGATGGTTAAAGCCGGCTGCTCCGAGAAAGTGGGGTCCCAAATCGGCTGAAGGCCTGTCGTTTCTCCGAAGTTTCCTTCGACAAAACCTTCAATACACGAACGCACAAAAGCTTCGCGGTTCTCTTTCTTCGCGGCAGCTTCGAAGCTTGCCGTTCCGGCCGATGCCCCGCCGATCGAGAGCACGATTTTCAAATCCGGGTACCGTTCCTTCAGCTCTTGAAGCTGATGGAAATTGCCGCTCAAGGCGCCCGCATTAAAGGAGTCGTTCGTGTGGTCCACGCTCGTATCTTGGGTGAAGTGATATTGGAAATCGGCGTATTCATCGAAGGTCGCGCATCTCGGCTTTCCGTTCGCATCCGCCCGGATGTCCGCGAACGCGTACGTCAAGAACGTCAGCTTGTCGGCAGTCCCGCTGGTCACTAGCTGCTTCTCAAAGAAATTGCTGTAGACCTTCCATTGCGGGTAGTAGCCGTTGATCCATTTCTTATCGTGGTCTCGATCCTGGCCAGAGGCGCTGAACGCTCCGAACGCGAGTGCAAGCGTAGCGGCAAATGTGAATTCTGGTGTCATGGAATGCCATCATACACCCCAAGAATCGCAGACTTCGATGACTCTCTCCGCCGTAGCTAGTAGGACTCCCTCATTCATACCGAAGGGCCACCATGGGATCAACGCGCATCGCACGGCGCGCCGGAACGTAGCACGCCAGCAACGTCACCGCGAGCAGAACGCAGGCCACGGCAGCAAACGTCATCGGGTCGCTTGCGCTTACTCCGAAAAGCAGACTGGACATCAATCGCGTCAGCGCCAGCGCTGCAACGATGCCGACGCCAACGCCAATCAGCGCCAGCCGGGTGCCTTGCCCGAGCACTAGCCGAAGCAAATCGTGCTGCTCGGCGCCGAGCGCAGTGCGGATTCCCATTTCGCGGGTGCGTTGGGAAACGGAATACGCAATCAAGCCGTACAGCCCAACGACCGCGAGAATCAGCGCCAGCGCGGCGAAGCTGCCAATCAGATACGACGGGTACCGCCGCAAAAAGACCGACGGGGATCGCGAGATGATCTGATCCATCGTGATTGGCCGCAAGGGAAATAACTGTCCGTCTTTTTCGCGCAATACCGTACGTATAGCGCCGAGGACGCCTGCTGGATTCCCCGCCGCGCGCACGATGTAATGGATATACGAATTCGCGTCCTGCGCAAATGGACAGAACAGCGTAGGTTCCTCCGGGCTATCGAGCTGCGCGTCGGCGATATTTCCGACTACGCCCACAATTTCGCGATACGGTTCCTTCGGCGAATATGTAAACCTGATGCGTTTACCGATTGGATTTTGTCCGCGAAAGTATCGCTTTACCCACGCCTGATTGACGATGATATGCATCGGCGTACTCGCGGTATCTTTGGAGTCGGCGAAAAACCGGCCGGAGGCGAGAGGAATTTTCATCACCGAAAAGTAATTGTCGGAAATATCGCGGATGTTGCATTCGTTTTCGTGACCTGCGGCCATCGGCTGACCTTCAATGAGAAACCGAATTGAGTTGCCGCCGCCGGTGAGCGGAACAACGCTGGTGCTCGCGATTCCGGCGATCCCGGGAAGGTTGCGGACGCGTTCTCTGAAATCTTTGTCGAAGCGAATCGCGTCCGGATCTTTCGGATAGGACGCATCCGGCAAACTGACGCCAAACGTCACCAGATTTTGGGTGTCGAAACCGGGATTGCGGCGCAGAAGCACACCGAGGCTCTTTATCATCAAACCCGCACCGACCAGAAGCACCAACGAAAACGCGATTTCGACTACGACTAGGGCGTCACGCAAGCCCGTGCCGACGCCGCCAATCGATGTACGGGTCTCTTCTTTAAGCGCCTCGCCGACTTCTTCCCGCGAAATCTGCAGCGCGGGCACAAGGCCAAACAAAACTCCCGTGAGCACCGCAACACCGCAGAGAAATGCGAAAACGACACCGCTGGCCTGCGTGTCGCGCAGAAAAGGCATCGAATCGAGCAACTGCTTAGGAATCGCGGCGATTAGCGCTCGCGTTCCCCATTGTGCCCCGAAAAGGCCCAATGCGCCGCCGGCTGCTGCAAGCATCAGGCTTTCCGTCAGAAGCTGTGAAATGAGCCGCCCTCGGCCGGCGCCAAGCGCTGTTCGAATCGCGAACTCCCTTCTCCGCCCCGAGGCGCGAACCATCAGCAAATTGGCGACATTGACGCAGGCGATCAGCAGAACAAATCCCACCGCACCGAAAAGAATCATCAGCAGCGGCTGGATTTGCCCGACAATCCGTTCGCGGAGCGGCACCATGAGCACTTGAGTGGTAGCGTTTTCATGCGGGTAGGCGGTAGCCAATCGGGAATTGATCAAGTTCATTTCCGTGCGTGCTTGTTCGAGTGTCACACCGCGCGCAAGACGTCCAATCACCGGCATCCAGCGCAAGTTCCGGCGAGTACGGAGCAGAGAAGGAGTAAGGTGCAGAGGCACCCAAATGTCAGCATCTCCCTCGGGGCCGAATTCGAAGGAGCGCGGCAGAACGCCGATGATGGTTACAGTATTTGCATCCAGCCGCATCGTGCGGCCGAGCACATGCGGATCGCCCCCAAAATGCGCTCTCCAGAAATTGTAGGTCAGAATTGCAACTTTGGGACCGGCTGCAACCTCCTCGCTAGCAACGAAGTCGCGGCCGAGCATCGGCTTGACTCCCAGAGTCGAGAAGAAATTTGCAGTGACCTCTGCGCCATCGATCAGTTGCGGCTCGCCTGCGCCACGATGGATGAACCCGTCGCCACTAAAACCGGCGAACGACTGGAAAGTTTTCGACTGGCTCTTCCAATCGACATAGTCGGGATACGAGACGTCCCAGTACTTCTCGTCCGGTGCGCGCACTTCGCCGAGCGTGATTAAGCTGCCCGGCTCGGAATATGGCATTTGCCGCAGAAGCGCGGCGTAGACCACCGAGAAAATAGAGGTGTTCGCGCCTATGCCCAGCGCCAGCGTGAGAATGGCAATCGCGGTGAAGCCCGGTGCGTTTCTCAGCATCCGGATCGCGTAAAGTACGTCCTGCACCACTCTGGCCGTTATTTTCATCTTGGGGTTACTCGCAGATTCGATTCCAAAGGCATAGACGCAAACCCCACCGCTGCAAGGACTTACTTGCCTTAGGTTCTGCGACCCGCGACACGTGCCCGCTTGTGGGAGATTCCGTAGCGGAAACGGACATACGTCACTCGCCTGGGAAATTGGCGTCCCCAAGGGGATTCGAACCCCTGTTATCGCCGTGAAAGGGCGGTGTCCTAGGCCGGGCTAGACGATGGGGACGCTCGCAGAAGCGCGGGAACTTCTAACACTGTAACAAAGCATCCGTCCATGGCGGCGTTGCTACAACGTCTTCAAGTACGCTAGAAGATTCGATTTCTCCTCCGGCGAAAGCGTGTCCGCGTAACCGGGCATGCCGTTTCCTCCGGTGTTGATCCTTTCCAGAACGTTCGCATCGTTTACCGGTTTGCCGTTTTGCAGCTTCGGCCTTTTGAAAAGACCTTTCAGAGATGGCCCCATGCGCTTCTCATTCGTATCCACCGCATGGCACATGCTGCACTGCTCGAACACTTCCTTGCCCTTCGCGGCATCGCCCCCGCTCTTACTCTTCTGGGCGGACGCAGCCAGCGCCAGCGCCGTACACATTAGGGACGAGCTTGAAATGCGGAACAGGTGACGGATCATTCGAATGGGTCTCCTCGCCGGGCGCGGCGAATCAGTTTTCAGTCTACAATCCCGATCCGTCGATTTATTGCGCGATAATGAGGACACCCGGTCGACGAGACCAAAAAGCTTTTGTATGCTTACCCGAGCCCTCGTGTGCTCTGTCCTCTTTTCCTGCTCCGTAATCGGCGCAGCCCCCGATGCAATCCCCGACATGACCGCCCCGCCCAAAGCGGGCAAAGTGGAACTGTTCCCCGAAAACGCGTTGAAACCTGGCATGAAAGGTGTCGCCTGGACCGTATTTGAAGGCGCTGCTCCGGAGCCTGTTCCGGTGGAAATCATCGGCATCTGGAAAAACATGGAAGGCCCGAAACAGGACATTATCATCGCCAAGCTCACCGGCAAGGCTGAGCGCACGAACGTCGCGGGCGGGATGAGCGGCAGCCCGGTTTATATTGACGGTAAATTGGTCGGCGCGGTCGCCCTTCGACTGAGTGTTTTCTCACCCGACGCCATCTGCGGCATTACGCCGATTCAGCTCATGCTCGACGTCAAGGAGTTCGACAACACACGTCCCGCCGGCCGACTCACGCCGGATAAAGTTGATCAAGCGGCAGCCTCGGTCCCGGTTCCAAGCGACATGCTCGCGCGCGTGATCTCCGCTAGCTCGCGCGGTGAGGTCTCCGGGACGCCCACGATGGCGCCGATCGCTACGCCTATCACAATGTCCGGCTTCACGGCCGCGACGGTGAAAGAATTTTCGCCAGTGTTCGAACAGCTCGGCCTTACGGTAGCTCAGGGGGGCGCCGGCGGAGCGCTCGATTCGCCCAAACCCGCACCCGGCTGGGCACATTCGCTTCAGCCCGGCGAAAGCATCGCCGCTGTGCTCGTCTCAGGCGACATGACCATGACCGGCGCTGGAACCGTCACCTACAACGATGGCAAGCGCGTCCTCGCCTTCGGTCATCCCATGTTTAATCTGGGACCCGTTGATATGCCGATGGCGAAGGAAGACATCATCACCACACTCGCTTCTTCGTACCAACCCACGAAAATGGGCAACGCTTCTGAAATCGTAGGCGCTCTGCGGCAGGATCGCCATAGCGGCATCGAAGGCGAGCTGGGCGCCACCGCACAAATGATCCCCGTCACCATGCGGGTGTGCTCCCGCAATCGCGATGACAGCGTCCGGAAATCGCAAGACTTCCACTTCAACGTCTTCGTCGATCAGAAGTGGACGCCTTACCTCATGATGGCGACGCTTTTCAATTCGCTCTCGAATCTGAACGACTTTTCGGAGGAGGCCACCTACCGGCTTCACGGCGAACTGCAGATCGAAGGACGGCAACGCGTCCAGCTCACCACTATGCAAGCGCCCGCCGAAGCGCCCATCCCGACCCCTATGCTCCTGGCAGGCTGGTGGGGTGACAAATTCAATCGCCTGTTCGTCAATTCCGAAAAGCTGCCGAAGCTCAACGCCGTCAACGTCACTGTGGATCTTCTCCCCGAGCGGCGGATCGCCCAGATCGAATCCGCGTGGATCGCCGACAACAAAGTCACGCCCGGGACCGAGGTGCCGGTCAAGGTTTTCCTCCGGCCCTACCGCGGCGAGCGCATTGAACGTACCATTAACGTGAAGATTCCAGCCGACCTCGAGCGCGGCAAGCATGAAATCCTGTTTAGCGATGCGGATACGCTCAACCGTTTTCAGAACATCGCCAGCTCGTTGAATCGCATCGAAGACATTCCTCAAACCATCGCGATGCTCAACGAAGAACGCAGTAATAACCGGCTTTACGTTTCTCTCATCGAATCGCAGCCTACCGTCTATTCCGACGAAAAAGTTTTGCCGAGCTTGCCTGCCTCGGTGCTCAACGTCATGCAGAGCGGCCGCGCCACGAATCACCAATTCGTCAGCTCCCCCGAGAGCGCGCACGAGCAGACCTCTGTACCGTTCGACGTCGTCGTGACAGGGAACTACTCGCTGAAGATCTACGTGAACTGAGCGCTGCGCCCATCCATCTCATGCACAATCGTACGGCCACGTACCGGGCCGCCGCACTTCTCTTGGCCGCGTCGACAGTTTCGGTTCTTCTCGCCGTCGATACCCATGTGTGGGAACAATCCGATCAGGCTGAATTCGCTCGCGGCACTCCGAAACACATTTCGATTCGCAGCGACGGACGCCTTACGCTCGCGCCCCGCTTTCAGGAACTGGATAGCACGAGTCTTCCTTACTTATGGGCCGTCGCGCAAGACTCGAAGGGCGGCATCTATTACGCGGGAGGCGCGCCCACCGGCACGACCGCGAAAATTTTCGTCCTGCCGCCGCATGGAAAGAGTAAACTCTTCGCCGAACTGCCTGGCCTCGAGATCCACTCTCTAGCGATCGATTCCGAAGACCGGCTATATGCCGCTGTCCTCCCCGACGCTAAGATTTATCGCGTCGGCAAATCCGGGAAGTCGGAGCTCTTCTTTGACGCGAAATGCAAATACATCTGGGCCATGGCGTTCGATCGCACCGGCAATCTCTTCGTCGCCACGGGCGATTCCGGCATCGTTTATCGCGTGACACCCGCCGGGACGAGCGCGGAATTTGTGCGTACCGGCGAAACGCATGCCCGTTCCATGATCATCGACCGGGCTGGCAATCTCATCATCGGAACGGATCCCGGCGGTTTAATTCTCCGCGTTACTCCGAAGGGTGAGAGCTTTGTCCTGTATCAAGCCGATAAGCGGGAGATCACCGCCGTTGCCGAGCACGATGGGCTTATCTACGCTTCCGCAATCGGCAGTAAGCCCGTTTCCGTTTCCGGCCCGGCGCCCGTTCTTCCCTCCGCTCCGCCGGCCATCGCTCCGACCGGTGCGCCCCGCACCGGGACAACGCCTCCCATGCTTCCGCCAGCGGTCGGTTCGTTATCAGCTGCCGTGAGCGGCGGCTCAGATTTGTATCGCATTCAAAAGGACGGGTTCACTGAAAAAATCTGGAGCTCTCCCTCCGACATCGTGTACTCGATCGCATTCGACGCCAAAAGCCGTGCCCTGCTTGCCACCGGCAATAAAGGCCTGATCTACCGGGTCGATTCCGATCAGGTCTCAACCGAACTGCTCAACGCAGCGCCCACCCAAGTCACGGCTCTGCTCCAAGCTCGAAACGGAATCATTTACGCGGTGACCGGAAATGTTGGTAATCTCTATTCCATCGGTCCGTCTCTTGAATCGAGCGGCACGCTCGAGAGTGATGTACTCGACGTCAATGATTTTGCGTATTGGGGCAAAGTGCATCTCTCCAGCACACTGCACCGCGGCGCGATTGGTTTCGAGACTCGAAGCGGCAATCTCAGCCGGCCGCAAAGTAACTGGAGCCCCTGGACGAAAGTGCCCGTGTCGGAGCTTGGCGGCCAAATTGAATCGCCCCCGGCTCGCTTTCTGCAGTACCGCCTTACGTTCACCGCTTCCGAGACTCACGAATCCCCGGAACTGAGCGTCGTCGACATCGCCTATTTGCCGCGAAACGCAGCGCCGAAAGTTCACCAGGTGGAGATCGAACCGTTCAATTACAGCGAAGCGCCCAGCTCCGGGCTATTGGAGCGCACGGTGATGCCTTCCGGTTCAGCCGGAACCATGACGGTTCCGGCGGTGGGCCAGAAACGATCCACGGCTGTTGCGGCTACGGAAAGTGCCGCGCCTGCAGCAACACTCCAGTACCGCAAAGGGTATGTCACGCTGCGTTGGAGCGCGGACGACCCGAACGGCGATGTATTGGCGTTCAACGTGGAGCTTCGAGGCAAGAACGAAACGTACTGGCGTACTCTCAAGAAGAATCTAGAGGATCGGTTTTATTCTTTCGACAGCGCCGCGTTCCCGGATGGCCAATATGTCGTCCGCATCACCGCGAGCGATGCTCCTTCGAACCCGCCGGCGGCGGCGCTCTCCGCGTCTTTTGTCAGCGAGCCGTTCACGATCGACAATACGCCTCCCGAGATCGTGAATCCGAAGGTCGCCTGCACCAGCGGTGCGTGCCAGATCGGATTTACCGCTCGCGACGCGCTCAGTTGGATCGACAAAGCCGAATACTCCGTGGACGGCGGCGAATGGACGGTCTTAAACCCTGTCAGCAAAGTGACCGATTCCCAGATGCTCGATTACCGGCTCGAGGTCACGGGCCGCCACATGGTTGCGATCCGCGTCTTCGACGAAGACGATAACGTGACGGTCAGGCAATTTCCGCTTCAATAATCGATTCTTATTCTTCCGGAAGAATTTCGTCCAGAGCGGCTTCCAAATTGAGAGCCGGGCAGCGAAGCTCTCCGTCCTCGACCCGCACGATCGGAGTGCTAGGTGTCGCGACCCATGCCTCTCTCGAGTACGGATCGAGGATCCAAACTGTCTCGACTCCGAACCGCAAGATGTCGTCCAATGGGAGCTGTATTCTGCTCCACCGGTCTTCTGGAGACAAAATCTCGATCCATAGCGCGGGAGGATTCTGCGTCACCTCATCGTTTATCGTTCAGTCGAGCAGGCACACGTCCGGAATCGCGCCGCAAGGTGACTGTGTGTCCACAACAACGGGTTCAGGTTGCGCCTTCGCGCTTGCGTTGTTCCGTGCTTCGTCTTCCCCACGTTCCGTTCCTCCAGAACGCCGTCTACGTACTCGCAATCCGGCTCGTAGTCGGTGTTTATGTATTCGGCGAGCGGAAGATGAACTGCAGTGGACATATGAATACCTACCGTCTTTTCGTCTTAATGACGATCGGGGTTCCTTCGAATCCGAAGCGCTCCCGCAGGCGGTTCATTAGGAATCGCTCGAGTGAAAAATGCATTTTGCCCGCCTGATCCGTAAACACGACAAACGTCGGCGGCCGCACCGACGGCTGCGTCATGTAATAGATGCGAACATCGCTATCGAAATGGAGCGATTCGACGAACCGGTTCAGCTCTCCCGTGGTCACGCGCTTCGAAGCCGCATCGAAGCATCGCCGGATTGTGGAAAAAATCCGCCGGATTCCCTCGGCATTCTTCGCCGAGGCAAACACCACCGGCGCATACTCCAAGAATTTCAATTGATCCCGCACCGCCTCCGTGAACGCACGCTTGCTCTGCTCTCCCGCCGCATCCCACTTATTCACGACGAGGATCACGGCGCGTCCTTCTTCATGCGCATAGCCCGCAATCGTAGCGTCCGAGCTCACCACGCCCTCCGTCGCGTCGATCAAGAGCAGCACAACGTTCGCCATCCGGATGTGCCGTCGCGCCATCACCACGCTTAGCTTTTCGGTCATCTCGGTCGTTCTGCCCTTTCGGCGGATACCAGCCGTATCGACAAAACGAAAGGTCGTGTTCCCTTCCCGAATCGTTTCGTCGACCGCGTCCCGCGTCGTTCCTGGAACGGGCGAAACAATTGCTCGCTCGGCTCCCACCAGCGCGTTCAGCATTGTCGATTTGCCAACATTGGGACGGCCAATAATCGCCACTTTAATTCGCCGTTGGCCGGCTTGCGCTTCCTCCTCCTCGGTATCCGGCGCTTCTCTCGGAAACGGAGCCGTCACATGCTCCAGTAAATCGTCCAAGCCCAGCCTATGTTCCGCTGAAACCGCGAACGGATCGCCCAGCCCCAGCGAATAGAACTCCGGCAGCAGGTCCTCGCGCGCTTTCGTGTCGATCTTATTCACCACCAGAGACAACGGTTTTTCGAGCGGCCGAAGAAGCTTCGCCAGATCGCGATCCGCGCCCGTGATCTCCGTACGTCCGTCGATAACGTACAGAATGTGGGACGCCAGATCGAGCGCGATTTCCGCCTGTTTCAGAATCTCGCTCGGGATCAGAGCGTCGTCATGTGGAATGATGCCGCCAGTATCGATCAGCCCGAAGCGCTTGCCCCGGTACTCCGCTTCGCCGTAGATGCGATCGCGCGTGATCCCCGGCTCATTCCCCACAATCGAGCGGCGGTTGCCGAGGATCGCGTTGAACAAGGTCGATTTTCCAACGTTGGGCCGCCCGACGATAACCACCGTCGGCAATGGCTCGTCTGACGCCATTTCGTTTAAGGTTCGCATACGGTTTCGATCGGCCCAGACTCACTTCGCCTTACATGCGAGGATTAAATTTCACCGATGTCCAACGGAAACGGAACCATCAACACGCGCAATGTGGCCATCATTGCGCACGTTGATCACGGAAAAACCACGCTCGTTGACGCCATGCTGCGCCAAAGCGGAATCTTCCGCGCAAACGAGCAGATCGTCGACCGCGTCATGGATTCAAATGAGCTCGAGCGGGAGCGCGGCATCACCATCCTCGCTAAAAATACCGGCATCCGTTATCACGGAACCAAGATCAACATTGTAGATACCCCGGGACACAGCGATTTCGGCGGCGAAGTCGAACGCGCCCTGAAGATCGTCGATGGCGTCATGCTGCTCGTCGACGCGAGCGAAGGTCCGCTGCCTCAAACCCGCTATGTTCTCATGAAAGCCCTCGAGGCGAAGCTTCCTCCGGTGCTGGTGATCAATAAGATTGACCGTCCCGACGCCCGTATTCAAGAGGTTTTGAACGAGATCTACGATCTATTCATCGATCTCGATGCCACCGAAGACCAGCTCGATTTTCCCGTCGTCTATACGAACGCAAAGGCCGGTATCGCCCAGCTCGATCCGGAGACCCAGGGCGAAAATTTACAGCCGCTGTTTGAGACGATCCTGAAGCACATCCCGACCCCAAAGGGCGATGCGGCGGGCACGTTGCAACTGCTGGTCGCCAACTTGGATTACAGCGATTATCTCGGGCGCCTCGCCATCGGGCGCGTCTTTAACGGCACTCTAAGGCATGGCGACGAAGTCGGAATTGTCAAGCTCGACGGCTCGGTTCAAAAAACGCGGATCACGAAGCTTTACTCCTTTGAAGGCCTGAAGCGCGTCGATGAGACCGTCGGTTCGCCCGGCGACGTGCTCGCGATTGCCGGCGTCGAAGGCATCACGATCGGCGAAACGGTCACCAGTGCCGACGCTCCCAAGCCTCTCGCCAACATTCCAATCGATGAGCCGACCATCGCCATGGCTTTCACCATCAACAATTCGCCATTTGCGGGGCGTGAAGGCGAGTTCGTGACATCCCGCCATCTGCGCGACCGGCTCGACAAAGAGCTGCTGACCAATGTTTCTATCCGCGTGGAAGAGGCAGGCGGCCCCGATACTTTCAAAGTGATGGGCCGCGGCGAGCTCCAGCTTGCCATCCTCATCGAAATGATGCGCCGGGAGGGCTATGAGCTGCAGGTCGGCAAACCGGAAATTCTCACGCGCAATATCGATGGCGCGCTTCATGAGCCGGTCGAACATCTCGTGATCGACTGCCCGGAAGAGTTCATCGGCATCGTCATCGAAAAACTCGGCTCGCGTAAAGGCAAGATGGCCAAAATGGTCAACCATGGCTCTGGCCGTGTGCGCCTGGAATTTCACGTTCCGTCGCGCGGCTTGATCGGAATCCGCAGCGAGATGCTTACCGACACGAAAGGCACCGCGATCATGCACTCGCTGTTCCACGGCTACATTCTTTGGCAGGGCGATATTGAAATGCGCCCGACCGGATCTCTGGTCGCCGATCGTGGTGGCCTCGCAACCAGCTACGCCATTTACAACCTGCAGGAGCGCGGCGTGATTTTCATTTCGCCCAGCACCGAGGTATATGAAGGGATGATTGTGGGCGAGAACGCGCGTGACGCGGACCTGGACGTCAACATCGTAAAAGAGAAGAAACTAACGAACATGCGGGCATCAACCTCCGACGAAGCCATACGCCTCGTTCCTCCGCGCATCATGAATTTGGAACAAGCGCTCGAATTCGTCCGTGAAGATGAGCTCGTCGAGGTCACGCCGAAATCCATCCGGCTTCGGAAGAAAGTTTTGAAAGCGAATCAGCGCTGATCGGGAATCAGGAACCGCCACTCCGCGCCTGTCGAGCGTAGGAGCACCTCGGCGGCCAGGTAACCGCTGCGTACCGCGCCTTCCATTGTCGCCGGCCAGCCGGATCGGGTCCAATCTCCGGCTAGGAACAGGTTGGGAATCGAGGTTGTACTTTCCGGGCGCCGCTGCTCCAGGCCCGGTGCTGCCGAAAATGTCGCACGGACCTCTTTTACGACGTGAGCACGTTCGAGCCGGGCTTCTGCAACAAGTGGAAAAAACTCTTTCAACTCCTTGAGGGCAAGCTCGATTACGTCCGCTCGCGGCATGTCCGTCAGGCTCCGGGATGCGCTGACCACGAGCTGAATGTGCCGGCCCTCGTGCTTGTTGAACATCCACTGTATCGTCCGATCGAGGAGCGTTGCATGGGGCAACTCCGTCACCGGCCGGTCGAACCACAGATGGATGCCGGTAATCGGCGAGTGGCTGAAATTCGAGACATCGACCGGCAGCCCCGGCGCGAGTCCCGCGAGACGCTCGAAGGGCACGGCAAGGACATATGCATCTGCCGTGACGCACGCGCGGTCGACCACGACCCCGGTTACGCGATGATCCGCGATTCGCACTTCCTGGACGGAGGCCCTCTCGCGAATTTTTACATTCGGATAATGCGACCATGCCTGATCCGAATACAGATTTGCGAGCGGAACATTTGGAACGCCCATTTCGTACGCGTCAGGCCGCGAGAGAAAACCAAAGTGGAAGACCTGCAGTCCGTGGATCGCAGCCATCCGGTCCAGGTCTTCGTTTATCGCGCTCACGAGCACTTGACGCCAGAATCGCTCGATGGACCAGCGCGTCTGCTTCTTCTCCCGCAACCAATCGAGCATCGTAATCCGGTCGAGATCGGTCCGCTTGCCGTATTCGTACTGCACCGAAAGAAGCCCGCTTGCGATGCTCATTTTGTCCCCGATAGACAGAAATTTGAGACGCGTGAATGACTCCGCGAAATGGAAGGGGGCGGGTAAGATTCCGCGCCGCATGGTTGAGACACGGCCGCCTGGCTCGATCCAATGGAGCTCGCGGTAGAACTGGATTCGGTCCGCAACCCCGAGCCGCCCGTAAAAATCAATGAGGTTTTTGCAGCATCGAAGCAGAACGTGTTGACAGTTGTCGATCGTCGGGCTGTTTTCGTCCGACGCATTCAGCGGGTAAGATGTCGCGCGGCCGCCTAAGAACGGCCGGGCTTCGAACAGCTTGACATCGCACTCGGCCGAGCCAAGCGCCGCTGCCGCAGCGAGGCCGGCAAGTCCGCCCCCAATTACGGCAACGCTTAGATGTGAAGACAAGATCGTCAGCGCCGCTCAACCGCAGCGGCCGTGTGCTTATACGCCTCGATCATGTTTTCCATCAGATGCAGTCCGCAGTCGCGGTCGAGCGTCAGCATGGACTCAGGATGAAACTGCACCGCTTCCAGAGGCAAATCGCGGTGCCGGATCCCCATGATGATTCCATCGTCCGATTCGGCTGTAATGTCGAAACACGACGGTAGTGTAGCTCGATTCGCGTACAGCGAGTGATAGCGCCCCGCGTGAAAAGGCGACGGCAAGCCCGCGAACACTCCACGGCCGTTATGATTCACCACCGAGCTCTTCCCGTGCATCGGGTAATCCAGCACTTCGAGCTCTCCGTCGAAGGCCTCCACCATCCCTTGCAATCCGAGGCACACGCCAAAGGTTGGGATTTCGCGCTTCGCAAGTTCTCGAATGATCTCCGGCAGCTTGAAATGTTCCGGGCGCCCGGGACCTGGAGAAATGAGCACGATATCGGGATGTATGCTGTCGATCGCCTCCAAGGCGGCGTTCGCTCGATAGGTGAGGACCGTTGCGCCGGTTTGGCGCGCATAATTGGCCAGCGTGTGAATGAAGCAATCGTCGTTGTCAATAAGCAATAAGCGGATGCCTTCGCCCACGCGCCGCGCTTGATCTGCCGTACGCCGAGCGGAAGCGGCTGCATCAAATGAACGGAAAAATGTTGTTGCTTTAAGATGACATTCTCGGTCTTCCGATGCCGGATCGGAATCATACAGCAACGTTGCGCCCGCCGAATACCGTGCGACTCCGCCTTTTAGATGAACGGTACGGATGAGAATGCCGGTATTGATATCGCCATTCAGGTTAATGACCCCGATCGCGCCGCCATACCACCGGCGCGCATCCTTCTCGAGATCTTCAATCGCCTGCGCAGCGGCTTTCTTCGGCGCGCCTACAATTGTTACCGCCCACATGTGAGACAGGAATGCGTCCAGAGAATCGAATCCGGCCATCAACCTGCCTTCGACGTGATCCACAGTGTGGAACAATCCCGCGTACGATTCGATCAGCCGGCGCCCGATCACCCGCACCGAACCTGGCTCGCAAACCCGGGATTTATCGTTCCGGTCCACGTCGCTGCACATCGTCAGCTCCGATTCTTCTTTCGTTGAATTCAAGAGTTGCCGGATGCTTTCGGCGTCGCGAAGCGGATCGCCGGAGCGCCGCGTTGTTCCTGCAATGGGGCACGTCTCGACGCGGTCCCCCTCAACGCGAACAAACATCTCGGGCGAAGCGCCAACGAGTTGTTCATCTCCCATTTGCAGGAGAAACTCATAGGGGCTCGGGCTGACCTTTTGAATTCGCTCGAAAAGATCGGAAGGGTTCCCTCTAAAGGGCGCGCTGAATGTCTGCCGCAGAACAACTTCGTAGTATTCACCTTGACGCATTCCCTCGCGCACGGTCTCGACTTTCGCGATGTACTCTTCCGGCGTGTGATCGGAGGCGATTTCACCCGGCCGCTCGGCCGATTTCGGTTTCGCGATCTTGGGCGAGGTGCGCGGCAGCCCGGCGGTGTCGGTGCCGTCCTGCTCAAAATCGTAGCGGAACCGCTCGATGGTTTCTTTCTTGCGATCCATAAAGTAAATGTCGTCGCATAGAAAGAGGTGAAGAAGCTTCTGCGCTTCCCGCGGCAATTGCCTCCGGATCGGATCGAATTCGAGCAGCAGATCGTACCCGAACGCGCCCATTAGAAGCAGCCGGGGATCACCGGCCTCGCGAAACTCTTCCACGAGCCGGCGCAAAACGGAAAACGCGGACGGCTGTTTGCTTCGTTCTTCTTCTGAAAATCGGTCACTCGGCGGCTCGAGCTTGAGACACAACGCATCCGGAGATTGTGAGTCGCAGCGCCAGTGCGGGTTGTCTTTGAGGACGTGATTCAGAATCCGGATCAGGACGACGCCGCGCTCGTTCAATGCGCGAAGCGCTACCGTGCGAGGGTGTCCGATAATCTCAATCGGTGGCGCGACGCTCGCGATATCCCAGCGCGAATAGCGCTCCGGATACTCGTACCCGGATGAAAGATACACCCCGCGCCTCCGGTCCAGTTGCTTCAGAATGTGCTTCAGACCGCGCGCATACGGCACTTTGGTGCTTGTTTGCGTGACACGAATTCCCGATTGAGTTACGTACTGCATGCCTTACCCGAAATGATCCCATCCTCGCGGTTCTAGTTGCGCTCCGCGAAATCGTACCGCCCCCGGTGGCCCCTCTGTAATCATTCCGATTCGAGTGACTGCAAGGCCCGCAACCCTATTCGGGACGTTGCTCCGCGGCGCCCCTGTGAACAGCAGCTCGTAATCGTCTCCGCCATGCAGCGCCTGCTCGAGCGTCGCGCCTCGCGCCACCGGTATGTCCGGGCCGAGTTCCGCTCCCACGCCGGATGCGAGGCAGAGCCGCCGCAAGTCGATCGATAACCCGTCACTCAGATCGATGGCGCTCGATACACCGCGCCGCCGCAACACGATTCCTGCTTCGATGCGCGGTTCCGGACGCAGATGCCGCCGCAACGCTTGCCCCCGGCCGCTGCCTAGACCAAGCGCCGCCCCGCCCAGCTCACCTGTAACGTAAATCTGGTCACCGGATTTGGCTCCGCTGCGAAGAAGCGCTTTTCCGCGAGGCACACGGCCGCAGCAGACGACATCCGCAACCACTTTGTCGAATTTCGCAAGATCTCCGCCCGCAAGAGTGACGTGGTACTTGCCAGCGAGCCGGAGAAGGCCCTGATAAAAACTCTGTATCCAGCGCCCATCGCGCTCGGACGGGACCGCTAGCGAAACCAGACAAAACACCGGTTCGCTGCCCATGGCGGCAAGATCCGAGAGACTGCGCGCCAGTGCTTTGTGTCCGACATCTGCGGCACTGTGCGTTTCAAGAGAGAAGTGGCGATCCTCCAGAACGAAATCCGACGTGAACACGAAATCTTCGCTCCGCCCAGGGCGAACGATTGCGCAGTCATCGCCGATCCCTTTAATCACCTCCCGGTTGCGATGCCCTGCCCCGGCGAGTTGCCGAATCCGTTCAACGATTTCGGTCTCGCGCATGGCGCGCTAGGCGACCGGCGCTTCGGCGAGCACGAGCCCGGCTGGCAACTCCTCGCCGAATATCCTGCTGGAGGAAGCAAGGTCATCCGCTTCCCCGGCGATCTCACGCAGCAATTCGGCAGCGCGCGGGCTCGATTCACACGCGCGGCGAACGGATTCGAGAGTGACGGGCGGAAGATCGCGCGCCGTATCGCCGGTCAACGCAGCCATCCGCACAACGGATTCGAGCAATGCAGGCGTGTTCGGCAACCGCAGCAAGCCCTCGATCCAGCGGCTCGCGACCGGCGGAGCCACAACCAGATTGATCGGCCCGCTGAACAGCTTACGCGCACCGAGCCGCGAAAGGCACCACACGCCCGATTGAACCATGTCGCCGTGCTTCACCATCTCGATCAGGGCGTCCCCTAGCTGCACTTTTGTCTGCTGCGGCAGCAGCTCCAGGCTTGCCGCCGTTCGCCACATCTCGCGATAGAGGCTTTGGTTCATCCGCTGCCTCCGTTTCTGCTTGGGCGTAAGAACTGGCGACAGCCGCTGGAAAATATCGGCCTGCTGATTGCGATTCAAGCCGCCGGCTATGCGTCCACAGAAGATCCACCAGTCGATCTCGCATTGCACTTGGCTGCCGAAGGTGAGACCTCCCGCGTAGATCCGCCGCGCCTGCTCGATGCGGAAGTCATCGCCCGGGTAACCGAATCCCGGTCTCAGGCAAAATCCCGTCAGGTTCAGCCAACGCGCCTCATGATGCGCGTTTTTTCGACGGCCCTCGGCCGCTGATAACAGCTTGTCTCCCAGAGCGCGAACCGCCGGCAGCGGCCATGAAAGCCGTCCCAGGCCCAAGGCCTGTTCCAGGCGCGCCGGAAGTTGCTCGGGAGGAATTCCGGACTCGCGTTTCCCGAACACTTCTTCGATCAGGGATTCAGCCGTTGATTGTGCTTCGCCGCTGATCACCGCTCTGGAAGGCAGGCCCGCAAGCGCCGGGGTTGCGACAGTATCCGCCGTTTTGCGGAGTTGAAATTGCAACCGCCAGCGATGATCGGTGATCTTCGACTCCGCCCACGTCTCGAGCGTGCCCACTTCGCTCAAACGTGCTCCGAGCGTGATTGGAACGCGGCGCTCGCCGCCTCTTCCAAAACGAATAACGGCGCGCAGCGGAGCGTGCAGCCGTGGGTCGCTCGCCGGATCGAGCATATCGGCGCCGGAAGCGAACGAGACCACATCGCCGGCTGAATCCTCCGTGCGGCTCAGCGAGCTATACAGCCGGAAAGCAACTGGCGTATTCGCCAAAAGCTGAAGCTCGGGCTGTTCCAGCTTGATTTCCTGACCTTCTTCGGCGCCGCGCGGCATCAGGCAGACGGCGCGAACATCTGACGATCCGGAATCCTGCAGCCCGAGGAAATAGGCACGTGGCAAGCCGCCGCGCACCAGAACTCCGGTTCCAGAGGCGCGCACGTACGAGTAGTACGCCGCTCCAGCGGCCACCGCGAGATCAAGATCATTGTTCTCGAACACGGCTGGTTTGCGTCCGAACCAGTGTTCCACGACATCGCAAACGCGTTCGCGAAACACGTGCGGGATAAAGAAGCCGCCATTGAACAAAATGGCGTCCACGCCGTGTTCCGCCGCGGGCGAGCTCTGCAGGAATTCCGCCAGATGGCGCGTGATCGCCGGATCGGAAACGTAAGGCAGCCCGAGTTCGCGGAACACGCTTTGTTTTTCTTGTTGCGGGCGATCAGCAAGCTCGGATGGCGGAAGAAAGCCGCCGAGCGCGATTTCGAGAATTTCCTCGCGAGTAATGGCTGCTTTCAGCGTTCCGCCGATCAACGATGCTCCTGCGCCGACGATTGTGATATCGGTGCTCGACGGGGCGTGCTCGGAAAGCAGCAGTTCCTTGGCCGCAGAGCATTGACGGCGCAGGGCGCTGCGCTGCCGGAGCGAAAGAGTTTTGCCCAGCTTCGATTCGACCAGCCAGGAAAGTGTGAGATCGAGATTGTCGCCACCGAGAAGCAGATGGCGGCCGACATTTGTGCGCGTGAACTGGACCCTATCGCCTTCGCGATCGACCCGTATCAGAGTGAAGTCGGTGGTACCGCCGCCTACATCGCACACGAGCACAATTTCGCTGTCAAACAACTCCCGGTTCGATCGTGTTAAGTGGCTCGCGATCCAGGCGTAGAAAGCCGCGGCCGGTTCTTCGAGCAGAGTTAGATTTTCAAGACCCGCCTCCCGGGCCGCTTGGACGGTCAACTCGCGCGCTTCTTCGTCGAAGCTCGCGGGCACCGTCAAAACAACCTGCTCGGCGGCCAATCCCGAGTGTTTTGCGGTTTCCCAAGCGTCGCGTAGATGGGCCACATACCGGCTCGACGCTTCCACCGGAGAAAGCACCCGGCCTTCTTCCTGAGACTCCCAAGGCAGAATCTTGGCTGTCCGATCAGCTTCTGAGTTCGACAGCCACGATTTTGCTGAATGCACGGTTTTCGTGGGCAGGAGAGCGCCTTGATCGCGGGCATAGGCCCCCACAACCGGCGGATCGCTCAAATAGAGAAACGACGGCAAGGTTCGCAGCGGGCCGCTGTGGTTTTGGTCGATCTGCTGCTGGATCGGGAGGGTGTGAATGGGCGGGAAATCGGCGTCCGCGGCCTCTTGCGGATCGATGTAAGCCAGCGCAGAGTTCGTCGTGCCCAGATCGATGCCGACGTTCATACTCAGGCCGCCGCGGCAGCCCGCTCGCGAACGTTAAACTCCAGTTTCCAGCGGCGTCCGTCGGCCGCGACACACCATAGTTCGAGGTGCCCGGTCTCCGTGACATTGCTCTCGAGCGTTACCGGAACGATTTCTTCGCGAGTGCCGTCCCCGGTCCCCTCAACGCCCGGCGGCAGAAACACTTCGATTGGGGCAAGCTCTTCGAGATCGTCGCCAATTTCCTCGATCAGTGCGCCCGCCGGATCGTTCTTGCGTGAGAGTGAAGAAAAGAATCGGAATTCGGCCGGCTCTCCGACCACCAGAGCGAATTTTCGCTGCGGCAGTTCAACCTTCGAGCCTTCCTCGAGCCCGAACGGCACAACCGCGAGCGCCTTCATTGGGGCCGGTACGCCAGGAACTGCCGGAAGCGCGCTTTCAATCCCGATGTAATACGTCCGCGCGACACCTCCGCGAATGCGAACGCCCTTGCCCGTCCGAACCAGCCCGTAATAGGCTGCGCCGCGCGCGACGGAGTGCATCAGGTCGGCTTGCTTTGTGTCGTTCTGTAATAATTCCGTGATAGGAGCTGCACCCGCTTCGCCCAGCCATCCATTGATGACTTCGAAAATCCGGCGCTCGATGGCTCGGGCCTGCAGCACGCCGCCGTTCAGGAGGAGATGCGTTGGCCGCGCGCTTGCGTTCCTCAAAAACTGAGCGATGTGTTTTGTAATGCCGGGGTCGGATGCGTACTTCAGCCCGACCTCCGTCAAGCCCGCGCGCCGTTGACGCTCGGGCGCCGCTTCGGCCGGGACCACGGGGAAAAAGCCATCGAGCAGCAATGTCCGAATCTCTTCGCTCGGTGATCTTGCCGCGCAGAGTACCCCCGATGAGACCGGTACCGCGGCCGAGGATGGTAAGCGGATGCTCCTTTGGCGCCTGCGACTCGCTCGCCAGCAGGACCTCCTTCGCGGCCCGGCATTGCTGCCATAGCGCATGGAACTGCATCGTGTCCAGCTTCTTGCCGAGTTGCGCGAACTGCTGCTCGGCGTACCGGGCTACCGCGAGGTCCATGTTGTCGCCGCCCAGAAGCAGGTGCTCGCCGACGGCGATGCGCTCGAGCTGCAACTCGCCCGATTTCTCCGTAACCGCAATCAGCGTCAGGTCCGTGGTCCCGCCCCCGATGTCGACAACCAGGATCAGATCGCCGGGTTTGATTCGCTCCCGCCAATCTGGATTGCGGTCAATCCAGGCGTAGAACGCCGCTTGCGGTTCTTCGAGGATCGTGATCTCGGGATACCCGGCGGCTTTTGCGGCGCGCTCCGTCAACTCGCGGGCCGCGGCATCGAATGACGCCGGAACAGTGATCAAAACGCTTTGCTCCTCGAGCTTCGCCTCCGGATGCGCAGAGTTCCAAGCCGATCGCAGATGCAGAAGAATCTGACAGGATGCTGTCACGGGCGAAATCTTTTTGACTCCGTCCGGCGCTGCCAGAGGAAGCACCGGCTGGGTAGGATCGACGCTCTGATTCGAAAGCCACGATTTTGCCGATGCGACCAGCCGGCTGGCGTTCTCGACGCCTCGCGTTTGTGCAAGGCGGCCCGTAATGTAACTGGGTTTCGGATTCCAGGGCAGCGCCAGCGCTCCGGGTACAAATTCCCCATCCCCGGGTATATACACGGACGACGGCAAAAGATCAATCGGCGCTACTTCCCCTGGATTCACAAGTTGCGGTATGGAGAACAGGCTTATTTTGGGATCTGTGCCGTTTTCCCCGCTCGCACGCGCGAACGCGAAAGCGCTGTTGGTTGTACCGAGATCAATACCGGCGATGTATTGGGGCATGACGCGCAGCGCGATTACTCGATCTCTATTTCAGCGGGCGCTAACGCCTTGGGATCCTGCTTGCCGAGCACGGGAAGCTGCACCGACACTGCCATCCAACCGCGATGGCGGAGGGTGCCGCCACTGGTCTTGCCGTTCGCGGGGACATTTCCAATCAACTTGATCCGATTCGGATCGGGAATCTTCGATGGATCGAGCTTTTGGTACGTGCCTTCGACGCCATCCATCATCGGAACAAGCGTGAGATGACGATTGAGACTGGTCTTGCAATCGGCATGGATGGAGCGGACGGCCGCCCCGATCTGGTCGTCCGAATACCCGGATATGTCTTCCATCAGAAAGTCGATCAGGCGGGAGTCTCGCTGAAGAATCTGGAGGATCTGCAGCGCTCCATCGCTGGTCAGCGGCTGCGATACAGGAGTCGGCGCGGCTGCGGGTTTCGTCTTTGCGAAACCGAATTCCGCAGCGATATCGTCGGGCAAAACGCCCGAAAAAAAGATGGAAGAAAAGCTGCGGAAAGCGGCCGAGATGCGGGACAATACTGACCTCTACACCGTCAGGATATCAACCGCGATACGCTGGAACCGGCACTGCATGAAGGGAGAATCATGCCAACAAAGAAGAAGAGCAGTTCGAAAAAAACGTCCTCTCGCAAGCGGTCATCCTCGGGATCCGATCCGAAATCGAAGCGCATAGTGCACAACAAAATGGAAAAAACGATGCACGAGTTTAAGCATCATGAACTCGAATCGGGGCGCAGCGGGAAAAAGGTAAAGAATCCGAAGCAGGCGATCGCCATTGGCCTAAGCGAAGCGCGCCGGTCGGGGGCCGACATTCCGAAGAAGGGGGCCAAGAAGAAAACAGCAAAGAAGAGCTCGTCGAAGCGAAGCTCGTCCAGGAAAAAATAAACCCGCCCGGGGGCACCGAGCGGGTCATGAGATACAGCGTTTGGACGCGAATTAGTAATCCATGTCGGGGCCGCCGTGACCGCCGGGCATGGGAGGACTTGCCTTTTTCTCCGGCACTTCGCAGATCATGGCCTCGGTGGTCAGCATCAGAGCGCTGATGGAAGCCGCGTGCTGCAGCGCGGAGCGAGTGACCTTCGTCGGGTCGATAACACCTGACTTAACAAGGTCCTCGAATTGTCCGGTTTGCGCGTTGAAACCGTAGTTGGCGTCGGAGTGATCGCGAACCTTTTCGAGGATGATCGCGCCTTCGAAACCAGCGTTCCCGGCAATCTGGCGAACCGGCTCTTCGATCGCACGGCGGACGATATCGACTCCAATCTGTTCGTCGCCTTCGAGCTTCAGGTTCTGAAGAGACTTTCCAGCACGCAGCAATGCCACGCCGCCGCCCGGAACGATGCCCTCTTCGACAGCCGCCCGCGTAGCATGCAGAGCATCCTCCACACGCGCCTTCTTTTCCTTCATTTCCGTCTCGGTTGCTGCGCCCACTTTGATGACCGCGACGCCGCCAGCGAGTTTCGCCAGCCGCTCCTGCAATTTCTCGCGATCGTAGTCGGAAGTGGTCTCTTCGATTTGGGTGCGGAGCTGCTTAATACGGCCTTCGATGTTCTTCTGCGTACCAGCACCATCGATGATGGTGGTGTTGTCCTTGTCCACCGTGACGCGCTTGGCGCGCCCGAGATCCTCGAGACGCACGCCTTCGAGCTTGATGCCGGTCTCTTCCATGAGAGCTTTGCCGCCCGTCAGGACCGCGATGTCCTCCAACATGGCTTTGCGCCGATCACCGAATCCCGGAGCCTTAACTGCACAAGCGTTCAGCGTGCCACGCAGTTTATTGACAACCAGGGTTGCGAGCGCTTCGCCCTCCACTTCTTCGGCAATCAACAGCAGCGGCTTGCCAGAGCGGGCAATCTGCTCGAGCAGCGGCAACAGGTCCTTCATGTTGCTGATTTTCTTTTCGTGGATCAGGATGTAAGGGTCTTCGAGAACCGCTTCCATCCGCTCGGGATCGCTGACGAAGTAGGGAGACAGATATCCCCGGTCGAACTGCATGCCATCTACGGTCTGCAGCTCGGTGGACATAGTCTTCGACTCTTCTACGGTGATGACGCCATCCTTGCCGACCTTTTTCATCGCTTCGGCGATGATGTTGCCGATCGTAAAATCGCCATTCGCGGAGATGGCCCCGACTTGGGCAATTGCGTCGCCTTGTGACGGAACGTCTTTCGAGAGCTTCTTTACTTCTTCGACGACCTTCTCAACGGCCTTTTCGATGCCGCGCTTGAGAGCCATCGGATTCGCACCCGCTGCGACGCTCTTGACGCCTTCGCGGAAAATCGCCTGCGCCAGAATCGTCGCGGTAGTCGTACCATCACCGGCGATGTCGGAGGTCTTCGAAGCAACCTCGCGCACCATCTGTGCGCCCATATTTTCGAGCGGGTCCTTCAGCTCGACTTCTTTAGCGACCGTGACGCCGTCTTTGGTAATTGTGGGGCCGCCGAATTTCTTCTCGAGAACTACGTTACGTCCCTTGGGACCGAGCGTCACCTTCACGACGTCGGCCAACTGATTCACCCCGCGCAGAATCGCCTGACGCGAGCTATCACTGTAAGCAATCTGTTTTGCTGCCATATTTCTGGTTTTTCTCCTCTATTTCGCTTTGTTCGAAGCACCGTTGGTGAGCACGCCAAGGATCTCGTCCTCACGCATGATCAGAAACTCGTCGCCGAGTTGTTTCGGGATCTCGCTGCCGGAATACTTTCCGAACAGAATGCGATCGCCGACCTGCACCTCGAGCGGGATCAGTTTGCCATCATCCCCGCGTTTGCCTTTACCTATTGCAACTATTTCACCCTGTTGCGGCTTTTCTTTTGCCGAATCCGGGATGTAGAGACCGCCCTGCATGGTCTCGCCTTCCTCAACTCGTTTCACCACGACTCGATCGTGTAGCGGACGAATATCCATGTTCTAAACCTCCAATGAGCTTTCACCAGCCTGTAGTCTGAACGAGGTACAGTCTGGATTTGATTTGATTGAATTTGGGCAAGCCGTCTAGCCCGTGCCCAGTCTCTGTTTTAGCACACTCGGTTATCGAGTGACAAGATAGCGTCGCAACTGACTGATTATTAAGGATTTATTTTATCTTCCCCGATACGGTTGACATTATCCGGCTCACATTTCGTCAGTGCGAGTTAGCAGAGACCATCAGAGGTTTAAGTTGCTATTCTGAGGGTGTATTACCCCCTCCGATTCATGCGCCGAATCTCGGTTTTGCTAGCTCTCGCTGCGGTCGTCCTTTCGGTTCTCGTTGCCTATACCTACAAATTGCGCGCCGATTCGGCAAGACGGCAGCCGGTGAGCGCGACACCTGAGATCAAGACCGGATACGAAGCGCTGGCGAGCACGGGCTGGCGCTATGAGAAAGACGATCCGCGCACGAACAAGCCGGTGGTGCGAGTGACGGCGAAATCGTTCGAAGCGACGCACGAGCCATCCACATTCGAGCTGCACGATCTGGCGCTTCGGCTGTACAGCAAAGACGGCTCGAAGTACACGTTCGTGCGCAGCGGCAGGGCGCTGTTCAACGAAGGATCGGGAATCCTGAAATCCGACGGCAAAGTCATGATCGTGATGAACGTTCCCTCCGACAAGGACGCCGAGAAGAAAGAGGATGTCGAAAAACGCGTCCACGTGGAGACCTCGGGAGTGACGTACGAGACGAAGACAGGACGGGCGATGACGGATCAGCCAGCGTCGTTTGTTTTCCCGGCGGGGGATGGGCAGGCGGTAGGGGCGGAATACGATCCCAACACAAATGAACTGCACTTGAAGTCGCAAATCAAGCTGGACTGGATCGGAAACGGGCCGGCGGAGAACAAGATGCACGTGGAGGCCGGCGACCTGGTCTACAAGGAGCGTGAGCAGAAGATTTATCTATCGCCATGGTCAAAGCTGGTGCGGCAGAGCACGACGATTCAGGCAGGAAACTCCGTGGTCACGCTGGTGGATGGCGCCCTTCACCAAATTGAATCCGATCATCCGGCGGGAACGGATATTCGCGAAGGGCGGCGCACCGCATACTCTGCGGAACATATGACCGGGCTCTTTAATGACGACGGAGTGCTGGTGAACATCATCGGCGAGAAGAACGCAAAAGTGATTGCGACCGAGCCCGGATCGAGGACGACGATCACCGGCGACCGAGCCGATCTGAGATTCACCGTGGACACGAAGGCGCAACCGAACGGACAGACGCGGGACGACAGCATTCTGCATTTGGTGCTGGCCGACGGGCACGCGGCAGCAGAATCGAAGCCGCTGCCCGCAGCCCGGAGTGCAGATGCCGGAAACGCGGATTCTGCACAGCGAACACATTGTGCTCGAGATGAAGCCGGGAGGGCAGGAAGTAAAAGAGATCCAAAGCCCGTCGCAGGCGCGACTGGAGTTCCTGCCGAATCGGCCCGACCAGTCGCATCGAACGCTGGATGCATCGCGATTGCGGATCATTTACGGGGAGAGCAGCTACATCGACACATTTCTGGCGTGGAATGTGGCGACGCACACGGATAAGCCAAAGACCGCCGCGCCGGTTCGGGCTGTGCCGGGGCAAGACGCGAGCAAAGGTGAATCTCCTCCCGCGCTGACTTGGAGCGATGAAATGATCGCCAAATTCACGCCGGATACGAACCAGATCGCGACGATCGACCAGCCCGGAAACTTCCGTTACCAGGAAGGGGTTCGCAAAGCTCAGGCGAAGCGAGCGTTTCTCGAGCAAACCATCAATCGCATAACGCTGACCGATGGGGCGCGTGTTTCGGACGACACCGGCTCGACGATCGCAGACAAGATCGTCATGAACCAGGCCAACGGTGATATGGACGCAAGCGGGCATGTCGTATCCACCCATGCTCCGGATCCAAACCAAAAGCCGGGGACGTCGATGCTGGACGATACGAAATCCATGCAAGCGAAAGCGGATGAAATGCAGACCCGAGAGAACAACACGAAGGTTTTCTACGAGGGACATGCGGAGATCTGGCAGGGCGCGAACCGTGTTTCAGCACAGGCAATCGACCTCGATCGGGACAACCAGACCTTACATGCAGTGGGGGATGTGGTGAGTGAGCTGGTCGATAACAAATCCAGCAATCAACCAAATCAGGCGAGCACAACCGGAAATACAGGTCCGGTATTTACGATGGTGCGGTCGCCGGAGCTGTTTTATCGCGACGACAAGCGCATTGCGCTCTACACAGGGCCGGTGAAGCTCACGCGAGAAAAAATGACGGTCACCGCGGCCGAGCTGCAAGCATTCTTAACTCCGAAAACGCAGAACAACAGCGACCAGTCCTCGCTCGATCACGCGGTTGCCGACGGCGATGTGACTGTGGTTGAAGTTCGACCGGACCGAACGCGCACGGGTACAGCGCAGCACTGCGAATACTACACGAATGAAGACAAAGTAGTCCTAAATGGCGGGGTGGCGCAGATGAACGACAGCTATAAGGGACTTACGAAGGGGCTTCAGCTTACGTATTACAGCGGTGAAGAACATCTGATCGTGGACGGGCAGAAACAGGTGCTGGCGTTCACTAGGGCGCGAAAAAAATAGCCTCTCAACGCCGATTCAGGCGATCCGCGCGGCGATAAATTAACGACAGACTCGTTTGGGCTAAAGGCTGGTATTGCGCCAGCCAGGAGCGGAGGTCCGGGTAAACATCCGGGCGGAGCTTCGGATTCAGGAGCCCCAATCCATCGACGATGAACGTTGGGTGAGAGCGTGCAAGCTCTTCGCGATTGGCCGCCGCGGGTCCTCCGTAGATGGCGCGAGTCGCGGATAAGTGGCGATCCGCGGGGACGCCGGTCAAGGGCTGGGAATCCCAGAAGCGGCTATCGGAGCTCATGCGCGTGTAAACGTACACGTCGGGCCGATAGCCCCAAACCAACAATGTATCGCCGGGTTGCGCCCACTGCCGGATGATCTCCGCCATATGCTGGCTATCGAGATCGAGCGCAATATCGGACCACTGCGGCTGACGGCCGCGGAAATCATCAACCGCGAGCGAAACATAGCGCGGCGCAAAACGAACGAATGGCACGAGCAACGCCAAGGCCAGGATCACTCCTGCTTGCTTCGGGCGAGTTTCGAGCGCCAAAACGACGCCGCGCGACGCCAGCAAAACTAGCGGCGGCAGCAGTTGAAGAAAGTAATGGGGAGCGAAACGAGTGCCGAGACAAGCGGCTGCGAACGAGAACGCAAGCCAGACGGCGAATTTCATGCGATCGCTTCTTGCGATACGCGGAAAAGCGAACGCTGCTCCTAAGATCAAGGCGGCCTGGAACCCGATCCAATGCAACGTTCGCACGAAACCTGTTTGTAGGGGATTCAGGACAGGGGATTGCCTGGCGTAGAGCCAGCCCCACCGCCAGACCTGTTCAACATATCCGGGCCACGCTCCGGCGAACAGCGCCCAGACCGCTCCGCCGGCGGCTGGAAGCGCGAATCCTAGAAGAAGGAAGGGCCACTCGGGCCACAGCCAGACGAAGCAAACAGCCAATATGAACAATGCTTTCGTATTGAGGAGGAACGCGATGCCAGCCAACACGCCCGTCCAGAACGGACGCTTGCGATACGCGCAAAGCATCGCCGCTAAATGTGGAGCGATCATGAGCGCATCCGGGCCAAACGGAATGACCGCTGAAGGGAGATAGAAGGTAGTGAAGAATGCAAGCAACAGGGCGGCGGCCCAGCCTTCGGAACGGCCCCACCAGGCCAAAGCGAGACGGTATGCCAAATAACAAGCGAGCAGAATGTAACCGGTATCGAGGATGCGAAGTGGCCAACCCGGATAGCCTCCGATCAGCAGATAATACGCAGCGTTCAGTGGGGGTTTGTCGTACCAGAAATCACGATAGGGGACTTTGCCGTGCAGGATGTTGATGGCCGCGGCGAGATGGTAGTCCTCGTCGGCCCAAAGCAAATGGATATGGGAAAGCCGGAGGCCCGCCATGATCGCGGTGAGGCAAATGACGATAACGGCCGCGCGGTTCCATCGCGTGTGCGGCGAGGCGGCAGCTTCCATTCACCGCGTATGATAGGACATAAAGCTATTCTGGAACCGATAAGTACGCGGACTTCTCGCGTAGATGCATGAGAACGCTTCAGACTATCGAGATCTCGAAATCGTACAACGGGCGTCGAGTTGTTGACAACGTGACGGTTCGCGTTGAACAAGGGGAAGTGGTTGGGCTTCTTGGCCCGAACGGCGCCGGCAAAACAACCTCCTTCTATATCATCGTGGGGCTGATTAGCCCAGAATCGGGTGAAGTCCTTCTGGACAACAAGCCGATCACGGATTTACCGATGTATCTGCGCGCGCGCCGGGGCGTCAGTTACCTGCCGCAGGAGGCGTCGGTGTTCCGTAAATTGAGCGTAGAAGACAATCTCATGGCGATCTTGCAAACCCTGCCGCTCAGCGGGCGGGAACGCAAGGAGCGGATGACCGAGCTGATCAGCGATATGGGCCTTGAGACGGTGCGCCACAGCAAAGGATATATGCTTTCGGGCGGCGAGCGCCGGAGAGTCGAAATCGCCCGATCGCTGGTTCTCCATCCGGATTTCATTCTCCTCGATGAGCCATTTTCGGGTATCGATCCCATTCAGGTTTTGGAGTTGCAGCGCATCATCGGCGATCTGAAGCGGAAGGGCATCGGCATTCTCGTGACCGATCACCAGGTCCGCGAGACGCTGGCGGTCACAGATCGCGCGTACATCATCAGCTCGGGGCGGATTTTCCGGGCCGGAACCCCCGGGTCACTGGGCAACGATCCCGATGTGCGACGCATTTACCTGGGCGACAACTTCTACTTCCCTCCCGTGCTCGCCAGCTAATTGAAAATAGGTATTTGCGCGAGGATTTGCAGATTTCCCTTGCAATTAAAGGTCCTGAGCCGGTGATACACTAAATTAAAATGAGTTCGCTTTCGCAGCGCCTGCATTTAGGCGTCCACCAAAAGCAGATACTCACGCCGGGGCTGGTTCAGATGGTCACGGTTCTTCAGCTCAACCGTATGGAGCTGAAGGACATGATCCTGAACGAGATCGCCGAAAATCCGGTTCTCGAGGAGGCCGCGGAACCGGGAGAAGAGTTAACGCCGTCGGAAGTGCAATCCTTGCTCGAGCGTGAGCGTTCTTCGGAACCAGCCGACCAGGCGATTCTTGAAAATGTCGGGCAGCCGGAATCGGTAGCTGGGCCGGATGCGTCATCGGACGGGGATTTTTCCCTGGACGGAGCTGCGGCCGGGCCCATAACGGATTCGGCAGGTGCCAGCGCTCCGGCGGAAGAGCCCGCAAAAACGGAGACCGACCCATTCGAAGAGATCGATTTCGGGAGCTTCTTCGATGATTATCTGGATCCAGGATTCAAGAGCCCAGCCGCGGAGAGCGTCGATAAGCCATCGTTTGAAACGTTTCTGTCATCACCAATCACGCTGAGCGACTATCTGCAAACCCAACTGAGCGTGTTAGTCCTATCTCCCAGCGTGCGGCAGGCGGCGAATGACATTATCGGCAACCTGGAAGAAAGCGGATATCTGACGACTCCGATAGAGGAGATCGCCGTCGCGGAAGGAATCGACCTTGCGACCGTGCGGGAAGCTTTGGAGGCGGTCCAATCACTTGACCCTACGGGCGTGGGCGCGGGGAGCTTGCAGGAGTGCCTGCTGCTGCAGCTCGAAGCGCGTGGGGGCCGGAACAGCGTAGCGTGGAACATTATTCACGATCATCTAAAGCTGCTCGAGACGCGGCAACTGGCGCAGATCGCAAAGTTACTGGGGCGACCACTGGAGCATGTGCAGATTGCGGTGAACGTGATTCGCCATTTGGATCCCGCTCCGGGGCTGCGCTATTCGGGAGCAAGCGCGAGGCAGATTGAGCCTGACGTTTACATCTCGAAAGACGGCGATGACTACGTCATCACGCTCAACGAGGACGATATCCCGCAGCTCCGATTGAACGGAGAGTACAAACGGATGGTGGACCGCGAGCAGCAGCCGGATAAAGACGTCCGGAATTACGTGAAAGAGCGGTATGCCTCCGCGCTGCAGCTGATCAAGAACATTGAGCAACGGAAACAGACCATTTTGCGGGTTTGCCAGACCGTCGTCCGGCGTCAGGGTGAATTTCTGGAATTCGGAATCGACCGGCTGAAGCCGATGATGATCAAGGAAGTTGCAGAGGAAATTGGGGTGCATCCTTCGACGGTGAGCCGTGCCGTGGCGAATAAATACGCCCACACGCCTCAGGGCGTTTTTGAGCTCCGCTACTTTTTCTCGGAAGCGGTTCAAGGACCCTTGGGGAGCGCGACGCCGCTGCTGATCGTGAAGCGCCGCGTAAAGAAAATGATTGAGGACGAAAACACCGCTCATCCGTTGACCGACGAACAGATCACGGCCCGCTTGCACTCGGAAGGAATCCAAGTAACCCGCCGCACGGTCGCGAAGTACCGGGAGGACATGAAAATTCCGTCGACACACCAGCGCCGGTCTCGCGCCTGAGAGGAACGAGGAGTTGAATTTCAGTGGCTGCGGAAATGTCCGCCAGCCGCATGTTTGAGGCATCCATGAAGCTCATTTACTCCGGCAAAACCAAAGAATTCACGTCCGAGCTCGAAGCGAAGATTGGGACGAAGCTCGCAAAATTGAGCAAGCTGATTGAGCAGCGCGGCGAACGCGAAGCGCATATCTGCCATCATGTGGAGCGCCGCCTCCATAAGGTGGAAATTATCGTCAACTTTTATGATCACGCGCTCGTAGGCGAGGGCACTGATGCGGATCTGGACACGGCCGTGACGCATGCGGTGGATAAGCTCGAAAAACAGGTCGTGAAGGTGCGCGCCCGGTGGCGCGATACGCATCGCGACAAGAAGAGCGTGCGATCAACGAAAGAGGACTGGGAGACGGGCGCTCCGGCCGAGGACACGGCAACCGGGAATACCGCGCAAAATCCATCGAGGAACGGCAATCCGCGCACGCCGAGGATCTTCCGAATCAGTCAACCGGACGGTAAGAAACCGATGACGCTTGAAGAAGCGATCATCGAGATGGAATCAGCGCGGGTATACGTGGTCTACCGCGACTCGGACCGGAATTGCTTGTCGGTGCTGGTACGACGTCCGGACGGGAATTTCGATCTGATCGAATCCTGAGAGATCCTCGGTCAGACTGCTGATGGGCGATATGGCGGCGAAACCGGTTTCAGAATCCGCAATGAAGCTTAAGACCGGCGATGGCGGCCCGTCGCCGGGACGCGAGAGCGCCTCACACGCGGATTTGGTGATCATTACGGGGACAAGCGGTTCCGGTAAGGGGACGGCTCTCAAGGCGTTCGAGGATTTGGGTTTCTACGCCGTTGATAACCTGCCGATTCCCCTCCTACCGAAGTTCGCCGATCTGACACAAGATTCGAAGAGCAGGAAGCGGGCGGCGCTGATTATCGACATTCGCGAAGGCGAGGCTCTCAAGCAGTTCCCGACGATGTATCGGGACCTGCGAAAGCACCTACGATCGACGTTGTTGTTCCTGGACGCCGAAGATAAGATCCTGCAGAGACGATTCAGCGAGACGCGGCGGCCACATCCGCTCGGCTTGGAAACAAGCGTCCTCACGAGCATCGGCGATGAACGTGCGGAGCTGGCGCCCATCCGGGCTTTGGCCGACATTTGCATCGATACATCCAAGCTGAACGTGCACGAGCTTCGAAAGATTATTACGGCGAAGTTCGAAGAGAGTGTCGAGGCAAATAAGATCATCGTGTACGTCAACAGCTTTGGTTTTCGGCATGGGATACCGCCGGACAGCGATCTTGTGTTCGATGTCCGCTTTCTCCCGAATCCGAACTATATTCCGGAATTCAAGAAGCTGAGCGGCCGTAATCCGAGCGTTGCGCGTTATATCCGCTCGTTCCCGCAGACGGTCGAGTTCATCAATCGAATTTCCGAGCTTTTGATTTATCTGCTGCCGCATTACATCCGCGAGGGAAAGAGCTACCTGACGATTTCGTTCGGCTGCACAGGCGGCCAGCATCGTTCCGTACTGATTGCGAGCGAGATCCATAAACGGCTCAGCAAAGCTGGATTCACGGCCAAAGAAAACCACCGGGACGTGAATAAGCAATAACGCGCGGCGAGAGCGCGTCAGCAGGATTTTGCAGTAGAACGCGGGAACGCGTCGGGATCGCGGTCCTCGGGCGGGCTGTCGATACATTCAAGATCTTTTTCGATCGCGATCTTCAGTGTGGCTCCATTCGCCGGAAGCTCGAAGTAGATTCCGAGGGAATCGCGGCCAGCCCAATCGGAAACAGCGGCTTGCGGAGCGGAAACTCGGATCACGTGGCCGTCGAAGGAAGCTCCGGGAGTGGGAGACGAGGACGGCTCGAGAACATAGGACATTGATGCGTAACCAGGGAAATGCACCTGCTCTTCCAGCGCGCTGCCAGAAGCGAGGCATTGGACCTCGCGGCGGTTGATACGGAAGCGCAGGCTGTTGCCCCGAAACCGCAGCTTCATCTTCTATGAGTCTATCCGCCACTCGCCGGAGTAGACATTGAAGCGCCCGTCACGAACAAAACCGATCAATGTGAGGGCGTACTGGCGAGCCGTTTCGATAGCCAAACTGGATGGGCCTCCGACCGTTGCGAGAACGGGCGCTCCCGCCATGACGGTTTTTTGGATCAGCTCGAAACTGCTGCGGCTACTCAGGAATAAAATGTACCGGTCGAGCGGAATGCGGCTATTCAGGAGGCAATGCCCGATCAGCTTGTCCAAGGCGTTGTGACGCCCGATGTCTTCGAAGACCGCCTCGATTTCGCCTTGGGGGTTGACGAGCGCGGCCGCATGCAGACCGCCGGTTTTGGCGAATCCCTGCTGGCGTGAACGCAGCAGATCCGGCAAGCCGGCGATTAGGGCAGCATTCGCTTGGAAGCCTGCGGGCAGAGGTGTCGGGATGCGGTTCGATAGCGCTTCGCGACTCCGCTTACCGCAAATTCCGCAGCTCGAATGGACGAAGTCGTTGCGCGCAACGCGCCAGCTCTCGAGATCGACATCCTTCGAGAGCACAGCAGCAATTTCGTTCGACGGTTCGGGGCCGAGCGGGCGGAGCTCTATCAACTGCAATCGATTTTCGATGATGCCTTCCGTGAGGAAAAAGCCGGCGGTCAGTTCGCGATCATCGCCCGGCGTGCGCATGGTGACCGCGAGGCTCTCCGAAACCGGCACGTCTTTGAACCAATGCACCACGCGAATCTCGAGAGGCTCTTCGGCCGCCACATCGTCCATCACGCGTGCGCTGCGGCCATTTTCAATGCGCTTGACCGTGAACTTCCGGAGCAGCGAGCGTTCAGTTTCCATGGCCCTAACGATAGGGTTGCACGCGGCGCTTTGAGGGGGTTTGTGCCGTCTCCTGTGTATACTCTTATTGAGAACACGCGCTCGCGCGAATCATCGCGCCGTGTGTAACATCATGCTGAATCCGCTCAGGACATTTTCGATGGCTATGAGCATGTGCATCCCAGGCGGTGGCATGCTCGCCGTGAAAGTCTGAGCACCGAAAACAGCAGACTTCCTTGACGCGAGCGCGCCGCAGCCTGGGGTGCACATGCCGCGGTTTTCTTTTTTGGTTCCATTGCCGTTTAGCTCACATAACGAAAGGAAGTTTTCATGTCACATGATACGCACGATATTTCTACTCTAGCCATCCACGGAGGACTTCACCCGGACCCGGCGACGGGCGCGCTGCTCACTCCCATCTATCAATCCACGACATACGTTCAAGAAGCTGTGGGCTCGCACAAGGGTTTCACCTACTCGCGCGCCGCGAATCCAACCGTGGAGGCGCTCGAGCACGCTCTGGGTGCGCTCGAGAATGCGCCGCCGGCAGTCTGCTTTTCGACGGGAATGGCTGCCATCAGCGCCCTCTTTATTTCGCTACTCCAAGCCGGCGATCATGTGGTGCTTTCGGATGTGGTCTACGGCGGAACGGTGCGGCTGTTTCGGCAAGTCCTCGAAAGACTCGGAATCAATGCCACTTTCGTCGATAGCTCACGCCTGGATCTCGTTCGCACCGCGATCCAAGCGGAGACCCGGTTGGTCTTCATCGAGTCGCCCGGGAACCCGACGTTAAAGCTGGCGGATATCGCAGCCATCGCGAAGATTACTCGCGCCGCCGGAATACGGCTTGCCGTCGACAACACGTTTCTCACTCCGGCTTTGCAGAGGCCCTTGGATTTAGGAGCCGATATTTCTGTCTTATCGACAACCAAGTACGTCGAAGGACACAATTCCACGCTCGGCGGCTCACTCGGCGCCCGCGACAACGAAGTGCTCGAACGGTTTCGGCTCATACGGAAAACTCTCGGATCCATCCAGTCTCCTCTGGACGCATGGCTGACGCTGCGCGGCCTCAAGACTTTGCCGATGCGGATGCAATCGCACTCGGCAAACGCGCTTTCGATCGCGCGGTGGCTCGAGCAGCGGCAGGAAGTGGAGCGCGTGCTATATCCCGGACTCGATTCCTTCCCGCAGAAACAGCTAGCGGGATCCCAACAAACTGCGCCTGGCGGCATGATCGCGTTCGAAGTGCGCGGCGGCATCACGGCAGGCGTTGCGGTGATGAACTCAGTAAAGCTCTGCTCGCTAGCTGAAAACCTGGGTGCCGTGGAGACTCTCATAACTCATCCTGCTTCCATGACACACGGCGACATGCCGCGTGAAGAACGTGAGGCAATCGGCATCTCTGAAGGATTGATCCGACTGTCGGTAGGCCTGGAAAATCCCGCGGATATCATTGCCGATCTTGATCATGCGTTATCCGCACCAGCAAATGGCCAAGAAATCTCCACATCTGGGAGGGCCGCATGCACCGCGAGCCGTTAAACCGTTTTGAAGTTTGGCAGCTCCGTTCTGCGTCATGAGGGCGATTTGCCGCAACTGTGCACGAGACGTCATCTAGCGCCTAACGCTTATACCCAAACTTTTGCAGCAATTCAATCCTGGCCTTAGCGTTCGACTCCGTCTCGACGCCCTCCGGAGAACTGCCGTCGACCACTCCCAGAATTCCGCGCCCCTGTTCCGTTTCCGCCACGATTACCTCGACCGGGTTCGCCGTCGCGCAGTAAATCCCCACCACTTCGGGCGTAGCTCGAATCTGGCCGATCACGTTGATGGGAAATCCATTTCGCAGCGACACCACGAACATATGCCCCGCGCCGACTGCGGTCGCATTCTCAATGGCATTGCGCTTCAGGTCCTCGTCGTTTCCGTCCACTCGCGTCAGGCAATCCCCGGAAGCCTCGTTGAACGCGATCCCGAACTTGACGTGGGGCGACGTATTGACCATCGCCTCATACAGATCTTCCACTGTCTTGATGAAATGACTCTGGCCGACAATAATGTTGCCGTCTTCGGGAATCGTGAGGCGTACGGTTTTCAGTTCCATGTTGGCCACTATAGCTGGAGCCAATGGACGCTCGCGGCCTTGGACAGTTGCAAGCGAATTCATGGCCTCGCATCAGAGCCGGGAGCCTCAGCGACCCGAGCGCGGCAATCCCTATAATTGCGTTTGTGCACAAGCCGTTCACCGACCGTAGCTTGCTCGACCACATGCGCGAACTGCCGCACGCCCGCGCGACATTCAAGCAACTAGTTCGAGAGCTGGGATTCCGTGGCGAGCAGCGCGATGCCCTCGAAGATACTCTCGACCGGCTTTCAAGCAAGGGCCTTTTGGTCGAGCTCCGTTCCGGCCATTACGTCGTGGTGGGCGCAAATTCCGAATACGTTTCGGGGCGGCTGATTCTTCACCGCGATGGCTTCGGATTCCTGGTCCCCGACCAAGCGATCGAAAACATCCGAGGCGATATTTTCCTGCCACCGGGCGAAGCCGAAAAAGCGATGAATGGCGATCGCGCGCTCGTCCATATCACAAGAATCGCGGAAGACGGCCGGGCGGAGGGCGAAATCGTGCGCATTCTGCGGCGGGCGCACGCCACAGTGGTCGGCGAATTTCGTGTCCGCAAACGCGGTAATTTCGTGATTCCATCAGATGACCGCATTCAGCAATGGATTCAAATCCCCGATGGCATGGCTCTCCCTGCGAAAAAAATTTCAGCGCACCGCGTCGGTGCAGTCGACCGCGAAATTGCGTCTCCTGAAGATCTCGACGGGATGATTGTAAATGCCGAAATCCTCGAGTTTCCGGATCGCGGCGATTACGGGGTCGGGCGCATCGTCGAAGTACTCGGACATCCCGACGATTTCGGCGTTGATGTCGAGATCATCATCCGCAAACACCACTTGCCGCATGAATTCCCGGAAGAAGTTCTTGCACAAGCGCGCCATATTTCGTCGCGCATCCGTGATACCGAGCTGAGGCGCCGGCGCGATTTCCGCCACCTCGACATCGTGACCATCGATGGCGAGACCGCTCGTGATTTCGATGACGCCGTGTATGTGGATACGCTGGCCAACGGCCATTTCGCGCTCCAGGTCCACATCGCTGACGTGAGCCATTATGTGCAGCCCGGAAGCGCGATCGATACCGAAGCGCAGCGGCGCGGCACGAGCGTGTATTTCCCGGATCGCGCCGTTCCCATGCTGCCGGTTGAGCTTTCAACCGACATCTGTTCGTTGCGGCCCCAGGAAGATCGCCTTGTTCTCTCGGCTCTGCTCGAAATCGATCGCCAGGGCGACATCGTCTCTCAGGAATTTACGCGCGGAGTGATCCGCAGTGCCGAGCGGATGACGTACACCAACGTCTTCCGGGTGCTCGAAGGCGACGCCGCAATGCGCGAGCGCTACGCCGGGCTAGTGGAGCGGTTCGAGCTGATGCGGGAACTGGCGCTCATTCTGAATCGCAAGCGGAACAGGCGCGGCTCGATTGATTTCGACATGCCCGAGACAAACATCGAGCTGGATCTGTCAGGCGAGATGATCGGCGTCACGCGTGCCGAGCGGAATATCGCGCATCGGATCATCGAGGAATTCATGCTGGCGGCGAATGAAGCGGTCGCAGCACACCTGGAAACAGCCGGCGTGCCCTCTTTATTCAGGATCCATGAGAAGCCGGAGGCGAAGCGCGTGCTCGATTTCGAGGAGATCGCCGCGCATTTCGGCTATTCGCTCGGCATCGGCGCCATGCCGGTGAAGCGTTTCCCGGTACTCGAGAAGCGCCGCGACGGCCGCAAAACGCGAAAGGACATTGTCTTGCCGCGCGAAGATTTCAATATTTCCTCACGCAATTACCAGCGGCTGATCGCGAAGATCGCCGGCAAACCCGAAGAACGGATCCTCAGCTATCTCATGCTCCGGTCCTTGAAACAAGCTCGATACAGCAACCGGAATGAGGGGCACTTTGCGCTCGCGGCTCCGGCGTACACGCATTTCACGTCGCCCATACGCCGGTACCCCGATCTGGTGGTTCACCGGATTTTGTCCCGTCACCTGGATACCGGGCAGCCCCTGCTCGAGGATTCTGCGCTTCGCGAACTCGGCGATGACACATCGTTCACAGAGCGCCGTGCGGCCGAAGCGGAACGCGAGCTCATCGAGTGGAAGAAGGTCAAATTCATGCAGGATCGCGTCGGCGACGAGTTCGATGCCCTGATCATCAGCACCACCAAGTTCGGTTTTTTCGTCGAGCTGACCGAGCTTTTTGTCGAGGGCCTCGTCCCCATGGAAACGCTTCCAGGGGATCGCTTCCTGTATCACGAAAATGGCCGAAAAATTATTGGCGATCGCACGCGAAAAGCGTATTCCATCGGTGATCGGGTACGAGTGCGGCTCGACCGCGCGGATACGGTCGATCACAAACTTCAGTTTGCGGTTGTCGCCGGGAAAAAGAAGAGCCGGTAACCTACTCGAGCACGCGAACGAACTCTGCGATCACCTGGTATTTCTCTTCTTCCGTGTCCAAGTCCCAGGATGGAAACCCCGGGTTCAAGCTCTCGAGCCGGATCCGTGTCTGCGCGAAACCGTCTTCTGTGACGCTCTTCTCGCTCCGATACCGCTTCACGGTGTACTGGTTCTCGTCCCCGAGCTCGGTGTTCTTCACCAGGACAAGCCGTCCGTTGCGGGAACCGACCACGTTTCGGCGGAACACGCACAGGCTGCCGTCCGGTATTCTTGGCTCCATCGACTGGCCCTGAATTCGCGCCACGAACATGTCGTCATCCAGGCGCAGGTCGGGGGGCGCCTCCACCCATTCTTCCGCTTGGATGTCTTCCGGGTTCGTGAGAAACGGACCGGCCGCGACAGCCAGCGAAAACCGGGGCAGATGCGTTCGGAAACGCAACACCTGGGCGGGAACGTGCTGCCGGTAGAGATCGCCCAGCGACTTTTCGAAATCGCGGACGCTCACCGCCTCCCGATCCGTCACGCGGATCGAAAGGGACGCGGTGTTTTCCAGAAAATCGAGCACCCCCGCGCCGCCTCGCTCGCGAGCTTGCTGCAGAAGATCGTCTTCGAGCTCTGCCAGCACTTCGGCGTCCTCATCCGCCGCAACGCTCTCCCAGTCGCGGCGCAAGCGGACGTATAACGTGTCGGCCTTCGGATCCAGGAGTAAAACGCCGATGGTTTGCGCGCCGTGTCCCGGCACGTCGCACGTCAGAAGCGAGTATTCAGCTTGCTTGAGCGCAAAGTCGCTAAAACTGACGACACGGGCGGACATCGTCACATCCACTCATCAGCTTATCGTCCTTCTCCCGCTCGCCCAATAGCCCGTCGCGAACTTACGGTGTACTCGCGTAATAACCCTTTCGCGCTCGCACGCGTACGTTGGCTACGTCCACCACCACCCGAACGTTCCGATACGGTTTCCCCGTGTCGGCGTCGGAAACATACCGGATGATGTACTGCGTCGTCACTTCGCCGACGATGTCCGCGACCGCACGATACATCCGGTTGTCAACAGCCGATTTGTACGCTCCGGTGCCGACCGTGAGCGCGTAATTTCCATCGTCGGATGGATGTGACAAATACCCCGATGTATCTTTGTAAACGTCAGTCAGTGGATACACCACCCTACCGCCTGTTTCCTGGGCGAGCTTTGTCAGATTGCCTCCGCTCTGGTTTTCGAATCCAAACGCTTCCGTACTGATCGCGTACACGGTCACCAGGTTCCGCTGCGCCAGCTCGATCACCTGGTCAAGCGAGTGCTTGCTCGCGTTGTCGTGGCCATCTCCGATGATCACAATCACGCGCCGCGGTTCGATCGGCTCGCCTTCGACCACTTTCCGGCTGGTGCACGCCAGGTAAATTGCGTCGTTCATAGCCGCCCCACCACCCGGCTTCAGCGTCCGCACTTTCTCCACCAGCGCCTCGGGATCGGTGGTCGTGTTTACCGCAAGCTCCGCATCCTGCGAGTACGTGATCAGATATCCCGAATACTTTGGATCGCCTGTGAGCAGATTCTGGATCATCTCGATGGCGGCGTTTTGATAGTTGTCCCAGTGAACGCGGCTTGCGGTGCTCAGGTCCAGCAGAAACCCGATCACTACCGACTGGTTTCGTTCCCGCGTGAAGAAGCGGATCTGTTGCGGCTTATTCTCTTCGAAAATTTTGAAATCGTTCTCGGTGAGGTCGGAAACGAATCGGCCTTTGTCATCCGTCACGGTGACGGGCACAATCACTTCATTCACCCTCACGCGGATCGGGTTATTGTTGTCCTGCTTATCCCCCGGCGCGCTCGCCGTCTTGCCTGTGCTCGGCGCGGGCAGCGTGGCAGTGGTTTGGCTTGTGCCCGGAGTTTGGGATGTTTTCGCGGGCGGATTTGCCCCATTTTGTCGAGCGGCGGCGTTTTGTGAAAGCCAAAGAGCTATGCCCAGAATGGCCGGAACGGCCGCGGACTTGCGATACCACATGGCAGGGAGTTTCTTTTCAATTATACTGTTGCTTCCGCGTTCCGGATGCCAGAGTCGCGGATCGCGCCCGCGCCCTACTGCGGCACCTTGGCCGGCGCTGGCACATTCGGCGCAAGAACTGCTTCAATCCCGGCGGACGCGTCCACCGCCGGAAGCCCCTCCACTGCTTGCACCGTTAATAAGCTCATCGGTACCGGTGTGGTCTTCCGCAGCGCTGATCCGGCATACGCGTCCAGCGAAAACGCGTCCACCCTCACAGGCGCCTCCACTGCATCGACTGCGGAAGCCGCGCGTTGCAGGCGTGCAAACGCCTCGTGCGCGTCGTCCAAATAGTTGCCGAATGCCAGTTGAAGCCCGGTGAACACGAGTTGGGGCGAATCGACCAGAGCCGCGCGCGCGTTCTCCAGCCAAACAACAGAACCCTGAGCGGGCGGCTCACTCAATTGGGCCACGGCTTCACACGTCGTCGTCTCGTTTCCCGGATCGCGCAGCGGTTGAACCACGTCGATTTCCGTTTGCGGGAACGCGGCCTGTATCGCGGCCCTACTCGCCGCAAAATCTTCGAGACGCGACGTGAAGCAGGTACACGTCAAGACATGCTCCGGGCCGATTGAAGCGGCCTTCATACTCTCGCGCAGGCTCTGGAGAGAAGCACTTAACGACCGCCCCGTTTCCCCGGCGAGAAAAGCCAATCCATTTGGATTAACCGTCCGAGGCGTCGAAACGACCGCCTCAATCACGACCGCCGCGGCCTCATCGCCCAGCGCGCCCACCTGGACAATGCTTAACACCGGAAATCGCAGCTTGCGTTCCGTGAAGATTGCCGCCACTTCATCTTTGACCCGGCGAGCGTCACCGGTCCCGGACACGAAAGCGCGGAGCTTCACGATACTTTCCCCGCGCGTGTCCCGGATCAGCTCGTTCAAGCTTTGGCGGATTTGTGACGCCAACCCGCCCGTCCGTAAGAGGGGAGAGATGTGGAAATCGATCTGTCTCGTTCTCGCGGCCACGGCCATCGGCAGCTCCGGCGGCAGCGGCAACGGTTCCATCGGGTCATGCTTCTTTCGTTGGGCAAAGAGCACCGGCAGCACGAGCACGATGCACAGCGGTACAGCGATGCCGGCGGAGCTGCGAAAGCGCATGGAGTCGTCTAGCTCTAGCCTATCTCGATAAGATTTCGTTCCATTGAATAAGAGTTTCGTAGGTAGGTCACGAATCTTCGAGCTAAACCATTGCTCAACGGAACGTGAGTGCACGCCGTGGAAGATGGCTCGCGCCTCACTTGCACGAGATGCCCATAAACCGGCCAAGTAGATTCCTAAACGTTACGCCGCTACGACCGGGCTAAGAACGTAATGCCACGCATGCACACATAAATTGGGAATCCAAAACACTCTTAGAGATCATTCATCTCCTCGCACATGATTTCCTCAGCTTGAGGTTTCCCACGTCATGTAAGATACTTCTGTCGCCGCAGGAGGAATGCATGGGCGAACCGAAACTCGATCTTTTGCAGGGCACGCTAGATTTAATGGTTTTGCAGACGCTTGCGGCAATGGGACGATTATGCATCACCAGTGCGATTGCAGCAGCGCGGATCGATGGCCGCCTAGTGGGGGACCTCGGACAATAATCGCAAAGCAAAGTTCTACTCGATTACGAAAGCGGACGGAAGCAGCTTGTGCAAGATGCGGCCTAGTGGCAGCGGCTGGCAGGAGTGATGCGGCGGGTCCTAGCCATGCAGGGTGAAGGAGGTGAGCAATAATGCAGTTCTTACGAGAGGCGCTCAACCGGTTTTGTTCATTCTTCCGCAAACACCCTCTTGACCATGAGCTTGACGTGGGGATGGCTTCGCACATCGAAATGGCTATCGAAGAGAATTTTCAGCGTGGCCTGTCCCCGGCAGAAGCGCGGCGACAGGCATTTGTTCAATTCGGTGGGGTGCAGCAGGCGCGTGAGCAACATCGCGAGTCACGCGGATTGCCTTGGCTCGACGTGCTGATGCAAGACCTGCGCTTCACTTTTCGCACTATGCGGCGCGATCGCGGATTCACGATCATCGCTGTCCTGATTCTCGCAGTTGGCATTGGCGCAAATATCGCTGTCTTCAGCGTGGTGAATACCATTCTGCTGCGTCCTCTTCCGTTTCGCGATCCGCAGCAGCTTGTTCGGATTGTAGAGAAAAACCCCAAAGCCGGCGAATCCAGCAAAACGTATACGGCAGATGCCACTCAGGACTTCCAACAACAAAACCGCTCTTTTCAATCGGTAAGCGGCTACTTCGCCTTTACCCCACCGGACAACTTCAAGCTTATAGGGAATAGCCAGCCTCTGCCTGTTACCGGCATCCTGGTTGCCGAGAACTTTTTCGAGACGCTTGGCGTTAACCCTTCCGCGGGACGGCTTTTCAGGCCTAAAGAATTCGTGAAACACGCCGCGCCTGTGGTGCTCTTAAGCTATCCGTTCTGGAAACGACAGCTTGGCGGGAACCGCGACATTATTGGACAGGCAATTAACCTGAATGGCGCGCCTGTGACGGTGGTTGGTGTATTGCCGGATACGTTCGATTTTGGCTCGGTTTTTTCGCCAGGAGCAAAGGTTGATCTCTTTACTCCCTACATCATGGATGATTTCCGCGACGATGGGAACGACCTGGCGCTGATTGGCCGCCTGAAACGGGGAGTTAGTCTGGCGCAAGCACAGAGCGAAGCCGATCAACTCTTCCCGCAACTCTATTTCGAGCACAAACATCCAGAGGCCGGCAAGAACTACACGGGACAGCTTACTGGATTGAAAGAGTACGTAAGCGGCAAACTGCGGCGGTCGCTGATTGTACTGTGGTGCGCCGTCGGGTTGATTCTGCTGATCGTCTGCGTCAACCTCTCGAACCTGCTGCTGGCTCGGGCCGCTGCGCGCAGCAAGGAATTCGCTATGCGCGGCGCCTTGGGGGCACGACGGGAGCGCCTCGTTCGCCAATTGCTGACTGAGAGCCTGGTTCTGTCCGGAGCAGGTGCGGTGCTGGGCCTAGGGCTAGCCTATGCCATCAGCTCGTACTTGGCCCATCAGGGATCGATTGCGCTGCCGCTATTAAGCAGTGTGCGGGTGGACGGAACTGTGCTGGCGTGGACGCTCTTGGTAGCTGTCGGGGCAGCTGTGCTCTTCGGGCTTGCTCCGGGGCTCCGGATGTCGCGCAGTGATTTGCAGGAGGCGCTCAAGAACGGCGGGCATGGAGCAAGCGAAGGAAGAAGACATGACCGCATGCGCTCGGCGCTGGTCATCACAGAAGTGGCTCTGGCTTGCGTTCTGCTGGTAGGCGCGGGGTTGTTGTTGCGCAGCTTTTTGCGCGTGCTGGATGTGGACCTGGGTTTCGAGCCAAGCCGCGCAGCCGCCATCAGCGTGGACTATGACGATGGCAGGAATGCGGCCAAGCGAGCAGCGATATGGCAAGGGGTGGTGCGCCGGGTTTCGATGATCCCTGGCGTCGAGGCTGCCGGTATAACCGACAATCTGCCGATGAGCCGGAACCGCAGTTGGGGGATCAAAGCAAAGGGCGGGGACTATGACCGCGGAAAGTTTCAGGGAATCTTCGTCTACATTGTTTCGCCAGGATATCTCAAGGCTATGGGGATACGCTTGACCGAAGGCCGCGACATCAGCTGGGACGACATTTTCAATAACGAGAATGTCGTGATCATCAACGAAACGGTCGCGCGCAAGCTGTGGCCGGGGCAGGATCCGATCGGACGTATAGCCCTTGCGGGCGGCAAGGAGACCCGTGTGATCGGCGTGGTTGCCGATCTTCGCGAAACCAACGCGGAAGAGAATGCCGGATGGCAGATGTACCTGCCAGCTACAAAGCAGTTCGGGCCGGAAGGAGCGGAACTCGTAGTGCGATCGAAACTGCCTCCCGCTACGCTGGCACCGACCGTGATGAGCGTACTGCGGCAGATCAATCCTGGGCAGCCCGCGACGGAGTTCAAGCCTATTCAGAATCTGGTGGACCATGCGACATCGCCGCGGCGCTTCTTTGTGCTGCTGGTTGGAATCTTTGCTGGCTTGGGATTGCTGCTGGCTTCGCTGGGGATTTATGGAGTGATCTCGTACTCCGTCACGCGGCAGACCCAGGAAATTGGCATCCGCATGGCCCTAGGTGCTACGCAGTCGCGAGTGTTGTTTGGCGTGATCTGGAAGACTTTGCGGCTGGCATTCGTTGGCATTGGTATTGGGACCGTGGCTTCTATGGGAGTGGCACGTCTGATTGCTTCTCTTCTGTTTGGGACTGCGCCGACGGATCCGTTTACATTTGTGGGAATGTTGGTTCTGTTGGGGACTGTCGCGCTGCTTGCTGGTTATATTCCGGCGCATAGGGCCTCGCGAATTGATCCTATGCTCGCGTTGCGGACGAATTGAAATCAGGACAGCTCATTTTTCAGAAATAATCTCGACGAACGCAGTTGTTCAGATCGAAGGCGTGCGATATTGCCGATCGAAGTTTCACGGAATCGAAGGGGCGGGCCGCCTGATACAACGAGCTGACTGAGTGAGTGATGTTCGTTACGCGCGGTTTCCAGAGCGCGCGAGCGACGACGGGTAACGCGAATGCGATCAGGGGCGCAAGGACCGTGCACGGTATTGATCGCATGCTCAGATGAGCCTCGCCTGGTCGAGATCATCGGCCCGATATCATACCCGGATGAAGACTTCCCAGGCCGGAATATTTGCTCTCGGAACCGCCTCCCACGCGTACCTGGAATTCGATCTCCTGGATGGACGGAAGGGGCAAGCGCTTGTCACGGCGATTTCTTCGTTGCGTGAGCCCAGGACAACCATGGGCGGGGTTAACCTGGTGTCGGGTTTCAGGCCTGAACTCTGGAGCAAAACGGTGCCTGAGGATGCACCCGCCGGGATCGAAGGATTCAATAGAAGTGTCATCGGTATACACGGTTTCGTGATGCCGGCGACGCAGCACGATGCCGTGCTTTGGCTTTCAGGAAGCTCATATGACGTAATCTTCGACCTGGCTCATCAAACGATCTCCGATCTAAAGACACTGGCGTCGGTTGCAGAAGAGACCTCGAGCTGGCCCTACCGGCATTATCGCGACCTCACCGGCTTTATCGATGGGACAGAGAATCCCACTCTGGTGGATGCCCCGGAAGTGGCGGTTATTGCAGAAGGAGAGCCGGGTGCGGGCGGAACGATCCTGCTATTGCAAAAGTGGGCGCACAACACGGCCGGGTGGGAGTCGCTTTCGATCAAGGATCAAGAGCGGGTGATGGGACGGATGAAGCCGGACAGCGTCGAATTGGATAACAAAGCTCCGGACTCACACGTCGCGAGCACCGATCAGGATCAGTTTGGGAAGATTTTCCGCAGGAATATGCCGTATGGGACGGTCACGAATCACGGAACCATGTTCGTTGGCTTCAGCGCGGACCAGCGGCGCCTTTCCAGGATGCTGGAGAGCATGGCGGGTCTGATCACCGGCGTCCGCGATGCGCTTACGCACTACACGCGGCCGCTCACGGGTGCTTATTACTTCATCCCCTCGACCGACTGCCTGCGGCAGGCGGGCGCGCCATGAATGTAAGGTTCTCCGTCTGCTGAGGACATTTGCGCGGCACCGGCGGGCGCCGGTTTTACCCACGAAGGCGCGTTGAACAATTCGCGAACGGGCAGGGTGGCGAGTTTGCCAAGCTTCAGAAGATGCTGCTCCAGTGTGGGCCAGCCATTTTGTTCAACCCAGCATGCCAATTTGGTATGCTGAAGGAGGTTTGGCTGACCTGACGAAAATTGCGCTTAACCCCGCATCTGAGGTGCCGCTGTACCGGCAACTGGCTGATTCTGTGACGAGCCTGATCGCCAGGAACGCTGTCCGGCAGGGTGACAGATTGCCTGCAACTCGCGAATTGGCTGGCCAGCTTGGACTGAACCGGACCACCGTCTCTGCGGCGTACGCACTTCTCGAGAAATCGGGACTGATCGCGGGCCACGTAGGGCGCGGAAGTTTCGTCACCGGACGTGGGAGTCCCGCGCGCGCCCAGGACTCGGATTGGGAAGCGATTCTGCCGCCGTTGCAATCGCCTGTCCCGCTGCTGTCCCAGAAAATGCATGTGAGTTTTGCCAATTCCCGGCCTGCCGAAGAAGAATTTCCTGTCGCGCAATTTCGCCGCTTGGCCAAACAGGTCATCGACAGCCCCGAGGCCGCGGAGATTCTGCAGCTCGGCTCACCGCATGGTTACGCGCCGCTTCGCCGCTATCTGCTCGAACACGCTACCCAACAGGGAATTGCGCGCGCGAGCGACGAGCTGATGATCACGAATGGCTGCCAGCAGGGGCTCGATCTGTTGGCGCGCTTGTTCACCCAAACGCGGCAGCAGCGTGTTGGAAGAGCGCGGCAATCGCGTAATCGTCGAAGATCCGGCGTATCACGGTCTCGTGCGGATCCTGTCGCGTACCGGCGCCCCTGTCGTTCCCATTCCGGTGGACGAGAAAGGAATCGATATCGACGCGCTCGAGCAAGCGGTCGAACAGTTGCATTCCCGGGTCCTGATCGTGACTCCCAGCTTTCAAAATCCGACCGGCGCAACCCTGACGTTGGAACGCCGGAAGCGGCTTGTCGAGCTTGCGCAACGCACCGGGTTAATCGTCATTGAGAACGACATTTACAGCGAGCTCCGGTATGAAGGAAGGGCATTGCCAACGCTCAAGGAGCTCGACGAGACCGGCAATACGATCCTGTTGCGGAGTTACTCCAAAGTTTCTTTTCCGGGGTTAAGAGTGGGCTGGGTGATTGCTCCGCGCGCTGTGATTGCGCGGCTTGCGGAGGCGAAACAGACCAGCGATCTTCACTCCGATCAGCTCTCGCAGGCTGTGCTTCTGCGTTTCGCGGAATCGGGTGAGTTGGCTCAGCATCTGGACCGCACGCGCGTCGCCGGTGCAGCGCGATTGCGCGCTCTGCTTGGCGCCTGTGAGCGCTATCTGCCTTCCGGATCACGGTTCACGCGGCCCCAGGGCGGGATGAATCTTTGGATTGAACTTCCGGCTCCGCTCACGGCGGAGCAGGTTCTGAACCGCGCTCAAGACCGCGGCGTCACGTTTCTCCCGGGACGTCATTTCTCGGGCGGAACGCCCCACGTGCGCGGTTTACGAATCAGTTTCGGTGGCCTCACGCCGCAACAAATCGCGCGCGGAATTCAGATTTTGGGCGAAGTGGCCCGAGCAGAATTGGTCAGCGCGGAAACTATAAATGTTCCCGGCACAGAGGCGTTGGTTTAATTGCGAGTTCCGTATTCGGAGGCGAGACGTGGATTTTGAAAACGATCAATTTCGATTGAAAGTTGGGTTAGCCGAGATGTTGAAAGGCGGCGTCATCATGGACGTGGTCAATCGGGACCACGCGATCATCGCCGAACGCGCCGGCGCCTGCGCCGTCATGGCGCTCGAACGAGTACCCGCCGATATCCGCAAGGAAGGCGGGGTGGCGCGCATGTCCCAGATCCGCATTATCCGCGAGATCATGGCGGCCGTCTCCATCCCTGTAATGGCCAAGGTACGGATCGGGCATTTCACGGAAGCGCGCATTCTCGAAGCGCTCGGGGTTGACTATATCGATGAGAGCGAGGTTCTCACGCCTGCCGACGAGGAGCATCACATCGATAAGCACGATTACAAGGTTCCGTTTGTCTGCGGCGCGCGGAACCTCGGAGAAGCTCTCCGCCGCATCGCGGAGGGAGCCGCCATGATCCGCACCAAAGGAGAGGCGGGTTCCGGCAACATCGTCGAGGCTGTCCGTCACATACGGACCATCGTCAAAGAAATGAAGCAGCTCACCGTGCTTGGCAAGGAAGAGCTGGTCCACGAAGCGAAAAATCTTCAGGCCCCCCTGGAGCTGGTTCAATACGTCGCCCAAAACGGCAAACTCCCCGTGCCGAATTTTTCCGCTGGCGGAATTGCCACCCCGGCCGATGCGGCGCTCGTGATGCAGCTCGGAGCGGAAGCCGTGTTCGTGGGGTCAGGGATCTTCAAATCTTCGGATCCGGAAAAACGCGCCAGAGCAATCGTGAAGGCCGCCACTTACTATCAGGACCCGGTGAAGCTGCTGGAAGCGAGCGAAGAGCTCGGCGAAGCCATGCCCGGCCTGGAAATCTCGAAAATGCACGAATCGGAGCTGCTGCAAACGCGCGGGTGGTAAATGGCCGATACGTCCCGGAAACCCGTCATTGGCGTGCTTGCGCTGCAGGGCGACTTCGAAGCCCACCGCAAGGCCATCGAGCGCGCTGGCGGGGAAGCGCGCGAGGTCCGTAAGGCCGCCGATCTCGACCTTGTGGACGGGTTGATCATCCCGGGCGGCGAGAGCACGACAATGCTGGAGCTGCTCAAGCTGGAGCACCTGTTCGAGCCCTTACGCCGGTTTGGGACTGCCAAGCCCATCTTCGGCACGTGCGCAGGCGCCATTTTGCTCGCCTCCGAGGTGCTGAACCCTCCGCAGCAATCGCTGGGACTGATGGATTTCACGGTGGAGCGCAACGGTTACGGCCGCCAGATCGATAGCCGTATCGCCCGTCTCGACATCGAAGGCCACCCGGCGGAAGCCGTCTTTATTCGCGCGCCCATTATCCGCCGCATCTCGCCGGCTGCAAACGTCCTTGCGAGTTACCGTGGCGCGCCCGTTCTCGTGGAGCAGGGCAACCATCTGGCAGCCACATTTCATCCCGAGTTGAGCGAGAACTCCCAGGTTCATTCTCACTTTGTGCAGAAAGTCGCTTCTCAGAGCGCACTTTCCGGCAATTCGTGCAACGGAAACGGATGAAAAAGGTACTTTTCGTCTGTATCGGCAATTCCTGCCGCAGCCAAATGGCCGAGGGCTTTGCGCGTAAATACGGGTCCGATGTAATGGAAGCTGCCAGCGCGGGGCTGTCACCCGCGCCCATCGTTCAATCTCTGACCAAAGCCGTTATGGAAGCGAAAAACATCGTGATTGACGACCAATTTCCCAAGCACTTGGTATCGCTCGATCTCCGCGGATTCGATCTCATCATCAACATGAGCGGCACGAAGCTTCCGCCACGCCTGTCGGTCGAGGTTCGAGATTGGCCGATTGACGATCCGATCGGCTGCGAAGAAGGAGTTTACCTGGATGTTCGCGATCGGATTGAGCAACGTGTTATGCAGCTCATCCTGGAGCTGCGGCGCCAGGCGGCGGGCGAAACGGCGCCGCCCTCCCAACGTCGAACCTCGCGCCTTGCACGGTTGCGGAAGTAAATCGCGCTAGGCGAGAGCGGCAAGAACAGAACCTGCCAAAAAACAAACGCGGTCCAAACGATTTTCGTCTGGAGCCGCGTTTAGAAAATTAGAAAACTGGAATGAGCAACTACTTCGGATTGCTGGTCGAAGACGTGGTGCTGCTCGATGAGGAATTCATCGTGTCGTTCATCGTGTCCGAGCTCGACTTCTTGTGACGCTTATGATGATGCGTCTTCGTGGAGCTGGTCGAATTCATCGTGTTGCTGGTATCGGTGCTCTGGTTTTGCGCGAAAACTGCCACGCTGGTGAGCAGCGACAGGCCAATGGCCGCGGTCATGATCTTTTTCATTTCGGGTTATCTCCTTAAGGGTTACTGAGTCGTAGCACTGCGTGCTTTCAGAGACTATATTCTCAAAGTCTGCGTGAAAGAATCCTGAATCACACATTAAACTTTCTTCAACGGTTCAGCGACACGTACAAGCGCGGGCGAAAAGAAGGTGAATGAATGTGAAGGAAGGACCGTTGTCGTATTTTCTTTGACGGAGGTCACGAAAAAAATCAGACTTTTACAGCAGCTGTGAACCTGGTTCGAACCGTACCGGGAGTGAATTGGCTGGACGTGCGCGGCCGCACCATTCTCGCTGTCGGGCATTCTGTTGAACGAGCAAGCGGGCATCACACCGGCCTGGACGAACACGAGAGCGTATTCCGCCTTTGCCAGCGCGGCGCTAACATTCCCGGTTTACCGCCATCTTGGGCTCACCCTGGGTGCTCTCGATAACTTCCTGAACATTCCACCGCCCGCTTCAAGAAGAATTCGTTCCAATTCACGGCAGGGGCAACGTATTCGTTCCAGTAAGCGTCTCAGCCGTCCCTAGCGCGTCGAAGTCAGCGCTTTCAAGTAGCGGTAGTAGAAGACCACGCCGTCGTAATAGGAATTGACGCGCACGCGTTCGTCCTTACCGTGCGCCCTGACATCATCGCGGTCGATCGCCACCCCTGAGATTCCGTAACTCGGCAGACCGGCAGCCATGGTGTAGATGCTGTCCGATGCGCCAGTCTCCATTTCCGGAATGACCGGAGCGCCCGGCCACATCTCATCGGCAACGCGTTCGAGCGGCTTCAATACATCCGGACGAAGAGGCGGAGGCGGTAGTGCTTGTCTTTCGGGCGCGCGTTCCAGTGCCGTGTTTGTCGCGGGATCGACATACTCCACCGTGACCTTTGGATCCGCGAAAATTCGAATCAGATCCTGCCTCACTTCTTCAGGCGAGTGTCCCGGTAGAATCCGGCAGTTGACGTTCGCTTGAGCCGTTTGAGGAAGCGCGTTGTTCGCGTGCCCTCCGCTCAGCCGCGTGGCAACGCACGTTGTCCGAAACGTCGAGTTATAGCTCGCGTCCGCGGACAATCTTCCAATTGCAGCTTCATCCGGCGGCTCGCGCAAAATCGCTTTCATGTCGTCCGCCACCTGCCCGTGCTCAATCGTTGCCATGCGCTCGAAATACGAGCGGGTAACCGCGTTCAGCTCAAACGGAAACGGCGAGCGCTCTAGACGCCCCAGCGCATCTGCGATGTGGTAAATGGCGTTGTCGGGAACCGGCAACGAGCTGTGCCCTCCCGCGTTGCGCGCCGTGAGCTCGAAATCGGCATACAACTTCTCCGTCGCTTCCACGTCCACATCGATGGGTTTGCCATGCTCGGTGATCACGCCGCCCGCGTCGGGATTCAGCACGAAATCGGCATCGATCAAATCGCGGTGATGCTTCAGAAGCCAATCAACGCCGTTGGATAGACCGCTCTCCTCGCCGGCGGTCAACGCGAGGATAATGTCTCGGTCCGGTTTGTACCCTTCTTTTTGAAACCGGATCAGCGTGGTCACCAGAATCGCATCCTCGTTTTTCATGTCCTGCGTGCCGCGCCCGTAGAAATAGCCGTCCTTCTCGATGAACTGGAACGGGTCGGTCGTCCAGTCTTCCCGCCGCGCTTCCACCACGTCCAGATGGCAAATCACGAGGATCGGTTTTAGCCCGCTCGTCCCCGTTCCCCGCAGCCGCGCGACAAGATTCTTCTTGCGATCGTTCGGGCCCAATACCGCCAGATCCCGTTGCGGGAAACCGGCGTCGAGCAGGCGTTTCTGCATGGCCAGGGCGGCGGTCGTCACGTTGCCCACCGAATCCGTGGTGTTGATTTCGATGAGTTGCCGGAAGATGTCTGTCGACAGCTTGCGGGTTGCCGGGTCGAGCTGTTGCGCCCAGGAAGGGACAACCAGAAGCAGCGAAAGTGCGATTACCCTGCTCATTACATCCGGCAGATCAACAGCTCACGCTCATAGATCATCTCTGGCGGCAGCCGATCGTGCAATTCGATGAACAGCTCCTGTTGCCCGATTACTTCTGACCGCCACGCGTCGTGATCGAAGGCCTGCAGTTGGTCAAACTTCTCGCGCGGGAAATCGAAGCCCGCCCATTCGATGTCTTCGTACCGCGGCATCCATCCGATCGGAGTCTCCCGACCGAAGCCGCGCCCCACGGCGCGATCCACCACCCACTTCAGCACCCGCATGTTCTGGCTGAAGCCCGGCCACAGAAACTTGCCGTCTGCATCTTTGCGGAACCAGTTCACGTGAAAAATGCGCGGCGTCTCGGTTAGCGATCTCTGCATTTTGATCCAGTGGCGGAAATAATCGCCCATATGGTAGCCGCAGAACGGCAGCATCGCCATCGGATCCCGGCGAACTTTGCCGACCGTACCGGTCGCAGCGGCGGTCATCTCCGATCCCATGGTCGCTCCGATGTACACCCCGTCGGTCCAGTTGAACGACTGATATACGAGCGGCATCGTCGTCCCTCGCCGACCGCCGAAGATGAACGCGCTGATCGGCACGCCCCCGGGCGCTTCCCAGTTTGGGTCAATGGTTGGGCATTGCCGGGCCGGAGCTGTAAACCGTGCATTCGGATGAGCAGCAGTTCTGCCCGTTTCCTTCCCGATCTGCGGCGTCCACTTTCTTCCTTGCCAGTCCCAACATTCCGCCGGTGGCTCGTCCGTTAAGCCTTCCCACCACACTCCGCCTTGAGGCGTCAGCGCCACGTTCGTGAAGATTGTGTTCCTCGATAGCGTCGCGATCGCATTCGGGTTCGTTTTCACCGACGTGCCCGGAGCCACCCCAAAGAAACCAGCTTCCGGATTGATGGCGTGCAGCACTCCGTTCTCGTCCGGTTTAATCCACGCGATGTCGTCGCCAACGGTCCAGACTTTCCAGCCTTCGAAACCTTTGGGAGGAATCATCATCGCGAAATTTGTCTTTCCACACGCGCTCGGAAACGCGGCCGCGACATACGTCTTCTCCCCGTGCGGATCCTCGACGCCCACAATCAGCATGTGCTCCGCCATCCAGCCTTCATCCCGGGCGATGTTCGATGCGATCCGCAGCGCGAAGCACTTCTTTCCGAGCAGCGCATTCCCTCCGTATCCGGACCCGTACGACCAGATCTCGCGCGTTTCGGGGAAATGCACAATGTATTTTTCGCGATTGCACGGCCACGGCACGTCTTTTTGCCCCGGATCGAGCGGCGCTCCCACGCTGTGCAGGCACGGTACAACGCGCTTCACGTCTTTGTCGATTTCGCGGAACACCGGCAGGCCGATTCGAGCCATGATCCGCATGCTCACCACCACGTAGGGTGAATCGGTCAATTGCACGCCGATCTGCGACATGGGCGAATCGATCGGTCCCATGCTGAACGGCAGGACATACATCGTCCGTCCCCGCATCGACCCGCTGAACAACGTCTTCAGCGTCCTGCGCATTTCATATGGATTCACCCAATTATTTGTCGGCCCCGCGCTGTCTTTCGAAAGCGAACAAATGAAGGTGCGGTTTTCCACCCGCGCCACGTCGCTTGGATCGGATCGCGCATAGTAGCAGTTCGGCCACAGCTCCCCATTCAGCTTGATAAACGTTCCGTTTTCGACCATCTGCGCGCAAATGGCGTCGTTCTCCTCCTGGGAGCCGTCCACCCAGTGAATCGCATCCGGCTTCGTTAGCTCCGCCATCTTCTCCACCCACCGCAGCAGGTGTTTGTTCGAGCTCAACGGCGTTGCGGACTCAAAACGCTCTAGCGCAACGTGATTCAAGGTTGTCGATCGACTCATGGGATTCCTCCAAGGCGCTCATCCGCTGTCACACGGGAGTGAGCCACTGAGACTATCATGAAATACTATGCCCGTCTCTCAAGCTGGATCCTCCTCAGCCACAGCGCCCCTCCCCGTTGCATCGACCGAACCCAACGTTGAACGCGACCTTTCATTTCACCTGGTTAGAGTCGTCGAAGCGGCTGCTGTTTCGAGCGCCCGCACCATGGGGCAGGGAAACGCCAAGCGGTCCGATCACGCCGCTGTCGAAGCGATGCGGCATGCGTTCGAAAGCGTCCCCATTGCGGGAAACATTGTCATCGGTGAAGGGGAGCGGGACGAAGCTCCCATGCTCTACATCGGCGAGCGTGTCGGTGCTCCTTCGGCCAAAGGCGCCGAGCATCCCGGCCTCGATATTGCAGTGGATCCGCTCGAAGGCACGAATCTCTGCGCGACGGGCTCGCCCAATGCAATCGCGGTACTTGCCGCGTCCGAGCCGGGCGGTCTGCTCCACGCCCCCGATTGCTACATGGAAAAGATTGTGGCGGGTCCGGCGTGCCGCGGAGCGCTCGACCTCGATGCGCCCGTGTCTCAAAACCTGAAATCGATCGCCCGGCGTCTCGACCGCGATGTTCGCGACCTCACGATCATCGTGCTGGACCGCCCCCGCCACGCCGACCTGATTGCGGATATCCGCCGCGAAGGCGCGCGCATCCGGTTGATCAGCGATGGTGATTTGTCGGCCGCCATTGCGGTCGCGGTTCGCGGAAACGGCGTGCATGCCGTGATGGGAATCGGGGGCGCTCCCGAAGGCGTTCTCGCGGCCGCCGCCATGCGTTGCCTGCACGGCGAAATGGTTGCCCGCCTGGTCATCGATACCCCCGAGCTCGAGCAGCGCGTGGCCAAAATGGGCATCAAAAACCCCCGCCGCATCTATACCGCCGGCGACTTAGCGATCGGTACCCACATCGTCTTTACCGCTTGTGGCGTTACCGATGGAGCACTGCTTCGCGGCGTCCGCTTCTTCGGCGAGGGCTATCGCACCCACACCCTGCTGATGACTTCCACCGACAACAGCGTCCAATTCATCGACGCCGTCCATATGAACCGCAAACCGGGCCCGCGCGGAGTTCGCCTGTATTGAATTGCGATTGCGTGGAGCTCACGAATCGCCGTCTTCTTCCCCCACGCGTTCCTTAAGCTTGCCTAAGTGCCGCAGAATTCGGCGCACTTTTTTTGGCGATACGGCAAGCTGGCGCGCGACTCTCGAGACCTTCCGGCCTTCGCGCTCCCATACGCGATAGATCAGTAGCTCTTCGAAATCGCCCACCACCTCCTGCAAGGATTTGTTACCTACCTCTCCCTGCGACCATTTGCGCAGATTCGGGTCTTCGTCGCCGGAGTGCAAGACTTTGCTTCGAAGAATCTCGATCTCTTCCCACAGCGCGTCGTGCCGGTCGTAATCGAGCTGCGCCTCGGCCCGATCGCAGCACGCTCTCGCCAGCTCCGTATTGTTGAAAAAACCGTTCACCAGCGTCATCCCGTGGCAGACATGCGCCTGGGCACGCAACCTCCGGCTTTCGGTGTGCTCGGCCAAATCCACCGCCTCTTTCGCGCAATCGTGCGCCAGTTGGGCGAACCGGCTCGGATCCTCGCCCTCTCCGATCTGCTCTTCGTAGCGCGCATTCGCAACCATCGCCTGGACCACGCGAGCCCGGCACATCAGCAAATAATCCGCCTTCCCCGCTCCGAGGTCCAGCGCTTCGCCGGCCAACTGCCCGGCTTCATCCAGATTTCCCAGATCCAGATCGATCTGCGCCAGGTTCACGTTTACGTTTCCCCCTCCGTGATGATCCTGGGAACGCCGGTAGATTGCGCCCGCTTGCGCCAGATCCTCTCGAGCGGTGCGCAGCAGGTCATGCATACGTTCGAGCTCGCCGGTTTGGTCTAGAAGCGGCGACTTACCGTCATGAGATCTGTTCGTTCTCAGCCGCTCTCGCTTCGCGTCGATGCTCCGGCGCAGTTGCAACGCCAAAAAACGCTTGGCCTGCGCGATGTTCGTCAATGACCGTGCGAGGTACCGCTCGAGCGATCGATGCCGCTTGAACAGTTCGATTGAGTTCTCGAAATACTGCATCGCGTGGTCATATCGCCCCTCTCGTGTCGCAATGCGCCCATACGTCGATTGGATATTCCCCAACGCGATGAAATCATCGGTGTCCCGCAGCACTCCTTCGGCTTCCTGCAAAATTCTCAGCGCCTCTTTCGTTCTCCCCATCTGGAAAAACAGCCAGCTTTCGAGGGTTTGAATCACGGCCGCCAGGTATCGCAGCCCAATCTGGCTGGCCATCTCCCGGCCGCGCTGGGCGATCTCGAGCGCCTGGTCGTACTCACCGGCTTTTCGCAAGCAACGGGCTTTCCACAACGTTGCAACCGCGACCACCACCGGGTCATCCGCTTCATCGCTGATCGCTAACGCCGTGTCCACATGTTTCTGGGCTTCTTCCAAATCTCCGCGCCGAGTAGCCATTACAGCTTCCGCCATGCGCAGGTGGACGTAATCTGCAAGCGGAAGCGCCTGACGGGCGCTTTTTGGAAAGCGCTCCAGCAATCGCAGCAGCAGATCCTCGTCCTCAAACCCGACGTCCACCCACTGGGCCAGGCAACCCACCGCCCGTCCCGCCAGATCCTTCCCGGGCGCAATTTCTTCGAAATCTGCCTTGTAATGCGCGATCAGGGCGGTGCCGCTGCTGATCCGCCGGGCGTGAATCAGCTCCCGAAGCTCTTGCAGTACTTGCGCAGACACCATATCCGTCGAGTTTCTCCAATTCTACGCTCAGCCGGGGAAAGTCCCAGGGCTTTTTGGACGCTAGTCCGAAGCGGACCAGCCAATTTGATTCCGGCTCCCCATTGCTTCAGACTAGAACGGGATGAGGAAGGCGAACCTGCGTTCACGCGCTCACGCGATCATTTTCTTAGGCGCTCCCGGGTCGGGAAAGGGGACGCAAGCTGCCCGTCTCTCTTCGGCTCTTGGAACTCCTTCCATCTCCACAGGCGATATGCTTCGTCGCGAGTGCCACTCCGGCTCACAACTCGGCAACACGCTTCAGGCGATTCTTGCGTCCGGACAACTTGTGAGCGACGATCTGATCAACCAGGTGGTCGCAAGCCGCCTTCGCCAGCGCGACTGCGAGGCTGGATTCATCCTCGACGGTTATCCTCGAACGGTCGCCCAAGCGCGCTTCCTTGACAGGCTGCTCGCCGCGTTACATATGCCGAAGCCGGTCGTGTTCCAGTTCGATATTTCCCCTGATGAAGTTGTATCGCGCATCACGCGACGCCTGCAGTGCACCACTTGCGGCCGCATCCTCAGCATCGATCCGAGCTCCCGCTCCCAGTCCATGGTCTGCGACGCCGACGGCACTCTCCTGGTTCAGCGTGCCGATGACAATGAGACCGCAGTTCGCGAACGTCTGCGGGTGTATGAATCAAACGCGAGTCAATTGATCCGGCATTACCAGAAGCGGCAACTTTCATCGGATTGACGCGAGCGGCGCGGCCGCCGAAATCTCGCGGCATCTGCTTGAACATTCTGACTCCTGCTGCAGTACCGGCGCGCAAACCGGCAGCAGCGGCCAGCGCGGCGTACGCTTAGAGTTTCCAAGCAACTTCAGGCCGACCTTAACGCTGGCCGACGAATCGCTAGTACCCTGACTTGGTACTTTCGGCTACGAACACTCGTAGTTTACCCAGTGATCCAATTGAAATCCGCTAGCGTACTGTAAACACTGGAGGTGCACCCATGTTCAGATTTCAAAGATTGGCAGTGTTCATTTCGCTCGCTGCCGTGCTGGCAATTCCGCGGCCCATGTTTGCCGCGAGTCACCGTGAAGCTCCGATCACAGCTCTCGATCAAAAGACCGATATCACCGACTGGTTCACGTTTGTAAGCCCTGAGTGCCGGGACAGGGTGACGATGATCCTGGATGTGGATCCGTTTCTCGAGCCGTCCAACGGTCCAACGTATTTCCCGTTCGATCCCGGCATTCGGTACGCAATGTTGGTCGACAACAACCGAGACGCCCAGCCTGAAGTTGTCTTCGAGTTTCAATTCCATACCGAACTTCGCCCGCCCGTTTACGGCTTGTTCACGGCTGCGGTCGGAGGCATCGCCGGAATTCCGCCCATCACATCATCTCTCAGGTCCGGGTTCTGAAGGCTTAAGCTTGCGGCAAACCTACACCGTCACGATGATCAAGAACGGCGTCAAATACGATCTGACCAATGGTCAAACGCTCTACGCAGTGCCTACGAACGTCGGGCCGCGCACAATGCCCGATTACGACGCTCTTCGCGGTCAAGGCATCTACGATCTGGGCAACGGCGTGCGTGTATTCGCTGGAACGGTGGCCGATCCATTCTTCATCGATCTCGGTGCGGCTTTCGATTCGCTGAACTTCCGCGCAAGCGCCGGTCACGGAATATTGAGCCCGGCTCAGGACGCCGCCGACAAGGACAATTTTGCGCCCAACACCTTGGCGGGCTTCAACGTGAACAGTATTGTGCTTGAAGTACCGATTACCATGTTGACCCGTGATGGCAAGCTGCACTCCGCATCCGATAAAGACGCGGTCATCGGTACGTGGGCCACCACCTCTCGGCACTACGGTCAGACAATTCGCCGCGCCTCAGATGAAAACCCCGACAGCCCAGGCTATTGGAGCCAAGTCCAACGCATGGCCAACGCCTTGATCAACGAGCTGGTCATCGGCATCGGCGCCAAAGACAGGTGGAGCATGGACCAACCGTATCTAGATAAGCAGTTCGCTCAATTCGATTTGGATCCGCTGCTCGCGAAGGTCTTCAAATCGATCGGAATCCCGGTCCCGCCGCCGCCTCGCTACGATCTGCTGCCGCTCGTCATTTACACTGCTCCGATCTGTCCGGGTTGCGGAAAGAATGATACCGGGCCGATTGCTGACCTCCTACGGCTGAACACCGGGATACCTCCCACTCCGGCCGACAAGCAGAAGCGACTTGGTTTCCTTGCCGGCGATCTCTCGGGATACCCAAATGGCCGGCGGCCGATCGACGATGTGGTCGATATTTCGGCGCGCGTGGTCGCTGGCATTCTGGCCGATCCAACGAAATACAATACGCGCATTGGCGATGGTGTGAATATGGCAACGGAGGAGCGTCCGCGCGATATTTTCCCGTTTGTCGCTCCCGCATATAGTGGCCGCAATAGTCATCACTTGGGCCCCGGCCAACATGGATGCCCCGCACTGCCTGACGGAATCTGTCCGGTAGAGTAACTGCGATCGGGGAAGCTTCGCGAATGCTTCTCGCACTTGTCTTAACCGTTCTCCTCAGCAATGTACAAGCAATCGCGACCTCCCCGGCCGAGGCCGCGATTGCGAATGCCGAGCATCTGATCGCAAAAAGCCCGAATCATTTCGAATACTACAACGCGCTTGCGCTCGCGCATGCCCAGCGAGCACTGGAAAGGTGCGATGCACGTTATTACGCCCAGGCCGAAGAAACGCTTCGGAAATCATTTGAATTGGCGCCGGATAACTTTGAAGGGCTTAAGGTCGAGACCGTCATTCTGCTGGGGCGGCACGAGTTCGAGAAGGCGCTCGAAGTGGCACAGCCGTTGAACAAGCGCACCCCCGACGATATTGCTGTTTATGGCTATATTGCAGATGCTGACATGGCGCTCGGCAACTACGCTGCCGCCGAGGAATCCGCCCAGTGGATGTTGAGACTGCGGGCCGGCAATGCCGCAGGGCTTACGCACGGAGCATATCTGCGCGATATTTATGGCGATCTCGACGGCGCGATTGACTTCCTCAAAATGGCTTACGCTGCTACTCCGCAAACTGAGCTGGAAAACCGCGCTCGAATCCTCTACGCAGGTGGCCCACGTGTACCTGGAACAGGGCGATCTCGTTAAAGCCGAGAAATACTCGAACAGCGCTCTGGGTGTTTTCGCCGATTACGATCCGGCCGTACGCAATCTTGCCGAAGTACGGTTGGCGCAGAAGCGGTATGACGATGCTGTTGAACTGCTGAGAAAACAATACGGCATCGTGCCGAGCACGAAAAACCTGTACGCGCTCGCGGAGGCGCAGGAGTTGGCGGGCAAGAAGGACGAAGCCCAAACGTCATTCGTCGAATTCGAAAGAAAAGCGCTTGCCCAAGCGAGCCGCGCCCATAATTCAAATCGCGAATTGATCGCCTACTATGTTGACCATGCGCATAGATTGGCCGAAGCGCTTCTTATCGCGAAACAGGAGCTTGCGCGACGCCATGACGTGTATACGTTGGATTGCTATGCGTGGGCGCTGGCAGCTCACGGCGATTACAAAGCTGCACAGGTTGAGATCAGCAAGGCTCTCGCGGTCGGGGTAAAAGATCCCAAGATCCTGAATCACGCCAAAAAGATCGAACTCCTGGTTGCGCCGCACGAGCACTGAGCCATGTCACGAATCCGCCTCCTGTTCATCCCGCTCTTTTTGGCCCTCATCGCCGGCGCTCATCCGATGGGAAACTTTAGCATCAATCACTATGCGTGCATACACCTCGGCAACGAAAGCACTCTTAACTACGTGCTGGATTTCGCAGAGATTCCCACTTTCACATTGCTCCAGGAATGGCATATCGGCGCCCAAAATTCCGCTACACTCCAGCTCCGCGCGAGAGCCCAAGCCGACAGCTGGCTCGGGAATTTAGTTATCGAAGACAATCGGCGTCCGATTTCACCGGAGCTTCAGCGTGTTGAAATCGTTATCCAAGACGGCGCGGGCGGAATGCCGATTTTGCGCATCACAATGACAGCGAAGCTGGCTCTGCGATCAGGCGCGCTGGAATACCAAGACCGCAATTATCCGGACCGGACTGGATGGAAGGAAATTGTCATCCGCGGCGGCAGAAGCGTTGAGATCGTCAGCGCTTCTCACGAGAAGGATTTCGATAAAGATCTGAGCGAAGGCTTGACGCGTTATCCGACAGATTTCTTGACGACGCCGCCCCAGGATGTGACTGCATCTGTGAAGTGGCGCATGAAGCGTCCGGCCCCGGTACTGAGTGCTCGCCGATTACCTCCTGCGGTGCCGGCGTTTGCGCAAAATACGTCGAAACCCGTTCCGGCGAAGGCCACAAAACCCGCCGCCGCGCCAAGCTTTGCGGCACAGCAGCCGATTGCTGCGGGCACGGTCGTCAAAGGAGATTTCCTTTCCCACTTGTTGCAGACCCGTGAGATTGGGTTCCCATTGATTCTGATTGGCATCGCGGTCGCGTTTGGACTCGGCGCCATTCACGCTTTATCCCCTGGTCACGGAAAGACAATTGTGGCCGCCTACCTGGTTGGAAGCAGGGGTGCCATAAAACACGCCGTATTTCTCGGCGCCACAGTTACCCTTACCCACACGATGACCGTGTTCTTGCTTGGTCTTGGCGTCTTATTTTTCGAGAAGTACATCGTTCCCGACCGAATTGTTCCCTGGCTGGGCGCCATTTCCGGTCTTTCGATTGTGTCGATCGGAGTCATGTTACTGTATCAGCGCGCCAAGGCGCTTTTACCCCGATCGGGCCAAGACATACATACTCATTCGCATCCCCACACGCATCCACATACCCATCACGACGACCGATATCACGAGCACAGTCACGCTGATTGCGACGAACACGGGGACCATCACGCGCATGGCCCTCATGTACACAGTCACAGCGGGCGTCCGCACAGTCATGTCCCCGATGGCAAGATCACGCTCGGAAGTCTGCTCGCCCTCGGCGTGAGCGGTGGTCTCGTTCCATGTCCCTCGGCTTTAGTTCTCCTGCTCAGTGCAATCGCGCTAGGTCACGCGGGATTGGGACTGATTCTGTTGATCGGTTTTAGCTTCGGCTTGGCGCTGGTGCTGATGGGAATTGGCGTGCTCGTAATTTATGCGAAGCAATTGATTCCCGCTCGGTCGGGCATCACGTCTCACCCGTTTTTCCGACTAGTTCCTGTATTTTCCGCGATAATCGTTGTTTGCCTGGGTCTGGGCATGACGGCGATTTCGCTTGGCTGGGCGCAACCCGGCCGCTGGGCTCTTTGAGTCATGGATTGCTGAGAGTCTGTACCGTCCGCTTCGCTTCAGTCGCATAGCGGAAGTCGAACTTCGGATTAAGAGCTAGGGCCCGTTCCAGATGACGCTTTGCAGCGTCTTTCCGCCCGAGAGCAGCATCGATCATGCCGGCGTGGTAGTAGAGTATGGGATCCGGAGTTTCCTTTGCAAGTGCTTTCTCACTTGCGGCCGCTGCTTCGGTATAGCTCTTCCGCTTGTATTCGACCCAGCTCAGAGCGTCATAGGTGAATACGTCGTTTCTGACCGTGAATTCCACCTGAGCAAGCTCCAGCGCGCGATCCAGTTTCCGATCTTCATCGGCCAAAATAACGGCGAGATTGCGATTCATCGTCTCCCCGTTCACCTTCATGAGCTTGTCGATCGTGTCGATCAGCTCGATTTGACGGTTTTCCTCCTCCTTGTTTCCAGCTCGGCGATATAGCGCTTCGAGAATCGCCGCGTAATCGGGCAACGGGACCGCCGCTTGAGCCTTTTTCACGTGTTCCACTGCGCCTGAATCGTCGCCTTCTGCTGCCAGTAATCGTCCCAACGCGGCATTCGCTCGATGGTAATCCGGAAAACTCAACAACGCGTGTTTGTATGCAGCCTTTGCTTCCTCCACGTGACCGGTCTTGAACAACAAATCGCCGAATTCCACCAGACACCATGCCAGGTTCTCCGGCGAATCGCTTCCCGCGCGTACGGCCTCGGACATCCAGGAAAGCGCCTCGACCGCGTTGCCGGTCACGAAACGGTGATACGCCAGCCGGTTGTAGCTGAATAGATTCGGTGATAGCTCAGTCATCCGCGTGTAAGCCTCGCCCGCTTCGTCGTATTTGCCCATCTCCATCAGGGCATCGCCCAACAAACCAACTGTGCCGGAATCACTAGGGTTCCGCTCTAGCAATTCGCGAGCGCGTGCTGCCACCTTTGGGAAATCGTGGCGCTGCATATCGATCTCGTTTTCAAGTCTCAGGGCCATGTAACTCTTGGGATTCGCCGAGAGCATCCGGTCGACAACACCTGCCGCATTTCGAAGATAGACCGGATCGATGGTTTCCCGAAGCTTCTGAAGAAACGCGGCGGCCAATAGACCCTCGAGACGCTCGTCATTCGGCTGGGTTTTTAGCTTGGCGTGAAGGAACGAGATCCGCTCATCGGTTTTCATGCCCTTGAGCTCCGCCGCGGTGTAGCGATTTTGAAGCCCCGATAGGGGGCGGTCGATCTGCGCGAACCCCGCCTGCCCAAAGAATGCCCCGCATATCGCAAACATGCTCGCTAGAGTTCTCATTGCACTCTCCTCACAGCCTGTCTCGAGGAAACTGCTTCTATTCTGTACGTAATCGCGATGTGATTGGATGGTTTTTGGGTCTCCTCTTGCGTATTTCCAGAACCTCATGATCCGAGCATTCGTTGACTTCGCCCTGGGAAGCCGGGTGCTGATACTGGCCGTTACCGTTGTCTTGCTGATTTGAGGCGGCATCGCGTTCCACAGTTTGCCCAATGTTGCGAACAACTACGTTCAGATCATCACGCAGTGCCGGGCCGGGCTGCCGAAGAAGTGGAGCAGCAGGTGACCATCCCCATCGAAATCAAGATGAACGGGATCCCTCACTTGGAGCACCAGCGATCGGTCTCTCTGTTTTGGACTATCCAGCGTGATGCTGATTTTTGACGATTCCTCCAACAACGATTGGAATCGCCAGAAGGCAATGGAGCGGCTCTCGCAGGTCACGTTACCGAACAGTCTTCAGCCGCAAATGGGCACGGATTGGAACCCGGTTGGCCAGATTTATCAGTAGCTTCACTCAGGAAGGCAAACAGCAACTAGTATTCGCGAAGTCGGCTTGTTCAATCGAACACAGGATATTGGCCGCGCGGTGCTCATCGCGCAGCGCAAAACGCCGGTACGCGTCCAGGATGTAGCAGTTGTCCAACAGGTCCGAAGATCCGATTAGGGCAGATCGCCAAGTCCATCCATCGTCCGGATGGTGCCATCCTCGACAAGCCTGAGGTAGTATCACAAGATCTCGGCAGGGCGCACGGAAACCGTCACTCAACCGGTACTGTTAGCCCACCTACCGGTTTGTTGTCGACGTTGTAGCGGCTCGACCTATTTCTTCGACGACCGCGCCGATGCGGTTTTCGGATGCTCCGTGGGAGCGGGGGCGGCGGCAGCCGCTGCGGGCAAGCGGAAATTATCACCGATCATCCGCGCCATGGCGTGCACTTCGAGCCCCTCGGCTTCCTTCGTGAATATCAGGCAATTCCGTTCGGGATCAAGGTCCGCCTGGATCCAATCGCCGGAATTCACCTGGCTGGTGGCGATGAGATTCGAAACCGGGTGAACGACCAGCCGCTCAATCGCTCGTTTCAGATGCCGGGCGCCATATTTGACGTCCGTACCCTCGGATAGCAACAGGCTCTTGCCTGAATCGGAAACTGTGAAGACGAACGATTTCTCGGCCGCCGAGAGAAGAATCCGCTGCTGTACTTGACCGAGCTCCAGATCCAGAATTCGGCGCAGCTCCGGCTGTCCGAGCGGCTTGAACACCACGATCTTGTCGATGCGGTTCATGAACTCCGGGGTGAATTTTCGACGCGCCGCTTCCACGCCGCTGCGAGACATCTTGTCGCCAAGGTCTTTATCGGCTGTCGGATCGGGGACGGCACATGCTCGGAATCCGAGTTTTGGCGCGATCAGCGCGCTCATTTCGCTCGCTCCCAGGTTGCTGGTCATGAAAATCATGGTCTTCGAGAAATCAACCTTTCGGTTGTCACCCAGCGTCAACGTCGCCTTGTCCAGGATCCCGAGCAACAGGTTCCAGAGCGCGTCGCTCGCCTTTTCGATCTCGTCAAAGAGAATAAAGCTTAACTTGACGGAATCCGTATGGTGCTGGTTAATGACTTCCTGGCTCAGCAAAGGATGCGTTTCGCGATGGCCGAGGTAGCCCGGGGGCGAGCCGATGAGCTTCGCGATCTCATGGCTGTGCTGAAACTCCGCGCAATCAATTTTGATCACCGCGCGAGGATTGTTGAGCAGGGCTTCGGCCGTCGCTTCCACGGCGCGCGTCTTGCCCGAGCCGGTCGGGCCCAAAAAGAGGAAGTTACCTACCGGACGTCCGGGCGCCGACAGACCAGTAACATGCATCTGGTAGATGTTAACGATCTGCTCAATCGCTTCATCCTGCCCTACAATCAACTTCAGCAACGCTTTCTCTAACGATTCGGCGTCTTTGCCCGTTCTCGTCGGGTCGAGCACTTTCCGGAGGCGACTCATCTTTCTTTCCCTCTCTCCACACGCCGGGCAGTCGTCCACTTGGCTGAGCCAAGCTTGCCACCCAGTCTCGAATCCTTTGCTTCTACCTGGAGCAAGCGGCTTGCCAAAGCTGACGATGCTCACTTGCTATTACTTTCATCGTCAGAGGCGGCTTCCGGGTAGAGAGCTTGTTCTACGCTTTCTGCTATCGGGGTTTTCTGATTAGTCCTTTGGCGGGCGGGAAGGTCTCACCTCAACTCGACTAATAAGTGTTCGCGACGGCATTTCTAAAATGTCTAGTACGATCTGCGCGATATCCTCGGATGCAATCTTCCAATTCGACTGCTTCTCCGGCGATTGCCCCGCGAATCCAGTGTCGACGCTGCCGGGCATCACATAGCTCACACGGACATTGTCGTGACGATGATCGAGCATCATCGCTTCCGTGAATCCATTTAGCCCGAATTTCGAAGCATTGTAAGCCGCACCGCCCGGAATCGGGTTCTTGCCCGCAAGGCTGCTGAGGTTGATAATCCAGCCGCCGCCAGCCTGTTGAAAACGTTGAAGTGCTTCACGGCTGCAATAAAATGCGCCCGAGAGGTTGATGCCGATGACGCGGTCCCAGTCTTCGACAGTCAGCTCAGCCGTGGGCCGGAACGTTCCGCTGCCCGCATTATTGATCAGAATGTTCAGCCCGCCCAGCTCCTGGTCGATGAACTGGAACAGCCCGGCCACCTCACCGCTGCTGCTCACATCGGCAGGCTGGGACAGAACGCGCCCCTTCCCGCTTTCCTTGGTGAGCTTTCCCGCGGCGTTTTCCAGCTCTTTGCCGCCGCGAGCGCAGACGACCACGTCTGCGCCTGCGGCTCGAAGCGCCCGAGCGATGGCGAATCCGATACCTTTCGATCCGCCCGTGATCAGGGCTTTTTGTCCGGTTAGAAATTCATTCATAAATGAAGGTCCTTTCACTAAGTTGATGGCTGGCGGTCACTTACGGCCACCAGTGCCTCTTCCGATGATCGAATATGAGCAACCGGCGCGACTCGCGATCCGAAGACTGGCCCCTATACTGAAATGGGCCCCGGGATGAGTGTTCTCTGGCTGCGTACGGCTGTCGTTCTGTACTCCGTAGGACTGCTTTATTCACTCATATATTTGTTTCGCAAGAGTACGCGCCTTTTCATTCCGGCACTGATCGCGTTCGGGGCCGGAACGGTGTTTCACTTCGTCTCGATTGTCGAGCTGCGCGCCGAGATGGGCCATCTTCCGCTCAGCAACTCCTATGAAACGAGTTCGATCTGCGCCTTCCTCGTTGCCGTGCTGTTTTTGCTCGCCTACAGTTACTACCGGATCGCCATTTTCAGTGTCTGCCTGTTTCCGCTTGTATTCTTCATGACATTGATCGGGGCAACCGAGTTCCCCGTCGCACCCTGGAGTAATCCACAGATTCGAAACATCTGGCTAATCGCGCACATCTCGACGGTCTTGATCGGCTATGCCGCTCTGATCCTGGCCGCGGTCGCTTCTGTGTATTACCTGATCCAGGAACGGCGGCTGAAGGAGAAGAGCATCCGTCCGGAGTCGACCCCTTTACCTGCGCTCGGCACGCTGGACCGCGTGATCACTCAATCGATGAATGCAGGGTTCGTTTTTATAACCATCGGCACGGCTGCAGGCGTGGTTTGGGCGTTTGTCGAGAGCGGAACGCGCTGGATCCTCGACCCCAAGATCGCGTTTTTTCTATTTACCTGGGCGGTGTATCTGGCGATGATCTTTCTGCGGATCTCGGCGGGATGGCGGGGCCGCAGGATGGCTTGGCTGGCCGTGGGCGTGTTGGGCTGCTCTGTGATCACGTGGGCCACTCACGCAGGCTTGCGGAACCTGGTGCTGAGATGAAGTTGGCGCTCGCAGGCATTAACCACAGGACCGCCCCCGTCCAGGTGCGCGAAAAACTGGCATTTCGGACGGATGAACTTCCTGCTGCGCTCGTTGGAATGCAAGCCCGGGGCGCAAAAGAAGCATTCATTCTGTCGACATGCAATCGCGTGGAGATGGCGGCTGTCCTGGCCGACGGCGTCCCAGGCGAGGTTTTGATCCAGTGTATTCTCGACAACCGTGACGGTCTTACGGTTGAAGATCTCCGGCCTCATATGTATCTGCTAGAGGCAAGCGAAGCCATCCGTCACCTGTTTCGTGTAGCAGCGAGTCTCGATTCGATGATCGTCGGTGAGCCTCAAATTTTAGGGCAGCTTAAGCGGGCCCATGCTCAAGCACGCGATCACGGAGCGATGGGCGGCGTGCTCGACGCGGTCCTTACGCGCGCTTGCACAGTCGGCAAACGTATCCGGTCCGAGACCGATATTGGGCGGAGCGGGATTTCGGTAGGTTACGCAGCCGTCGAATTGGCACGTGAGATCTTCGACACTCTTCAAAAAAAGCGAGTTTTGATCATTGGCGCAGGCAAGATGTCCGAAGCTGCCGCCCGGCACCTGGTTCGCGCCGGGGCAGGCGAGATCCTGATCGCGAACCGGACGCCGGCCCGTGCCGAACAGATTGCCAGGGTATTTTGCGGCGAAGTGGTGCCCTACGATTTGTTGCCGCAACGCCTCGGGCAGGTGGACATCGTCATTGCCTCGTCCGCCGTTCCGGGATTTGTGCTGACGCCCGATGTCGTTCGCCGCGCGATCGAAGAACGCCGCAACCAGCCTATGTTCCTCATCGACATTGCGGTCCCGAGGAACATCGATCCAGAGATAAATAAGATAGACCACGCCTTTCTTTACGACATTGACGACCTGCAGCGTATGGCCGACCGGAACTTACAGATGCGCCGGGAAGTGGCCGAGGAAGCCGAGAGCATCGTCGCGGAGGAAGTCTCGCGGCTCGAAGCGCGTCTGCGGGAGCGCGAAGTTGTGCCTATGATCGTGACTCTTCAGGACCAGCTCGAACAGATCCGCCGCGAAGTCGTGGAACGGTATCGGCCGAAGCTTGGAATACTGACCCCCGATCAGGAGCAAGCGCTGAATGCGTTGACGCACGGCATCGTAAACAAAATCGCGCACGGGCCGATATCCGAAATCCGGCGGCATGCGGGAGCAAAAGATGGAGAGCCGGAAACTCGCGACCGGGAGCTGATCAGCGCCGTACGGCGGATTTTCCGGCTCGGGTGATATCTGGAGCCGATGACAGCGACTCGGCGCGAGCGGTTTTTGAAAATCGGATCGCGGGGCTCGCAACTTGCTCTGTGGCAGGCTCGCTACATAGCCGGGCGCCTCAATGAGCTCGCAGTTGAAACACAAATCGAGATCATCAGAACAACGGGCGATCATCTTCAAACTGCTTCTCGGGCAGAAGCCGGCGGTAAGGGGCTGTTTACGAAGGAAATCGAGGAGGCCCTTCTCCAGGGCGCGATCGATGTTGCGGTGCATAGTCTAAAAGACCTTCCGGCGGAGATCCCGAAGGGATTGACACTGGCGGCGATACCGCAACGGGGAGATGCTCGCGACGCGATGGTCGGGTGCAGGCTCGCGGATCTGGTTGCGGGCGCGCGTGTGGGAACGAGCTCCGGGCGCCGTGCCGCACAGCTCCGAATGTTGCGGCCGGATATTCATGTCCAACCGGTTCGCGGCAACGTCGATACGCGTTTGCGAAAGCTGAGGGAAGGCCGATATGATGCGCTTGTTCTCGCGCGTAGCGGGCTACAGCGCTTGGGCCTCGATCCCGAGATTGTGGAAACTCTGTCTCCGGAGCAGATGTGCCCGGCACCCGGACAAGGCGCTCTCGCCGTAGAGACACGCGAAGGTGGGTGGCCCCAGGAGATCTGTGGGCAGATAAATGACGAGCCGTCGAGCCAAGCTGTGGCTTGCGAACGAGCCGTAGTGCGCGCGCTTGGAGGCCATTGTGAGCTGCCGCTCGGGGCGTATGCGGAATCATTCGGAGACCTGCTCGAAGTCAGTGCGATCGTGATCTCGGCGGACGGGACCCGGCACGTGCGCGTGAAACGGCAAGGCGATCGCCGCACTGCTGAGAAGTTGGGCCAGGAAGTGGCGGAGGAATTGGCAAGCCGCGGCGCCGGCTCCATCCTCGACGAAAGCCGATAATGTGCGCGCTGCGAGGGCTCCGCATCGTCGTGACCCGTGCTCCGCATCAGGCTGGGGAGCTGGTGGGCAAGCTGCAGGAGCTGGGAGCTGAGGTAATTTTTCTCCCGATGATCGCTCTTGCAGACCCTGAGGATCCGGGACCTTTGCGGGAAGCGGCGCACCGATGGGAAGAATACGATTGGATCATCTTTACCAGCGCCAATGCAGCTTCGAGATTTGCGGCCGAGATGCCGTCAACGCCCAATCCCGTCAGTAAAACCAAAATTGCTGCGATTGGGCCGGCGACTCAGCGAATTGCAGAAAAGCTGGGCTTCCGCGTGAGCATCACCCCGGAAACATATGTTGCCGAGAGTTTGGCCGAGGCGTTTAGCGCAGAGGACTTGAAAGACCGTCGTATTCTGGTCCCAACCGCAGCGGTTACCCGGTATGTAGCGGGCGCAGCGATGCGAAACCGGGGCGCCCGCGTGACTGTGGTCGAGGCATACCGGAACGTTACCCCGCCGGAATCGGAAAAAAAAGTAGCGCTCGTGTTCCGCGCGCCGTATCCGGATTGGGTTACGTTCGCGAGCCCATCCGCAGTAGACCATCTTGCGCAACTTGCGGGAATCGAATCGCTGCGAAGCACAAAAATCGCAAGCATCGGGCCAATTACGTCGAACGCGGTACGCAAATTGGGGCTCGCCGTAGATGCAGAAGCTCGCGTCCATACCGCTCAGGGAATCGTGGATGCACTTGCGGATTGGGCCTCGCGCATGCAATAACATTGTCTTTCCATGCCCTGGACACATCGAAGCTTTTGGGTAGCTCCGCTGATTATCGCGGCGATTCTTGCGCTACTGGTGGTGATCGTATCGAGCAGCGGCCTGCGATCCCTCTATAAGAAGCACCTGGGAGAGAGCCGGCGCGAGCGGCTATTTTTGGCCTCGGTCGGATTTTTCACGGCCGTTTTGGTGGTCCGTTGCCTCACGATCGCGATTCACAACAATATCGGGCCGTTCCATAACGTCGAGATGCGGGGGAGGCACATTCACCATCTCGTTTGGGGCATTCTGCTCCTGCTGTTGGTGGGGTATTCCTGGCTGCTCGAGATCGGAACCGGGGCCCCTACATCATGGCAATGGACAGGCCGTTTGACGTCGATGCTGTACGGCGTGGCGGCGGCCTTAACGCTCGACGAATTCGCATTGTGGCTCAATCTCAGCGACGTGTACTGGCAGCGGCAAGGACGCGAGAGCTACGAGGCTATGGCGCTTTTTGGCAGCGTACTGGGCATCGGAGTATTTGGCGCGCCATTTCTACATGGAATCGCACGCCAGGTCTTCCACCGGGATCGCGATTCGCCTCATTGACCGAACACACCTTGCCGTAGAAGCTCGGCCAATTCCTCGGGCGATTTGTCGGCGTCCAGTGAAAGAACCTTGCCCACGGAAATAGTGATCCGGCCTGAACGGAACCAGCGCTCGTGGCGAGCCTTGATTTCGCCCAGGCCGTGCAAGCGGACGGGCACCGCGGATGCGCCCAGCTCTTTCCATAGGAGGCCAGCGCCACCTTTGAACGGCTGTGGCGTTCCGTCGTCCGAACGGCGCCCTTCTGGAAACACAAGTACGTTGTAGCCTCGATCCATTGCTTCCCCGGCATGAGCAAAGCTGCGCCGAAAACCGCTTAATTGCGGAAGCGGAAAAATGTTGAAGAGCGCCGTCACGAGCACGTACTCTAAGGGCGCGATAAGATTCAAAAACCAGTGGCCCTGGTTTCGGGCGCGTCTCCAGTCATAAATCATTTCGCCCGACATTGCCACCGCTGTACGGCGGCGCACACGGCCAGGCAAGGCATACAAAATGAATGGCACGTCGTAGGAAGTTACATGATTGGAAACGATAAACACAGGCGAGGTGGGCCATTCGACCACGGTTCTTGTGATTTTGGGCTTGGCAAGGAAACGAAGCAGCGGCATGGCAATAACTTCGAGAAAAGCGCTGCGAATCGCTTGCATTGGGAAAGTCCACGGCCAGCGCGGATACACATGCTGCTCGCCCTCTCCGGCGGAACGCGAAGCACCGGCTGGAGTACGCGCGATCAAATTTCGCACCTCATCGACCGTTGTGGCTTTCTGCAGAGCGGAATCGTCAATCGATACGCCGAACTGCTGTTCGATTTGCGCTTGCAACTGCACGCGGCCGAGGCTGTCCAGATTCAGATCGCCGTTGACCGATTGAGGAGTGGAGGTGTCGAGCTCGCCGGTTTCGATTCGCCGCGCAACCTCGCGGCGGAGGACCTTGCCTGTGGACGTGCGGGGCAAGTCCGGTTCGGGCCAAACAACCCAGCGCTGGACCCGCTGGAATTCGGCGAGCTCTTTGTTCGCGGACGAGACCGCCGCACCGGGGTCGGAATCGCCGCTCATGACCAACGCGGCGACCGGCTCGGGCCCGTGATCCGAGGCAGCTTCCACTACCGTACACGCCTTAACGGCAGGTTGCCGCGCGAGAACGGTCTCGACATCTTCCGGATAAATGTTCAACCCCGAAGAGGTGACAATCACATCTTTCTTGCGCCCGCGGAAGCGCAGATTGCCGCGTTCATCAAATTCGGCCAGATCGCCCGTCGGCAACCATTCGGAATTTTGCCGTTGTAGCTGTCCGTTTTGCCACGTTGCGTCCGAGATGGTGTCGCCGCGGACCAGGACCTCGCCTTCGTTGCTCAACCGCACTTCACGCCCCGGCAACACCTGACCGATGGTCCCCCGCGCGGGATGAAACGGATGATTCAAGCTGACCAGAGCCGTCGTTTCGGTCATCCCGTAGCCTTGAACGACGGCAAATCCCAGTGCTGTCCAAAACTGCTCCGCGGCGGCGGGCAGCGAAGCGCCGCCGCAGATAAACGCCCAGAATTTCCAGCCGAGGAGGCGATGAATCTTTCGAAAATGCCACCATCGCTTCCATTCGCTCATAGCAGCGGAGGCGGCCATGCCTTGCGATAAATCAGGGTACCGGTTCAGCAGATAGTTCTGCATCAACTCGAGAACACGCGGCACTGCAGCAATCGCGGAAATGCGCCGATTATGAATGCGCTCCACCATGTCGGCAGCCACCAGCCGCGATTCATAGTGGATTTCGAGCGCGAGCAGAGGAGGAATCCATAACCCCATGAACTGGCCAAAAACGTGGCTCAGCGGCAGCGTGTGCAGGATTCGAATCGGATGCACAAGCCGTTCAGATTTGCGGTATTTCCCGATCTCCCGCTCCATCGGCAGAAGACTCGCGAGCACATTCTTATGGGTGTGAACCACGCCTTTCGGGGTTCCAGTCGTTCCCGACGTGAAGACAATCTGGAGAGGATCGCTCTCGTGGAGATCTTCAATGGCTCCGGCTGTTTCGGTGGTGAGCGCCGTCTCGAATTCCTCAAATGCCAGATGCTGACAGTCCGCGCCCAAATGGCCGATTTTGTCCTGATCGCCGACGATGAGGCTGGGCGAAACGTCCGCTTCCACGCGCGATGCGAATTCCTGCGTGCTCGCGACGTCGAGCGGAACCGGCAGGACACCGCGCAAGATGCACCCGAAAAAAGCGCTGACCCAGACCGCGCCATTCTCGCCCCACATCAGGACGCGATCGCCTTTACTGATGCCTCGAATTGCCAGTTCTGCAGCAAACCGGCGCGCGAGAACAGCGAGTTCTGCATAGCTAGTGTAGCGGTGCCGAACACCCCGGCGGGTCACGATGGCAATGTCGTTTCCCGCGCGCTCGAAATCCGTTACGAGCGAAGCCAGATGTGCACGTTCTCGCTCCACATCTTCAATCTACGCGCTCAACGCTGCCGACCTGCATCCCGTACCAGTACGTTGGCATTGGCGACGATTCCGCTAGGTAACAAATTCAAAAGAACTTACATCTCCGGTGTGGGCCTTTATCGACTTTTTTGGCCGAGAAAGGAATCATCACTCAAATGCAGAGAAAAATCTTCCCGGGATTGCCGTATCCGCAAGGGGCAACCTGGGACGGCACCGGAGTGAATTTTGCGCTTTATTCAGAGCACGCCACAAAAGTGGAGCTTTGCCTGTTCGAGGAGCTGAATTCTGATAACCAGGAAATCGTGGCAATCGATGAATGCACGGGAAATGTCTGGCATTGCTATCTTCCCGGCCTCAGCATCGGTCAACTGTACGGATATCGGGTTCATGGCCCTTACGAGCCCGAGAAAGGCCTTCGCTTTAATCCTGCAAAGCTCTTGATTGATCCTTATGCAAGGGCCGTTGCCGGGTCTGTGAATTGGGACTTCCCGGTGTTTGGATACCGGCTGGGCGATCCCGGTGAAGACCTTAGCTGTGACCCGCAGGACGACGCCGCGGGGATGCCGAAAGGCGTGGTGACAAGCTCGCATTTCGATTGGGGGAACGACCGTCCTCCCGGAACACGGCTTCACGATTCCGTCATATACGAGCTTCACGTGAAGGGCTTTACGGAACGTCACCCGGATGTGCCGGAAGATCTGCGCGGCACGTACAGTGGACTTGTTTCGCCGCCCATAATCGAGTACCTCAAGAACCTGGGGATCACCGCGGTTGAGTTGATGCCCATTCATCAGTTTCTGGACGACAAGACATTGCTCGATAGAGGGCTGAGGAACTACTGGGGATACAACACGACGAATTTCTTGTCGCCCAGCGCCCGATATTCAAGTTCGGGGGACAGGGGGCAACAAATCGGCGAGTTCAAAACCATGGTTCGCGAGCTTCATCGCGCGAACATCGAGGTCATCCTGGACGTCGTGTACAACCACACATCGGAAGGCAACCAGATGGGCCCGACGCTCAGCTTTCGCGGCATTGATAATCCCACCTACTATCGCCTGATGAATGACAACCCGCGCTACTACATGGATTACACAGGCACCGGAAACACCCTGAATATGCGGCATCCCCAGGTGCTGAAGCTGGTCATGGACAGCTTACGGTATTGGGTTCTCGAAATGCACGTCGATGGCTTTCGTTTCGACTTGGCATCGACGCTAGCGCGGGAGCTTCACGATGTGGACCGCTTGTCGGCATTCTTCGACGTCATCAATCAAGATCCTGTGCTGTCGAACGTCAAGTTAATCGCTGAACCGTGGGATGTGGGCGAAGGCGGATATCAAGTGGGCCAGTTTCCCGTGCTGTGGGCGGAGTGGAATGGCAAGTATCGCGATGTGGTACGGCGGTATTGGAAAGGCGATGACGGGACGCTTGCAGAGTTTGGATACCGTCTAACCGGCAGCAGCGATCTTTATCAGCGGGATGGACGCCGGCCCTCGGCAAGCATCAATTTCGTTGTTGCTCACGATGGTTTCACTCTGAAGGATCTGGTGAGCTATGACAACAAGCACAATGAGGGGAACGGCGAGGAGAACCGCGACGGAGCAAACGATAATCACTCGTGGAATCACGGCGTCGAAGGTCCGGCAGACGACCCAAGAATCGTGGAGCTTCGGGAACGCGAAGAGCGGAATTTCTTGGCGACTCTGCTACTCTCGCAAGGCGTTCCCATGATTTGCGGAGGGGATGAAATCGGCCGGACGCAGAACGGCAATAACAACGCCTACGCCCAGGACAATGAGATTAGCTGGGTGGACTGGAACCTGGACGACCGCAAAAAAGCGTTATTAGAGTTTACGAAAAAACTAATTGCGTTGCGCTTGGCCCACCCAAACTTTCATCGCAGAAAATTCTTTCAGGATCGCAAAATCAGCCCCGAAACTGCCGGCCGGCACAAGGTGGACGGTTTCGAGGTGCACGACATTGCATGGTATCGTCCAGACGGGCACGAGATGACCGAAGACGAATGGAAAGCCGGATGGGTTCGGTGCCTCGGGATGCGGCTTAGCGGAAGAACTCTGAATGACGTCGACGCACATGGCGATCCCATCTATGACGACACCTTCTTTTTCTGTCTGAATCCGCATCAGGAGCACATTCCGTTCTATCTTCCTGACTGCTCCACGGCATGTCATTGGGAACTCGTCTTCGACACCAAAGATGCAACGATTGGGGAACCTAGACCGGTCAGCCAAGATCCTTACGACATCGTCGAGCACTCGGCCGTGTTGTTTCGGGAGGCCGATCTTAAAGAGCCCGATGGACAGAAAGCTTAGTCATAGACGCCGTGTACGTACCAATCGCTCGTTTGCGAATCGCGGTAAATACGATACAGCGCGCCATCGTCCAAGGCCACATCCCATTCTTCCCGGGTCCAGGATGTGGAAGTCCACCACTCGCCCGATGTTTTCCACGGGCCCGCCGACCGTAAAACATTTCCCTTTACACTCGAAGCAACAACCTTGCCAGGAACGAAACCGCAAAGTGTGACACGCGCAGAAAGCGCCGGCCGGAACAGGCGCATTGCCAAAATGATTTCCTGTCGATTTTCCTCTTGCGGGGCGTTGGGCGCAGGAAGCGCGCAAGGGGTGAATTCATGTAATTCAAATGCGTCCGGCCGGTGCGTATTCAGCAGCACCGGCGTTCCAACATTTTCTTTACCGACGAGACCTGCGATTCGCGCTAACGTAACGTGCAGCTTATCTGCAGCAGGCGTGGCCGGGAGGAAGAATTCGCGTTGCACGCGTTTCGGCTCGACAGGCTCGATCCGCAAAAGAAAAGCCATGACCGGCGCTTCGGGCCCATGCCGCTCCAAATGAAGCTGCAACAATTTCAATAAAGTTGCACTGTCATCGAGCGGCGCAGGAAATTCCAGCTCACATCGATATACTTTGCGATCTTCCAAATCGAAATGTCCTTCGAGCAGACGTGCCGCTCGCGATTGCGCGCGCAAACGCACGCACAGTTCTTTCAACGCACTTCCCAATAAGAACAGCAGCGGCTCCAAAAGTTCAATCGGATGCTCGAGCTCCATTCGCTCTTCGTACTTAGTCTCGGGCGCGGGAACGCGCAGTGGACGATTGATTTTGCCGCATGCAAGATTGCGGAGGTAAATGCCATCGCTACCCAGGCGTTCGGCCACTCCGGATTCGGGCAATGCAGCGAAATCCTGGCACGTTTTCAATCCCCAACGATGCAAAATATCGAGAATGCCGGGTTCTACGGGCGTGTCATGCGCGAATAAGGAACTGAGCGGCAGAGTGGCCAGTTTTGCGGCCTCGTCACCCTGCGTTACAAGAGTTACGCCTGTGATATTGCGCGCAAGCAGGATGGCCGTATCCGGATTGAATGCAATCGCGAGACTGGCATTCAGCCGGCGATCATGGCCCAAGCGGCAAATTTCGGAAGCAATCTGGTGCGGCGATCCGATCAGCTTGCGGAGCGCTGCAATCGAGAACACAACGGTATCTTTCGAAGTCTGCTCGACAATCGGACAAAATGCGAGCGCCAGATGCAACAGCTCACTACTGTTGCCGGCAGCGAGAGCGTGAATGCACGCGTACATTACGCCACCATTTGAATGGCCAGCGGTTTTGGACTGATGACTGGCGATTTGCGCAGCGTGGCATTGAGCTCCATTCCGCGAATGGTCTCGAAAGGAGGTTTGCCTGACCAATGGAACGCTTTCGATCGCAGTTCCAAGCTGAGGGAGGAAGATTTCGCTTGGGCGGCCGGAGCGCCAATTAAAAAGATGGTCGACGTATTTTCGACAGTGCGCCGAAACCGATACCAATACGACAAAGGGATGCGATTCAACACTCGTGGAGTGGCATCGCACAGATCAAGCAGCACCACGCCGAACCCCCCGGCATGCAGAAGAAAATCCGCGGCACGCATCGCATGCTCGGCATTGCCCCGGCAACGTATCCAAACCAGCCGCTTAAGGTCGATGCCGGCTGCAGAAGCAGATGCCGGATGAAAGCTGTCATCGCAATCAATCACCGCACAGCATTCGCCATTCCCGGTCGCCTGAGCGAGGATATGGAGGAATAGCGAGGTTCGGCCCGAGGAGCGGTCACCATAGATTTCGGCGATCAGTCCACGTTCTAAACCATTGGGAAGCAAGGAGCGGAGTGCTGGAAGCCCCAGAGCGGCGAAGTTTTCTCGAGAACGTTCCAAGATCCCTTTTTGAAAAGACCTCCCTGTTGTTTTCTCCATTTGTTCGCCTACAATAAAAGTGTGCCTGATCCTTGCCCCATAATGCAAGTAGAGGGTTATGAAGAGAAATTGGGCATGGGCGTAGCAGCGCCGGGGTCCTCGTCGAAAGTACACCGGAAGAAGGGCCTGGAAGAACTGGGCGACTTCACGACCAGCGTACAGGTGATCCCCATCTCGGTAATGGCCATCGTCATTGGATTCATTGCCGCCTATGTTGCATGGTTCCTTTTGAAGCTAATCGGGCTATTCACAAACCTCTTCTACTACCAACGGATCGATACCGCGCTGACTTCTCCCGCCGGTAACCACTTGGGCGTCTTTGCCATCGCGGTTCCGGTATTGGGTTCTCTGATTGTGGGTCTGATGGCGCGCTATGGATCGGAACGAATTCGGGGGCACGGGATTCCCGAAGCGATCGAATCGATTTTGATGAACGGAAGCCGCGTTCACCCGAGGCTCGCCATCCTGAAGCCCGTCTCGGCGGCCATTTCGATCGGTTCCGGCGGCCCATTTGGCGCCGAAGGTCCGATCATCATGACCGGCGGCGCATTCGGATCGCTGATTGCGCAGTTTTTCCATCTCACGAGCGCCGAGCGCAAGACTTTGCTGGTAGCCGGGGCGGCGGCGGGCATGGCGGCCACGTTTGCAGCGCCGCTTTCGGCCACGTTGCTGGCGGTTGAGCTCCTGCTATTCGAGTGGAAGCCGCGCAGCGTGATTCCCGTTGCGCTGGCCAGCGTCACCGCGGGAGCCGCCAGACGCTACATCCTGGGGATGGGGCCGCTGTTTCCCGTTCCGGCGCATCCCGCCTTCATTGGACCCGAAGGGCTGATCGGCTGCGTGATTGTCGGAGTTGCCGCAGGCGCGCTGTCGGCGCTTTTGACGCTAGCTGTTTACGCCGCCGAAGACCTCTTCCAGAAACTCCCGATTCACTGGATGTGGTGGCCGCCCATCGGTGGGTTGTTTGTGGGCATCGGCGGCCTGATTTTCCCTCATGCGCTGGGTGTGGGTTACGACACGATCAGCATATTGCTCAAAGGGAATGTGGCGCTTTCGTTTCTTTTGGGAGTGCTGCTGGTGAAGTCTTCCATTTGGGCGATCTCGCTCGGATCGGGGACGTCGGGCGGAGTGCTCGCTCCTTTATTAATGATGGGAGCCGCGCTGGGCGGCATCGCGGGCATGTTCCTGCCTCACTTCGGGCAAGGGTTTTGGCCCTTAGTCAGCATGGGCGCGATTCTCGGGGGCACCATGCGATCGCCGTTCACCGGAATCGTATTCGCGATCGAGCTGACGCACGATTTGAACATGCTCCTACCGCTGCTGCTTGCCTGTTTCCTGGCGCACGCGTTTACGGTGCTCACGCTGAAGCGGTCGATTCTTACAGAAAAGATTTCACGGCGCGGGTATCATTTGAGCCGCGAGTATGCGATTGATCCGCTCGAGATTCTGTTTGTGCGCGAGGTGATGCGGACCGCAGTCGTCGCACTGCCCGCCGACGCTACTCTCGAGCAGGCGCGCGAGCTGATTCGTCCCGGCCAGCGGCCGCACGGCCAGCACGTTTTTCCAGTCGTGGATGAAGAGAAGCGACTCATAGGGTTGGTCAGCCGCAATCATTTAGCAAAGTCATCGGAAGAAACGGCGCACGCAGATCACACGCTTCTGAGCGAGATCGTATCCGGAGAACCGGTGACGGCCTCAGTCGACGAGCCGCTACGGGTGGTTGTGTACAGAATGGTTGAGACCGGATTCACGCGCTTTCCGGTTATCAGCGACGATGGGCAGAAGCGGCTGGTTGGCATGGTTTCGCTGAACGATCTGCTTCGAGCGAGGAGCCGAAACCTGGAGGAAGAGCGGGCGCGCGAACGGGTCTTGCGGTTGCGGATGCCGCTGCGGCGGCAATCCACGCCGACAAATGTAGGCGAATGAAGCCTGGGAATCGGGTATCGTTGGTGAAATGGACGACGTCCGGGGTTACTGGATCACACGGTTGCTCCTGTATCGAGGGACTGGAGTTATCTGTCTTGTCGCGTTCCTGGTAGCGGTCAATCAATTCCGTCCTTTGCTGGGCGAGCGCGGATTGCTTCCGGTTCCGCTCTGGGTTCGGCAGGTTCCGTTCCGCTTATCCCCAAGCTTTTTTTATTTGTTCCCGCGGGACGTTGCATTTACAATCGCGGCCTGGGCCGGAGTCGCGCTTTCCGTATTTGTGATCACCGGCTTGGCGGAACGGTTCGGCATCTGGGTTTCAGTCATCACCTGGGCCGCGATCTACATCATCTATTTGTCATTCGTGAATGTGGGTCAAACGTTCTACGCGTTCGGGTGGGAATCGATTCTGCTCGAGGCCTGCTTCTTCGCGATATTTTTGGGCAACACCAAAGTTGCGCCGCCTCAGATTGTCATTTGGCTCTTTCGATGGCTGCTGTTCCGCATAATGTTCGGGGCCGGGCTAATTAAGTTAAGAGGCGATCCGTGTTGGAAGGATCTGACGTGCCTGAATTATTACTACGAGACGCAGCCGATGCCGAACCCATTGAGCTGGTTTTTTCATTGGGGACCGCAATGGACGCACCAGGGCGGGGTGCTCTTCAATCATTTTGCGGAACTGATTGTTCCATTCGGTTACTTCCTGCCGCAGCCGTTTGCCGGAATTGCAGGCGTGATTACCATCGTGTTTCAGTTATTCATCATTGCGAGTGGCAATCTCTCCTGGCTGAATTGGCTAACGCTCGTTCTGGCGTTTTCGACCATTGATGGAAAATTCTTATCGAAGTTCGTGTCTTTCACGGCTCCGGCGATGCACGCGCCCGGTCCCGTATACAAGTGGATCGTTTTCGGTCTAGCGGGTCTGGTGGCACTCATGAGCATCCCGGTCATCGTGAACATGATTTCGGCGCGGCAGATCATGAACACGAGTTTTAATTCTCTGCACCTGGTAGGTACGTACGGAGCGTTCGGAAGCATCACACGGCCGCGGTATGAGGTGATCGTCGAAGGAACGGACGAAACGATCCTGACCGAATCGACCCGATGGCGCGAATACGAATTTAAGGGGAAACCGGGCGATGTCCGACACATGCCTCCGCAGATCGCGCCGTATCATTTACGGCTGGACTGGTTGATGTGGTTTGCAGCCTTTTCCAGCTACGCGGATCACCCATGGTTCGTGAATTTTGTGGCTAAGCTGTTGGAGGGCGATCCGGCGGTGCTGAGCCTTCTACGCGTGAATCCCTTTCCGGGGAAGCCGCCGCGGTACGTCCGCGCGCGCCTTTACGAATATCACTTCACCACTCCACAGGAAAGAAAACAAACCGGCGCGTGGTGGACCAGAACGCTGGTCACAACCTATTTCCCCACAGTTTCACTCGACACTCCGGGGTTTCGCGCGATCTTAAAACAGCAAGGTTGGCTTACGCAATAGCCTCGCGATAGTTAGTACCGAGCACTGCCACCTTGCGGCCGCTGGGCTCGAAACGCGTGATACACTCAGTTGTGCGGAGGCGGATTTTGGGCGTAATCCCCGCCCGATTTGCCTCCTCGCGGTTCCCTGGAAAAGTCCTCGCCGGGCTCGCCGGCAAGCCGATGTTGCAGCACGTTTATGAGCGTGCTCGCGAATCGCGCTATATCGATGACGTTGTGATTGCGACCGATGACGAACGCATCGCCGCCGCCGCTCGCCAGTTTGGAGCCCGCGCGCGAATCACTCGAGCCGACCATCGCTCCGGTACCGACCGCCTTGCCGAGATCGCTTCATCCGAACAAGCCTCGTTGTACGTGAACATACAAGGCGACGAGCCATTGATCGATCCCGCCGCGATTGACGCCGCGATTCTGTCGGTTCATGGCGATGACGAAGTTTCCATGGGCACGCTTAAGAAACGGATCACGGACCCGACCGACATCCTGAATACAAATGTCGTGAAGGTTGTGACGAATTTGCTGAACGATGCCATCTATTTTTCGCGCTGTCCCATTCCCTACGAGCGCGACGGATTGACCGCGGGTTCTCAGTATTCGAAGCATGTTGGACTGTATGTGTATCGCCGGGATTTTCTGCTGCGGTACCCGGATCTCCGTGTCGGCCCGCTCGAAGAAGCCGAGCGCCTGGAACAATTGCGCGCGCTTGAAAACGGCTACCGTATTCGCGTGGTCGAGACGGAGTATGAGTCCCTGGGAGTGGACACACCTGAAGATTTGGAACGAGTGAATGAACTGTTTTCCTCCATCGCCGGTTCTGTAGAATCGCGCCTGATGAGCTGAGACAGTAAGGGTCCTTGAGGCACGGCTTTCGAAGGAGAGTCATGGCTAAGTACATCTTTGTTACTGGCGGCGTTGTTTCATCCCTGGGAAAGGGAATTGCGGCCGCGTCGATCGGCTGCTTGCTTGAGAGCCGCGGGTTGCGCGTAACTCTTCAGAAATTTGACCCCTATTTGAACGTGGACGCCGGGACCATGAGCCCGCTCCAGCACGGTGAGGTTTTCGTGACCGATGACGGCGCGGAGACGGATCTCGATTTGGGTCACTATGAGCGCTTTACCCACGCGGTTTTGACGCAGAGTAACAATCTCACTTCGGGTCGTATTTACGAAAACATCATTTCACGCGAGCGGCGCGGCGATTACTTAGGCAAGACGGTACAAGTTATTCCGCATGTTACGAACGAGATCAAAGCAGCCTGCCGTAAGGTGGCAGCGGATGTCGATATCGCGATCATCGAAATTGGCGGGACCATTGGCGATATTGAATCTCTCCCCTTCATCGAAGCGATTCGCCAGATGCGCCATGAGGAAGGCCGCGAGAACACACTGTTCGTTCACTTGACGCTTGTTCCCTGGATTGCGGCAGCTCAAGAGCTGAAGACCAAGCCGACGCAGCACAGCGTAAGAGACATGCGCTCGACGGGCATCCAGCCCGATATTTTGCTATGCCGCTCGGAGCGGCACCTGCCGCATGAGGTGAAGGAAAAGATTGCGCTGTTCTGCGACGTCGACGTGAAAGGCGTCATTACAGCGAAAGACGTTCACTCCGTTTATGAGATTCCGCTGGTTTTCGCGGAACAGGGAGTGGACGAGAGTATTCTCCGGCTGCTGAATGTGACAGCCGCTCCGCGCGATCTCTCCAACTGGATGGAGATGGTGGAACGAATGAAGCACCCGACGCGCGAAGTAAGTATTGGCCTGGTGGGCAAGTACGTCGAGTATGAGGATTCCTATAAGAGCCTCAAGGAAGCTCTGCTGCATGCTGGAATCGCGCATCAGGCCCGGGTGAGCATCGATTGGATTGAAGCGGACCTGCTGGACTGGCCGGAGTGCAAGGATCAGCTCAGGCGCTTCGATGGAATTTTGGTGCCTGGAGGGTTTGGCAAGCGGGGTATCACGGGAATGCTGCACGCCATCCGGTTCGCGCGTGAAGAGAAGATACCGTTTTTTGGCATTTGTCTGGGCATGCAAGTTATGGTTATTGAATTCGCGCGCCACGTGTGCGGGTTGGCGGATGCGGATTCGACGGAATTCAACCCCTCGACGCCACATCGCGTCATCTATAAGCTTCGCGAGTTAAAAGGGGTGGACGAACTCGGAGGCACGATGCGGCTGGGTGCCTACCCATGCTGCCTTGCGGAAGGCAGCTTTGCTCATCGTGCGTACGGGACCACGGAGGTAAGTGAACGTCACAGGCACCGGTATGAATTCAACCGCGATTTCGCCGACCCGCTCACTCCGGAGCGGGATGCGCCTGACCGGGCAGACACCGGACGGAGTGTACGTCGAGATTTGCGAGATTCCTGATCATCCCTGGTACTTGGGTTGCCAATTCCACCCGGAATTCAAATCCAAGCCGCTCGAGCCGCACCCGCTGTTCCGGGCATTTCTGGCTGCGGCACTGAAGCACCGCGGGAGCAGCTTCCATAAAGTCGAGGAGACAACAGAAACGTTAGAGTACACGCAGGCGCAATGAGCCGGGCGGTTTCCGTCGGCGAGGGTGACGGGCGCGTGACCTTTTGCAATGACGCGCCTGTAGCGCTCATCGCAGGCCCTTGTGTTATCGAAAGCGAAGCCCACGTGCTTGGGATAGCAAACGCGATCCGCGAAGCGGCAGGCCCGTTCGTCTTCAAAGCATCGTTCGACAAAGCGAACCGCACCAGTATTCGATCCTATCGAGGGCCGGGCTTGAAGGAGGGCCTCCGGATTTTGGGAGAGGTTAGAAAACTCGGCATTCCGGTGCTAACCGACATTCATGAGCCGGCGCAAGCAGCGGCGGTTGCGGATTCGGTCGATATCCTTCAGATACCCGCATTTCTGTGCCGCCAGACGGATCTGCTGCTGGAGGCCGGCAAAACCGGTTGCGCAGTAAATATCAAAAAAGGGCAGTTCGTGGCGCCGGCGGATTTCTTGAGTGCGGCCGACAAAGTCGCAAGCACCGGGAACGAACGGATTCTGCTTACAGAGCGCGGCTCGTCATTCGGCTATAACAATCTGGTCGTGGACATGCGAGGGCTGAGAATTATGGCGAACAGTGGGTGTCCCGGTAATCTTTGATGCGACGCACAGCGTGCAACTTCCGAGCGCCCGAGGGCCGGAATCGGGAGGCCAGCCCGAATACATTGAGCCGCTGGCCCGCGCGGCCGCCGCGGTGGGTATTGCCGGGATATTCGTCGAAGCCCATGACTCTCCGCAAGACGCGCTGTCGGACGGCGCCAACGCCTTAACGCTCGATCTGCTGTCCGGCTTTTGGACCCGTATCCGGACCATTGACTCTGTTGTGAAGCGATGGAATCCCTGAGATTGCATTCAGATTGAGACAACGCCAGGGCGGTCCCGCTCGTCATATGATGATAGAGAGTCGTATGGTGTTCAAATTACGGGAATTGTCGCAGCCGTCAAAGTGGTTTTTCGCTGATTGAGCTGCTGATTGTTATAGCGATTATCCTTATTATTCTCTCTATCGCGTTGCCGCAGATGAGCAAATCGCGCATGCACGCGCAGGAGATGAGTGCCATTGCGCAGATGCGCACGATCAGTCAATCGGAGATTCAGTACCAATCGCAGTTCGGGCAGTACGCGACCTCGCTTTCCCAACTGGGGCCGCCCACGGCGGCCGGAGCTGCTGAAGGTCCGGCAGCGGCGGGCCTGATACCGGGCAGTCTCGCGAGTGGCTCGGCTAGCGGCTACAACTATACGATTACCCAAACACCTTCGGGCTATTCCGTGGTGGCGGTGCCGAAAGCCTTCGGCAGTACAGGCCGGCGTACGTTCTACTCCGACCAGACTGGGATCATTCGAGAGAACTGGGGACAAGATCCGGCGACTCCGAGCAGCCCCGAAATCACGAAATAGCGCTACGATCGCGCGCCGAAGACTGTTGTGATCCGCGTAAGTTTGTTTCGCGGTTTTTGTCTGGTTGCGATAGCACTGGCGCTCCGCTCGCTTTCAGCCGCCGAAACTCACACGACAGCAGCAGGAATTGTAGCGGCTTTGCGGAACGCTTCGGTCGATCCCGAGCAGAGCTACCGGGTTCGCGAGCTGCACCTTCGCCGCGGCGATATCGATATTTACTTTACCGAAGGCGTTCTTTCCTTCGTTACGCCGGTTGACGGACGCTCGATTGGCGCAATTTTCACAACCGAAGGGACGGAGGCTGGCGATGCGGAGATACTGGTGTTGCCGCCAACGCGCAGCGAGCGCGCCTCTCTTGCATCTTTCATCAACTCGCCGAACTTGGATGAGCATTTCAATTCCGCGCTCTTCTTGTTTTCGGACAACACGGCGAAAGAGCTGCTGGCCCAAATTCAGGACAAGCCGATCCATAAAGCGCCGGATGCCGCAGCCCGAATTGCGCCGGCGATGGAACATTCGCTCATCGGACTGAGCTCGCAGGTGCGGCTCCGGCTGGTGGAAGCATTGCTCGACGGCCACGACCCGGCGCAAGGTTTTTTTTACGCCGTCATCGCGGGGCGCGAACACGGCGTGTTTGAAGCGATGCACGATCCTACGGACCCCGAGCCGATCCACGTTGGACGCGCGGAAGGAGCGAAGGAAGGCGACAAATACGAACTCTGGACCTCGTTCAGGCCTCGCCACTCGCCGGCATTCATTGTGCCTTCCCCGAGCCTGAGCGACTATCGCATCGATGCAATCATTCACCCCGATCTGACGATGTCGGTTACGGCCCAATTCCGGTTTACTGCACCGGGGGGCTGTGGCCGCGTGCTTCGACTGGGCTTATCCGATCGCCTGGCAGTCGTGTCTGCGACGGTCGACGGCAAGCCAGCGGAAGTTTATCAACGTGACGCCGACAGTATCGGGCAACAAAGCTCCGGGTCATTTCTGCTGATTTCCGATGACATTTTCGAAGCCGGACGGGAATACGCGGTCGAAGTTCACTACCAGGGCTCCGTAATTCGGCAAACTCGCGATGGGCAGTATTTCGTGGATGAGCGGAATCTCTGGTATCCGTATCGAACTCCGATGTTAACGAATTTTGACCTGACATTTCAGTGTCCGACTAATTTGCGCTTGGTTTCGACGGGTGAGTTGATTTCCGAGAAAGTCGCGCGCGGGACGCGAGTCGTTCACCGGCGGACCGAACTCCCGGAACACCTTGCCGGGTTCAATCTGGGCGAATACAGCACGACGACCGAGGAGCGCTCCGGGTATCGAGTGGATTGCTACTTTAATAAAAATGCCGAGCTGGCTCCCGCGCAAGATCAGTTTTCCATTTCGCCTTCGCGCCCGCTTCCGGATGAGTCAATGCGAGCGATGGAGAACATACCCAGCGAGACTGCAACTATTCTCGACGACTACACCCGGCGTTGGATGCGATTGCCGATCCACAGCATCGCAGTATCGCCCATTCCTGGATATTTCGGGCAAGGATTTCCAGGGCTGATTTATCTCTCGAGCGTCTCTTACCTGCGGAAGGAGGACCGGCCCTCCCAGCTCCGCAACCCAAGAATGGACGCGTTCTTTTCCGAGATGCTCCTGCCGCATGAAATCGCGCATCAGTGGTGGGGGAATATTGTGACCGCGATGGATTATCGGACTGAGTGGCTTATGGAAGCCATGGCGAATTATTCAGCACTCCAATTCCTCGAGCGAAGCAAGGGATCGGGCGCAAGGAACGCGGTTCTCGAGCAGTATCGCGATGATCTTCTGCAGGAGGCGAATGGGAAGGCCATCGAAGCGGCGGGCCCCGTTGATTTCGGCATGCGCTTGGAAACGAACTCCGGCCCGCTCGCACGACACATCATTGTCTACGAAAAGGGAGCCTGGATCCTGCACATGCTTCACGAACGCCTGGGAGACGAAGCTTTCCTGAAGATGCAAGATCGTCTTCTTCAGGAGTTTCACGCGAAACCGATTACGAATGAGAGCTTTCGGAGGGTGGCGGCCGACTTCCTGCGCACGCGGGATCCCGATGAAACTCTCAGTACGTTCTTTGATACGTGGATTTATGGAACGGGTATTCCAAAACTGCGCTTGGAAAAGAAAGGACGCGAGTATAGCATCGAGGTATCGGGAGTAGACGAGGATTTCACAACCGACATACCGCTTCGATGCGCCTCGACGGGCGGGACGCGCCAAGTGCATTGGATGCGGGTGACCTCCGGGGCTACGCCAGTACCCGTCTTCGCTCACAGGGTGTCAACTACCCTCCTCGACTGAGTACTTGTACGCTCCGTAATCACGGTATTTTTCGGAAAAAGATCGGCCGATGTAAACCTTTTCGCGATTACTCCCGTTCTCCGAAATGACAGCTATGATGGCCGTGATGGCGGACCAACTGGAAAGCCAACTCCACGTTGGAGCCGATTTGCGGGACTTCAGCAGTTGGATGGCGTCGGAACAGAAGGCGCATCTTTTTGTTCTGCTGCCGCCTTTTGCAGGATTCGGATGAAGCTGATTCTGCAACCCAAGATGTTTTCCTGAAGGCGTATCGAGCGCTTCAAAAGAACAAAGCGGAACCGGCAGATCTGGAAAGCCCGGGCCGTTGGGTTACCCGTATTGCGGTAAACACGTGCCTTGATCGCGTCAGATCCAAAGCCTGGAAGGTCTGGAGGCGGCGTCCGGCACCGGAAGATGAAACGTTGATTCTGGAGATGACCTGCGCGAGCGGGGCCGATCCCGAAGCGAAGATGTTTGCAAGACAAATCCAGCGAAGACTGGAAATGGCGACGGTGAAACTTTCCAGATCGCCAAAAGGTTGTTTTTTGCCTTCGGCATTATGAGGGCATGCCGCTCGATGAGATAGCCGAGATGCTCCGATTGGACGTGGGCACTGTCAAGGCTCACCTATTTCGAGCATTGGCAAAAATGAGGGAGGAATTGAAAGATCTTTATGGACATCGAACCCAAAGTGTCAGGACATTGGACCGATGAACAGCTGATTGCATCGCTCTACGGAGTGGGTCCGGAGGACGATCATCTTCTTACTTGTGCCGCGTGCCGAGCTCGCGCATCTTCGATGCAAGCGACGCGGGAACACTTGGACTCGCTGGCTCCCCCGAGCGGTGCAGTGAGTTTCGAGTTTCTGGCCGCGCAACGCCGCAGCGTGTACGAGAAATTATCGAAGCGTGCGCGGAGCTGTCGCGCATGGGAGGAGGCCGTTGGATCGCCTCGACCGCAGTGATCACTGTTTTGAGCGGAGGACTCCTGTTTTACGAGCGTCACGAGCAGAGTAAATCCGCGAATCACCAGGTGATCAAGGTGTCGGACGCGCAGTTGGCCGAGGATGTCGGGCATCTGGCGCAAGATCCGGAGCCGCAACCGACGGGTCCGCTTCGGGCGCTGTTTCAGGAATGACTTCGAACCGACTACGAATTTTCTTGCTGCTGATCACGGGTGCAGTTTCGGCGGCGGCCCAGAATCATACAAGCACTCCCTGGTGGACCAGTCCGGTGGTCGGCGATCTTGGACTGACGCCGCAGCAAACCGCCAGAATTCGAGGAATCGTTCGTTCTTACAGGAATCGGCTGTTCGATGCACGGAATAACGCGCAGAAGGCGGAAGCCGACCTCGAAGATTTGATGAACGATCCTAACGTGGACGTGCGAGCGGCCCGCCCGGTCATTCAGCGTTTGGCGGAGGCGCGGGCCAATGTCACCCGAGTATTCACCGAGATGAGCGTGGATTTGCGCGGTGTTCTGACCCTGGATCAATGGCGGGAACTCGTGAAACGCTGGAGCGAAGTACAAAAAACGCAACGGCGGCGGCGACACCCAGGTACAGCCGTAACGGGAGCTTCGGAGCAGCCACGCCTATTAGGCCGTCGCTTCAATTTCCTGCGTTAATTCCTCCCACTTCGCTATCGCCGACTCGAGTTCGGCGCGGTTCACATCGAGTGTCGATAGTTGGCGGGCAGCATGTTCGGGGCTGACGAAATCCGCAAGCGATAACTCGGAGCGCTGGATCTCTGCTTCGAGCTCGGCTGATTCGCGCTTCGAGCTGACCTGCAAGATCCTGCATCTGCTTCAGCTTGATTGGATTGATTCGCTTCGGAGCGGCCGGCGGGCTGGGCATCGCAATCGGCTGCGCAGGAGGTACACCGGAGAGAACGTCAGTGAGTGTTGGTGCGCGGTCCGGTCCGCCCGCTTTGCGCCACAGATAATCAGCATAGTTGCCCGGATAGTTGCGGACTTCACCATCGGCTATTTCGAACACTCGATTTGCGAGTTGTTCGATGAAATAACGGTCATGCGATACGAAGACGATGGTGCCGGTGAATTTCTGCAACGCCGCCAACAACACATCTTTTGCGCGAATGTCGAGGTGGTTCGTCGGCTCATCGAGCAGCAAGAAGTTCGAGGGGCGCAGCAGCATTCGAGCCAAAGCGTAACGGTTGCGCTCGCCACCTGAAAGGACACCGATACGCTTGAATACATCGTCCTCGCTGAACAGGAAACAGCCGAGCAGGTTTCGCAGTTCGGTCTCGGGCGTCCGGGGCGCTACTTCCCGCAAATCGTCCAAAACGCGTTCGCTCGGATCCAGTTCCTTGTATTGGTCCTGCGCGAAATAATCCGCCTCGACGTTGTGACCCAACGTGTACTCACCGGCGCTGAGCGGCTCGATTCCGGCGAGAAGCTTGATGAGAGTCGATTTTCCTGCGCCGTTGACACCAACGAGCGCGATTCGATCGCCGCGCTCGATGATGAAATTCCCATCGCCAAATACGTGCTTCACCCCATACTGTTTCGCGACATCTTTGAACTGGGCAACGATACGGCCGCTGGCTTTTGGCTGCGGGAATGAGAAGTGAATGGCTTTTTCTTCCGGCGGAAGCTCGATCCGCTCGATGCGGTCCAATTCCTTGATACGGCTTTGTACCTGCTTGGCCTTTGTCGCCTGATAACGAAAGCGATTTATGAATGCTTCAAGCTGCTGAATCCGATCCTGCTGATTCTTGTATGCAGCCTCGAGTTGCGCCAGCCGCTCGGCTTTCTGCTGTAGATATTTTTCGTATCCACCCGTGTAGAAATGTATTCTCTTGTTCCAGATTTCGACGATCTTGTTTACAGTGACGTCGAGGAAATAGCGATCGTGCGAAATCAGAACATACGCGAACTCGTAGTTTTGAAGATACTCTTCGAGCCAGGTGCGGGCTTCGAGATCCAGATGGTTTGTAGGCTCGTCGAGCAGAAGCAGATTCGGTTTTTCAAGGAGCAGCTTGGCCAGCGCAATACGCATCTGCCATCCGCCGGAGAATTCTTCGGTGCGCCGCGACCAATCCGCGCGGCCAAACCCGAGGCCGGCAAGCACCGTACCGACTCGCGCCTCGATCGCGTAGCCGTCCGTCGCGCGCAAATGGTTATCAGCGCGCTCGAATCGGTCGGCGACGCGCGCGTACTCCGGTTGCGACGGATCGAGCTCGCTCATTTCCGTGGTGAGATTTTCCATCTGCTGGTGGAGCTCTTTGACGTGCGCGAAAACGGTCATGCACTCTTCGAAGACCGTGCGTCCGCTTACCGCGAGACCATCCTGCGGAAGATAGCCAACGCGAATGCCTTTGGCCGCTGATACCGAGCCGTAGTCAAGGGTCTCAGATGCCGGCGAGAATCTTCAGCAGAGTCGATTTCCCGGTACCGTTCGCGCCAACAAGTCCGGCGCGCTCTTTGGGCGTGATCAGCCAATCGAGATCGTCAAACAGGAGTTTAGGGCCGAAGCGCTTGCCTGCGCTCGTGAGTTGCAACATCCAAAACTATTTTCCCTAAGGAGGAGAAGTTTCGACGAGAGAGTCGTCAAGCGAGGAAGAAATCCAGCGCATTCGAAATGTAACCTTTCAATTCGGAGCGCTTCACCACGGCGTCCAAAAAGCCATGGCTGAGTAGAAACTCGCTGCGCTGAAAACCTTCGGGAAGCTTCTGCCGGATCGTTTGCTCGATCACGCGCGGGCCTGCGAAGCCGATGAGCGCGCCGGGCTCGCCAATGTTCAGGTCGCCCAACATGGCAAAGCTGGCCGTGACGCCCCCGGTGGTCGGGTCAGTCAAAACGCTGATGTAGGGGATGTGGGCCTCATCGAGCCGCATCAGCGCCGCCGAGAGCTTAGCGAGTTGCATGAGGCTGATGGTGCCTTCCTGCATGCGCGCACCTCCGGAGGCAGAGATGATGATCAAGGGAGTTTGCTCGGCCGCGCACCGCTCAATTGCGCGGGTGATTTTTTCGCCGACCACCGCGCCCATGCTGCCGCCGATAAACTTCAATTCCAGGGCGCAGATTTGCACGCGGCGGCCGTTCAGGGAACCGGTAGCCGAAATCACAGCGTCCGGCAGATTCGTCGTGGCGCGCATAGCTTCCAGGCGCTCCGAATAGGGTTTCGAATCGACGAAACCGAGCGGGTCCGACGAGACGAGGCTGGCGTCTTTTTCTTCATATTTGCCGTCGTCAAGTAACTGCTGCAGGCGATCGAACGCACCGATGCGGAAGTGATGCCCGCACTTCGGGCAAACCTGAAGATTTTCATCCAGCGCCTTGCGCCAAATGATCTGCCCGCAGGCTTCACATTTCTGCCACAGGCCCTCGGTGCGGACGCTCTTCTCGCCATCATTGGGCGGAATGCCCTCGACCGGTGGTTTCTGTCGCGTAAACCAAGCCATGAAAAGCCAGCCACCAAAGTAGCACGCGAAACCGGGGTTTTTACCGTCTATAAAAAAAGGCGCAGAGCGGCAGCAGGAACGCGGGCAAGAGCGCCCGAGGCTGGCCGGGGAGTCACGGAATTTGTGGGCGAGGTGTTGTTCTGTATCGTCAACGGGTTAGCAACGTTCGGCGGGGTGGAGCAGTTCGAAGTCCGGTTACGATGGCGCGGGTAGCGTGTCGAAACACCCACCGGTCAAAAAGCGCTTTGCAGAAGTGTTTTGAGGGCGATTGTGACGGTAACAACGGGCTGATATTCGTGCCTGCAGTGTGCTGGAAGCTCGGTGCGGGTATGCCCGCATTTTACTTATCTGGTTTTCAGCCACTTGCGCCCGGCGCTAAAAACAAGCAGCAGGCCGCTGCCCATGAGCCCGAACGTGGCCGCTTCCGAAGCGGGAGAATCCTGCGGCAGATCGCTGTTACCGTAGCTAACGTCGTAGACAAATGGCTGAGAGGTTCCCGATGCCGATAACGTGAAAGACGTGATCGTCTGGGAGAGCACGAACCCAAATGTCCCGTTGCCGATAGCAAACGACTCGCCGTCGGACAAGACCAGAGTCAACGACCCGCTTCCCGTTGCGTCGGCGAAAATGAGAATCGCGTTTTCGCCAGCGGCAGGCGTATTGACGGTGATGCTGCCGCCCGATCCTCCGATCAGGCCCGGGTTTCCGCTATAACTTGTTCCCGATAACTTATAGGTCGAGTTCACAGTACCGACAAAATTAAAGCCGCCTAGAGTTACCCCCGCGGCGGTGTTGTAGGTTCCCGATCCGGGGATGCTGACATCCGTGGGGGAATTGGTCAGATCCGCCTTCCACGACGCGATGCTGGTAGTCGTGATCGTTGTCGCCATCGCCGGTGCGGCAACGCACCAGAGCCCGATCCCCAGCGCGCAGGCCAGATTTTTCGCTGTGCGATACATATGCACTCCTCTCCAGTTATTCGCTGTGCGAAAGGGGAGTGCAGTACCGGTACTGCGGCTCTAGACCAGAAATGCCTTAATGCTGCGAGGGCTGCAAGCTTGCGAGGATCTGGCGGCGATATTCGATGGCTTTGCGGAAGATCTGCTGTTCGTCTAGCGTCAGCACTTTGCGGCTGCTTACGATCTGCCGTCCATTGATGAACACGTCCTGAACGTCTCCGGGTTTTGTTGCATACGCGAGTTGGGAGTAGAGGTTGTAGAGCGGGATCGAATTGGGATTGGCAAGGGAGATGGTGATGAGATCCGCCCGCTTGCCGACCTCGAGCGACCCGATCTCGTGTTCCAAGCCAAGGACGCGCGCTCCACCGATGGTGGCCATCTCGAGCGCTTGGCCGGCCGGGAGAACTCGCGGGTCCATGGCAATCACTTTTTGCAACTTGGCCGCGATGTCCATCTCGAGAATCAAATCAGCAGTATCGTTACTGCCCGCAAACCCATCTGTGCCAAGACCAACGTGGATGCCCAAGCTCAGCATTTTGGCTACGGGTGCGATGCCGCTTGCCAGCTTCATGTTGCTCGAGGGACAATGCGCGACGCCAGTGCCGTGCCGCTTCAAAATGCCTAAATCGGCATCATCGACCCAGACGCAATGTGCCGCAACCACCCGGCCGTCCAGCACACCGAGATTTTCGAGGGCTTTCGTGGGAGTTGCATTTCGCTTCGCGAGGGAGTCATCACGCTCCTGCTTGGTTTCCGCGAGATGAATCAGCCAAGGCACGTGATACTTGATGGCGAGCGCATGGGAGGCGGTCAACGCTTCGTTCGGAGTTGTGTAAATGGCATGCGGGGCTACGGCGGGAACGATCAGCTCGTCGCCCTGAAAGCGCTGAATGTACCGCTCCGCGGCGGCGAGCGCTTCTTGCCAGGTCTTGTAATCGGGAGCCGGGAAACCGATGATCGATTGACCGAGAACGCCGCGCACCCCGGCTTCTTTTGTTGTCTCGGCCTCGGTTTCCTCGAAGTAGTACATGTCGGTGTAGGTGGTGATACCGGCGAGCACCATCTCGAAACACGCGAGGCGCGTTCCCCAGCGCACGAAATCGGGCGATACGTTCTTCGATTCAGCCGGGAAGATGAACTTAGTCAACCAATCCTGGAGGCGCATGTCGTCGGCGATCGCTCGAAACAGGCTCATGGGCGCGTGCGTATGGGTGTCGATGAAGCCGGGCGCGATCAGCGCGTCGGGCCGATCCAACGTGTGTTGGGCGGTGAATCGTTTGGCGATTTGGTCGCGAGGGCCGACGGCGACGATGCGCCCGTTTGAGAACGCAATTGCGCCGGGCTCGAAGATCTGACGGCGGGCATCCATCGTCACGATGTATTTTGCGGTGACGATCCAGTCGGCGGGATCCGCAGCCGTAACATGACGCGCGAGCGCGAGCAGCGACAGAACGCTAAAGAAAAGACGCATCAAAGGGCCTCGGGAAAATTTCTTTGAGGGACAGGCGCTCCTGTTTGCCGGCGACGTTCAGCAAGGTAAGCTCCGCCTCGGCGCAAAACTCCCACAGGACTTGCCGGCAGGCGCCGCAGGGGGGCGTGAGGCGTTCCGTGTCGGCGATGACCGCAATGCGGCGAAGCTTTGCGGCTCCCTCGGAAATGGCCTTGAACACGGCGACGCGCTCGGCGCACATGGTGAGGCCATAGGTGGCGCTCTCGATATTGCAACCGGCGAAAATGCGTCCGGCCTCATCCTGAACGGCGGCGCCTACCTGAAAACGGGAGAACGGCGCAACCGCGCGCTCGCGCGACGGCGCGGGCGGCTTCAATCAGCGGGTCCATGGGCTTCTGTGCTCTGCCTTGCGTCTTTGAGCGTTAAGCGCCACCCGCCGTAGCCGCGGCTTGCAGACCCGGGATCGTCTTCGATCTGGAATAGAATATCGAGTTTTGCTCCGGGTTGGAAGAGCTGGGAACGATCTGCGAAGTCCCAGGCTTTCAGAAACAGGGTGCGGCCGTCGTGGCGGAAACCGACGGTCAGATGTTTGCCGGATTGGGAAACTTTGGGCGGACCCGCGACCTCGGCGTTGGTGGCGTGGAAGATGGGCAGGGGATTTCCAAATCCGAAGGGTCCGAGGGACGAAATCTGTTTGATGGCACGCTCGGTTAATTCCGGGAAGCAGACGGCAGCGTCGGCTTGATATTGGGGCCGCAGGTCTTCCGGTTTCAGAGTTTCGGCCGCGACGCTTTGGAAGCGCTGCCGGAAATCATCGATTTGACGGCTGCGCAGCGTAATTCCAGCGGCAGCTTTGTGGCCGCCGAATCGCGTAAAGAGATCCGGCATGCCCTGAATGGCTTCGAGCAGATGGAATGCGGGAATGCTGCGGCCAGAACCGGAGAAGCATTCTTCCTGTTCGTCTGAGTCGGCGGAATTACTCAGAACGAAGACGGGCCTGCTGAAAGCGCTCGACCAACCTGCTGGCGACGATGCCCAGCACGCCGAGATGCCAACCGGCCTCGGCGAATACGAGCGCTTGCGCGCCGTTGCCGTCCCAAGCGCCTTCACATTTTTTCAGGATCGCGTCTACAACTTCGGTCTCAACGGTTTGCCGCTCGCGGTTCAGCGCGTCCAACTGTTCGGCAATGCAGCGGGCGCGGTCTTGATCATCGGTCAGAAAAAGCTCGACAACGTCGCGAGCAGTGGCCATGCGGCCCGCGGCATTGATTCGGGGCGCGATGCGAAATGCAATTTGATGTGCGGAAGGACATTCTCCGGTGTTGAACCCCGCAACGGCCAAGAGCGATTTAAGCCCAGCGTTACGCACTTCGCGAAGGCCAGTCAAGCCGCGATGGGCGATCACTCGATTTTCGCCGATTAAGGGGACAATGTCGGCTACGGTTGCGATTCCCACGGGTTTCAAGAACGATTCGAGGAGCGCTGATTGGCGCGCTTGGGGCATTTCGCTGTTTTGGAGCAGCGCTTGCACGAGCTTTAAGGTGACGCCAGCTCCGCACAGGTTCTTATTCGGGTAGGCACAGCCGGGACGGTTCGGGTTCAAGACGGCGAAGGCAGGCGGCAATTCGGCGTCGGGAAGATGATGGTCGGTGACGATGACGTCGAGGCCCAAGGCGCTCGCGTGCTTCACGACATCATTCGAGCGAATGCCGGTATCGACGCTGATGACGAGTTTGACGCTGCGCTCTGCCGCTTGCTGGATCACGTCGGCTCGCATTCCATACCCCTCGTTCACGCGATGAGGGATATGGAACTCGGCGCAGCCTCCGAGGAGCTCGATAGTCTTTTTCAGGACGACCACCGAAATGGTGCCATCGACGTCGTAATCGCCGTAGATCAGGATTGGCTGGCGCAATCGCACGGCTTCGCGCACCCGCTGAGCGGCGCGGTCCATGTCGGACATGAGGAAGGGGTCGTGGAGCCCGTCGAGCCGAGGATTGAGGAAGGCGTCGGCTGCTGCGGGATCGAGAAACCCGCGAGCGGCGAGAACCGCGGCCGTGATGCGCTCGACACCCAGGGTTTCCTTCAGGTTGAGGACCGTTCCGGCCGAAACGGTGGGAAGCGTCCAGAGAGCTGGCGGACGGACCCAAGGGCGTGCTTCGGAGAGCATACGTGAGAGTACCAGAGAAGCGTGGGCACAAGAGAATCAGGATCAATGTTGTTGGTTGTACATACCTCGTGATGTTTATGGCATTCGACTGGTAGAATGGGTCTATGCAAGCCACTTATAGCCTTGCCTGGTCGAAGCTAGTTCCGAAGCGGACGGTAGCGGCGCTCGGCATGCTGGCGCTGCCCTTGACGATCCGAACGGAACGCCCGGTTTCAGCGGCGTCTGCAACGATTACCCGACCGCCTTCTTTCAGGCTCGCCAGCGTCGACCCGCGGGTGACGCGCCTCAAGGCGTTTTTCCAGCGTTTACACTGCCCGGTTGCCGGGCTGTCGGAGGATTTTGTGACGGCTGCCGATGATAATCAGATCGATTGGCGTCTGCTTCCGAGCATTTCGGTGATGGAATCGGGCGGCGGCAAGGCGTTCCGGAACAACAACATTTTCGGATGGAACAACGGACTCGAGGCATTTCCAACGCTCCGGGCCGGTATCCATGAGGTTGCGTTCAAGCTGGGCCAGAGCCGGCTATATCAGAACCGGGATTCCGCTGAGAAGCTGTGGCTGTACAATCCCGACGCGACGTATGTTCAAAGCGTGCTGGCCTTAATGAACAGGATCAGCCCGGTTAGCGTTTCTTCAAACTAAGGCGCCGGACCGCAAGCAGGACGGTCGAAGACAAATTTTCCACCGGGTCAGTGCGGATCCAGACGCAACGGAATCCAGGTTCGCTAGGATTCTAAGGATGAAGCGCCTCAGGATCGGATTGGCCATCGCCCCGCTGTGTCTCTTGTCTGCCGGGCTGCACAGCTTTGAGGAACCGGATTTGTCCCGCACGTTCCAGAAGCTTGACGTGATGATTCCGATGCGGGATGGAGCGCGGCTCCACACGGAGATCTTCGTGCCCCGGAATGGACAGGAAGCTCTGCCGATTCTGATCACCCGAACGCCGTACGGGCTTCGCGACGATTCGAAGGGTTTCGCAGTCGCACTCGGGACAGCGTACAGCGATTTCGTGAAGGACGGCTACATTTTTGCCTTTCAAGATATCCGCGGACGGTTTAAATCCGAGGGGACGTTTGTTCTTCTTCATCCGCTCTGTGGCGAGAAAGATCGCGGATGTGTCGATGAGGCGACGGATGCGAATGACACGATCGATTGGCTGGTCAAGAACGTCCCGAATAACAACGGACGCGCAGGCGTTCTTGGCGTCTCGTATGGCGGCTGGCTGACGGTGATGGCGTTGCTGGGACAGGATCCGCATCTGAAGGCGGTTTCTCCGCAAGCTTCCCCGATTGATATGTGGCTCGGCGACGATTACGCGCACAACGGCGCCTTCCGGCAGACTTACGCGTTCAATTATGAGGCGGCGATGGAGAGATCGAAAGAGTTGACCCCGTTTCATTACGACAAGTATGACCAGTTCGAGTGGTTTCTGGCGCTAGGGCCGTTATCGAATGTGGACAAGCGGTATTTCTTTGGCAAAGTTCCGGGGTGGAACGAGATCGTGGCGCACCCGAATTACGACAGTTATTGGAAAGCCGAGTCGGTTTTTCCCGATTTGGCGCGGTTAAACAAGCTGACGATTCCGACGCTGAACGTCGCGGGCTGGTGGGATCAGGAAGATTTTTACGGGGCGACGACGATCTATGCCGAACTGGAGAAGAAGGATCCCGATCACCTGAACTATTTTGCGGGCGGTCCGTGGAATCATGGCGGATGGGACCGGCCTGATGGAACGAAGCTGGGCGACATCGATTTTGGCAGCGACACCAGCGGATATTTCCGCGCCAAGATCGAGGCACCCTGGTTCGCTTATTGGCTGAAGGACAAGGGCAGCGTGCAATCTGCAACGAGGGCCTATACCTTCCAAACAGGTTCGAACACATGGCAGACACATGAGCAGTGGCCTCCGCAACAAGGGGTAACAAAGCGCAAGCTCTATTTCCACAGTGACGGCAAGCTATCGTTCGATGCACCGAATGAGAGTAACTCGGGATTCGACAGTTACATTTCGGATCCGAGGAATCCGGTGCCGTATCTGCCACGCCCGATCCGGAATTCGTCGTGGACAACGTGGTTAGTTCAGGATCAGCGATTCGCGGCGAATCGTCCTGACGTGTTGGACTGGCAAACGGAACCGCTGGATCGGGACGTGACGGTGACGGGGGATGTTGTGGCGCACCTGTTCGCGTCGACATCCGGCACCGATAGCGATTGGGCGGTGAAGTTGATGGATGTCTACCCGCAAGAATATCCCTCGGATCCAAAGATGGGCGGATACGAGCTGATGATCGTCGACGAGATTTTTCGCGGCCGGTACCGGAAGAGCTTCGAGAAGCCCTCGGCAGTTACTCCTGGTGCAATCGTTGAATACACGATTGATCTGCATACGACTAACCACACCTTCCTGAAAGGCCATCAGATCATGATCCAGATGCAAAGCACGTGGTTTCCGCTGTATGAAGCGAACCCACAGAAGTTTGTACCGAATATGTTTCTGGCGACCGATGCGGACGTTCAAAAAGCCAATCAGCGCGTGTATCGCTCGGCGCGGTATCCATCGAGCGTGGAGATGGCGGTGATGGAGCGGTGATGCTCGAGGCGGTCAGTTCGCGGCTGCGCGCTGAGTGATTCTGATTGTGGGACCATCGTGCCACTAGCCTGGTTCGCGTGTCGATCGGTAACGGGTGGCGAGATTATGATCACTCGTTTATGGTTCGTAATCTCTTTGCTGTGGGCCGCGTTGATCATCGGTTGTTATGCTGCGGATCCACAAGATACCAGCATTAAGCCGCTCGCCCTTGTCTTTCTCGTGCTGTTTCCTGTTATCGTTGGTTTGCTGGTTCGCTACATAGTTGTCGGACCTACACGGCGTCGATCAAGCAACGGCAAAATTATAGATCGAAAGTGATCCGCCACGTGATCCGTGGGGTACTGTGCACGTGATGACCTACCGTTCGAGAGCAACGACTCACACGCGTCAGTGGCCGCTGGTTTTCAGCCGTGGTTTCTATTGCGCGAAGCCGCTGGGGTGCACAGGCGTTACGATCAGCATATGGCCAGCCGAGCTAAGGCATGTGGCCGTCTTCGGCCGTACGCTCTTGATGCGATTGCAGAGGATCCACTCCTCTAATGTTCCGCGCGCGATCTGGCACCATTCGACTTACCTAAGCTAGAGTAAGCGGACGACCGAGCTGACCGTCGACCCAAGCACATCATGACCTACCCGCATTCTGTTCGCATTGTGGAAGTGGGGCCGCGGGATGGGCTGCAGAACGAAAAGACTGCGGTCGGAACGGACGCGAAGATTGCGTTGATCGAGGCGCTGGTCGATGCCGGGCTGAAGACGGTTGAGGCCGGAAGTTTCGTTTCGCCCAAATGGGTTCCGCAAATGGCCGATACCGCGGAGGTCTTCGCACGCTTGCGGCGGGTTCCGGGCGTGTCGTATCCGGTGCTCGTACCCAATGGGAAGGGCCTCGATGCCGCAATCGACGCGGGAGTGGAGGAGATCGCGGTATTCACCGCAGCATCCGAAACGTTTTCGCGCCGGAATACGAACAGCTCCATCGCGGAGAGCTTGTCGAAGCTTGGCGCTGTAACTGATCGCGCACTGGCGCGCGGCATGACGGTGCGCGGTTACGTTTCTTGCGTATTAGGGTGCCCTTACGAGGGGGAAATTGCGCCCTCCGCGGTCGCCCGAGTCGCTGGCGAGCTACAGCAGATGGGCTGTTACGAGATATCGCTGGGCGACACGATCGGGGTTGGCACTCCGCTCAACGCGCGACGGATGTTAGAGACCGTTGCCGAACGTGTTCCGGTGGACCGGCTGGCTCTGCATTTTCATGACACGTGGGGTCAATCGCTGGCAAACATTGTTGCGTGCCTGGATCTCGGCGTGAACGTACTCGACAGTTCCGTGGGCGGCCTTGGCGGGTGCCCGTATGCACCCGGCGCGACGGGTAACGTCGCGACCGAGGACTTGGTTTACATGTTGCACGGGATGGGCATCGAGACGGGAGTCGATCTGGACAAGCTGGCTGCCGCGGGGCGCGCGATATCCGCGGAGCTCGGCCGGAATGTTGCGTCAAAAGTTGCGGCCGCGCTCGCATCATGCAGGGGGTGACGTACTCTTGAGATCTGAAGGATCTTGGCTCGCGGCCATCGACGCCGTGCTAGTTGTGATCGCTTTTAATGCCGCCTGAACTTGCGGATTGTGCTGCGCTTCGATCTCATCGCCTTTGGCAACGCCGCGCGCCTGAATGACGATTTCTTCTTTTAACCGGTAGGCGAGCCAGGATCTTTCGACGCTCCACTCCGCCACGGATGGCTGGATCTGCCGCCCGGCCAAAAACACCTGGAATTCGTCGATCATTTCTGGAGTGATCTCGACGGGATCGGGCTGGTTTGGGTGTTTCGATATGTACTGAGTGGCGAAAGACGTGATTGAGCCGCTCGCATCGAGCACCGTTTCAAGCTGGGTGGGTATTGCTTCCGAAACCTGGATGTCCGGCCGGATTCCGCCGCCTCCCGTCACCGTGCGGCCGCTGTCGGTTTTGTACGTCGAACGCTGCGGTCCGGAGCTGCCGCCGAAGATCTCCGACAAAGCGGAGTTGGGAATGGGGCGTTGAATGGATCGGCCGCTCGGGGTGTAGTAAAACGCCGTTGTGATGGCGAGCCCGGCTCCTCCGGAGAGCGGCATGACGCTCTGGACCAGACCTTTTCCGTAACTCGGTTCCCCTACAATTACCGCTCGATCGTGATCCTGCAGCGCGCCCGAAAAAATCTCCGATGCACTGGCTGTCTTCTCATTGATCAGCACCGCCAGTTTGAACCCATACGGGTGAGCGCTCTTCGGAACATCGGCAAGTTGGGGCTCGCCGGCGCGACCCTTCGCGGTCAGTATTCGTTGACCCGGTTTCAGGAACATTGCGGCGCCGTCAAGCGAAGCCTTCACCACCCCGCCTGGATTGTTCCGTAGATCGAGAACCAAGCCCTTCAGGGAATCTGCGCCAAGCTGCTCGATGGCTTTCCGCAACTGTGACGCGGTGTCCACGTCCCAGCTCGCGACACGGATATATCCAATTCCGGGTTGCAACAGGAATGCGCGATCGACGCTGGGGGAATCCACCAACTCCGGCGTGAGAGTGAATTGCAGAGTTTTTGGAGAATCGAGCCGGCGTACAAAGACGGCAACCTTGTGCTGACGCGCCTCCGTCAGAAGCTCGATGATCTGGGGCAATTCGAGCGAATGAATTCCGACGTTGTTGATAGCGACGAGCTCATCACCGGCTTGAATGCCAGCCCGGTTTGAGGGCGTACCGGGAAGCGTCTGCAAAAAGATGACTTGGCCGGGCAAAACGGATACGACGCTGCCGAATCCTTTTTGCTCGGATTCTTCCATGTTCTTGAGCTGCTGGAACTGCGCGGCGTCGAAGAATTGGGTGTGCGGGTCAAGACCGCGCAGCATGGATGGTATTGCGCCTTCATCAATGAGCTTGTCGGGGGACGACTGCTCAGCAGCTTGCGTCTGAACCGTGGAGAACACGTGGGTGAACTGTTCGAGCAGCGGGCCAAGATCTTTTGCGGCATCCTCCTTGGGCGCGTTTTGAGCGAGGAGGCACACAGCCGCAGCAGCGTAAATCCAAAGCCTCGCGACAAACCTAAGCATCTCTGTTGGGACGCGGCGGCGCTTGTTTCGATTGCGATCCGGTCATTTTGAATGGCGAATACCGGAACGCGCTTGGTTACGCTCGAAGGCAAGGCTGATGAGCCGATCGAGCAGCGCAGGATAGGGAATTCCGGAATATTCGCACATCTTCGGAAACATACTTATGGAGGTAAATCCTGGAATCGTGTTGATCTCGTTGATGAAGAACTGACCGGTGGCGGATTCCAGTAGAAAATCAACTCTGGCCATCCCTTCGCAACCAACTGCTTCGAAACATCTTTTCGCCAGCCGCTGGACCTCTTCGATTTCCGAGGCGCTCAGTTTCGCGGGCAGCTCGGTTCGGGCTTGATCAAGGACGTACTTATCGTCGTACGTATAAAACTCCTGGGAGGGAATGATCTCGCAGGGCATCATGGCAGCGGGTTGCTCGCCTCCGAGAACCGCGCACTCGAACTCGCGGCCGGCGATTCCGCGCTCGACAACGATCTTCCGGTCGTATTGGGCGGCGCTGTTGAGTGCGGAAGCGAGCTCTCCGCAGTGATTTACCTTTGAAATGCCTACGGAAGATCCCAAGTTGGCCGGCTTCACGAAAACCGGGTATGGAAAGGGGAGCGATACACACTCCTTCTCTAACGAGTTCCTTGTAATCACGAGATACTCCACGATGGGCAGCCCAGCTTCTTTGCAGATCCGCTTGGTTATCACTTTGTCCATCGAAACAGCCGACGCGAGAACCCCGGCTCCGACGTACGGCAATCCCGCAAGCTCCAAAAGCCCTTGCAGCGTTCCGTCTTCTCCGAACGGGCCATGCAGGACCGGAAACGCCACGTCGACATCCCGGTTGGAGCCGGGCTGGGGCGTAATGGGTCGAGGGTCCCATGCGCCCTGCTTGTCGATGAAGTAGTCAACGATATCGTACTTACTCTGATCGAGCGCGGCTCTGACGGATGCGGCCGATCGAATGGATATTTCGTGCTCACCGGAGCGGCCGCCGTAAATCAAGGCAACGCGGATTTTTGGGCGGCTTTTTGATTGAGGTATCGAGCTCAAGTTTCATTGTCGCTTGGAGCGCACGCTAAAGAAAAAAGCCACCTGGCTGCTTGCGCGCCGGGTGGCTTGCGGTGGAAAAAATTATTGACTAACTACTTGCGCGAGGAATCGCGGTCCAACGCGTGAATGAACTGCCGCGCCTCCGGAGGTACTTTCAAGCTCGCGTCGTTCAGAATATCTTTGTTCGATATTTCCTCACCGTACATTTGACGGTTTGAATCCTTGTCCTCGGTTACGGCTGCGCCGCCGAGATCGAGGCCTCCAAAGATTCCGCGGGAGCGCGAGTACGTCAGAATCTCGGCATGCATTTCAGCATCCGTCATTGCCGACGCGGTTCGTCCGATGGGCCCCGCAGCCGCTGAAGCTTCCCCGCCTAGCTGAAAATGATCACTCAACAAATGCTCCATGCCCGTTTGATTCATCACCAGCATGACGACGTCGGTCTCTTTGCCGCCGATCAACAGACCGAATTTGCCGCCGGAGATTCTAATGGAGCCCGGCGCGCTCCAGCCGACGCCGCTGGTTTTGCGGCAAGTGAAGAATCCCTTTCCATACTCTCCGCCCACGATAAAGCCGCCGGCCTTCAGATTCGGGATGACCACCACACAGGATGCTTTGTTCAGCAGATCCTCCGGGATTCCTTTATCCCCCGCGTTCATCATTGCGCGGAGATCCTCTGTGGCCGCTGTCAAGCGCTTGGCTGCATCGTCCTTCGCGTACATGGGCAATGCGATTACTGCCGCAGCCAGGGCGGTTAGAAAAATTTTCATGTTTACTCCTCCTGCTCTCCTCTAGGTTTGTTTCGCGTCACTCGCCATTCGTGAGACGTGGGTTTGACTGAACATTAGACAATCGAGATGTCTATTCCGTATGAAATCAAGTTAATGGCTGAGGTGATTCCGAAATGCGGTGGGTGTTCGCGGGTCGGATAGACTCAACAATCCTTTTCGCCGTTTCTTTGGCTAACCTAATGCAGTCAGGAACGCCGACCCCCTCATAGGCGTTACCGGTCAGATACAGACCCGGGATTTCGGCGAGCGCGCCTCTAATTCTGTTGCGGCGCGTCTCGTGTCCGACGACATACTGTGGCATCGAGTCCGGCCAGACGTGAACCAGTGAACGCAGAGGCTTGGCGGTTACTCCTGCCAATCGATCAAGCTCGGACAGGGCCAGCCGGACTAACTCGTCGTGAGATGAACGCAACAGGAGCGTGGCCTCGGGGCCGACGATGAATGCCCTCACGATCGCCAAATCGTTCCGCGCCTTCGGCGGAAACTTTACGTGGGCCCAGGTTGCCGCCGCAACTGATCGTCTTTCCGAGCGGGGCACAAGAAACCCGAACCCGTCCAAGGAATGCGCAAGATCCCCGCGATCGAAGAGAAAGGTGACCAAAATCGCAGATGAGTATGGAATCGAAGCCAACTCGGAGGCGAGGGAGCGCGCGGCAGTTTCCAGGAGTGCACTGCTTACGTGCGCCGGACAGGCGAGGACCAGGTCATCGCCCGGGATCCAAGTCTCGCCAGCCTTTACGCGCCATATGTTTTCCGCTCGTTCCACTCGAGTAGCGGGCGCCTCGAAGACCTGCATGTGCGACTTGGCCGCTTGCGCAAGCGAGTCGGTAAGTATTTGCATGCCGGTGCGGAACGAGAGAAACAAACTGTCCGCCCGGGTTCGCCGCCGCCTCTCGCGACGAACGCTGCCGAATCAAGCTTCCGGTACTTTTCTCGTATTCGGTGAAGCGAGGCAGCACACTGCGCGCGCTTAACGCCGAAACATCGCCGCCGTAGACTCCTGTCAATAGGGGCTCCGCGACGATCTCGAGCAGCTCTCGCCCGAAATGATCGGTCACGAACTCGGCAACGGAGACGTCTTCGGGCCGGTCGCGCCGCGCAAAAAATGTTTCTGTGAGAAATCGCGTCTTCGTCCCGAGGCTGAATAGCGAGGAAGAGAGGGCCGGCTTCCATTCTGCGGGAACCATCATCGCCATCCCGCGCGGCAGTGGGACCAGCTTTCCGCCATGAGCGACAAAGATGCGCCGCGATTTGTCGTTTGCTGGAATAATTTCGTTCCGCAGCTCGCCGAGCTCTGCGGCTAGCTCAGAGACTGCCAGTTTGGCGGCGAGAAAGCTGTCCGGACCTGCTTCGAGATAACAGCCGTCTACAAAATCCGTGCGAATCAGGCCACCGAGTCTTTTGCTCTTTTCGATAACTGTGGTTCGAATGCCGTTTTGGGCGAGGAAGTAGGCGGTCGAAAGTCCGGAGACGCCGGCTCCGACGACCACTACCGTTTTGTCCGCCACGTGCTACCGCTGAAATTCCCGGACCAACTGAACGGTCGCTTTCACGTTATCGACCGGTGTCTCAGGCAGAATGCCGTGGCCGAGATTCACGATGTGTCCCGGCCGCGTTCCCGTTCGGCGCAGGAGATCGCCGACTTTTCTGCGGAGCTCCGGAAGCGGGGCAAACAGCGCGGCCGGATCCAGGTTGCCTTGAATCGCGGAGCGGTGACCGATCTCCATCCAGGCCTGATCGATGTTGATGCGCCAGTCCACTCCGATCACATCGCCACCCGCCGCATGAAGCTCTTTGACGAACCCGCTGGCGCCAGTTCCAAAGTGGATGGCCGGAACACCCAAATTCCGAATTCGTTCAATCAGCGCTCGGGAATAAGACTGCACATACCGGACGTAGTCTTCCGGGCTGAGCGCTCCGACCCAACTGTCGAACATCTGAATAGCGCGTGCGCCAGCGCCGACTTGCAGCGCCGCGAAATCGCCCAAGACGTCCACCAGCTTACCCATCAGCCTGCGCCACAGAGTCTCATCGCTGAGCATCAGAGTCTTGGTTTTGACGAAGCTCTTCGAGGGACCTCCTTCGATGACATAACTGGCGAGAGTGAAAGGCGCCCCGACAAACCCGATCACCGGAACACGGCCGGCCAAGGCCCGAGTGACCAACCGAATAGCCTCGCCGATATATCCCAAATCGCTGGTGCGATCCGCGGAAAGAGCATCTATATCGGCCGGCTCCCGCACAGGATTTCCAATCAACGGACCTTCGCCCGCGACGTATTCCAGCTTTAATCCCATGGGTTCGACGGGCAGCAGAAGATCCGCAAATATGATTGCGGCGTCGACGTCGAGCACTTCGATGGGCTGCAGGGTCACGGTTGCGGCGAGCTCCGGATTCTTGCAAATTTCGAGAATGCCGTGCCGGGTGCGGATCTCGCGATAGGGTTTGAGGTATCTGCCCGCCTGGCGCATGAACCAGACCGGGCGCACGTCCGTGGGACGCCGCCGGCACGCGTCAAGGAATCTGCCCGTTACGGGGGGCGCCATGTGAATTGAGTTTACCGTCAGGCGAAAAAGCGCCAGGCGAATCTGGTTGGCGGGTTCAGGCGGAGTCTTCCTCGCCGCGAGGACGGCCACGCCGGACACGTTTCAGCAGTTGCTGCATCCTACCGTTGGGCCCCATTTGGCTGTCGCCTTCGAAATGCAGTTCGGGAACGCGGAACAGGTTTAAGCGCTCCGCGAGCTGCCGCCGCAAAAAGTGCCTGGCCCCGTTTAGCGCCTCGATGGCGGCATCGTGACCGGCCTCGCCGAGATGCAGACGCACGTGCGCGTGCCGCATGTCGGGGGAGAGCAAGACCTCTGTAACGGCGACATCGGAAATTCTGGGATCGGAGAGCTCATACGCGATCATCTCGCCGAGCTCCTCGCGCAGGACTTCGGAAACGCGTTCGGTGCGGTGCGTTGCCATCTCGCGCCTTCTACTTTGAGTTTACGTGCTTCACTATGCGTCACCTTCAATTCAAAACTCGTACCAGCGGAGGCCCTGGCGTTGTTCCTTATCGACTTCGCGAAGGAGCGCGAGAGTACGGGTGCGGCGGAAATTCGCGAACGCAACGAGCATGACGTTGAGCAGCGCGATGGGAGCCGCGTAGGAAGCGCCGAAGGAAGTGGTTTCAACCGAAGCCAAGAACGATTCATCGGCGAAGCGGGCAATGGGCGAAACAAACGTGTCGGTAATTCCAACGCAGTAGGCGCGACGCGCCTTTGCTTGCTGAAGACCCTCGACCGTTTGCCGTAGGCCCCGGCGAAAACTGATCGCAAACACTAAATCCCGACGGGTTAGAGTGCGAGCCCGGCTCAGGGTGTGGCCCGTAGTCGTCGCTGTCAAAACGGTGAATCCGATGAGGGTCAAATGATATTCGAAGTAACTCACGAGCGAAGCCGCGAGATCTCCGCCGATCAGCAGGATTCGGTCTGCGGCATAAACCCGGCGAGCTACTTTTTCAAGCCGATTGCCGTCAAGGCTGCTACGTAGCGCCTGTAAATTCCGTGTTTCCTGCTCGAGGGATTGACGCACTTGCGAGGGAATGCTGGAATCGTGAACGCTGCCGGACTGCATCAGGTCAAGCGAAGTGGCGTGGGCAATCGAGAGATCGTGCAGGAACTTCTGAAACTCACGGTAGCTGGGGAAGCCCATACCGCGGACGATCCGGACGGTAGTTGCGGGGTCGGAGCTGAGCCGCTCCGCCATATTGCGGACGCTCGAGAGAACGAATTCCCGCGGATGTTCGAGCACCGGGCGGATGATTTCCTGGCGTTTACGGCTGAGTCTGCGAATCAGCTCGGGCACGCTCACGCGTGGAGATATCGCAGCCGCGGCTCCATTCGATTTCGGCATGACGCGAGAGAATTGATGAAAGTGTATCATTTGTTTCACATCCTTGACGACCCATCCGAGTGCTTGTAAATTTGCTTGACACAGCGGGAGCGCAAGAATACAATACACGGCATTGGGGTTGCCATGATCGTGACGAAACACATATTTCACGCCCGCCTCGCGTTGCTGATCGTGAGCCTTGCGGCTGTGCCGGTGCTGGCGCAACTCACCACCTCGGTGATCGAAGGTTTCATCTCCGATGCTCAAGGGCTGCGAGTGGCAGGCGCCGAGATCACGTTGAGCAGTTCCGCGCTGGCTTCTCCGCTTCATCTCACATCGGACGCGAACGGACACTATCACGCTCCGGCGCTTCCGGCGGGCGAATACGCGATGACGGTTTCCCATTCCGGTTTTCGCACCGAGACGTTCCAGCACTTAACGGTGCTGGTCAACCAGTCGTTGACGTTTAACGCAAAGATTGAAGTCGGGGCTGTGAGCCAACAAGTACAGGTGACGGCGGAAGCTCCGCTGATCGACACCACGATTTCTTCCAGCGGCGGAACGATTACGCCGCAGCAAATCGAGCAGATGCCGCTAAACGGGCGGAATTATCTGGACCTGATGCAGCTGATTCCGGGAGTTGCCATCAATCGCCAGGCAGATCCGGCAACGGACGCCGCCACGCCAGTGCTGGGCGAGCGCGGTGGAAACGCCGTGTTTTTGCTGGATGGCCTACCCAATAGCAACGAAGTGAACGGCGGGGCAGCGGCTCAGTTCAACCAGGATTCCATTTTGGAATTCCAAGTACTGACGTCCGGCTACAAGGCTGAATTCGGCCACGGCTCGGGGGGAGTGGTAAATGTTGTGAGCAAGAGCGGGACGGATGCCTGGCATGGCGGGGCTTCGTTTTATCACCGGAACTACCTTCTTGATTCATCGGACAACTCGCTGCCCACGCCCTTCCTTCTACGCTATGACCCGACGATTTATCTAGGCGGTCCAGTCAAGCGGGACAAGGCGTTTTTCTTCGGGTCATTGGAGCGTATTCGCGAGAGCCGCAGCTTGAATTTCGTTTTCCCGGCGGGAATTCCGCCGGTATTGGAAGCTTTCGAGGCGCCGTTCAACCAGCATAGCCAGACGTACGAAACCCGCGGCCGCTTCAAGGCCGACCAGCAATGGGACCGCAATCGGCTGAGCGAACAGCTCAATATGACCAATAACCACATCACCGATTACCTGCCGCTCGCGCAAGCTCTGAACCTTCCAGATACGCGAAACAACCTCAACAGCAGCACGAGCGATGGTGGGTTTATCGGATCTGGCCATATTGGGAGATAAAGCCAAACCATATCTGGTCAATGCGTATTTTCAGTACCGACGCGAGCCGTTTCTGGAAGAACCTTCACACCCGCAAGCCGGAGAAGCTTCCACGCTGTTCAACCTTTTCAGCAGCCTGGATACGGGCGGCCTGTTCGGGGATCAAGGCCAGGTGCAGTTTGGTCCGGGACACACTCCGCTCCTGATCAAGCAGAACTACCAATCCTGGGGGCTCAGCGTCGGTCACCTGGTGAGCCACCATGACTGGAAGATTGGCTGGGATGCGCAGCGCATGCGCGTGAACGGGACGGAAGCGAACAATCTCTTCAACCAGCTTTTCGCCACGATCAGCGACTTCGAACAGTTCGGGCCCGTGGATTCCGGAGTCTATTTCTTGACCGTTCAGGACGGGGCAATTCCCACCGACAATAACATTGCGATCAAGAATCAGTACAACGGGCTATATGTGCAGGACGACTGGAAAGTCCGAAGCACGCTCACTCTGAACCTGGGGGTGCGGTGGGATTACGATTCCTCATTTCCGAATGCGGGAAATGTCTCGCCGCGTTTGGGCTTCGCCTGGGCGGTCACGCCGAACACGGTCATCAATGCGAGTTGGGGAATTTTTTATGACCATTTCCGCTTGGGACTCGCCCGCGATATTCCCGAGTTCGGAGGGGCCGACATCACGGGCAATGCGTTTCTTTCCTTCCCGCGCCTGTTCTACGGCGATCCCAGTTTCGTTTCGGTAGCGGTGGGAGGCCCATGCCTCTCCTCGACTTTGACGGACGCGCAGATTGCGGCGACGGGAGCGCAGTGCCCTCAAAACCCCGACGCACCTTTCTTTGGCATCGATCACCTGAATGATGTTGTCGCGCCGGGCCATGCGCCGGTCCCCGCGAGCGCGGCTATCAATCTGAATGACGTGCAAGCACTCACCGGGCTCACGGCGCAGCAATTTGCCAGCGCCGCAAGCGTCGCGGTCGGAAAGGCTCCCGGCTATTTCAGTTATGATTCGTTCGGGAATCTGACATCCGACCTGGTCCAAGGCACGACGATCAAATCCCCGATCACGGTCGACTCGCGATTTCGAACACCTTACACGTTGGGCTTCCATGCCGGCGTGCAACGGCAACTTTCTACCACGATGGCGATCTCGGTGGATTATTTCCACAAGGACATCAACGACATTTTGGGCGTGCGCGCGACGAATCTGGCGTTCGAAGCGCGGCTCAATGGCCACTTGCAGGAAACGACGGACGGGAAGCCGCTCACCGAAACTTACGGGCCCTGGTATGCCGGGCAATACGACGGCGTAACGATCGATTTCAAGAAACGGCTTACGCACCACTTCAACCTCGAGCTTAGCTATAGCTACGCACACCAGACCGATAACCAGCTCAACTCCAGCTTGATCACCGATGTTCAGGCGTCGGGCTCCGGGGTCGAGTTCACAGCGCTGGGAGGTCCGACAGACAGCTTCGTGGGCGTTCCGCCGGTTGTTACGGATCCGGTTACAGGCCAAACAAACGCAAACGGCCCATTCATCGTGAGCGCCGGCCCGGCGAAAGGGAATCCGGTCCCTCAAGCCGGCAAATTCTACAACGGCTCCAACCTGGACAAAGGTCCGGCCGACCTTTCGGTGCCACACACGTTTTTCGCCGATGGAGTATGGCAACTTCCCTGGAAATTCGAGATTTCCGGGATTTTTCGGGTTCAGAGCGGCTTCCGGTACAGTGCATCGCAGGCCAGCGGCTTCACGGATGTCGACGGAGATAACATATCGAACGGCTTTAATTGGATGCTTGGCCGCAACCATTTCGAGGCTCCGGCGTTTGCCAATCTCGACATGCGGATCGCAAAGACTTTCGTGATTGGCGAGCGGTTGAGGACGCAATTGCTGCTGGAGTATTTCAACATTTTCAACCGCAACAATCCGGCCGCGGTTCAAACTTTGCCGGGGCAACCGGTCCCATTTGGAGGGGATCTGCAGGTTCTGCCGGGCCGCGAGGGGCAGATCGGGATTCGCTTTGACTTTTGACATGCATTCGCAAATTCGATCTCGAACAAGCGCGGGATTTCTGAGCGCTATTTTTTTCTTCGGCTTGATGCTCTTTCGGGCATCGGGCCAGACTGCTGCAGGCGCGGGTGAAACCAACATCGCGGGGGCCTGGACTGGGGCGCTCGGCTCCGGCAGCGCGCAATTGCACCTGGTCCTGACTATCACAAGGCAGAGCAGCGGCCAGTACTCGGCTGAACTCAACAGCGTGGACCAAGGCTCTGTGCTCCCGGTGGATACATTTGCGGTGAACGGCAATAAGGTTCGCTTTGAAGTAAAGCCGGTGGGCGGCGTGTATGAGGGCGTGCTAAACGAGGCCAAGACCGAGTTAGAGGGGACGTGGACGCAAGCGAACGTTCCGGCACAGCCCCTGTCCTTCGAGCGCGGCAAAGCGAATGCGGTCGCTGCGCCGAAAGAAGCACCCGCCGCTGCGCCTTCCGGCCCCAAGGAAAAGCCGTTTACCGTTCCGCTGGATGTGGAAGTGCCGATTGCTCCCACCGCATTCAAAGCGGACGGCAAGATGCACCTGGTGTACGAGTTGCACATCATAAATATGGAGCAGTGGGATTGCACGCTGACACGGGTGGAAATAATTTCGGGCGATTCCGCCGCGCGCTCGCTTGGCACGTTCGACGGGACCGCTCTTGACGGGATGATCGACCGCCCGGGCGAGAAGGTTGCGGAGAAAACGAAGCTGGCGCCCGGCACGGAGGCGGTTGTGTTCCTTTGGGTAACGCTCGAAAGCACGGAAAACGTGCCGTCAGCGATCCGGCACCGTTTGAGCGTGAGAGTCGGGAGCTATCCGGAAGAGGTGAGCACGGAAACGCTGCCGTTGAAAGTTAGAACAGGACCGGTTATTGTGAGTCCTCCTCTGCGCGGCGATCACTGGCTGGCCGCGAATGGCCCGTCCAACACGTCCGGCCATCGCCGCGCATTAATTCCGATTGATGGCCGTGCGGTGATCTCGCAGCGATTCGCGATCGACTGGGTGAAGCTGGGAAACGACGGTAAGACGTATCACGGCGACCCGTTGGATAACAAGAACTACTATGCGTTCGGGGTGGACGCTCTGGCGGTAGCCGACGGTATTGTCACCGAGGTGAAGGACGGGATTCCGCTAAATGTGCCGGGAGCGAACTCGCGCGCGGTTCCGATCACGCTAGAAACGGTGGGCGGGAACCACGTGATCCTCGACATCGGCAACGGAAACTATGCGTTTTATGCGCACCTTCAACCTGGATCTCTTCGAGTAAAGCTGGGCGACAAAGTGCGGCGGGGACAGGTTGTCGGGCTGGTGGGGAACACTGGAAACTCGACCGAACCACATCTTCATTTCCACATTTCGAACGCAAGCTCTCCACTCGGATCCGAGGGATTGCCGTACGCTTTGCCTTCCTTTGAAGTGGAAGGCAAAGGATGG
>CAWJUK010000009.1:0-82176 GCA_963846035.1 uncultured Acidobacteriaceae bacterium | reverse complement strand
GGAGAATCGCGAACACGTCGCACGCTTGCGGGCGCAATTCTCCGAATACCCGTTGGTGCTGGAGGTCCGTCATGCAAGCTGGAGCGAGCCGGGAACGCTGGACACTCTGGAACAACTCGATCTGGGGTTGTGCAACATCGATCAACCTCTATTCAAGAGATCTATTAAGCCGGCGGCGCTCGCGACCTCGCCGATCGGGTATATCCGGCTGCACGGCCGAAATTACGAGAGCTGGTTTCGAGAAAACAAGCACGTCGGCGAGCGATATGATTACCTGTACAGCGTCGACGAACTCGATCCGTGGATTGATCGCGTGAAAACAATTGAGCATGTGACCAAAGATACCTACGTCGTCACGAATAATCATTATCTTGGGAAGGCGGTCGTGAACGCGCTCGAGATTTCCTCGATTTTGAAAGGCGAAGCGGTGGCGATGCCGCCCTCTCTAGTGGAGCGATATCCGGAGCTGCGGCCATTCGCGGCCGAGGCGGAGATGGACGTGCCCCGTCAATTACGGCTCGAGCCCGAGTAACTCGCGCACTTCTGGGATCGGCTTGCCTTTCCAGTGCTGGTTGAAGTTGTCGACAGTCATTAAGGTGCGGGAATGCATCCGGTCAATGTACAGCGTGCCGTGTAGATGGTCAATTTCGTGCTGCAGGATCCGCGCATACCACCCCGAAGCATGAATCGTTGTGGGCTCACCTTGATGATCGAGACATTCGACGCTGACTCGGCGAGCTCTCGGCACGAGAGCGGTAAAGCCAGCCATGCTTAGGCACCCCTCGAAGAACTCAATCCCGGATTCCTCGTTCGAGGTGATCCGCGGATTAATGATTACGTGAAAGGGAACGGGCTGGCGCTCGCGTTGCTGCAAGGCGGCGGGTGTCGCATCGCGCGTGTACTCTGGTTTATCCTCGATGACGGCGAGTTGGAGGCCAAGCCCGATTTGTGGAGCGGCCAGACCCACTCCCGGCGCATCGCGCATCGTCTCGCGCATGGATTCGATGAGGTCCTGTATGGAACGGCTGCGAATCTCGGCCGTGCTCAACGATCGGGCACGCTGCCGAAGGACCAGGTCGCCAATTTGTAAAATTTTGAGTCGGATGAAAAACGAGTTTAGCAACCGAGCAAAACTGCCGCACGCGGAACCGCGATGGCCTTCCGCGCTCGGGATTATTGCGGCCGGGGGTCTGTATCTGCTCCTTCCGGAGCGCCTGACGCTGGGACCGAACTGGCTTCTTCTCGGGATTGTTGTGTTGCTGTTGCTGCCCACGCTTGCAGCTCACCGGTTTGGAAAAATACGGCTGAACTTCGCTTTCGGTGTGCTGGTTTCGAGCGTGATCACAGCGGCATTGATTTGGTCGCTTGGCGAGCTGATCGCCGGTCTGCCGGGAAAACGCGAGCCTCCGGTCGAGCTGCTGCGGGCCGCAACGGCGTTGTGGGCCAGCAACATCCTAGTGTTTGCGTCGTGGTACTGGCGGTTGGACGCAGGCGGTCCACACAGGCGCGATCTTCGCGATGCACATTCGGAGGGCGCGTTTCTCTTTCCGCAAATGACGCTCCGACCGGAATCACCCGTTGCCGATAGTTCGTGGAAGCCCGGATTCGTCGATTACCTGTTTCTGGCTTTCAATACAAGCACTGCATTCTCGCCGACCGATGTACCGGTGTTATCCCGGTGGGCCAAGTTGTTGATGATGGTCCAGAGTTTGATCTCGCTTGCGACGATTGCGATTCTTGCGGCCCGGGCGATCAACGTTCTGTGAACTGGGAAAACATTCAGGTCCCGAGGCGCGTCAATGCAGTCTCGTGAGCGCCCGCTCAAGATCCGCGATCAGATCGTCCGTGTCTTCGAGCCCGATATTAAGCCGCACGATTCGGTGATCATATTCAGGCCGATCCTCGGTGCCCGAGAAGTCATAGGCAACCGCAAGGCTCGTTACTCCCGCCCAGCTATATCCAATTTCGAACAGGTCGAGAGCATCGACGAAGGCATGCACCTGTTCCTTAGCGGCAGGTTTACGGAAGACAATCGAGAATACGCCCGACGATCCGGTGAAATCGCGCTTCCACAGGTCGTGGCCGGGGCAGGATTCGAGCGCTGGATGCAGGACGCACTCAATCTCAGGCCGAAGGGCGAGCCATTTCGCGATTTGCAGCGCGGAGGCTTCGATGCTTTGAAGACGGACTGCGAGGGTGCTCAAGCCGCGTAGCGCCAGACTGCAGTCGTCCGGAGAGGCTCCGCAACCGAGGAACCGATTCGTCGAGCCGAGTTGTTCATATAGTGCTTTGTCCCGCACGGTGACCGACCCGAGCAGCACATCGCTATGGCCGCCAACGTACTTCGTGAGCGCCTGCATCGTGATGTCGACGCCGTGCGCGAAGGCATCGAACAGCACGCCGGCAGCCCAGGTGTTATCGAGAGCTACGAGCGCGCCGTGCGCATGCGCGGCCTTGGCAATTGCCGGCACGTCCTGCACCTCGAGAGTGATGGAACCCGGGCTTTCACACCAGATCAGGCGCGTGTTGGGCCTTATACGCGATCCGATGCCCGCGCCGATCGCCGGGTCGTAGAAGCTTGACTCGATCCCAAGCCTCGCGAGCAGAGTCTCGGCCAAGTCTCGATGCGGGCCGTAGATGCTGCTGGGGATCAGCACGTGGTCTCCGGATTGGAGCATGCTCAGGTTCACCAGGGAAAGCGCATTCTGGCCACCCGGAACAATGATGGTTCGATAGCCCCCTTCCAGCTCGCAGATTCGGGCGGCGAGCTCCAGAGTAGTCGGCGTACCGTAAAGACCGTAGGTGTACCCGGCCTCGTGCGGATCCCAGTTAGGGTTCACGGACGCCGCGTTCGGAAACAGTAATGTCGATCCGCGATAGGTAGGCGTAACCAGAGAACGAAAGCCCTCGGGCACGGCCGCGTCGGAATGGATCAGACGGGTCTTCCAGTTTTTCGGCGGCATATCAAGAGTTTCGCCGACAGCCCGCTTTAGCGGTTGGCGAACGTCTCTTCAGCCGGCCATACGGGGAGCGCTTCAGCAGTTCTGCGCCCGCGGCGGCGCGTCACGAATCGGTCGAGGTAGAGGTAAATGACAGGCGTGATGTATAGAGTCAAAAGCTGCGACACGATCAGGCCGCCCACCACCGCAAGGCCGAGCGGACGGCGCGCTTCGGCGCCCGTACCTGTACCGAATGCGATCGGCAGTGTGCCCAACAATGCGGCCATCGTGGTCATCATGATGGGGCGGAAGCGTTGCAGGCAGCCCTGAACGATGGCTTCCTCCGGAGATTTGCCTTCTTTGCGCTCCGCCTCGAGAGCAAAGTCGATCATCATGATCGCGTTCTTCTTCACGATTCCAAGCAGCAGGATAATGCCGACAAAAGAGTAGAGGTTTAAGTTCTGATGGAACAGCAGTAAAGTCAGCAGCGCGCCGAGACCGGCGGCCGGCAGGCCCGAGAGAATCGTGATCGGATGAATGAAGCTCTCGTACAGGATCCCGAGAACCAGATAGATGACAACCACCGCGACGAGCAGCAATACTCCCAGATTGCTGACGGAGCTTTGAAACGCGGCAGCAGTTCCTTGATAACTGAAACTCATGGTGTCGGGCATGCCGATTTGATGGGCGGCTTCGTCGATAAGGGGTGTCGCCTGGCTGAGCGCCACACCGGGCTTCAGATCGAACTGAAAATTGACCGCCGGGAGCTGGCCGATGTGGTTCACGCTGAGGGGAGCCACGGTTTGTTTCAGAGTCGCGACGGATGAGAGCGGGACCATTTTGGCCTGATTCGACCGTATGTAGAGGTCCTTGAGAGCCGACGGATTCGCCTGGTATTGAGGCAGGACCTCGAGAACGACGTCGTATTGGTTCGATGCGGTGGTGATGGTGCTGACTCTACGGTTGCCGTACGCATCGTAGAGAGTGTTTGCGATAGCGTCGGGCGTGATGCCGAGTGCAAGCGCGCGATTCCGGTCGATATCCACATCCAATCGCGGGCTGCTCAAGCGCAGATCGCTGAAGATGTCGGTAATCTGCGGGATGGAGTGGAGCTTTGCCTCGAGCACCGGAGCCCATTTATAGAGGGTGCTCGTGTCGGCATCCTGCAGCGCGACAGAATACTGGCTTCGGTCTTCAAATTGGCCGAGCGTGATGAGGGGTGGAACCTGGAGAAACACCATTAGGCCAGGAATCGACATAAACTGCTGCTCAAGCTGACCGATGATCACATTGGCCTTCGGACGGCGCTTGTCGTTTTTGAAGACGACGAACATCATTCCCTGATTCTGGTTACTCATTCCATTCACGCCGACTCCATAGGATTCCACCCACGGATTCTTGTGAAGAATATCGTTGACCTGCCACTGCAAGCGCTTCATCTCGTGGTACGAAGTATCTTCAGCCGCTTCGTCTCCGCCGAACGCGAACCCGGTATCTACGGTGGGCATAAAGCCCTTCGGCATGACGACGAAAAGATAGAGCGTGACGACGGTGAGCGCGATGCTGGACAAAAGCGTCGCGAGCCGATGGCGCAGGACGGCTTCTAACGTCCGGTGATAGCCGTTATGGAGCCACGAAAAAAAGCTTTCCGACCACCCGTAGATGCGGCCGCGTGCATGGGTTTCGGGGCGCAAAAACCGGCTGCAGAGCATGGGTGTCAAGGTGAGTGAAATCACGCCGGAGATGAGCACGGCGATTGCGATGGTGATGGAAAACTCGCGGAGCAACCGGCCAATGATTCCTTGCAAGAACAGCACCGGGATAAACACTGCCACCAGCGATACGGTCATGGAAACGATGGTGAAGCCGACTTCGCGAGCGCCTTCGATGGCAGCTTGCATCCGCGGCTTGCCCATCTCCATGTGGCGGACGATATTCTCGAGCATGACGATGGCATCGTCGACGACGAAACCGACGCAAAGGGTCATCGCGAGCATCGAAAGCATATCGATCGTGAAACCGAGCAGTTTCATCGCGCCAAACGTGCCAAGAAGCGAGAGCGGAACGGCCAAGCTCGGGATCATGGTCGCCGAAAGGTTCCGTAGAAAGAAAAAGATGACGAGGATGACCAGAGAAATCGTGACAATCAGGGTAATTTTGACGTCGCGGATGGAATCGCGGATGTTGTCGGAGGTGTCGAACGCTCTCCCGATCTCGATACCGGCGGGCATCGACTGCTTCATGACGGGGATTAGAGCTTTGACCGCATCGGCAACTTCGACCGTGTTCATGCCCGGCTGTTTTTTGACACCCAAAACGATGCTCTGATCCTGATTGATCCAGAAAACGGATTTGTCGTCCGTCGCGCTGTCGAGGACGTTCGCGAGCTCGTCCAAATGCACCGGATTCCCATTCCGATACGTGACAATGAGCTGCGCGAATTGGGAAGCGGAAGTGAGCTGGCTGTTCGATTGAACGGTATAGGACTTCGAAGCGCCGTACAAAGAGCCGGCGGGGAGATTGATGCTGCCGCTTGCGAGCGCGCTGCGCACCTGTTCGAGATCGACCTGGCGGCCGGCGAGTTTTTCCGGGTCTGCCTGAATTCGAACGGCGTATTTCTTTCCGCCCATGACCTGTACCTGGGCCACACCGCTGACCATTGAGATTCGCCGCGCCAGAAGAGTTTCTGCGTATTCATCCAGTTGCCATGGCGACATGGTTTTCGAATGCAGGACGATGTAGAGGATCGCCTGCTCGGCCGGATTCACTTTGGAATAGGACGGCGGCGAGGGCATGTTCGTCGGCAGCGCCCCTTGTGCGCGCGAAATTGCGGCCTGCACGTCCTGCGCGGCGGCATCGATGTTGCGGCTCAAGTCGAACTGCAGCGTAATCGAGGTTGAGCCTAGCGAGCTCGATGACGACATGCTGTTGATGCCAGCGATGTTCGAGAATTCCGCTTCGAGCGGCGTTGCCACCGAGGATGCCATGATGTCCGGATTCGCGCCGGGGAGCGAAGCCGAGACTTGAATGGTGGGGTATTCGACCACCGGCAGATCGCTGATGGGCAGCGTGAAGTAGCTGATGCCGCCAAAAATGAGAATGGCGGCCATGAGCAGCGTAGTGGTAATGGCGCGGCGGATAAAAAGATCTGTGAAGCGCATGCCGATCCTGCTTACGATTCGCCGGGAATGGCGGGCAACCCCGGCATTGCTCAACTGAGTGTTGTTCTTGAGCAAACGTACCTTTGCGCCAGGGGCAAGCCGCATCTGTCCTTCGGAAATGACCATTTCACCCGGGCGCAAACCCTCTCCGATCACCGCCTCCTCACTGGATTGCTGTGGAGGCCGGTAACTGCGCAGCACTTGCACGGGACGCATGGCCACGGTCGCATCCTGCGGGTTCATCACCCAGACGTACTTGCCCTGCGGCCCGGTCTGGACGGTTCTGCTGGGAACCGTGACGCGGTTGCGCTCCAAGCTGAGCCGCGCTTGCACATTCACGAACTGTCCCGGCCACAGAACGCGATCGGCGTTCTCGAAGGTCGCTTTCAGCTTGATGGTGCCCGTGGTCATATCAACCGAGTTGTCGATGAAATGCAGAGTTCCGGTAACTCGCTTTTCTCCGTCGGGAGTAGCTTCAACAAGCAACGGATGCTCATCATTATATTTCCGGACTTGAGCAAGCAGTTGCTCGGGCACACCGAAGGAAACATAAATGGGAGACATCTGCAGCAGCGTGACAAGCGCCACGTCGTTGTCCTTCACCAGATTGCCGGCTTTTACGGCGATTGCGCCGGCGCGGCCGGAGATTGGGGCTCTGATCTTGGTATAGCCGAGCTGGAGATTGGTTTGCGCGAGGCGCGCGCGATCGGCATTGAGAGCGGCAGACGCGCTCTCGACGGCCGCCTGATCGGCCTCAACGGAAGCTTGTGCGGCGTCGGCGGTCGCGACGAGTTGTTCCGTTTGCTCTTTCGAGAAAACGCCCTCTTTCGCAAGGGCAAGCGCCCGGTTCGCCTGAGCGCGGGCGTCCTTCACGGTCGCTTGATCTTTGGTAACGTTCGCGCGGGCCTGCTGCTGCAGGGCGGCGTCTTTTGCTAAATCGGCCTGAATCTCGGCGATCTGCCGGAGCGTCGGCTCGGGATCGATCTCGAACAGGAGTTGGCCTTGCTGCACGTTCTGACCTTCTTGAAAGTCGACGCGAAGCACTTGGCCGGCGATTTGCGATTTTACGTCAACGGAGTGTATCGCTTCCACATTGCCGACAGCCGAGACGTCCAGCGGGACATCCGACTCTACTGCCGGAACCGCCCGGACCGGAACAGCTTGCATCATCATCATGGCCGCTGCGTTCGCCGATTGTTTTTTGGTGCAGGAGGACACGACGCCCACGCATGCCAGGAGGCACGCGGCGCAAGCCAGCAGAAGGAATCTAGAAAAGTGCTTGGACACGGAATCAGCGGCAGCGGTGAAGCGTGTGCTACCAGCTTCCCATATTTAGATACGGCTCAAACCCGGGAATGTTCCGAAATGACGAAGGAGCGCCGTCGACGCTGCCCCGCGGCTGATTGCGGATTCTGCCATTCAAACCCAATTTCCTCTTTCAGCCTTTGCTTTCTGAGCTTTAGGAGGTCGGGGACGCGCGAAGGCCCGATCATGGGTGGTCTGATGGCAAATCAAGGAGTCGAAGTTCTCGGCGACGTTCATAGGGAGCTCCGCCGAAACGATAGCGCGGGCGTAGACGCAGGCGGCTGTTGGGGCGAGTTAAGTAAAAGGCGTTAGAGGAGAAAAGAGGATTGTGAGTTTTGGGATCGACTTGCAAAAAGCACCGAAAATAATCGGACAACACGGCGCGTTTAGGAGTGCGAGGCGTTCGAGCGTCAGTTTCGACCTGCGGTTTCGGCTAGGAGGGCACGAGCGGCGAGTCAAGGGGGATCTCCACGCGAGCGGCCGTGTATGTTACTCAGCGCGGCTCGGATACCGCCGGTGTTTTGGTCGCCACCGGGCAAGAGCGACCACAAGAACGGCCCAGCCGGGAAGAACGAAAACGTCAGACCCTTGTGCCACCGCAGCCTGCCGCCCAACAAACATAGTCAGATATTCCATCGCGAGCACGAAAAGGCGGTAGACGATCATCCCCTTCTGGACAGAGTTTAGCGGGTACTAAAGCCTTAATTGACAGCCCTGGCGGAAGACCCTTTGAGCTGTTCGCGTGAGCCAAAGGTCACTTTCTGGTAACGCTGTTTTCTGGTCCCAACTGCCGGATTCGCGACAATCCGGACGCAATTTGTAAACCCTTAGCCGCCGTTACAGGTGTTCTATCCGAAGACCGAGCGCACACGTACGCTTTCCGCATTTTACAGGCAGCTGGCATCCAACGAATCGCCGGATACAAGCGGACTTGTCGGGACAACGACTGAGATGCAACGTCCGCCGAGTAGCCGGTCACCCCAAGGCGAGCCGGATTTGGCGGAGAGGAAACGCGCTCCGAACTGCCGCCCTCGAGTCAGGCCGAAAGAAGGACCTCAGCGGGGAACGGAATGATTGGCCTTTGTCTTAGGACTCGTCCACCTTCGCCCGCTTGATATCCCATTTCGACCAGTGCGCCCGCATCGCCGTGGGTACTTCTCAACCTCCGAGCCAACAAGTCCCCAAGCCCCGCGTCTTCGACCGTGCAGACTACCTGGAATCCGGCCCGGCGCACAGCGCTTAGGGTTTCAACAAGGTGCAGCGCGCGGTAATCGTCGATGTGCTGAACGGGGTCATCTAGGACGAGCGTCCTGAAGCCACACCATGGTCGCGATAAGCTTACCGCGAGCAGGAAGGCCAGGCCCGCGGCGCGCCGCTGCCCGCTACTGAACATATATCTGAGATTCAACCCCGCTCCCACTCGAAGGCTCAAAAGACGGCGCACATCGCCCCTGAGCAGGTAGCTAATCTCGGGCCAGTCAATGTGGGGCTTAAGACGCGAATACAGTTCATCAAGTAGTGGGCTTATCGCGGCCAGCCGCTCGTCAACAATCTCCCCGGATATCCGTCTGAGCGTATCCGCGGCGCTCTTTGCACGGTTGGCTGCCCGCCTGGCTTCGTCGAGCTTCTTCTCGGCAGTCTGCGAGACCTTTCTTGCCTCATCCAGCTCCTTCTCCAGGTCCAATGCACGCGACAGCTGAAGGGTTGCTTCGAACGAAATCATCGAGGCTTCCAGTTCTCTTATCCGGCGGCCCTGCAGATCCAGCCAAAGTGCGAGCGGTTGCGTATCCCACTCACTCGAGATCGGTTCGAGACTAAGGCCCGCTAGCCCACTTGTTATCTGCTCCCGGAACGCTCGGGCTTCCTCAAGAGATGCTTCTACCCTTGCAGCCGCGCCGCCGAGCTCGTCAACTAACTGGCTTTTTTTCCGCTGCTCCTCTTCGGCCGCGGCCGCCCGACTCCTTGCTTCAGCCAAGCGCACTGCAGCTTCTTCGAGCCCTCTCCTTATCACATCGAGATGGTGAGCAAACTCCTCCTGCGAGATTAAGGAGCCGCAAAGCGGACACCTGCCGTTCATCAACCCTAGCTGAGATCCATGCAGATGCAGCTCAGCTAGCGACGATGAGGCGTGAGACTCGGCTTCGAGGGCCTTCGCAAACATTCGCGCCTCGTCCGCCGCCTGCCGGAGAGCATTTAGTTCCGCTTGGGCGTTACGAAGCTTCAGCTCTATCTGGGAATGCTCGTTCTCGAGATTTGAATTTGAATCCGGCGCGCCGGATCGAAGCCTTGCCTGGACTCTGTGGAGAATTTGAGTTCCCCGTTCGACGCGCACCCGAAGCCGCGAGAGCTCCCGCTGCGCTTCAACGAGTAGTTGCCGCGGCTCACCCGCCGGCCCGCCCAGCTGTGAGCGCAGGCGACCTTCGGTTGCTTGTGCTTCGCGTTCTATTGGGGACTGGCTCCTGATCCGACTCAGCTCGGCAACAACCTGCACCACCCTCTCTCTCGATCTCTCGTACTCCTGTCCCGCATTGGCGATCTGACTTTCCAGCGCCTTCTGTAGAGCGGTAAGTTTACTCTCCATTTGGGCGAAATTTGCCGAACCGACGGCGCGCCGAACAAACTCGAACCGCTCCGCTTCGGTCATGTCAACGCTCAGCTCGGTAATTCGCTCGTCTCGAATGATCGATCCCACGCACACATCGGCCATCTTCTTTGTCGGGTCGATTTCGGCTTTGCAAAGCAAGGGAGCGAGGTCCCGCAGCGCGATGGGCTCTTTTGCGTCGGGACGCCGTGTAATCACATGCTCGCTTCCATCCTCGCCTGTAAGCGCGAGCGACACGAAGCGTTGCTCAGGAGGATTTGCGCCTCTCCACCAAAGATACTGCTCGATGCTCTCTCCCTTCTCCGATCCGGCGCGATGTCTCGTGATTTCCCCGGTTAATGCATACTCGATCGCGTCGCAGACGGTGCTCTTGCCGGCCCCGTTCCGTCCGACAATCACAGCGAACCCGGAGGGGAGCCAAATCTGCACATGGTCACGAATGCCACGGAAACCTGCGATCTCGAGCCGGCTGATCTTCATTTTGCGTCTATAAGGAAGGCCATGATTTCGTCTACCGTGCCGTGCCCGGCGAGTGCTTCCACAGCGGGTAACGGCCATTCATGAAGCCGGCCTTTGAGATCCGGGGCGGTCGGCTGTAGCCCGTGTGTGATGACGTTTTCAAGCGGGAGCACCGGGGCGAATGCGCGCACAAGGTCTTTGCGGCTGGCTACTCCGGCTCTCGCGATCTTTCGAGTACTCCTAAAGTCTTCTTCGATCGCCAATAAGCAACGAATGTCGGCTTCGGAGCCCGTGTCCCCTGTTATGTGGACTGAATAGCAGTTCCAGGCTTTTTGTTCTGCTCGCCGCAGTGAGGGCGCATGCAGGTTTAGGAAGTTCTGTTCAGCGCTCGCCCAGTTTTCCTGCAAGCTACCGACGGTATCGTATTCGACCACGAATCCAAACAGGATATCGTCCTCGAATGTGATCGAAGACACTAGGGCTGAATTATGGGCTGTGCGATAGCCCGCCGTGCTGAGCAATGCCTCAACCTCCGGGAGTAGCGGCATTCCGATCTCTCCTCCAGAGACTGCTCGCGCTGGCTTCGGTTCGCCACGTCGCACCACCACTGGTACGCACTATTGTTGCTAACGGTGAATCGCCGCGGACGACACTCTCCGGCATATTATCATCGATTGCCCCAGTGCAGATCGTCAAGTCTGCTGGCGAAAATTGGGCCGGCTCACCTGCATAGCGACCCTTTACGTGGCTGAGCAGCTGGCCCTCTCCGTTAACCACCCTGATTCGCTTGTCTGAGAGCACAAATGAGTTTCCTTCCAGCCTAGCGCCCAGAGAAAGAAGCTCTAAGTGGATGATCCCTAGCCTCTGCATATGCTCATCTGGACGCTTTTGCCGCGAAACCTGTGCATACGGAACTCCGCACACGTCTAACTTGAGGCGGTACGCCTCATCCGCACTCAGCGCCCCGGGAGCAATCGAGTACTTGGCGGCACCGGGGGAGCCGCCGAGCTCAACGAATGCCCGCTCGCTTTGTCTCAGCACTCGATTCAAGAAGTTGGTCCACATCAACTTGCGCAGCTCGGTCAAAAAGTCGGCCGCCGATTGCCGAACGATTCGGCGCGTAATTCCTGGCTGGCAACTCCAGGTCCATAGCCCGCGAGCCTTCTCTTCCAGTTCACAGTCATCCGAAGGATTCACGATGAGAACCAAAGCGTTTTCTGTCGGCGTTAGCGCGGACTGGAAAATGTCGTTTAGGTACGCCCAGTCGGACCAGAACCCCAGAAACACGACATCCCTTGCTTTCAGATGCGTACTGACCCACGCTTGCAGTTCTGCAACGCGCGTCTTGATGGGCTCCGAGGAAAGCTGGGTCCGGCACCAGAGCGTGTTGGCCTCGTCTCGGTGCAGACATCCGTGCAGCTTGATATGGCCACTGTGCGCTCGAGGGATGTTCGCCTCCGCAGCATCAACAGCGACGTATGCTTGCGGCTCGCCGAGTTGTTCAGCGGCCACTTCGGTGAGCCGATCGACGTTTGTTGAGAGAACGAAGTCGAGCACTCGACCTCGAGAGAAAGTCCGCTATGGCGAAATGGCCCGAGTTGGGCTCAAGCCTGAACGGCTCTCGGGGAATCAGTCGACGGATGAATGTCTGAACAAGCTGATCGTTGGCTGCGAAGTACTCGGTCAGCGTCTCCAGATCGGTCATTCCCTCTGGCAGTTGCCGGCCGATCTCGTGCTCATACTTTCCCTTGCACAACCTCGCAAGCGCACACGCAGATGGCACCCCGCTCGGAATCGACAGCCCAGCGCCACAAAACATTACTAATCGATCGTTTTCGATGGAATTTAGCAGGCGCTCTCGGAGGTCGTCGTCCATTACCGAACTGTCATTTTATCCGCCGCGCTGCGGGGCGTTGCGCGGTCGCCTAGGCGCCCGTCTGTCGAAGGGGCAGTACCGGCTCGCCTAGACGGAGAGGGCGCAAATTCTCGAGCATCGCAAGCGTGAATCGAGACGGCCTGTGACTCTCCCGGGGGCAGATTCCTGCCGCTAAACGCGCATCATGTCTCGAATGCACTTGGACGGTCGCTCGGCGAGTCGGACAACGGAATGCAACAGTTAAGTCGTGTGTGGTCGCCAACGGTAGATCTACCCACGGCCGCTTTGGCGAGCAATCCTGACTGGGGTCGAACAATGGCCGCACGAATAGCCCTAGCCGGCTCACAATTCGTCCTTACTCGGGGCCTCGAATGTTCATATGCCGCTTCGCTTGCCTTCCTCAGGTGGACTGGCGTCAGCGAGGGAGTCCCTTTGCCGAGGCCTCGGCTCCCGGTGGTTCACCGAACGGTTCCACCGAAATGCGCTCGTAACACACTTCCAGCACGGTCAGGTATTCTGTACCACCCGGCGCGTGGAGAATTACACGATCGCCCGCTCCCGACTTCATCAAGGCGCGCCCCAGAGGCGACACCCAACTGATGTGCTTGCGGTTGAGATCGACCTCGTCGGTGCCTACGATGCTCACCACTCGCTCCGTTCCCGCAGCATTGGCATAACGCACGGTCGCTCCAAAGAATGCCCTCGTCGCCGCCTGCCCCGCTCGCGGAGTTTCCGGGTCAACTACTTCCGCGGATTCGATTCGCTTCGTGAGAAAGCGAATCCGCCCATCGATCTGGCGCAGCCGCCGCTTGCCGTACTGATAGTCGGCGTTTTCACTGCGATCGCCGTTGCTCGCAGCCCACGCCACCACCTCCGTCACGGCCGGGCGTTCCCTGGTGACCAGAAACCGGTGCTCATCTTTGAGGCGCTGCAGGCCGCTCGGCGTTATATAGTTCTTGCTTTGCGTCGCGGGTTCGTCACCTTGCGGTTTTCTGGTGGCCCCTTTTCGCATATCTTAGTCTCTCCAGGGCGCGACACAAAGCTCTGTTCGGCGTGAAGTATTTTTCCGCGGCAGCAAGCTCCCCAACTGATAGCTTCGCGGTGAGTTTCGCGGGCCAGCGAGCTTACTGATACATTTTGATTTGAGCGCATCGATGAAGCGGAGAAACGAGTTTTTCAATCACGGACGCCGCGCACGACTCGGTGCGATGCTTTTTGTGGCGATGCTGTTGCCGGCGCTCCCCGCGCGTGGTCAGGGGTTCACCATAGAGCAGGCGCTCAGTTACCCCTTTCCAGACGGACTAACGGCGGCAGCACACGCTGAGCGGATCGCATGGGTCTTCAACGCCCTGGGGTCCCGTAATGTGTGGGTGGCTGACGGCCCGGATTTCACCGGGCATGAACTGACACACTACCGCGGCGATGACGGGATGCCGATTGCGAGTCTGCGGCTGACACCGGACGGCCGCACGGTGGTGTATGTGCGCGGCAGCGAGACCAACGCACAGGGCGAAGTGGCCGATCCGACCAGCAATGTGCAGCGCCCGGAGCAGCAGGTATGGGCAGCCGACGTTGCGGACGGCAAGCCGAGGCTGCTGGGCACAATGAATTGCACGCCCGAAGGCTGCGAAGACATCCAGATTTCACCCGAGGGCCAATACGCCGCCTGGAGCGGACAGCACAACTTGTGGCTGGCCCCTGTTTCCGGTGCACAACCGGCACGACAGCTTGCCTATATCCGCGGTGACAATGTCCAGCCGCGCTGGTCGCCCGACGGCAAGGAAATTGCCTTCGTGAGTGAGCGCGACACCCATGCCTTGATCGGTATCTACCGGCTCGGCAGCTCCACCGTGCGCTATATCGACCCCAGTGCATTTCACGACACGCTGCCCCGCTGGTCGCCAGATGGCTCGAAGCTGGCATTCATCCGGATGACGGGTAGCCGCGGATCCTTTCTTTCCGGCAGGACGCGGCCGTGGACGATCGAGGTGTGGGACGCACGCACCGGCAAGACGAAAGTCACTTGGCAAAGCACTGACGACGCCAATGGGTCGTTTCCGGGGGAATGGGAGCCGGACTCATTTCAGTTTGCCGCGGACGACCGGCTGGTCTTTGCTTCCCAGCAGGACGGCTGGCCGCATCTGTATTCGATTCCGGCCACAGGCGGCGCGCCAGTGCTGCTGACCCCCGGCAACTATACGTACCTGGGCGTGACACTGACGCCCGATCGCCGGTCCTTGCTGTTTGCGTCCAACGAAAATGACGTGGACCGCCGCCACATTTGGCGCGTGGATGTTGCTCGCCCCGGTCCGGTCGCGCTGACACACGGCGCTTCGATTGAATGGTCGCCGGTGGTAACGGGTGACGGACGCGATGTTGTGTATCTGGGGTCGACCGCGACGAAGCCGGCGATGCCCTTTCATTTGACGCCGCAGGGCCCCCAAATGATTGCCGCCAGCGCGCTGCCAGCCGATTATCCGTCTTCGCAATTGGTAACGCCGAAGCAAGTGGTTTTCAAAAGCCTCGATGGTCTGGAGATTCACGGGCAGTTGTTCGTACCGCGCGGCCAGCCTCCGCACAGCCCGGCGCTGATTTTTACCCACGGCGGCCCGCCGCGGCAAATGCTGCTCGGTTTCCACCCAATGGACGCCTACAACTATATGTACGCCGCCAACGAATACCTGGCCACCCGCGGTTTCGTTGTGCTTTCTGTCAACTACCGTATGGGCATTATGTACGGCCGCGCGTTCCGCGAACCGGCGCACGCTGGGGCATTGGGTGCATCGGAATACCAGGACGTCGTTGCCGGCGCGAAATACCTGCAGGCCCTCCCCTATGTCGATCCGAACAAGATTGGGTTATGGGGCGGTTCGTACGGCGGTTACCTGACGGCGATGGGTCTGGCGCGCAATTCGGATATTTTCAAGGCTGGGGTGGACTATGCCGGCGTGCACGACTGGACGGAACTCTTGAGCGGTGCGAAAGGGATTCCGGATGCGATAAAGAAGGTCGCCTACCAGTCCTCGCCGGTCGCATCCATCGGCCAATGGAAATCGCCGGTGCTGCTGATGCAGGCCGACGATGACCGCAACGTCCCCTTTGCGCAAACAACCAATCTGGTTCCGCTGTTGCGCGAGCATGACATTCCCTACGAGCTGATTGTGTTTCCCGATGAAACGCATGATTCGCTGCTGTGGCGGACGTGGATACGCAACTTCGCAGCTACGGAGGACTTTTTCGAGCGGACGCTGGTCGAGGGAAAGGCGATACGCACGGTTCCACCTGAGTACACGCCACCCGGCTCCAACGCGAAGGACGCAAACAAGTGATACCCCCTGCCCCCATCGTCCGATGTCGGCCGTCGCTCGTTCGAGCCGCGTGCATCATCCCCTTTGATTCGGAGCCGCTGGTTTTATCGAACTCGCCATCGCCTCGCTGCTGCTCGCTCTGACGATCGCCGCCACCAATTCGGAGACGCGGCCCGCGGGCACCGCCGACGCTGTCACGACGTTCGGCTTTTCCCTATTGCTGATCTTTACAGCTGCTCTGTGGCTTGCCTATGGGCCGCCATTTTAAGTCATACACTGCAATTGTTTCGATTTTGCAGCACGACTCATTTCCTCTAGAGATCAAATCGACATCGTCGTTGACCTAAGGCACGCCTCAGCAGCTTCACAAGTTTCAGATTGCTCCTGTCTAGTCGCGAAGGGTTTACGCATCTTTGAGGTAAGTTTCCGGATGCCGCCTGGATTACAGGCTATTTCCATGAGAAAGCCCGGCCTTCTCATTTCATCTCGGAAGCTATGTCTCGGCTGTGAACTTCAAGTTCAGATCGGAGCGGTGAGAATTCGTCCAAAATCGACGTTCGGCCGTTAAGTTATGCGCTCATACGGCACAGCGCCAGCTCAAAAGAAACCAGAACGATGGCGTCGGCTGGCGCGACCAGGATATCGAGCATCGAATTTCATTGATAGCGGCATGCCGCGAGGTTCTCGGCGTTGTTCATAGGGAGCTCCGCCGAAACGGTAGCGCGGGCGTAGACGCAGGCGGCCCTTGGGGCGAGTTAAGTAAAAGGCTTAGAGGAGAAAAGAGGATTGTGAGTTTTGGGATTGGCTTACAAAAAGCGCACAAGCGGCGGGTCAAGGGGGATCTCGCCGCGAGCGGCCGTCAACTTAATAGCCTGCCGGAAGACCCTTTGAGCTGTTCGCGCGAGCCAAAGGTCACTTTCTGGTAACGCTGTCTTCTGGTCCCAACTGCCGGATTCGCGACAATCCGGACGCGATTTGTAAACCCTTGGCCGTTAGGGCGGATCTATTCGCGGTTGAGGGTGCGACTCGTATCACAGGCTCGCGATCACTCTGAGTTCTGTCAAGCTGATTTGTTGACATGTGGCTCTGTGGTGGCGAGCAGTTCCACTTGATTAGTTTTCACGTGAGCTTTTGACACGCCAGGCTCGACCGATGAAAATTGAAAGGCGCGGCTTCAAAATTGGGCACCTATTCTTTACATTCGTTACCGCCCCGTTGGTTCCCTTCCGGAAGTGAGGGACTCCCCGTACAACAACGCGCGTTTTGAGTTCCGGCGAAGAAGATTTCAAGAGGTTTCTACGTAGTGTCTCCATCGAAGTGCGGCGCATTCGTGTGCGCCCACTGCAAAACCGGCCCTCTCTCCGTCGTCAAAACCGGCGCTTTTGCGGTCGTTCTAGATCGGCGCTAACAAGTGCCGCTAAACACAACCCACGCGCCATGCTCGCGCGCGATCTTTCCAGCCTTGATAGCCCCCGAGGGCGATCGGTGATTTAACTGCTGACGAACACTATCTGCCCTCCTGCCTCACGGAGCGCATTTTAGGACGACCAAGCGTTGAGGACCACGAGTCCGACGGGGAGCGTAGAATTGATGGCGCGGACGCAGAAGCTATTCACTATAAACGAGTGGCCTCGTCAAAAAAGATACTTGGAGGAAAGCACCTATATGCCAACACCAGACATTACAGGCGGTACCGATTGTGAGGAATCGCCGAAAATCAGAGCGGTTGGAGAAGGCCTGCAGAAGCTGGTGCATAGGGCCTTCGACAGCGCCGGTCCCAGAGGTCAATCGGTCAAGAACTTCCTGAACGGAACATGGCTGGGGGAACCCTTGCATGTAGTTCTCACGGACGTTCCGATCGGAGCTTGGACGACGGCTCTGGTGTTCGACGCCTTGGAGATGGCTAGCCATCGCGACGCCTTGGCCACCGCCGCCGATACTTCTGTTGCAGTCGGTATAGTGGGCGCGCTCGGTGCAGCTCTAACGGGCGTGACCGACTGGCAGGATGCCGATGCTCCCGCTCTGCGTCTTGGCATGATTCACGGCCTCTTGAACCTGAGTGGAGCCGCGCTGTTCGCGACCTCACTGATTGCGCGCAGACGCAAGTCGCGAAATGTAGGCCGGATATTGGGGGCGCTGGGATACGGCGTGATGGCCTTCGCGGCGCATCTGGGCGGGAAGATGGTTTACGAATACCGAGTGGGCGTTGACCGTACCGACGGCCAAACTTTTCCCGACGACTTTGTGTCCGTGCTGGCAGAGGCCGACCTGGGAGAGGCGCAGCCGAAGCGCGCTGTGCACGACGGCGTTCCTATCCTGTTGGTGCGCCGTGGCGCGCGGATCTTCGCCTTGGCCGAGACGTGCTCGCATTTCAACGGTCCGCTCTCGGAGGGCACGCTTGTGGGTGACAGCATTGTGTGTCCCTGGCATCACTCGCGATTCGGATTGGAAGACGGCCGCGTGCTCGATGGGCCGGCTGTGCATCCGCAGCCGTGTCTCGAAACCCGCGTTCGCGATAGCCAGATTGAGGTACGGAAACCACCCTGCAAAACGATGCTTCCGATACCGGCAGCGAAGTCGTAGTAAAAGAGCGAGGAAGGGCAATGGCACACGAGTTCAAAGTAGGCGACCACGTGGAGTGGAACTCGGAGGCGGGGCGGGTTCAAGGAACGATCACGAAGAAGCATACCTCCGAAATCACATTCAAGGGGTACACGGTCCACGCTTCAAAAGAGGAGCCGCAGTATGAGATCCAGAGCGATACGACCGATCACTTGGCTATGCACAAAGGCTCGGCTCTCACGAAAATCTGAGGTGAGGAGTGGAGATTCTGCTCAAAAGAGCCTATGAAAAGCCGAACGCGAAGGACGGGTTTCGAGTCCTGGTAGACCGGCTGTGGCCGCGCGGCGTAAAGAAGACCGAGCTCCACCTGGATGCCTGGGCAAAGGACATCGCCCCCAGCACACAGCTACGAAAATGGTTTGGCCATGATCCGAAGCGTTGGACCGAGTTCTGCAAGCGTTACAAATTGGAATTAAAGAATCCAGAGGTGGAAGCCACGATCACCAGGACCATTCAGGCGGCACGGGACCGGTCCGCGATGACGCTGATCTACGGAGCGAAGGACACGGAGCACAATGAAGCGATCGTGCTGCTGCCTGTCTTCAGGCGCGTCGCGTCCCGAGAATCCGGCACTTTACACATACACGAAAGCAGCGGCAAGGTGCCAAAAAAAAACGCGTGACCGCAGCTTTTGGATTTCTGAGATCCCAATGACGCGATCCGCTGCGGCATCCATTGGTGCTTCTGAAGCACGATATGAGATAGACACAGCGACGCCGTACCGCCTCGACCTTACTGTGAGTGCGCTGCGGAGATTATCGACAAATATCGTGGACGTGCTCACACGTGAAGGCGAATATGTCCGTATCCTGGACGGGTTCCGAAGATCCGTGGTCGTGCGCGTTGCGCAAACACAACCGGCCAGGCTCACGGTTGCGCTTCACGGTTGCGACGGCTCTGACGAGCAGACACGGGCTCTTGCGCTCGTGCGCCGGATTCTTGGAGTCGAACGGACACTTTCAGACTTCTATCGTGCAGCAGAGGATATTCCATGGCTGTGGCCGTTAGCTGTGCGTATGCGCGGCGTAAAACCTCCTCGCTATCCAACGCTATGGGAAGCATGCGTGAATGCAATTGTCTTTCAACAGATGAGCCTCTTTGCTGCGAGTTCGATTGCAAAGCGGACAATTCTAGCCCTCGGTTCGCCTGTTACATGTAGGGGCACAACACTCCACGCGTTTCCGGGCGCAGAGATATTCCAGGCTGCGAACGATGACATTCTCCTGGCGGGGGGCTTGAGTGCGAACAAGTTGTCGACACTCAGGCGCGCGGCGGACGCGCTACTCTCCGGCACCCTGAACGAAGCAGTGCTGGAGGAGCGTTCGAGTGAGGAAGCCGCGCGGTTGCTATGCGGCATCAAGGGGATCGGACCCTGGACGGCGACGGTGATTCTGCTGCGCGGCTTAGGCCGCCTCGACGTCTTTCCCATGAACGACTCGAGCGTTGCTCGCAATCTGGCCTTCGTCGCAGGAGCCATTCCGCTCGATATCGACCGCGTTCTCACCGCGCTGGGTCCCGGCATGCTCTACTACCACCTTCTACTCGCGCGACTGGATGCGCGTGGCGAAATAGGCCGCGCTTCGTATGGTTCGGAAGAGCTTACAGATGTACCGTGACTAACGTTCCACCACGAGTCATCAGTCCGAAACCCTCTGTGATGATCGGCGTGCTGCTGATCGTGCTTGCTTTCTTATGTGTCGCTGTCATGAGCGCGTTCGCTAAGGCGGCAACAGGCATCGCCACCAGCACGTTGGTCTTCTTTCAGAATGCGATCGCACTTCTGCTGTTTGCTCCATGGGCGGTGAGTCGCGGTTTTTCCCCGCTGAAAACGAAGCGTATTTGGCTCCACATCCTGCGGGGTCTTGCAGGGCTCCTTTCGCAGGCGCTCATGTTTGCGGCTGTGAAGAAAATGCCGTTGATGAACGCCGTCCTGTTGACCAACTCTGCGCCGCTCTTTATTCCTCTGATTGCCTGGGTGTGGTTGAAGGAAGAGGTGGGCATGGTTGTCTGGGCAAGCCTCTTCATTGGTTTCGTCGGAATCTTGCTGATCTTAAAACCGGGCGTACAGATGCTCGCCGATCCTACTGCTCTCATCGCTATCAGTGCGGCACTTTTCTCGGCTTTTGCGCTTGTGGCGGTCAATCAACTATCGCGAGACGAGCCCGTTAAGCGCATCCTTTTCTATTATTTTCTGATCTCTTCGGTCGCCACTGCTCCTTTTGCTCTGCTGTTCTGGAAAGCCCCCAGCTTAAAGGAATGGCTCTATTTGGCAGGTATCGGAATCCTGATGGCGGCAGCCCAGTTGTTGATTATCCTTGCGTACCAACATGCCACGGCAACGAGCATCGCGCCTTTCAATTACTGCGTGGTCATCTTCTCGGGATTGATTGGGGGGTTCGTATGGAAGAACGAGCCTACCCTGTTATCTCTTCTGGGAGTCATCCTCGTCACAGCGGGCGGGGTGCTTAGTACAAAGTTCGGCGGCCCGAACTCGCGAGGTCATTTAGGCTGGATAGGCCACTGGAACTTGCGCTTTCATCGCATTGAGCCGATGATTGCACCACCGCAGGCCCGCGCCTAAGCTGGCTGCCGCTGTGAACCGGCGAGCCCGCCATGAGACGGTGAAGATAGCTCTGGAGACGCGCAATGATTTCATTCGACGCAGCCCATGCGGCCGTGCACTACCCCCCGGATCGCCGCTTTCGCGTCTGGATTCGGCCCTCGTTCCTGATCGCTGCTGCCGTGCTACTGCTGCTGCCGATTCTTGCGGCATGGATTGAATTCCTTGTTGCGGGTCTCCCTTATATTCCGCCTCTCCCGCAGATCGATCCCAACAACTTTGCCGGTCCGCATGGGTTTCCGTTGTGGGTGCGCTACTGCCATTTCTTCAACTTTCTTTTAGTGATGATGCTGATTCGGAGCGGTCTGTCGATCCTGGCCGATCATCCTCGCCTGTACTTCAACAACGACTGCACACCGGGCAGCGAGTGGATCCGGTTCACGCCGATCGACGTTCCGATCGATCGGGTCTGGACTGCGAAGGACGATGCTCGCTACATCTCGCCCATAGTCGCCACACCAGGCTACCGGCACACGGTCGGCGTTGCCCGGTCGTGGCACTTTCTCAACGTTTACGGGTTCATCATCACGGGTGTTTTCTTTGTGATCATGCTGTTCGATACGGAGCAGTGGCGGCGACTCGTTCCACAATCCACACTCGTGCTGCTGCAGGCATGGAATACCTGGGTCCACTACGCCACTCTTCACTTGCCGCCTGAGCCCAACGGATTTTATGGCTACAACGCGCTGCAGCAGATCGCCTATTTTGCGGTCGTCTTTGTATTCGGCCCGATCGCCATCCTGTCCGGCATTGCTATGTCGCCGGCTGTGGTGAATCGCTTCCCCCGCTATGCGAAGCTCTTCGGCGGCAGGCAATCGGGGCGTTCCATTCACTTTCTGACGATGCTCAGCTTCTTTGCCTTCATCGTCGTGCATGTGACGCTGGTCGCGATGACGGGCTTCGTTCGCAATATGAACCACATCGTCATGGGTACCGACAATCAGAATCACATCGGAATGATTCTGGGCTTCGCCGGCATCGGCGCGGTCATTCTTTCGTGGGTTGCGGCGCATTACGTCTCATGGTTCTTCCCTCGTGTCCTGCAGCACGTGCAGAAGTTCATCACCTACCCATTGCTGCTGGCTACGCTGAATCGCCTCGCGCCAAGTCAGCACTACACCGAGAAGGACATTTCGCCCCGATTCTGGCCAAACGGCAAAATGCCGGTCCGCGAGGATTGGAAGCGCCTCGCCGAGGGAGGATTCCGGGAATTTAAGCTGAAGGTCGGCGGTCTGGTTGACAATCCGGTCGAGCTTTCTCTTGAAGATATCGATCGACTGGGGAAGACCGAAGAGATCACCATGCATCACTGCATCCAGGGCTGGACGGGCATTGCCAAATGGGGAGGACTTCCCATAAAGTCTCTCGTCGAACTCGTCCGGCCGAGGCCGAATGCCAAGGTTGTCGCGTTCTTCTCATTTGGCGGTTCGCTCTTTGGCGATATGTATTACGACACCCAAAGCCTCGAAAATGTACTCCAGGCAGAATGCCTGCTTGCTTCAGAGATGAATGGCAAGCCACTGACGGAGGTCTATGGAGCTCCACTGCGGCTGCGGGTTGAAAACCAGCTTGGCTACAAAATGGTCAAGTGGATCGAGCGGGTCGAATTCATCGAATCGGAGAAGACCGTCGGGCTCGGCGAGGGCGGCAAGAACGAAGATGACGAATATTTCGATCTGCTTCCGAACATCTAAATGACGTCGGAAAACAATCTGATGAACGACCGGCACACCGGCTCGAGCACGTTGCTGTGCTCCTTAAGCATCTGCGGCTGGGATGGCTGCTGAAACACCTGTCGCCGTAACTGGTGCGGGCCGACCCTGCGTGCCGCACTTCTGCGGAGATCTTGCACCCTGTTCACGGCGCTAGCCCAGGTTACCTTTTTATAACAGTTCCTCTTGTGCTTCTACAAGAGCCGTGCAACAATCTTTTGTAGAAGGATAAGGGGACTGGATGTATGAGCAACGCATAGACCTGCCGCAAGGAACGTTGGATCTATTGATTTTGCGTATTCTCTCCCTGGGATCTCAGCATGGCTGGGGCATCTCCGAGCGCGTTCAACAGACCTCAGGCGACCAGCTTTGCATCCAGCAAGGATCGCTGTATCCCGCACTGCACAGGCTGGAGCGGCGTGGCTGGATTAAGGCTCACTGGGGCACGTCTGAGAACAACCGCCGAGCTAAATACTATGAACTCAGCAAAAGCGGCCGTCGGCAACTGGAGCTGGAGATGGCAAGCTGGAACAAATTGACCAGCGCCATGGCTCAAGTGCTGGGAACGGCATAGGTCTGCGGAATGCTGAACGATTTTTTCTTTAGGATTCGGCATCTGCTCCGGCGAAACATGGCCGAGGAGGAGCTTGAACAGGAACTGCGCTTTCATCGCGAACGCCAACTCGAGAAGTACATGCATTCGGGTTTGGGGGAAGCAGAGGCGTTGCGACGGTCCAGAATGAGCTTTGGCGGCCTTGACCAGGTCAAGGAGGAATGCCGCGATGCCTGGGGAACGCGTTTATTCGAGACCCTGCTTCAGGATCTTCGCTACGGCGCGCGCGTGCTCCGCAAAGCACCCGGATTCACCATAATTGCCTTACTGACGCTGGCCTTGGGAATCGGGGCAACCACGGCAATTTTTTCGATTCTCTATGGCATTCTGCTGCGCCCGCTACCCTACAAGGACGCCTCGCGCTTGATCATGCTGCACGAGACCACGCCGAGAGTAGGTTTGGTGAGCGTTTCGTACCCGGACTTTCTGGATTGGCGAGCTCAGAACACCGCCTTTTCGGAGATGGCGGCGGTGAATAGCGTCGGATTTAACCTTTCCGGAATTAACCAGCCGCAAAACGTATCCGGAGAGGCCGTTTCCGCTAATTTCCTTTCGATGTTGGGTCTGCGTCCGATTCTCGGCCGCGACTTCGACGCCTCCGAGGAGAAGGCGGATGCCGCAGCCGTGGTGTTGTTGAGCTATCCGCTTTGGCAATCGCATTTTGGCGGCGACCCCAACGTCATTGGGCAAACCATTGCTCTCGACGGCCGCGCCTTTAGCGTTATTGGTGTGCTGCCGGCCGATTTCCGGTGGACAGAAAAAACGGACCTCTTGGAGCCGATTGGTGTTTGGGTCGCCGGCCATCCCTCCTCGCACGATCGCGATAAACGCGGCGATATGATCGTGCTGGGTCGATTAGCGCCGCACGTCAGCTTCGAGCGCGCACAAGCCGAGATGCGAAGTATCGCTGCCCGCCTGGCAAACGCCTACCCCTTCAGCAATGACCGATTCGGCGTAGCGCTGCAGCCCATCCGCGACGTGTTCGTGAGCGATATACGTCCCGCGGTGATTCTGCTTTTTGTCGCCGTTACCTTTGTGCTGCTCATCGCCTGTGCCAATGTGGCGAACCTCTTCCTGATGCGCGGCGCCGGCCGCAGCCGAGAAATCGCCCTGCGCATCGCGATCGGAGCTACGCGCAGTCGCATCATCGCGCAAATGCTGGCGGAGAGCCTCATCTTGACATCGCTGGGAGGTCTGGTCGGCCTGGCTCTCGCAGTGGTACTGATTCGCGGCCTGGTGCGGCTGATGCCCGCCGCCATGCTCGCGGGCGCCCCCGTCGGCCTCAGCGGTCCGGCGCTTCTTTTTACAGCCGCCGTGGTGCTCCTTTCCGCCTTCCTTTTCGGACTTGCGCCGGCCGGACGCCCCGCCAAAGCGGATCTGCAACTCGAGCTGAAAGAGGGTGGCAGAACCGCCAGCGGAGGCGCTTCTCAGGCCCGCTGGCGCGTGATTCTGGTTGTGGCGGAGATCTCCCTGGCGCTCGTTTTGCTGGTTGGCGCGGGACTCATGATGAAGAGCCTCTTCCGCCTGTTATCTGTCGATGCCGGAATTCGATCCGAACATGTGCTTACCATGCAAATCGATTTGCGGACCGCTCAGTATGACAAGGATCCGGCCATCCTGAACTTCTGGGACCGATTACTCGCCGCCGTCTCCCAGCTACCCGGCGTTCAGGCCACCGCCCTCGGAACGAACTTGCCGCTCACGGGTGACCATGACCGAGTCGACATCACGATTGCCGGTATGGACCCGCCTAAACCGGGAAGCTATCCCCATCCCGACGTTCACATTGTCAGTCCGGGATACGTCAACGCGCTCGGCCTGCATCTCGTGCGGGGCCGAGCGTTCACAGACGACGATAATGAGCATGCGCCAAAAGTGGCAATGATCAACTCATCGGTAGCCAGGCAACTGTTTTCAGGGCGCAATCCGATTGGCGAGCGTTTTTACTTCGGCCAAATGGACGAGAAAGCGCCGCAGTGGCTCACCGTGGTCGGAGTCGTGGGGGACACGAAACTGTATGGGCTTGCGAATCCCTCTCGTCTCGAAGTGTACGTTCCTTTCCATCAGTTCGTCGCCGGATCAATGAAGCTGATTGTAAGATCGGCGACCGGACCGTCCTCGCTGACCTCAGAGGTTCGTAGCGTCGTCGCTTCCCTGGACAAAGATCAGCCAGTGTTTGACATCGAGACGATGGACCAATACGTTCGCGATTCGGTTTCCACCCGCCGAATTACCTTCTTCGTCCTCGGCTGTTTCAGCGCGCTCTCGCTGGTGTTAGCTGGCGTCGGTATCTATGGCGTCATTTCCTACTCGGTCGCGCAACGCACGCGGGAAATCGGGATTCGCGTGGCGCTCGGCGCGCGGTCAAGTGATGTGCTGCAAATGGTAATCACACAAGGAGCGAAGATTGCTGTGATCGGGGTTCTTATCGGCATCACGGCTTCCCTTTGCCTGACCCGATTGATGTCAAAACTCCTTTTTTCCGTCAGTTCGACAGATCCGCTTACGTTCGTCGTGGTAGCCCTTGCAATCTTGTTTACCGCGTTGCTTGCCTCCTGCGTACCAGCGAGGCGAGCGTTGCGTGCTGACCCAGCAAGCACCTTGCGCTTTGAATAGCGCAACATTTAGTCGCCCGTTGTCGCTAAGCGTTTACGCATCTTTGAGGTAAGTTTCCGGATGCCGCCTGGATCAAGGGCTACTTCCATGAGAAAGCCCGGCCTTCTCATTCCATCTCGGAAGCTATGTCTCGGCTGTGAACTTCAAGTTCCGATATCGGACGGGTGAGAATTCGTCCAAAATCGACGTTCGGCCGTTAAGTTAAACGCTCATAGGGCACAGCGCTCTATGGGGACTTTGTCGGGCTTTTCAAGCCGGGCAAACTGCAGGCAATGATCGCCGGAAGGATGCCGCCCGGCGCGGTATCGCAGGAGTTCTAATAGGGATGGTTATCCGCCTTTTGCATTCGGAGAAGTTGGAGTACAAGAAACTGACGAAAACGGCTGCAATTACCAGGATTGCGACTCCGACTCTGCCCTCTCGCTTACAGTCAATTCCTTCGCGTTTTTGAGTTGAGCAGCGTCAATCCTGACGTGGTGAACTTCGCCGGCGCTATCTCGAACGGCCACTCTCACCACTAAATCCCTCTCTACGATTACCGGCCTTGGTGCGGCAACAACTGCGGCAACCCAGCCGTCCTTTGAATCGCCCTCCTGAAAACGGTGGTCTCTGTGATCGGTAAAATCACGAAGTTCCTCCGGTACATTGACGTGCTTCAAAAGACCGAAATGAGGAACGGACTCGGTGTTCACCCAACGAAATGCCCCTAGGTTAATCGGCTCCGGTTGAAGCTCTTCGCCGTCGAGCGTCACTTTAAGCGATGCCTTTGGAAGAGAGAACACGGTGGGCCCACAGGAACTCACGTGAAGATGCGCCACCAACACAATTCGCTGTCTTATTGCAATCCCCCGCTCAAGAGCTCGACTTGGATTCTCAGAAGCTGCGAGAGCACCCTGAACGTCGGCCATATGCGCCCTGAGATAGTATCCGCATCGGGACACGAACAGCTTCATTTGCGGACGTGAAAGACTCGCGGAAGCCCTGTTGCTCAAAACCTTTTCGGCGCTCGCTTTCCTTTCGAGCACAAACCACCCAACCACCAAGAGGAAGGCCAGAATCAAAGCCGCCCAGCCTATCCACTTTTTCTCTGGCCAGAGGAAAACCAGGGCTAATCCGACCAGCCCCACAAATACGCCTCCGATGCCAAGTCGATCCGAAGAAGATATTTCGCCAGCGAAGTTCCTTGTGCGAAGTATACAACCGCCAAACATAATGAGATATCCCATCGCCAGCACGATGTTGGCTGCTCTCTTGCGCGCCTACGAACAGATCCCTCCCGAAATCGGACGAATCGCTTATTTCCGTACCATGCAGATTCCACTGATTGCCGGGCGCGCCTTGAGGCCAGACGATCCAGCGTCTTTTGCCGTGATTAATCAAACAATGGCAACGCATTTGTGGCCGGGTGAGAATCCGATCGATAAACAGTTCACAGACGGAGATAATCCGCCCGTGAAAGTAATCGGCGTGGTAGGCGATGTACACAATGCCTCGCTAGAGAAGCCCGCAATGATGCAGTTCTATCGTCTGGTAACGGCCGATCCGTATTACGCAGACACGTTTGTGGTTCGGTCGGCTTACGACCCGGAGGGGCTGATACCCCGAGTCCAGCAGGCGGTCTGGCAATTGGACGCATCGGAGCCGGTCACGCATGCGCAGGCTATGGAACGGCTGCTGGATGCGGTGACGCTACAGCGGCGATTCGAGACCGCGCTTTTTGAGTCAGCTTCGCGGCGGCCGCGTTGTTCCTTTCCGGGTTGGGATTGTTTGGTGTGGCATCGCTCTCGGCAGCGCGCAGAACGCGGGAGTTTGGTATTCGATTGGCGTTGGGTGCAACCGGCGGCCAGATCGTGCGATTAGAGCTTGCGCGAACGGCGAGGATGGCGGCGGTAGGACTGATCGCAGGCTTACTTCTGTCCATGACAGTGGCGCGGTTAATGTCAGGATTGCTTTACCGAGTGACGCCCTGGAACAGAGACGTTTTTACCGCAGCCTCGCTTCTACTGATCGCAGCGGCGCTGCTGGCCGGGTGGCTGCCTGCTGGCCGGGCGGCCCGGACCGACCCGGCGCGGGCGTTGCGCGTTGAATGAAATGCTGTGTCCCTCGAAGACCCCAATGTCCGGATAGTTTCCGGATGACGCGCCATCCGGAAATTTTCCGAGCTGTGCAACACTTCCTGTCCAATTGACGGATCGCTGACTATGCAGTCAGGTGATTCAGGGCGCCTGAAGTGTTCGATCCGAATTTAATCTCGGGCGTGATGTGAAGGACTTGGTTGTGGATGTCTGAGGTAAAGCCCGAACCGCCATTTTTGCAGTAACCTAGTCATGATGCGTTTCGTTACAAACCTTGCATTGCCAGCCTGTTTGATCGCGCTCTGCGCTTCCTCGGGTCTTCCGATCAATGTTCAAGCGCATATGGCGCCCCCCGATTTTCACGCGACCGATGTGGAAGGTCAGACGTACAGCCTTTCAGATCTTATCGGCAAGAAAGTGGTTTTACTGGCCTTTATGACCACGTGGTGCGGCGATTGCCGGCCCGAGCTGCGCCAAATGAGTGACTACTATGACGCGCACAAAAGCGATGTGATCGTGCTCGGTGTCGATACCAAAGAGTCGCCTTCGAAAGTCAAAGCGTTCATCGATAAAATGCGCCTGACGTTCCCAGTCTTACCGGATTCAGACGGATCCATCACTCAACTTTATAACGTGAAAGGCTGGCCCACCAACTTCATCATCGGATACGATGGGAAAGTATTTACGCGGATCAACAGGATCGCCGATCTCCACGGGCTGATGTCCAAAGCCCTGCAAACCCGTCAAAAGTAATCTCGAGCGGCGGCAACTTACGCCAAAGCGCTTATCTCATGACTCCGCGGCAAGGTGCCGGACGGGTGCGGCGGCTCGTTCCGCACGACATCATCCATCGGCGGCCAACGCAAGTAAACGACAACTCGGTGACCAATGACTCTTGGGCCACTGGGGTTGTTCAATTTGAATGTCATTCAGCGTGACATACTTCAAGTTCATCTCCGGGATGCTTCCGAATGACGGGCAAGCCGGAAGTTGAAGTCACTGGCGGCGGTGCAGGGGCAACATAAATACGACAGAATCGAGCGGGAACGTCGGTTTATTCTCGACCACTTTCCCATGCAAGCTGAGGTCGTCCGAATCCATCGAATAACAGATTGGTACATCGATCAAACTCGTCTACGCTTACGACGTCAGATTGACAAGCACGGCAAGGTCGCCTTCAAACTCACGCAGAAGATACCCTCGTTAGGCAAAGGAGCCCAGCAGGGATTTCTGACGACCATGTACCTGAATGAGGAGGAATTTCTGTTACTCGCCGAGCTTTCCGCAAGGCGCCTTCAGAAGACCCGTCACAGCGTTCCGCCTTTTGGAATTGATGTATTTGAAGACTCATTGACCGGTTTAATCCTTGCCGAAGCCGAATTTGAATCGGCTGAGCAATCTGAGTCTCTGATCCTCCCGTCGTTCATTGTGCATGAAATTTCCGAGGATATTCGATTCACGGGAGGTCGATTAGCAAAGGCGTCGCGAGATGAGGTCCAGGATTGGTTGTTGGAATACGGCGTGAAGCTATCCTGCGGGTCGTAAACCACGCGAAGGGTTGTGCGTTTTGGGATTCAGCCGCATCAGTCGAAAAGGCGTGGTCCTCGGCGATGGCGGGCTCAGAAGTTGACCCTGTACCGTAGTACAGGGTTCAAAATCGTCTCATGCGGACCAGCGAATTGGCGCGACGCGCAGGCGTCAACGTACAAACCATCAGGTTCTACGAGCGCCGGCAACTGCTGCGCGAGCCCCCTCGAACGCCTTCCGGGTATCGTCGTTACGACGAGCAGGACTTGGAGCATGTGGCGTTCATTAAACGCTGCCAGTATCTAGGCTTCACATTGAAGGAGATCACCGTCCTATCGCAATTGCACAGCAGCATTCTTGAAAACCGCGATGGCGAAGGGCGGACCAAGTTTGAGCGGTTCGCAGCTATCGCCAAAGATCGCCTGGCGACTCTGGAAGAGAAGATTGCAAACCTGCAGCAGATGCGCGATCAGCTCCAGGAAATGTGCAGCAACATCTTGCGTCCGGACTCGTCGGTCTGCCCGGTAAAGAAATCCCGGGCCAAACGGTAGTCGCTGGTTCGGCTTTCTCGATTTTTCTCTTGACTTTGTACTTATGTACAGGGTGGAGCATGTCTGCAGGAGGAAAGTTATGAGTGCGAAGTTTCCACTATTTATGTTCATCGGTGCGATTGCAGCGGCAGGGCTGGCCGCAGCCGGCAATGCTCCCGATTTTTCGGGAACCTGGACCTTTTCGCCGGCCAAAAGCAAAAATGTCGGGATGATGTCGCAGATGAAACTAACGGCAACGATCCGCCAAACCGCAACCGAGCTGATCACTACCAGTGTTTCTGACATGAATGGAGACCAGCAGACTACTGAGACCCGGTTCGATCTGACCGGGAAGCCGGTGGTGAACGAAACCCCCATGGGAGCGAAAGCGGATACGGTGAGCACGTGGCAGGGAGACAAGCTAGTGACTACCTGGACGAGCGAAGGGTCAGTTGCAGGAACAAAGTCCGTGCGCACGGAAACGCGTTCGCTCTCGAACGACGGGCGAACTATGGTGGTCGAATCGACGCGCGCGCAACGGCCTTCGATCGTGATGGTTTACGAGCGGAAGTGAAGGCGGGGTCTGGTTTTGGGAGGTCGAGCGCAACACGACGGCCGCGGAACGATCACGATTGTGGTTCTCATCGCGCTAGCTGCATGCCTCGTCATCGGCGGCTTTTCCTGGTAGCGTTGGAAAACGCGCGCTGCGGGTCAAAATCCCCAGGTCACGGGCATTGTCCATGCCGAAAAACGGCAAATCGAAACGACCGTGAATGCGACTGGAACCATCCGGTTGCGGACGGGCGCCGAGGTGCGCGTCGGCGCTCAGATCTCGGGCATCGTCACGCAATTGAACGTAAGCGTAGGGTCGCATGTGAACGCCGATGATCTTATTGCGAAGATCGATTCCCGCGGCCTAAGCGCCCGCATGGAAGATGCCAAGGCTCAGATTGCCGTCGATGAATCGAACGTTCACAAACTGGAACGCGATCTTAGGCGGACGCGCGAGCTTCTCGATGCAGGACTGATCCCGCGCCAGCAGGCAGAAGATCTGGAGGAGGACCTCCGAAACGCGCAAGCGAAGCTCGAAAAATCTAGAGTAGATCTCGAGGTCGTGGAGAGTGATGTTCCATATCTCGAAATTCGAGCTCCCATTTCGGGCACGATCGCATCCATCTCGACCCTGCAGGGTGAAACAGTAGCGGCATCATTCTCAACGCCCACCTTTGTGACGATCATCGCCGATAATGCTCTGGAGCTTGTCGCCCTGGTCGATGAAACGGATATCGGGAGCGTCAGGCGAGGTCAGACCGTTGTGTTCACGACGGAAACCTATCCATCTCGCGAATTCAAAGGTGTGGTTCAGCGGATTGCCCCGAAGGCGACGATCCTTTCGGGAGTGGTTAATTACGAGGTCGCGATTGCGATTCGCAACGCGGTCTTTCTCCTGAAGCCCGATATGACCGCTAACGTGACCATCGAAACTTCGAAAGAAATGGGCCGAAGAAAACTCGAAGGAGCAAAAGGGTGATCCGAGTTAACTCGATTTCAAAGATCTATCGTCGCGGTGATGGAGCGGAAGTGGCGGCCCTACGGGATATTTCGTTCGCCGTCGAAAAAGGGGAATTCCTCACGATACGCGGCGCTTCCGGCTCCGGAAAATCATCTCTTCTGAATATTCTCGGCTGCCTCGATACCCCGAGTACCGGCAGCTACGTTTTGGATCAGGAAGAGGTTTCTGGATTCGCTGACCGCAAGTTATCGCGCGTTCGAAACCGAAAAATCGGTTTCGTTTTTCAATCGTTTCAACTCCTGCCGAGGACAACTGCGGTCGAAAATGTCGAGATTCCGATGATCTATCGAGATGGAAGGGTGAATCGGAAACGCGCGCTCTCCGTTCTAGAACGCGTCGGGCTTCTCGCACGAGCGCATCACTATGGTTCGGAGCTATCGGGCGGCGAACAGCAGCGGGTCGCTATTGCCCGCGCGTTGATCAATAGTCCGGCATTGATATTAGCGGATGAGCCGACGGGCAATCTGGATCAAAAGGCCGGTTTCGAAATCATGCAAATCTTGAAGGACCTGCACGTGGAAGGCCGCACGATCGCTCTTGTGACGCACGACGACGCGATCGCCTCTTTTGCACGGAGACAGATCCTGTTACGGGACGGTGCAATCGTTTCAGACGGTCCAGTTCATAGTGGAGCGACGCTGAGGGGCTAGCTCGATGATCAAAATAATTGCGCAGCTCCGACAGGCGATCCGGGCCATCGTTCGATTTCGCCGCCGGGCGTTGTTCATGATGGCAGGCGTTCTGGTGGGTATCGCTGTCCTGACCATCATCGACTCCATCGGAGAGAATACGCGTCGCGAAACGATGAAGCGGGTCAAGAACATGCTCGGCACATTCGATACGGTTCTCATTCGGCCAGGCGGCAAGTCACGTGGCATGGTTTCCCTCGCAAGCGTTGAACCGTCTCTCAAATTCGACGATGCGGACGCGATATCAAACGAAATTGCGGAGGTGAAGCAGGTTGCATCACTGCAAAACGCCTTCGATGTGGATGTAACCTACCGTGGTCAGCAGACGACACCTACGGTTTTCGGCGTGTCGTCGAATTGGCTGGACCTGCGGGGAGATTCAGTCGCTGAAGGCGACTTCTTCTCGACGCCCCAAGTGCGCCAGATGTCGCGTGTTGCCGTGCTGGGTTCGGACGCTCAGAAAACGTTGTTCGGCGCCGAGAATCCGGTGGGAGAGACGATTCGCATTGGCGGCGTTCCGTTCAAGGTAATCGGTTTGCTTGCGCCGCGCGGCGCCGGGCCAGCTGGAGCAAGCCTCGATAACCTGGTGCTCATTCCGGTTAGCACCGCGTCACGGCGGCTGTTTAACCGCGACTTCCTCACGATGATCATTGCGCAACTGAAAGATCCGGCCGCTTCCGGTGCGGCGATCCGGAACATCAGATCCCTTCTGCGAACGCGGCACCACCTTGCGCCAGCGGTCCTCGATGATTTCAACATCACGGATCCGAAAGCCGTGTTCGAGAGGCTCAGCAACGTCGGTTCGCTTCTCGATTCCATCTTGCGCGGCGTAGCGGGGCTTGCAATGGTGATCGGCGGAGTCGTGATTATGAGTTTGATGGTTACCGGCGTGTCCGAGCGGCAACGTGAAATTGGCTTGAGGAGGTCGGTGGGGGCGAGCCGCGCCGATATTCTCTTTCAGTTTTTACTCGAAGCGTGCCTCGTGGCGGCACTCGGAGGTGCTTTGGGAGCGCTTGTTGGCATGGCTGGGGTGAATTTGTATGGATACTTCGGAAAGACACCTGCAATCTTCAGCACCGATGTACTGCTGACCGCGTTAGGGCTCGCTGCCAGCGTTGGAATTCTTTTCGGGTTGTATCCGGCGTGGCGTGCCTCGCGAGTCGATCCCGTGCTCGCGCTGCGAGTTTAGGAAGTGTTTTTCCGAGTTCTCGCCATTATCAGAAATTCGCTTCGAACGGTGTTCCGGTTTCCGCTGCGTTCCACGCTGACGGTTTTGAGCGCAACGCTCGGTGTGGCGGGAACGGTGTCTTCCATGAATTATGCTCTCGGCGGCCGGCAGAAGATCATCGATCGCTTCGAGCGACTCGGCACCAACGTCCTGATCGTAAGGCCCAAGCAGAGTCGCGCCGTCGGGGGTCGAAGTCGAACCGGGGACATTGTTACCACGCTCACGCCCGCAGATGAATCAGCTATTCGGAAGGCCGTGCCTTCGATTCGCAGAGCATCTCCGACATTTGTGCGTTCGTTCGTGGTGAAGGCGGGGGATCTGAATAAGAGCGGCTGTTCGGTGATAGGCGTTCAGCCGGAGTTTTTCGCAATCAAGCATTGGACCACGATGGAAGGAGATTTATTCACTACGGCGCAGGAACGGCAGAACGCTCGAGTAGCAATGTTGGGGGCGACGCTCGCGCGTGAGCTCTTCGGCGATGAATCCCCAGTGGGCCAGCGTCTCTTCATCAATCGGGTACCTTTTCACGTCGGGGGTGTCTTGGCGGAACGCGGCCAAAGTCTGGATGCGGCGAACGAAGACACGCAAGTTTACGTTCCGCTGTCGACTGCAATTCACCGGCTATCGAATGTGGATTATTTCAGTAGTCTGCTTTTGGAGATGGATGGATGGGATGACCTCGACGAGGGCGCACAAGCGGTGCGCTCTACGCTTCGAAAACGTCATCGCACAATCGGCAAGCTACCGGAAGATTTCGACGTCCAGAACCAAAAACTGCTAATGGATACTCAATTGGCAGTTTCGTCACGGCTCTTCCGCTATGTGCGGTGGATCGGAGCGTGTGCGCTCGCGTTGGCAGGACTCGGTGTGCTTGCCATCTCCTGGATCGCGGTGAAGGAACGTACAAATGAAATCGGGACGCGTCGCGCAATCGGCGCCACGCGCTCAGATATTTTTGGTCAGATTCTCTTCGAAGCCGTTGTGTTGAGCGGATCCGGCTGTTTGGTGGGATTGGTAGTCTCGCTAGAACTTTCGTATCGGCTCGCACACTGGACGAGCCAGCCTCACGTGTTTGATCTTTCTAGCGCATACACTGCGATCGCCATCTCGTTTGGCTTGAACGTCCTGTTTTCCACGTTACCGGCTCGCGCGGCAGCAACGCTCAACCCCATCCAGGCGTTGCGGTATGAATAGCCGCATCAGTGCGAATATGGAGCAAAGGATGGTTCCCAAATTGTCGAAAAAGCTGCGGGCGCGTTCCGAACGGTTTGCGGTAGCAGTCGCGTTGTTACTATTCGCGGCGGGTGCGTTGTGCGCGCAAGAGCAGCAGATCGATCGCGTACTGAACGCGCTCGAACAGGTCCATTCATTTTCCGACGTAACAATTTCGCCGGACGGGAAATGGGTGACCTGGATCGAAGAAGCAAGAGGGAGTAATGGGAACTCTGCGATGTACCTGGCGGAATGGAGGAACACGTCCGCGCAGCCGCATCGCCTTAGCGCGGGGAAAGGAAGCGCAGCGCTGCGGGAGGGCGGGATTGTGTGGTCGCCCGACAGCAGACAGATCGCGTTCCTGTCGAACGCCGGATCCTCGGGACAACAGCAGGTCTATATCGCGGCCGTGCCCGCGGGCAATCCTCGCCGGCTTACCAATCTCAATGGATACGTGACAGATTTGCGATGGTCGCATGACGGTAAGAGCTTGGCCCTGCTCTACGCAGAACATGGAGGAGGCGAGGGACCGCTGGCGGCGGTGCCGGCGCAATTGGGAGTCATCGGGAGCGAGGTACACAACCAGCGGCTCGCGGTTGTGAATGTAGCGGACGGCACGGTCCGGGAGGTTTCTCCGGCGAACCTGAACATTTATGAGTACGATTGGTCTCCCGACGGAAGCCGTTTCGCCGTGATTGCGGCGCCTGGGCCGGCAAACAACAACTGGTGGATTGCCCAGCTCTACACGCTCTCGTTAGCATCCCAGGAAATGAAGCTTGTGTATCATCCGCCGGCAGAGCAACAGATCGCGGTCCCGAGGTGGTCCCCGGACGGGAAAGAGATTGGCTTTATCGGCGGTTTGATGAGCGATGAAGGCTTTCTCGGGGGCGACATTTTCCTGATTGGAAGCCAAGGCGGCAAAGCCCGCGATGTGACAGCCGGTCGGAAAGCATCCCCGAACGGGTTGATGTGGCGCAATGACAAAAAGCTGCTATTCACGGAAGCCGTCGACGGTGGCGGCGCGATTGTGACCCTCGATCCCGCGTCCGGCCAAAGCGAAACGCTGTGGCGCGGGGGTGAGAATCTGCATCAGGATGGGAATTTCCCGAATCTGTTCATCGCCGCGGATGGACGCACTTCGGTGGCGGTGCGAGACTCCTGGGAGCAAGCGCCCGAGGTTTGGGCCGGGCCGATTGGCGATTGGAAACAGCTCACGCATACAAACGCCGCGCAGCACGCCTATTGGGGGAAAGCGGAGAGCATTCACTGGGGCGAAGCGGGAAACGCGGAAAGCACTGTGCAAGGTTGGCTGCTCTATCCGGAACACTTCGATGCGGCCCGACGCTATCCCATGGTGGTGGAGATTCATGGCGGACCGGCATCATCTCGGACGGCTTCCTGGCCCAGCGCTCATTTCGACATGTCGGTGATGGCGGCGCTAGGATATTTCGTTTTCTTCCCGAACCCGCGGGGCAGCTACGGAGAAGGCGAGGCTTTCACGCGGGCGAACGTGAAGGATTTTGGATATGGAGATCTTCGAGACGTGCTGGCGGGTGTGGATGCGGTTATGAAGAAAGTGCCGGTGGATGGAGATCGCATCGGAGTTACCGGCTGGAGCTACGGCGGATTTATGACGATGTGGACGGTGACGCAAACCCATCGATTTCGCGCTGCGGTTGCCGGCGCGGGCATCGCCGATTGGCTCAGCTACTATGGCGAAAACTCGATTGATGAGTGGATGATTCCGTACTTCGGAAAATCGGTTTACGACGATCCGTCGACGTACGCGAAAAGCTCGCCGATTACGTACATCAAGAACGTGAAGACTCCGACGCTGGTCGTGGTTGGCGAACGAGACGGCGAATGCCCCGCGCCACAGTCATTCGAATTCTGGCACGCGCTAACTACGTTGAAGGTTCCAACAGAACTGGTGGTCTACCCCGGCGAAGGGCACTCGTTCCATGATCCGAAGGATCGCTTGGACGTTGTGCGACGCGCCGTGTCGTGGTTCGATCGGTATTTGGGCACGAGCGGCGCGTCCCAGAGAGCCACGGGGCAGTGATCCACCACGATTAAATTGTCCGGCTCTGAACAGTTCTGTTGCGATTCCGAAAACCGGCTGCTCTTTCACATGCGCTCGATCCTTTGAATTCATCGGGGTGTCAGGTTGACGTACGCCCCGGTTCGGCCTGCGGTTTGCATCTGAAGATTTCTATGCAGAGCATCTTCCAGGACATTCGCCTCGAAATCAGGCAATTGATGCGCAATCCGGGGTTTACCGCAGTCGCGATTCTGACCCTCGCGCTCGGGGCCGGGGCGAACGCGCTGATGTTCACCATCATCGATTCCGTGCTCCTGCGGCCTTTGCCGTATCCCGATTCACACCAACTCGTATCTATTGACGCCATCCATTCCGATGGGACCCATGGTTCCACGTCCCTGCCGAATTTCATCGATATGAGAAACCAGAGTCGGGCGTTCTCAGCGATGGCTGCGTATCAGGAAAAGAGTGCTTCGCTACGTTTACCAAGCGGTGAAGCGATCCACAGCGCCGGCGTCGCGGCAAGCGCAGATCTCTTCGATCTTCTGCGCGTCCATCCGATGTTGGGTCGACCCTTTCCGGCAGGGGAAGATCAGCCCGGTAAGCCCTGCAGCGTAGTTGTCAGCGCGGCATTCTGGCGCGAACACTTGTCGGGCAGTCCTCGGGTCCTCGGGCAGAATCTAACGGTCGATGGGCGGGCGTGCAACATTTCTGGTGTGATGCCGGATGGCTTCGCGTTTCCGTCGCGAGATGGCGAATTCTGGATTCCGCTCCAGCCCGTGCCAGATATGATGCATCGCGGCCTAGGCTTCGTCGACGTCATTGGGAGGTTGAAATCCGATGTTCCGCTTTCCGCTGCGCAGACGGAGCTGAAGGTGATCGCACGCCGCCTGGAAAACGCTTACCCGGACGACGACAAAGGCGTGGGTGCCGACGCGCAGTTCTATCAAGATACGATTACCGGAGGCGCCCGTCCCGCTCTCCTTGCGCTGCTCGGGGCTGTAGCCATTCTGCTGCTCATCGCCTGTGCCAATATCGCCAATCTGCAACTGGCGCGTGCGCTCGGCCGCAAACGGGAGATGGCGATTCGCGCCGCACTGGGTGCCGGCAGGATGCGAGTGGCCCGGCAGCTCTTTACGGAAAACATAGTTCTGGCGCTCATCGGGACAGGCGCGGGGCTGGGATTGGCCGCGGGCTCTCTTGATTTGCTGAAGCGCCTTGCAGCCGGTGCGATTCCGCGCGTTCAGGAGATCGATCTGCGTCCGGAAGTCTGCCTCGCCATGTTGATCGTTGCCAGTCTCTCGGCGCTGCTCTTCGGGCTGGCTCCGGTATGGCAAGCCGCGCGCCAGGATATCGAGGCAGCCCTGCGGGAGACTGCGGGGGCCGTTGCAGGCGGCCGCAAGCAACAGAGGCTTCGCGATCTGCTGGTTGTCGCGCAATTGAGCCTCGCAGTTGTGCTGCTTGCCGGTTCGGGTCTGCTGCTTCATACTCTGTATCACTTGCTGCGTACGGACCGGGGCTTTGTGACAGAGCATGTCTTAACCATGCAAACAGCAGTTTCGGGAACGGAACCCGTCGACAAGAATCTTGCGACAACAATTTATGGCCCGGAACTGGATCAAATAGAGCAGCTACCCGGAGTAAAGGCAGCAGGCTTTGTCACATTTCTGCCATTAAGCAATGGGCACGCTTCGGCAGGGTTCGTCATCAAAGGGCGCCCTACGCCTACGGGTTCCGACACCGGGCCTCATGGCGCGCTGAACGCCGTAAGCGACGATTTCTTCCGCGCTCTGCAGATCCCGCTCGTCCGGGGCCGTTTCTTCACGAGGACCGACACGCTGGATAAGCCCCGGGTGGCAATTGTGAACGACGTTCTGGCGCAGCGATACTTCGCAGGAGAGGATCCGATCGGAAAGCAGATCACGTTTGATGATCCCGATTCCAACGCACACCCGCTCACGATTGTGGGAGTGGTGCGCGGCAGCCGCCAGATAGGCCTCGCGAAACCGCCGGACCCGGAGTTGTATCTCGATTTCCGGCAAGTGCCCCCAGCGACACTATGGTCGGAATTTCTACTGAAGCAGATTATGACCTACGTCGTGCGCGCGAGCGGAGATCCCGGCGCAGTTGGCAACGAGGTACAGCGCGTGATTCATCGAGTGGACCCGGGTCAGACGGTATTTCACGTGGCGGCGATGAAAGAGATTGTTTCAGCTTCCGTGCAAGGACGGCGGCTGGGCGCGATGCTTCTGAGCGTGTTTGCCGGACTATCACTGGTTGTCGCGGCCGCCGGATTGTATGGCGTTCTCTCGTATATGGTCACGCAACGGAAGCGCGATATTGCGGTCCGCATGGCGCTGGGTGCACGGCAGAACGACGTGGTCCGGATGATTGTCGCGCGCGCTCTTGTGCTGTACGGCATCGGTGTTGCGGCAGGATTGGTAGGAGTAATCTGGTGCGGGCATCTGTTGTCGAACATGCTCGCGGGAGTCCAGCCCTGGGATCCGGCGGCGCTTGGCATCACAACTGTCGTCCTGGTGCTTGTGGCCTTGCTTGCGGCATGGTTCCCGGCGCAGCGTGCAGCTTCGATTGATCCGTACCAGGCGCTGCGAAGCGAGTGAGCCACCGATGTTCAGAGATAGCGTTGAAACCAGTCCGCTGCGAGCGTAGCGACGCGTTCGAGCGTGCCCGGTTCTTCAAAAAGATGAGTTGCGCCCGGCACGATTTCGAACTGCTTCTCTCCGCGCAGACGAGCAAAAGCGCTCTGGTTCAAGCGAATCACGGGACGATCTTCGCCGCCCACGATCAGCAGCACCGGTTGCGTAACACGCTCCAAGCGCATCGTCGGCTAAATCGGGGCGGCCGCCGCGCGATACAACCGCGCTCACCTCCTGCGGGAGGTCGGCAGCGGCCACCAAAGCAGCTCCAGCGCCGGTGCTCGCGCCGAAAAACCCGATGCGCAGATCGCGGCTGTCGTCGTTCGCACGGAGCCACTCGATTGCACGAACCAACCTGCCGGCGAGCAGATCGAATATCAAAGCGCAGATGAGCAGTGCGCGTGTCGACCTCCTCTTCGGCCGGAGTGAGCAGATCCATCAGAAGAGTCGCAAGCTTTCTCTCCTGTAGCGCTCGGGCCACGAATCGGTTACGCGAGCTGAACCGGCTGCTGCCGCTACCGTGAGCGAACACCACGATTGCTTCGGCGCCTTCCGGAATCGCTAGATCGCCGGCGAGGCCTTCGGGCGGAATGGAAACGGCTCGCTCAAGAGTCATGCCAGCAGCACGATTTTCCCAACGTGCAAACCGCTTTCCATTCGTTCGTGCGCGGCACGGGCTTCCGCGAGTGGAAATGTGGAATCGATCACAGGCCGAATGGGATGCTTAGCGGGCAGTAGCGGCCAAACGTCGCGTAACAATCGCTCCGCAACGTCTCCTTTCTCTTCAGGGGTGCGCGCGCGCATGGCGGAACCCATTACTTTCGCGCGTTTGCTCATGAGTTTGCCGATCGGGAGGGTCCCGGTTCGACCGCCCTGCGTGGCGATGATCGAGATACGTCCCTCTGTGGCAAGCGCATCCAAATTTCTTTCGAGATACGAGCCGCCCACCATATCGAGCACGATGTCAACGCCGCGGCCGCGCAGTGATGCGCATCACCTCCGCTACGAAATCTGCGCGTTTGTAATCGATCGCGTGCGCAGCGCCAAATTGCAAGCAGGCGTCGCATTTTTCCGGGCTGCCGGCGGTTGCGATCGGCACCGCACCCCAGGCGCGGGCCACCATGATCGCCATGCTTCCGATGCCGCTTGCACCACCGTGAATGAGCACATGATCGTTCGATTTCAATCCCGGCCGGGTGACGAGGTTGTCATAGACGGTGAACAGATTTTCGGGCAGCGTGGCAGCTTCGGCAGCGCTCCAGCTCTCGGGAATCGGCAGAACCTGCGATGAAGGCGCGGTGCAGAACTCGGCGTAACCGCCGCCGGTCAAAATGGCGCAGACGCGGTCGCCCGGCTTGAGGCCGGTAACGCCTTCTCCGGTCGCTTCGACGACGCCCGCAACATCGAGGCCCGGAATATCGGACGCGCCCCGGGGAGGCGGATACTTTCCTTCGCGCTGCAAGATATCGGCACGCGCAACACCAGCTGCTTCCACACGAATGAGCACCTCACCGCTTCCAGGGAGGGGTTTCGGGCGCTCCACCGGTTTCAGAACGTCGGGCGGCCCGAAGGATGAAATTTCGATAGCAATCATAGAACCGGGACTGCTGGTCGATTTACCAGTACCAGACAAACGACGCGGACCCCTTTTACTCCGTTATAATCGCAAGCAGAATGTTGAAGCCCACTGAGAAGATCTGGCACAATGGCCGGCTCATTGCCTGGGATGACGCGAGAATTCATATTCTCTCGCACGTGGTGAGCTACGGAAGCTCGGTATTCGAGGGCATTCGATGTTATGAGACGGACCTTGGCCCGGCGATTTTTCGCGCGAAGGCCCACGTGCAACGGCTGTTGGATTCCGCGAAGATTTATCGGATGGATTTGCCGTACACGGCGGATGAGCTGATTAACGGGATGGTGGAGCTAGTCCGGGAGAATGGGCTGCGAGCATGCTACATTCGCCCGATCGTGTTGCGCGGTTATGGGGATGTCGGCGTGCTGCCGCGCAATAACCCGATCGAGACCTATATGGCGTGTTACGAGTGGGGCCGCTATCTCGGGGAAGATGCACTGACGGAAGGCGTCGATGCTTGTGTTTCGTCGTGGACGCGCATCGCTCCGAATACGCTGCCTGCGCTCGCGAAAGCAGGCGCGAACTATATGAACTCGCAACTGATTCGGATGGAAGCGGCGGTGAACGGATACGTCGAAGGAATCGCGCTGGACGACTCCGGATACGTGAGCGAGGGTTCGGGCGAGAACATATTTCTGGTGCGAAATGGGAAGATCGCAACTCCCCCCCTCGGAGCCTCTGTTCTGCCAGGTATTACGCGCGATACGATTGTGACCATCGCGGCGCAACTCAACATTCCTGTCGTGGAGACGATTATTCCGCGCGAAATGCTCTACATCGCCGACGAAGTGTTTTTCTGTGGAACCGCGGCCGAAGTAACACCTGTCCGTACAATCGATCGAATTACGATCGGCGAAGGGCGGAGGGGTCCAATCACCGAGCAGGTTCAAAGGCAATATTTCGAGATCACAAAAGGACGGAGCGGCGACGAGCTAGGCTGGCTGACGCGGGTTATGGCAATCCGGGAGACAGAACCAGTGGGAGCAGCCCGATAAAAACCAACAGGGCGGAAACCGTTCACTCCGGCGCAGTGGCCTGCGTGAAGGAACTGGTTCCCGCCCTGAGTTTTGGACCGGCTTGCGCCAGCCCAATTCCAATCTCTGTCCAAGCGCGGGCGCCACAACCTGCAGTCACCTCCCCCGAGATTCCCTGCCGATCAAGCACCCACGCCGGATCTATTGAAAGTTGTATCGCATGACGCGCAAGAACGCCAGCGAATTCTCGAGAGCGATGGGCGGTTTTCAACATCTTCTATTCCTCGTCATCCCACGTACTTATGCGGGTTGCGCTGTGCGTATTGTGTGAAAAAAACATAGACGCGCATTTACGTTGGAGGCGGCGCGCGATCCTGCGACTCGCGCACGCCCCGCAGCATCGCTTAAGAGAGACTAGTAGACAGGAGAGATCATGGCAAGTTCACCAACACACGGTACACAGGGGAGCAGCACGGCATTTACCCTTCCTCCACTTCCCTACCCTTCAAACGCGCTGGAGCCGCACATCGATAAAACCACGATGGAGATTCATCACGATAAGCACCACGGCGCATATGTCACAAATTTGAACAAGGCCCTGGAATCCGCGCCGGAGCTGGCCAACAAATCAATTGAAGAGTTACTCGCGAACAATGTTGCCGCAGTTCCAGAAGCGGTTAGAACCGCTGTTCGCAACAATGGCGGCGGGCACGCGAATCACTCGCTCTTTTGGAAGCTGATGTCACCGAAAGGTGGCGGAAACCCGAAGGGCGAGATCGAAAACGTGATCCGCTCGAATTTCGGCGGGTTCGACGGCTTCAAGGAAAAATTTAACGCCGCCGCGACGGGCCGCTTCGGTTCGGGCTGGGCGTGGCTGGTCAAGGATAAATCAGGCAAGTTCGAAATTATTTCGACCGCGAACCAGGACAGTCCCCTCATGGAGAGCAAGACGCCGATTTTGGGGCTGGATGTCTGGGAGCATGCGTATTACTTGAAGTATCAAAACCGGCGCCCGGAGTACATCGCGGCGTGGTGGAACGTGGTGAACTGGGACGAAGTGAACCAGCGGCTGAAGTAAACGCGGCACACGCTTCGAAGGCGTTACTCGACGGACAAGCCGAGCTCGCGAAATTGTCGTTTTGTGTTCTCGATCGAGGTGTGGCGGATGGCGGTGAAGCCGAGTCCGGCCGCGATCTCCGCAAACATCTCGCGATCGTCAACATAGATGCACTCCTGGGGCGTGGCTTGCGCGAGATCGAGCGCGAGTTGCCAAATTTCGCGATCAGGTTTTCGGAAGTGCACGAAATGTGAGATGACGAGGAAGTCGGCAAGCTCGCGGAGCCCGAATTTGCGCACACGGTATTGCGTGATTGCTTCCCCTTCATTGCTGATGAGCGCGAGTTTCAAATCGTTCGCGCGCCGAACTCGAGCGAAGAAGTCGATATTCTCGGGCCACGGAACGGACTGGGCGAACGTGAACTCGCGGACCTGTTCGAGCGTAAAATCGCGCGGCGAGCCGAAGAACACATGGCTGAGATATTCATCGAAGGTGATGTAGCCGCGCTCAAAGCTGTCGAACATCAGCCGGTGACGGGCTTGAATTTCTTCCGGGTCGAGGCGAAAGCGCTGGGCGACTTTGTTCCGCAGGTCCGTGTCCCAGCCATTTGTGCCGAGAACGCCGCCGATGTCGCTGTAGAGCACCCGGAAGCGCGAGCCAGCCATGATCCTTTACGTTCGCACAGCGGGACGAAGAGTTTAGAATCAGATGTACGGCTACGGGGCGCTTAGCTCAGTTGGTTAGAGCGCGTGCTTCACACGCAGGAGGTCGCAGGTTCGAGTCCTGCAGCGCCCACCATCAATAGCTGTAACGAAACACCGATCCCGACGCATCGAGACCCCAGATGGCGCCATCGCTTCCGACGGCGATTTTGGCCAAGGTTCCGGGGATCTGGTCCCAGATGGTTATAGGATCGTAGCGATAGATCTGCCCGGCTCGCATTGATTCCCCAGACTTCGCCGTCGAATCCGGCTGAAATTTGGACCAAAGTTCCCTGGACCAAGTCCCATTGATTGAGCTGGGGATTGTAGTGATAGATTTCGCCGGCTCCGTTGAGGCCCCAGGCGGAGGAAATCGAGCCTACGGAAATTTGCGTCGAGCGTTCCCGGAATCTGAATCCAGGTATTTTGCGCGTAACTATAGAGATAGGTTTCCCCGCTGCCATTGATGCCCATGACGGTGTCATCGGCACCGACCGAAATCTGCGCGAGATCGCCGGGGATGTAATCCCAGCTCTGAATATTGCGGTCCCAGCGGAAGATTTGACCTATTGAGTTGAGCCCCCAGGTTTCGCCGTAGCCGGGCTGACCGGTGTTCGGGTCTGTGCGCCCAGACGGTGCCCCCGCCAGCGATCTGGGTCAGCGATGCCGGGGAAGTCGCCGATGTCCCAGCAGTAGAGTCGCATGAATCGTACCATCCAAGTCGACCGATCCCAGATGTTTCCACCGAAACCGAAACGTGGCTTGCTGAGCGTTGTTATAGCGGCGGAGATCCGTGCCATGCAACGCGATCGAAGTATCGACTGAACGCGTCGTATACCGGTCATTGATGCGCCACGGCTCTCCGTCGGGGCTGACGCGTGATGGAGAATGGCGAGGCTAGGTAGGAACTCTCTTGAAACTCTGTATTGATTGGTGTGGGACGATCGACGAATAGATATTATTCGGCCGGATCAAGCGCCACAAGAGAACCGTTCGCTCCGGCGGCGATTTGGGTTATAGTTGCTGTCCACTATCCGGGAACATTCTGTCCAGACGTCCTACCGATTGAAGCTGATGAAGTCCGCCCGACGTATCGAGCGCCCAGACGTTCGTCGCCGAATCGACGCGCCACCGCAGCCCAACCGCATCAGAAGGCGCCCAGTCTCGAAACCGCTGAAGATGTCGGAAACGATAGCAGGCTGTAGAGCATATCGATGGCCCAGACTGCGCCGTCAGCGCCCACCGAGATATCCCGGATGCCGCCGATGAGTTGGCAACGAGCCGCCAAGCCTGCCTTCCGGCGTCGAAGCGATCAACGCCCGCCGGCAGCTGTTTATAGCCCATACGGCGGCATCGTAACCGACGGCGATTTGCGTCGCGCTCATTCGGGCGGATGCTTGCCAGCGTCTGAGCCGCAGGTATCCAGTGGTAAACCTGTGCGGCCCCGTTTATGCCCCACACATCGCCATCGGAGCCGACGGCGATTTGGGCGAGAGCTCCGGGAATCTGTCGCCAAGTCTGCGCGGCTGAAATCGTATTGGTAGATGCTCCCTGCGGCGTTCAGGCCCCAAACAGAATTGTGATTGCCGACCGCGATCTGCGTTAATGCGCCGGGGACGTAATTCCAGGTCTGCGCATTGGGATCGTAGGTATAAATGGAGCCGCTCGAGTTGACGCCCCAAATCGTTCCGTCCGCGCCCACTGAGACTTGGCTCAATGCGCCGGGAAGCTGTTGCAGCGGTCCGATTGGCCAGTGGTTCACCAGATTGGTCGATGTTAACCGAGCCAAGACCAGTTGCCAAATCGTAGCCGGTTCCGGCTTGGTAAGAGCGCGCACTGGTGCCGAATCCGGGCTCGCCGAAGACTGCGTTGTTCCCGATCTGTGACGTCGTTAAAAACGCAGGTCGCGGCCAGGGAGACCGCCGTGTCAGATCCGTTGCATTGACCGAAATTTTCTCCTGCGGCGAGAGCTGTAGAGGATGCTGTTGGGATTTCCCTGCCGGGATTGGGTCTGGTTCGACCAAGCGCCATTATGCCGGCGAAGCTAGGCGCGGACGCGGAGGTCCCATAGACCGCATAGTAGAAGATATTGCCATTCGCGTCCGGTTCGCAGGAGCCGAAAATGCACAGCAAGTATGGATCGTGACCGGCGGCCGTTAAGCGATACGTCCGGAACATCGCGAGCGCCGTCGTTTGGAGTGAGCGAGTTCTGCCAAGCGGGTTTTGAGAAGAAGATGCTTGACACCGCCGCCGCCGGCAAGAATATTGGGGGACAGGCATTGGGTTGGACCGCAGCTTTGGTTCCACACGTCTTCGGGGATGTACGGAGCGAGCCGATTCTCCTCCGCAGTTGTTGTGGACTCCAATACTTGCTGTCATTTCCATTTTCATTGAACTGCGTGCCCCCGACGGCGACAGTGTAGGGAGTGGAAGCGAGAATGTTCACGGAGAGAGGTCCAGTGGCCTCCCGCTCAGTGTTCGGATCGTCACAGCCCGCCGAGCCCGAATCTCCCGATGACACCACGTACGTAATGCCTTGCGCCGCCGCCTGCTGGGCGAGCGATTGGATCGCGACTGCCTGGCGCTTGCGTAGCTCCCGCCTCACAGGTGCCAAAACTTTCGCTCATCACGTCTGCCGTGTTGTCTTCGATGATGTAAATTTCCGAGAGGAATACGCCATCCGTGGTGTTGGTGCTCGCCGGAGACGACGAGGTCAACAGTTGCGTTCGGGCGCAATCGCGCCCGCCCATGATGCGTCGAGTATCGCCTCGACATCGTCGCCCGGAACATCACCCGGATCGGGGCCATTCACGATCACTTGGGGAGGGTTGGGCTGAAGGCCGAAGACATTGCGGAAGTCGATGATGTCCTGAACTCAGATGTTCGATCGGGCAATCACGGCGATTGTGGTTCCTGAGCCGTCTGACAGCCATAAACGCCGCGCCGAAGTCGTAAATCACCTGAATAATCGCCAGGCGTCAACGCATGCTCGCCGTCCGCGAACGTGAACTGCGGCTTCGTTTGCCCGGGCTTGTAGCTGGCTTGGATTCGCTGGTTTGACACGATGCTTTGCGGCTTGGCCTTGAAATCGTGAAGCGTCGCGACGCCCGCGACAACCGGAGCAAGCGCGACCGGGATCTGCGGATCGCTGGCGTTCGCCCAATGCTCCTCACCGTTCACCGCAAATTTGTGGATTTGGGTGTGGAATGCGCCTTCTACCTGGGTGGCGTTTCCTGAAAACTCGATGACCGTGCGTCCGCGGGTGACTCCCGTAACTCGGAATCCGTGCGATTGCAGCCACGAGGTTACAGCTTGGATATCGCGCGTCAGAAGGGCCGAATTGCGCTCCAAATTGCTGGGGCGTGAGCCATTTGTGGTACCGAGGCGAAGACGGCCGCTGCTGATCGTCCAAGAGTTGCTGAAGCGCGGTTTCTTGCGCGGCGCTCCGCTTCAAAACGAGCAGCATGCGATCGAGCGGCAAGTTCGCCGGCGCCGGACCCCGATCGAACTCCGGGCGGGCAAGCGGATGCGTGTTGCCGCGCAACGTCACAAGCTTGGTTTCATCGATCGGCGCGATGCGGGCTTCCGCGGTTTCCGCGAACAGAAACCCGGGCAGAAGCGAGAGCGCAACAGAGAGAGAGCAAATGAATGCGTACATAACGCGAATCTCGGCTGGAGCAAGCGTAGCGGACGCCAGATTCACGTGTCAATACGCCCGGCGGACATATCCGTACGGGTTGAAAAGTAATTCCGCAAATTCCAGCCATTTATAATCAATTCAGCCTTAAATCGAGACGAGGGGGGATGAACCAGGCGGAAGTTACGCGTGTGTTGATTGTTGAAGACAACCCTGTCGACGTGAAGCTTCTCACGTACGCCTTGAAATCAGTAGAAGATTGGACCCTCGAAACCACCGTCGCTCGAGACGGCGAGGAAGCGATCGATTTTCTTCTGGATCCTCAAATCGAAAAGCCCGATCTCGTCATTTTGGATCTGAATCTTCCGAAGCGAGATGGATTAGAAGTACTGCAAGTGCTCCGCATAACGAATCACCTGTACGGATTGCCGGTGATCATCTTCAGCTCGTCCCCGGAGGATGTGATCAAGAACAGACTGCACGACTCGCATCTGAAAGCGGAAGCCTATCTGACGAAGCCGAACGGGATCGACGCTTTTCTGGCGATAGGGCCGGCGGTCCGCCAGGTTTACGAATCCTCGCGCGCCTAAACAAAGCAAAAAAAGACGGGAATTCTCCACTAGCAGTTTGGAGTCACTCTACATGACGTGGCTTACATTTGGTTTTGAACAGTGAGAAAAATAATCGCTCTGTTTGTTGCCTGTGCGGGAACGGTGTTTCCCGCTCTGGGCAGTTCACCTGCGCTCGCGGGTGGCACCGCGTCCGGCGCTCCCGGCACTGCGGTCATGATACCGATTGCCATCACGGCGGGTTCGAAGCCGGTTGCGGCTCTTCAATGTTCCATCAGCCTGCCAAGCGGCTGGAGCATTGCTTCCGTCTCGGCAGGTTCCGCGGCCACGGGCGCCGCGAAAACAGTTGGCGTCCATAAGTCAAAGGGGTTGCTCATCGTCTACGGTGTCAACCAAAACACGATTGACACCGGCGTCCTTGCAAACGTTCGGATCAACATCCCCAGTTCCGCGGGATCAGGCGTGTATACCCTGCCCATTACCAACGCCATCTTCAGCGCTGGGAATGGAGCGACTGTGCATGGCGGCAGCAGCGTCGATGCGTCGGTGACCGTGGGATCGGGCAACTAGACCAACGCGCGCGGGCCTCAAACGATGCGCTTGATCAGTTGCAATCGGACACCTTGCTGTAGTCGATGCAAGGTGTCGTGATCGTGCCGACGGTCCAGATAGCCGAGGTTCCCGGGTCATCCCAGAAGTGGTTCAGCCAGTAGACCGAGGTGCCCCAGAACGGATTGGGTTGGCCGCCGAAAACCACGTCGATGAGCTGATTCGGATCGCAAGTGGCCCCCGCATAGAGATCGGCGTTGAGATCCTGCTGGCCGGATACGCCTGTCACCACGATGGCTTGGAAACGAACCCCGTTTGCGACGTACATACAGGGGTGAATGGGGCCGTCGTCCTGGGTCTTCGAGTTGGGAGGATTCGGGTTTGCCGGCAGCGTGGGAGGGCAGGCCGGCGCCGTGGTGGGCCGCCCCGCGGTATTGGGATAGGTTAAGGGCGACTTACAGTTCGGCACAAGACAAGTGCCGGTCTCAACGTCGGTCACGATGACCTGGACATCAAGGACGGTACAGGTGTTGTTGAGGTGCAAGTCAGCATCCGTGCAGGGGGAAAGCTTCAGCGCCTGATTGACCCCCATTTGCACGTCAGTGACGTCGACTTGGCCATCGGCATTCAAATCGCAGGCGTCGTAGGCCGAAAGGCCGGGAGTCGATTGGTCATTACCGTCCCGCAGTTCGCGGGCGAAATACTGTCGGCCACCCCCTGAGGAAACGTCAGGAGTGGGCGGGGCGTCTTGTGCGTTCGCAGCGGATCCGCACAGGCACAACAAGACGGAAAGGCCAGCCAGGCTGGTCACAAGACAACGCATAATCTGTTGTACACGTTACAGTATCAAAGTCGCTCTACCTGTATGTGCAGATGTGAAGTGCCTCGATTGGCTCGGCATTCTCTGTCCGGCAGGCCCGGGCGCTTATTGGCCGGTTCCGGTCAGCTTGATCGTGAGCGTCGGGTTGAAAAAGCCGGTGGTTTCGATAGTGAGGGTTCGGGTTTTGAGGCCTAGCGAGCGAGGCGTGAACGTGATATTCACCTCGCAGCTCGATCCGGAAGTTAATTTAGCGGGGCAGCGATTTTCCTGAGTGAAGTCTCCGGGTCTGCTGAGCGTGATCCCCTGAATTTCCAGCGACCCAACGGCGCGCAGGAGAATTCGTTGCGGATTGCTGGTGGTGCCCACCTTTTGCGCGGGGAATGTCACGCTGTAAGCCGAGGAATTGAGGTTGGCAAAGGCCGTAACTTTGCGGATGCGGTCGTTGACGGTATCGGCGATGTAGATGTTGCCGGAAGGATCGACGCCGACTCCTTGCGGATCAGCGAAGTCGGCAGCGGTAGCGGCGCCGCCATCGCCCGAGAAGCCATAGTCCCCGTTGCCCGCAACCGTGTAGATGATTCCAGCGTCATCCACCCACCGAACACGCTGGTTACCCTCGTCGGCAATGAGAACGTCGCCCGCCACATCGACAGCGACACTTGAGGGATAGTAAAGCTCGGCCTTTGTGCCTAGACCGCCGTCTCCTCCATAGCCTCCCGGATAACCACCCGACGGACCTACTCCCGCAAACGTATCGATGATTCCGTTCGGGCGAACAATGCGCACGCGGTTGTTATAGATATCGGCGATGTAGAGGTTGCCCGACGTGTCCAGGGCGACATCGGTGGGATAGTCGAGTTGGGCGCTGGTTGCCGGACCGCCATCGCCGCCATAACCGCAGCCGCTGGGAGTGTTCGACGCCATCCCGGCGTACGTACTGATAAGACCTGTGCTCTTCGTCACCTTGCGAATCAGACAATTGTTGGTGTCGGCGATATAGAGATCGCCGGAGCTGTCTAACGCCAGACCGCTCGGGTTGTAGAGTTGCGCGCTGGTGGCTGGACCGCCGTCGCCGGAATAGCCGCAACCCGCCGAAGGGTTGCCGACACTGCTCATGCCGGCATAGGTGCTGATATCTCCGGTGTCGGCGGTGACCTTGCGGATTACGCAGTTGTCCAAATCGGCGATGTAGACGTTCCCTGCAGAGTCGGCGACAGCCTTGCTGGGGTGATTCAATTGGGCGCCGGTGGCCGGACCGCCGTCGCCGGAGTAGCCGCAGTTGCCGCTGGTGTCGTCGGCCGGCGGCATTCCCGCGATGGTTGAGATCGCGCCGCCCGCCTTCACTTTGCGGACAAGGCAATTGAGTGTATCGGCGATATAGACGATTTCCGGAAGCGTCGGGCACTGCGGCCTTGGGGCTGTAGAGGTAGACTTCGGTTGCGGTCCCGCTGGCGGTGTAGCCAACCGTGCCGTCGCCTGCCACCGTGCCGATGTCCCCGCCCACAATCGCCTTGCGGATGACGGAATCAGCGATGTACAGGGCGCCGGAGCTGTCCACCGTAACGCCGTGGGCGCCGTTTAACTGCGCGCTCGTGGCCGGGCCGCCATCGCCGGAATAGCCGCAGGACTGCCCCTGCCCGGCGACAGTCTTGATGGTTCCGCTCAAGTTCACTTCGCGAATGACGCAGTTGTCCGAGTCGGCGAGGAAAATCTTGCCGCTGAAAGCGGCGGCGATACCATACACGGGGCCGATTTCAGCCATCGTTGCCGGGCCGCCGTCGCCGGAAAAACCCTGTCTGCCATCGCCGGCGATGGTATTGATTTTACCGGTACTTGCAGCAACTTTGCGAATTCGGTAATTGAAAAAATCAGCGATGTACACGTTGCCCGAACCATCCACGGCGACGCTGGAGGGACTCCAGAGCTCTGCGCTGGTAGCCAGTCCGCCATCTCCGGAAAAACCCCTCGTGCCGTTGCCGGCGATGGTGCCCATTTTGCCGGTACTCGCAGTGACTTTTCGGATGACATTATTGGTGCTGTCCGCGATGTAGAGATTCCCTGAGCTATCGAACGCAACGCCGACGGGGAGGTTGAGTTGAGCGCTCGTTGCCGGGCCGCCGTCGCCCGAGTAGCCGCAGGCGCTGGAGCTGTGGGTCGGCGTCGTCCCGGCGTACGTGCTTATGAGACCGGTGCTCTTCGCCACCTTGCGGATGATGCAATTCGCTGAATCGGCGATGTAGATGTTCCCGGACGAATCGACCGCCGCCGCCTGCGGAGAATTCAGCTCGGCTTGAGGAGCGGGAATACCGTCGCCCGTATAGCCAAAAAATCCGTTTCCCGCCGCGACGGTCAGGGTGCCCGTGGTGTTCACTTCGAAGACGCGGTTCTGATTTTGACTGACAATGTAGAGATTCCCTGAGCTATCGAGGGCAGTATTCGTTGGCAGCAGATTCGCAGCCCTGGCAGGCACGTTGTTCGGACCCCCGCCGGCGAAGGTGCTGATGATGTCCTGCGGCGAGAACGCGTTTGCAGCCAGCGGCAGGAGCAACGCAAGCGGGAATAGGTACTTCGAAGTCATTGATCTCCTTCTCCTGTTAAGCAGAAAAATGACGGCCTCGGGTTCCAGCGCATCAGACTTGCTAACGGATAGAACAGAATACAGCGAAGTGACCCCGGCTGCAAGATACCGCCGGTACTTACAGTGCTCTAACTACTGTCCGCAGCCGCGAGTGATATGATCGCGCGAGGCAAATGAAATCCCTAATCGTCGCCTTAGTCTTTAATGGCTTGGCTTGGGCCGCCAGTCCGCAACCGAGTGCGGCAAATGAGGTTCGCTATAACGGGCTCGCGAAGACGCCGCCCATGGGATGGAATAGCTGGAATAAGTTTCAGAACCACGTTTCGGACCGGCTGGTACGTGAGATTGCGGACGCGATGGCGCGCAATGGGATGAAGGATGCCGGGTACGTGTACGTCAACATCGACGACACGTGGGAAGGGAAACGGGACGCGCAGGGGAACATTCAACCGAACGCGCGGTTTCCCGTTATGAAGGCGTTGGCCGATTACCTGCACGGCAAAGGATTGAAGCTCGGCATCTATTCTTCGCCCGGGCCAAAAACCTGCGCGGGATACGAAGGGAGCTATCGGCACGAACAACAGGATGCCAAGACGTATGCGGCCTGGGGCGTCGACTATCTCAAATACGACTGGTGCACCGCGCGAACGGTGTATTCGGAGTCCTCCATGCCCACGGTTTACGCCAAGATGGGCCAGGCGCTACTTGATTCGGGGAGACCGATCGTCTTCAGCCTTTGCGAATATGGCCTTTTGCACGTGTCCACGTGGGGTGCGACAGTCGGCGGCAATTTATGGCGGACGACAAACGACATCGCGGACAACTGGAAATCGATGTCGCACATCGGTTTCGATTTGCAGGCGGGGCTCGAGCAATACGCCGGGCCGGGGCATTGGAACGATCCCGACATGCTCGAGATCGGCAATGGCGGGATGAGCACTACGGAATATCGCACGCACATGAGCCTGTGGAGTCTGCTGGCTGCGCCGCTGCTAGCCGGCAACGATCTGCGCACCGTGGCGCCCGAGATTCTGGACATCTTAACCAATAAAGAGGTGACCGAGGTGGATCAGGATCCGCTTGGAAAAGAAGGCAAGCGTGTTGCGAAGAATGGCGGACTTGAAGTATGGGCAAAGCCCCTGAGTGGCGGCGCTCTTGCGGTTGGTTTATTCAATCGCGGCGAATCGACATCCAAAGTAACGGTAAGGTGGAGCGATTTTGGAATCAGCGGGAACGCGCAAGTCCGCGATCTGTGGGCTCACACAGATCGGGGCCGATTCGCGAATGACTATGCGGCCGACGTACCTCGGCACGGCGTGGTTTTGCTGCGGGTCGAGGCGAATAACGCTGGGGTGCCGGAGAGTGGACCGCCTCGATTCTAAAGCGGCTGGTTCGAGCAACGGATTTTGCCACCCGTTCCGGTGAATTTGGCCGTGATTACCGGAGCTGAAAAGCGGTCTTTTGGGTGAGCCATTCTGCACGGCCAAGCCGGTAAAGAACATGCTGGCGCAAGGGATGGCCGGCCGGCAGCCTGGGGTGGTCAAAATCATCCGCAGGATCACGCCTCATCCCGAGTTTTTCCATGACCCGGCGGGACCGGATATTGTTGGGGACGGTAAAGGAAACGACGCCGGGGAGCTGTACCGTTTCAAACGCATAACCAAGCTGGTTGACCAGGGCGTCGCTCTCTTCCGGGGAAAGCAGTTTGGGCATGAACTCCATCACGCGCGCATCCGCGTTCAACTCTCTGAAAGGTTGCCGATCCGAGTCTCGCCACCGCCTCAGGATGAGTCTTGGAGTTACGAGGCTTTCCATATCTTGTGGAGCATCGGTGCGGTTCGTGGCGCGCCGTATGATCAACTCAATGGTACTCGCGAAAGCCAAAGTACTTGGTGGGTCGCCGAGGTTGCGGCAGGCGAATTGAGGACCTTTTATTACGCATTTTTCTCCTGGCGGGCCAAGCCCGACACGAGACAGGCGTGGCGGGCGTTTCAGGCAGGTGAAGCAAGCGGCTATTCGATGCTGTTGACATTTTTGGCGCTGGCGCTCGTTTTCGAGGGTGTGCCAACGCACTTTCTGCTAGGCCACTGGAGCGGGCCTGCAGCGTGGGTGTGCACCGGTCTCACCGTCTACGGACTTATATGGACGGTGGCTGTCATGCGATCGCTGCGCCTCCGTCCGATACTGATCGGAACCGAGGGCATGCTGTTGCGGCTGGGATCATTGTGGGCAATTGAAGTGCCGCGAGAGCAGATCGTTGCCTGTCGACCGGTGCGCGGCCAAGCTCTGGACCGGAAGCAGCCCGGATATCTATCTCTGGTGAAGCTGAACGAGCCGCAATGGCTCCTGGAACTGGCTCGGCCGGCGGTCGCTCACGGCCCGTATGGAATACGCAAATCGGTGAGGCGGGTCGCATTCGGGGTCGATGACGCGGAGGGATTCAGGGCCGCGGTGGCAGAGCTCGTTAGGTGAGGCGCTCTTCGATAGCCTTCATCACGGCCGCAACGGATTCGGAGATGATTTCAAGATCGGTCCGGCACTCGACGTCGGGTGAAACGGGCGGTTCATGAGGCAAACCTCAAAACCGCAACGCAAGCGAGGCTTACTACGGCCTTTCCGAATGACATGAAATTCTCCTTTCCTGAAATCCTGAATTTATTTACTTCGCGCTGATCTTCGTCACGAACCCGTTGTAACCGCGTCCAGCGGCTTTGTTCTTCTTCTGGAACGCATCTTTTGTCGGGAAATCGGTCGCCCCGGTATACCCGGTTACATACGCACTCTCAGCGGCGTCTACGGCAATTCCATTCCCGGAATCTCCGAACGGCCGTCCCGAACTGCCGAGATAACTCGAGTACAAAAGCGTTCCCGCCGGGCAAAATTTTGTGACAAATGCGTTGTAGGTGGTGTTGGGCTGTCCTTTGTCCAGCATAGACTCAAACGCGTTCTTAATGGGAAAATCAGTGGAAATCGTGGCACCGGTTATGTAGGCGTCGCCGTTCTGGTCGGTAGCGATTGCATTGCCGAAATCGCCATAAAAACAGCCGGTCTCTTCGCATACGCCCTCAAAATCTTCGTAACCCGTTCCGCCGAGGTATGTTGAATACACCACCGTGGCCCCGCCCGGCTTGAACTTGGTGACAAATGCGTTACTACACCTGCCGCCACACCGGGTGGTTTTCTGAAAAGCGTTCGCGACGGGGAAATCATATGAACGTGTTTCGCCTGTTACATAAGCGTGTCCGCCGGCATCGACGGCAATACCGCTGCCGGAATCGCCGACATAACAACATCCATCGCTGCTGAGTCCACCAGACCCGCCTAGATACGTGGAGTAGACCAGAGCGTTGCCGGCGGGGCTGAGCTTTGTCACGAACGCATTCCAAGACGGGGCCGCCTTATTTACGTTCTGAAACGCGTTCTTGGTAGGGAAATTCGCAGAGCTGGTAGCACCTGTGACGTAGGCGCTCCCACTGCTATCGACTGCGATCCCATTCCCACCGTCTAAGAAGTAGCCGAGTAACGGCGTGCCGTCTAAGTAAGTCGAGTAGACGAGCGCGCCGGTGCCCTCGAACTTCGCAACAAAAGTGTTTGAGCAGTAATAAGACTGAGAGCAGCTGTTGCTGTTCTGCAAAGCGTTCTTGGTCGGGAAATCGGTGGAGGCCGCCATACCGGTTAGGTAGGCGTTTCCGGAGGAGTCTACCGTAATGCCGTTCCCGGTGTCGCCGATGTAGTAGGGGGAATCCTGGCCGTTCGGCACCCCTGAGCCCCCGATATACGTCGAGTAGATTAGTGCTGCTCCTTTCGGGCCTAGCTTCGCGACGAAAGCGTTTCCATAAGCGATGCACTTCGTGCAGTTATTCTGCGTCTGAACAGCACTTTTCGTTGGAAACCCCGAAAACGCCCAACCGGTCACGTATGCGTTGCCGGATTTATCCACTGCGATGCCGTTTGCTTGGGCGCCCCCCGATCCGCCGAGGTAAGTCGAATAGACAAGTGCACCTCCAGCCGCATCGAACTTTGTGACAAAAGCGTTGGTGTTATCGCCATTATTCGCCTGCAGTGGATCTTTGGTCGGGAAGTCGACCGAGCCCGTGGACCCTACGATATAGGCGCTCCCGTTTGCATCCACTGCAAGGCCATTTCCGGAATCGCTTCCGCTGCCACCGAGGTATGTCGAATACGCGATGACCGGATCGATCACCAGCGGCTTGGTCCGGTCATACGCGCCGACTTCGAACGCAAGCCGCTTGCCTTTCCGTAAATACGCACAGTGAACGGCCTCACGCTTGCCGCCGATCTCCTGATAAGCAACCGGCTTGTGCCAGGTGAGATCACCCGCCGCCGTATGCAGGACCAGCTCGCCGTCGCTGTTTAGCTTCGGCGGCGCCTTGCTCTCAAGTTGCAGCGAGATGACCCGGGGATCGCCGCCCGGCTGTACGACAAAGTCGTACTCGAGCTGGCGTTGGTTGCCGTAGTAAATGAGGTCAACGCTGGGGTAAACGTCGGCGTACCGGATTTTCGAGTAGGTCGGGACGTTCGTCCGCCACTTCGCCGCATCGCCGCCGATGAAATAGTTGCTGATCCCCGGCAGTGGGTCGATCAGTTCGCCGCGGGTCGCCCGATTCGCCGCAACCGCTTGCATCCGCACGACCTCGTGCCCGGCGATGATCACCGCCTCGCCTTGCGATACAAACAGGTTGTAATTTAGCCCGTGCGCCAGAAACTCGACCTGCTGGTCCGCCTGGCCCCGGTTTGGCTCGAAACTCAACGGTCGCGCCAAGTTGGTAAGTGGGGAAGCGGCAAACCCCGAAATCGAACCGCACACAAGAGTAACTGCAAATTTGCTGAACGACATAACGCTCCTCCCGAAATGCTGAATTTATTTACTTCGCGCTGACCTTCGTCACGAACCCGTTCGTGCTTCCTTTGTTAGTTTTCTGGAACGGATCCTTTGTCGGGAAATCAGTCGAGGATGCGGAACCGGCTAAGTACGCGTTACCGGAGCCGTCGGCTGCGATGCCTAGGCCACCGTCGCCGCCGAAGGGGGCGCTGCCGCCCAGGTAACTTGAGTACAGCAGCGTTCCCGCCGGGCAAAGCTTCGTGACAAAGGCGACCGACGCAACATTGGGGTACCCAGGGTTCGTAGACTGAAACGCGGCCTTGAGCGGGAAATCCTTCGAATAGGTATATCCCGTAATGTAGGTGTCGCCCGCTGCGTCTATCGCAATGCCGGTGCCCGCGTCACCGATGGGAACTTCCTCCTCCTCAAAATTTAAGAAACGATTCCCCGAACCGCCCAGGTAAGTCGAAAACACGAGTGTTTGTCCATCACTCGAAAGCTTCGTAACAAACGCATCGGAAATGGCCTCCAACGTGGGCTCGAACGCGTTTTTTGTCGGGAAATCTGTCGAGCTGGTGAAGCCGGCCACGTGCGCGTGCCCGTGACCGTCGAGCGCAATTCCTGCGCCGCCATCGCCGACAAAGTAGTGGCCTTGGTCCTCGTAAAAACCGCCACTGCCGCCGAGATACGTGGAATACACCAACGTATTTCCAGCCGGTGCGAGCTTCGTGACAAAGGCGTTGCTGGTAAAGTTCGCCACGCCGTTGTTGGTGGGCTGAAACGGATGCTCGAGAGGGAAATCGGTGGAAAAAGTAACGCCTGTCACGTATGCGCTGCCTTCACCATCGACCGCGATACCGGTACCGTTGTCGCCGACGCCAGCGCCTGACCCACCGACGTACGTCGAGTAGGTCAACGCGTCTCCTGCGGCCGAAAACTTTGTAACGAACGCATTCGTGCACCCGGTACAGTGGTTCTTCGACTGGAAAGCGTTCTTGGTCGGGAAATCGGTAGAGCCGGCCGCACCGGTGATGTAGGCGTTCCCGGAGGAGTCTACCGCAATGCCGTTCCCAGTGTCGCCAATCCTATTCGGCCCGCCTGACCCGCCGAGGTAGGTCGAGTAGATTAGTGCTGCTCCTTTCGGGCCTAGCTTCGCGACGAATGCATTCGCGCAGCCGCCCGTGCATTTGTCTGGTGCCTGAAAAGCATTTTTTGTTGTTGGAAAGCCGACACCCGCGAACCCGGTTATAAACGCCTCGCCGCACTTGTCTACTGCGATGCCGCTTCCTTGGGCGCTCCCCGATCCGCCGAGGTAAGTCGAATAGACAAGTGCACTTCCAGCCGCATCGAACTTCGTAACGAATGCCGAAGAATGGTTTGCGTTATTGCCCTGCAGCGGTTTTTCGGTTGGGAAATCGTCGGCTATCGTGGTGCCCGTGACATAGGCATGCCCCTCTGAGTCGACGGCTATCGCGGTCGCGGAGTCACCGTTGCCAACGCAACATCGGTACGATCCGCCCAGATATGTCGAGTAAACGATCACGGGATCGATCACCAGCGGCTTGGTCCGGTCATACGCGCCGACTTCGAACGCAAGCCGCTTGCCTTTCCGCAAATACGCACAGTGAACGGCCTCGCGCTTGCCGCCGATCTCCTGATACGCGACCGGCTTGTGCCAGGTGAGATCGCCGGATGACGTATGCAGCACCAGCTCGCCGTCGCTGTTTAGCGCCGGTGCAGTTTTGCTCTCAAACACGAGCGCGATCCGTCGCGGATCGCCGCCTGGCTGTACGACAAAGTCATACTCGAGTTGCCGCTGATTGCCGTAATAGATGAGATCGATGCCTGGATACACGCTCGCGTACCGGACTCGCGAATACGTCGGCACGTTCGTCCGCCACTTCGCCGGATCATTCCCGATGAAATAGTTGCTGATTCCCGGCAGTGGGTCGATCAGTTCGCCGCGGGTCGCCCGATTCGCCGCAACGGGCTGCATCCGCACGACCTCGTGCCCGGCGATGATCACCGCCTCGCCTTGCGATACAAACAGCTTGTAATTTAGCCCGTGCGCCAGAAACTCGACCTGCTGGTCCGCCTGGCCCCGGTTTGGCTCGAAGCTTAACGGCCGGGAAAGATTTGTCAGAGGTGAAGGCGTTTTGGCGAGCAGGGTGCCACTAAATGCCGTCGCCAGCGACACGATGAGCGTAGGGGAGAAAAGTCTCGAATACATCTGGGGTTGCTCCTATCGTTGAATCATGGGCCGAAATTCCACTGGCGGGAAGCGTTAAAGAGGTTAATTAACTGTTAAGAGTCAATAAAAACGCGGTTCCCAAGGGGGCACGACCGGCTACACCCCGGCCCACCCCGAGCGGTGGTAAAATCGCCTAAATACCGGGGAATTAGCGTTTGCAACCTGCGGTTCAGCCGTCGGCCGCGGATATTCGGGAGGAATTGGGCGCAATTTGTGCGCACCGGCGGTTTGTCAAGAGCGGCCGCCTTTCACAATTTCTTCGGTTTATTGTTGAGCAGAAACTTTCAGGCCACAACGTCAACGAGCAGCTGATCGGCGCAAGCGTATTCGGGCGGGAGCCGGGTTACGATTCGGCGAACGACACCATCGTGCGGACGCAAGCCGTCGAATTGCGGAAACGTCTTGAAGATTACTATCGAGACAATCCGCATGCGCGCGTGCGCATTTCGATCGCGAGAGGAACGTACAACCCGTCGATCAGCTGGGTTTACGACCAGGAGAGGGGGACGGCGGAGATTCCTCACCTTCGTGAGGAGATCTCGACGCGCCACGACGCAACCCGCACCCGGCGCAGGATAGCGGTGGCCCTGGTGGCTGGCGCGGTGGCGCTCGCTGCTGCGGTAGCAATCTTCGTGATTTGGAGGAGCCGGCAGCGCCCTGCTCCGAGCGCGAAATATCCGGTCGTGCTGGCCGATGTTGTGAACGCAACCGGCGATACCGGCCTGGGCGACACATTGCGCCGAACGCTTTCGATCCAATTGGAGCAAATGCCGCTGCTCCACGTTCTGCCGGACGCGAAGGTCGCCACAGCACTGAAAATGATGATCGCGGGAAAACGGAAAACTGAATGCCGCAACGGCGCGCGAACTTTGTGAGCGCACCAACAGTAAAGCGGTGATCGAGGGATCCATCGCGCGCGTCGGTACGCCTTACCTGATCGCCTTGAAGGCTGTTAACTGCGAAGCAGGCGAGACGCTCGCGAGCGCGGAGGTCCGGGCCAAGAATCCTGATGGAGTGTTACGCGCCGTCGAAACGGCCGCTAATCGCTTGACCCAAAAACTGAGCGGCGTTTTGCCTGGACTGCAGCGGCCCCCTACTCCGCTCGAACAAGTGACGACCTCGTCGCTCGACGCGCTCGAAGCGTACAGCAATGGTGTCAGGTTGCGAAAAGAGAAGGGCGAAGCCGATGCGCTTCCATATTTCCAGCGAGCAATTGAGCTGGATCCGAATTTTGCCAGTGCGTACGTTGTATTGGCCGAGATCCACTCGAATTCCGGCGAAGATGCGCTCGCGCAACTGAATTTGCGCAAAGCGTTTGAGCTCCGCGATCGCGCGACCGAGCACGAGCGGCTGCAGATTATGGCGACCTATTACCTGGTTGTAACCGGCGACTTAGAAAAGGCCGTTCAGATTACTCGGCAATGGGTGCGCAGTTATCCCGGATGACATCGTCGGCGCACGTGGACCTCTCGGATGAGTACGGCTTGACGGGTGATTATGAAAAAGCAGCCGCGGAAGGTCGCGAAGCCATTCGTCGCGACCCGAATAATTACCTCGTTTACGGCAACACGTTTGGCGCTTATTGCGCGCTGAACCGCTTGGCGGACGCAAAGACCCTCATCCAGCAGGCGCGTACGCGGGGCATGGACGCATCCGTCGAATTCCCCGCCTACAGCCTGGCGTTTCTGGAGGGCGACGAAGCCGAGATGCGGGGCGACCTGCTTTCCGCGCGCGGCAAACGGTGGCTGGGGGATGCAATCGTTTCCTCGGCTTCCGATACCGAGGCCTACCACGGCAGCCTGACCGCGGCCCGGGAGCTTTCCGCCGAAGCGATTGACGCTGCCGACCGCAATGGCGCGAAAGAAACCGCCGCGCTCTGGAGAGTAAATGAAGCGTTGCGCGAAGCCGAAATCGGGAATGCGGCACGTGCCCGCGATGAGGCCAAGGCCGCGCTCACCGAAGGCTCCGATCGCGATGTGGGCGTGCTCGGCGCGTTGGCGCTGGCCCGCGTCGGCGATTCCGGGGCAGCGCAAGCAATCGTGGAGCGCCTTACTACCCGATTTCCGCTCGACTCGTTTTTGCATCATTATTGGTTTCCCGCAATCCACGCCGCCATTGAACTGAACGCCGGCAACGCGCCTCGTGCCATTGAGGCTTTGCAGGGCAAGACAGGCTACGAGTTGGGCAATCCGCCGCAGTTCAATCTCGGCCCGATGTATCCGGTCTATATTCGCGGCGAGGCGTTTCTTCAAGCCAGGCAACCACAGGCGGCCGCATCACAATTCAGGAACATCATCCAGCACCCCGGCGTCATCAAAAACTTCCCGCTGGCCTCACTTGCTCATCTGCAGCTCGCTCGCTCGCTCGCCCTCCAAGGCGGTACAGCCGAAGCACGAAAGGAATATCAGCATTTCTTCGCGCTGTGGAAAGACGCCGACCCGGACATTTCGATCTTGCGAGGCGGCGAAAGCGGAGTATGCGCGACTCCCACGATACCGATCGAGGTAAAGCTTTTTTCAATATAAAGCCTAAATCAGCTGAGCCGGATCTCGATCGCCTGGACGACTTTTTCGACCGATTCCGGAAGGGTTTCGTGGTCCGTATGGCATTCGACCTCGGGAGCGAGCGGAGGTTCGTAGGGGTCGGTGACGCCGGTGAAATGCGGCAGTTCGCCGGTGCGGGCGCGGTGGTAATGACCTTTGGTGTCGCGCTGCTCGCAAACTTCAATCGGGGCATTCACGAAAACTTCCAGGAAGTTGGTGTTCGCTCGCCGGACCTCGTCGCGAACCGCGCGATACGGCGAAATGGCAGATACGAGGACGATGACTCCGTTCCGGCTGAGTAGCTGCGCAATAAATCCGATGCGGCGGATGTTTTCATCGCGATCCTCTTTGCTGAAGCCGAGATCTTTCGAGAGCTGGTGCCGGACGACATCACCGTCGAGAAGCTCGACTTTCACGCCTTTGGCCCAGAGTTTCTCATAAACAGCGTGCGCAAGGGTGGTTTTGCCTGCGCCGCTCAAACCGGTGAACCAGACCGTTAATCCGCCGGGCACGAGCACGGAGGGCGGCGCGACGGCTTTGCTCGAATCGAGAACCTCGCGGATCATTCCGGCTCCGATGGTTTGGTTCGTGGACGGATCGATGAACACGAAGGCGCCAGTGGCGCGATTAACGGAATAGGGCTCGCAGTACAAAGGCTGATGTGTCTCGACCCGTACGGTGCCGATGCCGTTGAAAGGTATAGCGTCGGCGTCCCGTTCAATCAAGTGTTCCAGATCGAAGATTTTTTCAATCCGGGAAACCATACCGCAGACCTGGCGAGTGGTGTGCCGAATCAAGTACGGACGCTCAGGGGCAAGCGGGGTCTGGCTCATCCAAACCACATCGGCGCGAAAGACGCGGGAGCTGGAGGGCGGGTTATGAGGATCGGCCAGCATGTCGCCGCGGCTCAGGTCGATGGGCCGGTCGAGCGTCAAAGTCACGGCGAGCGGAGCGAATGCGCTGGTGTCACTCATCTCAGGGGAATCGGGCCGCAGCAGAGTAGCGACGTGGGCGGATGTGCGTGCGGGCAACGCGAGGACTTCATCGCCCGTTGCAATGCTGCCGGAAGCGATCCGTCCTCCATAGCCGCGGAACTCGCCGGAGGCGCGAAGAACGATCTGGAGCGGGCAGACGGAAAGGCTGTTCGGCATCTTCGCCGATTTCGACGCCGTCGAGGAACTCCATAAGAGATGGGCCGGAATACCAAGGCATGCGCTTCGAGCTGTTCGACGACGTTGTCACCGAGCAGGGCACTTACCGGAATCGCAGTGATGCGGTTTAGGCCGAGCGGCGCAGCGAACCGCTCGAATTCCTCGGAAATGTTGGCAAACTTCGCCTGATCGAAGCCGGCGAGATCCATCTTGTTCACCGCGAGGACGGCATGGCGGATGCCCATGAGCGCGCAAATGTAGGCATGACGGCGGGTCTGAAGAAGTACGCCTTTTCGCGCGTCGGCCAGGATGATGGCCAGCTCCGAATGAGAAGCGCCGGTGGCCATGTTTCGCGTGTACTGATCGTGGCCCGGGGCATCGGCGAGGATGTACTTGCGTTTGGCCGTGCTGAAGTAGCGATACGCGACATCAATGGTGATGCCCTGCTCCCGTTCCGCGCGCAAACCGTCGGTGAGAAAGGCGAGCTCGAGTGTGTTGGTGGCCCGCTGGCGCACGCTCTCGAGCTGATCGTCGTAGACCGCGTGGACGTCGTGGAGGAGGCGGCCGACCAAAGTGGATTTTCCATCGTCGACGCTGCCGGCGATGAGAATCCGCAGCAAGGTGGGCACGCTAGAAGTAGCCCTCGCGTTTTTTGAGCTCCATCGAGCCTTCGGTATCGTGATCGATGATGCGGGTTTCGCGCTCGGAGCGGCGTGCAGCAAGCAGCTCGTTCACGATATCGGGAACGGTGGCGGCAGTGGATCGGATCGCGCCGGTGCAGTAGGTGCACCCGAGGGTTCGGAAGCGGCAGAGCACGGTTTCGACGCGCTCGCCCGGGAGCAAGGGCGGGTGATGCTCAACCGGAATCAGCAGCGGCCCGCGGACCACAACCTGTCGCTCGCGCGCGAAGTAGAGCGGCACCACGGGAATGCTTTCGAGCGCGATATATTCCCAAACATCGACTTCGGTCCAGTTGGAAAGGGGAAACACGCGCATGGTCTGACCTGGATCGATCCGGCCGTTGAAGAGATCCCACAACTCGGGCCTCTGTTCCTTCGGGTTCCATTGGCCGAAAGCGTCGCGGAAGGAGAACACGCGCTCTTTCGCGCGGGATTTTTCTTCATCGCGACGCGCGCCACCGAGAGCCGCGTCGATGCGATGGAGCTTCAGAACGTCAAGAAGCGCCTTGGTTTTGAGCTGCCCGCAACATTTTTGAGTTCCGAGAAGGAACGGAGTCGCACCGTTCTCGAGGGCCTCGCGATTCGTGTGCGCGATGAGTTTCAGGTTTCGCTCGGCACAGATCCGGTCGCGGAATTCGATCATCTCGCGAAATTTGTAGCCGGTGTCGACGTGGATCAGCGGGAACGGAATGGGAGCGGGCCGGAAGGCTTTTTCGGCCAAGTGCAACAGAACGGAAGAATCTTTGCCAACCGAGTAGAGGATAGCGGGCCGGCTGAATTGAGACGCAGCTTCACGAATGATGTAAATCGACTCGGATTCGAGCGCTCGGAGATGCGAGAGGTTCATTGTTTTACGGCGCGCAACTGGGTGCGGGCGCGAAGCTCAGTGAGCGACCAAGGTGTGCTTTTCGCGGCAGTTCTCGGAGCAATAGTAGAACGTTTGCCCGCCAGCATGCCGGGAATACGCCGTGGATTCGGCGACGTAGGTACCGCAGACAGGATCTTTATGCAGCTCGGAACCGCTGGGAGGGCCAGGACCCTCCTGATTCCGACTTCGAGATGGTGAAGAGCTGCTGGAGATGCCCTTCATGAAACTGGACAGCAGCGCACGAGCCACCGTGATCACCAATATGAAGATGATCAGCTCGAAAATGAAACGAAAGAACATCGATAGCGCGGGCGCGACTTGCTATTGCTTCTTCTTCTTGGCGGCTTGCGTAGATACTTTCGTCTGCACTGTCTGTCCCATAGCCTGCAGCATCGCGGTGGCTTCCTGCGCGTGCGGGCCGTTGGGCTGCAGCTCCAGATACTTTTGCAGTGCGGTTCCGGTATCGGGCGGATAGGTCTGCTGACCGGTCTTGGGGTCCACAGCTCCCTTCCCCATCAATGCGCTTCCATACTGGAACCAAGCCTCCGCATAGGTGGGGTCGGCGTCTGTGGCTTTCTTGAAGAACTCGGCGGCCTTGTCCGCCTGCCCGCTGTTCACCAGGTTCGCCCCCATGTTGAAATCCGCCTTGGCCGCCATCGAAGGATCGAGCTGGGCAGCTTTGGTTAGCGCTTCCGTCGCTTCGGGAATCTTTCTTTCGGCACCGTAGATGTTTCCGATCTGGTTGTACACGCCGGCATCGGGCTTTATGGCGAGCGACTTCTGGTAAGCGTCGATCGCAGCATCAAACGATTTGGTTTTCTGATCGCCGGTTTGCGCCTTCCCGAGATCGAAGTACGCCTCGCCCAAGTTGTCCCAGACAGCGGGCTGGTTCGCGTCCATTTGGCTGGCTTTGGTGAGCTGATCGACAGCAGTTTGATAATCCGCTGCTTTCTTGGCGGGATCAGTATCCGCGTCGCCGGCCTGGATAGCGGTCTTTCCGGCGTTGTAGGCATCATCGAGAGCCTTGTTCTTCTTGATCTGCTCTTCGCGCTGCTTCAACTCGGCTTCGTACTTCGCCTTTTGCGCCGCGCTCATGCCGCGCTCCTGTTCGGGTGTGAGCTGGCCGTTGGCGTTCGCCTGGGCGGTCGCCTGCTGCTGTTGTTTTAGCTTCCGAAGATCGAAGTCCACCGTGGTGTCATCGCCGAACTTCGATTTCACGCCGTTCACTTGGTCGACAACTTTCCCGTCGACCGAGCACGTGATGTTGAAGGTTCCGAGCGGGAGCCCGGTGTAAAGCCAGTGACCTTTTTTATCGGATTTAACGGTGTAGTGTCCCTTAATGTCGGTGCGCTCCAAATTGATTACGGCGCCTTTCAGAGGCTGGCCATTCTGGTCCAAGACGCTGCCGAGCATCGTCGTGGTCTGAGCGGCTGCACTACCGGCTAAAAGGAGAGTGAAACCGCAGCAAAGAAGCAAGCGTTGCAAATAACCGACCATAACCTTCATCCTCTACTCTCGCGATTTGCTGATCCAGCGATATGACTTAATTATAACGGTCGGGACGCTCGGCACTCGCGCTTTAATACGCGGCAACTTTATGAGGTTGTAGCGCATCTGGCTGAAAGAGGGGTTCAGCGCTCTCGTACAATGCCATTACAGCGAAACGGACGTGGGTTGCGAAAGATAGCGGGTGTGGTCTGCGCGATGTGCGGTCTCGCTTGCGTCACGTTCGCTTCGGCTCAAACAGCATCACAGGCGGAAGATCTGTTCCGGCGCGGACAATACGAAGCCTCGCTGCAATTGCTGAATAAGAACGCCGGGGACGCGGCGACGGCGTTTCTGGTGGGCCGCGATTACTACATGCTGGCCGATTTCAAAAAAGCGATCCCGAATTTCGAGAAGGCTGCTCTCGCTGACCCCACGCGCAGCGAGTACATGGATTGGCTCGGACGGGCATGGGGCCGGCGAGCCGAAATCTCGAGTCCTTTCCTGGGCATCGGTTTCGCTTCAAAATCACGTCAGGCATTCGAGCGCGCGGTGGAGCTGGACCCGAAGAATGCAGAGGCGCTGAATGATCTATTCACCTTTTATCTCGAAGCGCCGGGCTTACTGGGCGGCGGGTACGACAAGGCGCAAAATGTAGCCGAGAAAATTTCGGCGATCGATGCGGGTGAGGGATATTTCGCCAAGGCGCAAATCGAAGAGAGGCGGCGGGAGCTCCAGGTCGCGGAACGAGACTTGCGGAAATCACTCGCAGTGGCTCCTCTGAAAGTGGACCGGCTGATCCAGCTCGCAAAGGTGCTGGCGCGGCAGGGGCGGACGCGAGAAAGCGACGCGGCTTTTGCCCAGGCTCAGGCGCTCGATCCGAATACTCCCGGGCTGTGGTTTGCGCGCGCCGATACACTCATTCAGCAGAATCGGAATTTGGATCAGGCGAAGGCGCTTCTCGAGAAGTATATGCGTGCACCGACTACCGTGGATGATCCTCCGAAAGAGGAAGCAGCCCGGTTGTTGAAGCATGCGGGCGGCACGTAGAAGCCGCCGCGTCCTGGATGAAGCTCGCCGAGGCAATTAACTTCAGCCTGCAGGCGCTCCGAGCCAACCGCCTCCGAACCTTCCTCACGGCTTTAGGCTTAATCATCGGCAACGCCAGCGTCATTCTGGTGGTCACGATTTCGCTCGCAAGCAAAAACCTGATTCTCGATCAGATTCGAGGAATCGGCTCCAATCTGGTATACGCGAACTACGATCCCGGCGGCCAAAACGCCGCGACGGTGCAAGCGGATTTCGTGAAACTTTCCGACGTCAAAGCCATGCGGGACACGCTGGGAGATACGATTGTCGCGGCTTCGGCGGTGATGGAGAATAACGGCGGCATCGTCGTGAACGGAAAGGTCCGCGAAGTCACGATCGACGGGGTTGACGAACAATATGCGACGGTCCGAAACTTAGTGATCCTGCGCGGCCGCGCATTGGATGCAAGCGACATGACGCTGCGCGAACGGGTGGCAATGCTGACCGACAAGCTTGCGATCCGCATCTACGGAAGCCAAGATGCCGCGCTGGGGCAACACGTGAAAATCAGCCAGTTGCAATTCACGGTGGTTGGCACATTTCGAGAGAGGACGAGCACGCTCAATCAGGGAGAAATTACGGACGAAACCATCCTGATTCCGATCACGGTGATGCGCTACTTCGTGCCGTATGAGCGTATTGAGCCGGTTTATATCCAAGTACGGAATGCGTCGGACGTCCCCAGAGTAACCGATGAAGTGGCGAATCTGCTGAGCGCACGCCACCGGCCGGGCGCAAAGTACATCGTGCAGAATCTGCAGCCGATTCTCGAGACCGCGGACCGAATCGCAAGCGTGCTGACGGTCGTCCTGGTCATCGTCTCGGCGCTCGCGCTGATCATCTCGGGGATCGGCATCATGAACATCATGCTCGTGACCGTGACGGAACGGACTCGCGAGATTGGACTGAGAATGGCGGTGGGCGCGTCGCGCCGCGACGTCATGCTTCAGTTTCTAATCGAGTCGATACTGATCAGCTTGTCGGGAGGCATGATCGGCATCCTGGTCGGGCTCTCGCTTCCGATCGCAGTGCGCCTTTTGACGGAAAGCGTGCACGTTCCAATCTCCGTCATTTCCATCGTGGTGGCGTTCGCGGTTTCCTTCACGGTAGGGGTGGCGTTCGGACTTCTGCCGGCGCGGCGAGCGTCGCAGCTCAATCCTACGGAAGCGTTACGGTACGAATGAGCCTTGCAGGCCACGCCAAATGGCCGTTTCCGCGGGGTTTTTACCGCCTGATAAAAAAGAGCGAGGCGCGCGGGCCAGATTTGGGGCCGGTTTATTTCAGACCTGCGGAACCCCAATCCGCAAGCGTCGTTGTGCGGCTTTGGCCGAATGGTGGCCCGAGTTCCTTGATTGCGAAATTTACGGAATCCCCGTCCACCGTAACCAGAGTGTGTTGGAAGAACCAGCCTTGCTTGTATTGCCGGGTTCCGCGCAGATGCCCTCCCGAACTGGCCATTGAGACGTAGGCAACGCCTTGAACCTGGAAACCCAGCATTTCGTGGATGTGACCGGCGATGAAGTATTGGACGCCGTAACGCTTCGCGATGCGCTGAAGCGGGAAGTCCGGGTTGTCCAGCATGGCTTGGAGAATCCAGGAGGGGCGGTGGGAAAACACGAATTTTAGCGGCTGTTTTTGATTGCGCTCGAGATCGTTTCGAAGATACGCGAGCTCCTCCTGCGATAGAACGTCACTGCGGCTGTTGTCGAGAACGGTGAAGTGGGCCTGCTGGTAATCGAAGCTGTAGTGCAGAGGATGCTTCGTGTAATGCTCGAACGCCTGAGCGGATGCAACGGACCAGACGTCGTGATTTCCGGGCGTGAAATAAATACGGTAATGGCGGTACGGGGCGAGCATCAGCATGATCTTTTGCCACTCGGCGTCCATGGTCAGGTCGTCGCCGCCTTCGATGGTGTCGCCGACCGTGATGACAAAATCGGGATGATCCGCGTTCGTTTCGCGCCACGCTTGCTCATAGACGCCCGGGACCGCGCCTCCGGTGCGGTCTCCGAGAATTTCGAATCGAAATCGATTGCCGGAGCTGTATGCGGTGAAAGCTGCTCCGAGAAGAACGGCGGCAACCGGGAAAAATAAAAACGAGTAGCGTCTCATTGTTCGGCTCATCCGCGCAGATACTTGTTTCGGATTTTCATCAGATCGATGACGGCAGTAAGGAAATCGCGTGGGCGCACTTTTGAGCCGGCGATATCGACCCAAGTCTCGAGAGGGTATTCATAAATCATGGCCGATAGCAGATGCGGATCGTTGTGATTGAGGTTTAAATAGCGCGCGAGAATCTCGACGTCGAACACCCATTTCGAGAGGAACGGCTCCGCGAATACCTGGCGGGCTTGCCCATCGGCGCGGAACAGTTTTGCGCCGCATTGCGTGTCGTAAATGGGAAGGTGGAGCATGGTGGAGACGGCGGTGGCAAACACGCGTCCGAGATAGTGGCGCGCGGGACGCCGAACGACGGCGCGGCCGAGCAGTTTGACTCGGGAGCCGAAGACCATGATGACGTCGGGGCGAGTATCGAGAATGCCGAGGAGGGACGGAATCGCGCCGAGCGGCGTCGCGAGATCGGCGTCCCAGTAGCCGACGACTTCTTGCTCGAAATGGCTGAACGCATGGGTGACTCCGAGGCGGACGGCCTCGGCTTTTCCGGAATTGCGGGGCAGTCTTAAGACCTCCGCCCGGCGGTCAGCGGGGGAACGGAGGGTCTGGAGCACGGATACGGTGTTGTCGGTGCTGCCGTCATCGACGAAGATAAAACGTGCGGGCGCGTTCCCGCCCAGGTACGCGCGGAATGCTGCAGTGTTGAGGCGGTGGGCTTCGTTGTAACAGGGAACGACGATCGACGCTCGAAGCCGAAGGCTCATGACAACGTGATTTTAAGATGGACAGCTCGAATCTCGGTTGTGACGGCAGTATTCGTCTGGGCGCCGCTTCTGATTGCGCAGCAGCAATCTCCGCCAGACGAGCATAAGCCAAAGACCGCGGAAGCTCAATCCAATCCGCCCTCCGACGACCAAGCGAAGGAGAACTGGAACTTGTTTTATCAGGCCACTTCCATCGGGCAATATCACGGGAAATTTCATTCGCCGTATGAGGGACCTCGGAGTTTGCAGGATTATCCGGAGCGAGACGTATCGCTTACGACGACGCTATTTTTCGGGTTGCGCCTGTCTCAAAATACCCAGCTTTACTTCGACCCGGAGATTGCGGGCGGACGCGGCTTCAGCCATGTGGATGGAATTGCGGATTTTCCGAATGGCGAACTGCCGAGGGTCGCGCAGGCGACTCCTACGCCATACGTCGCGAGGCTGTACGTGTTGCACGATTTTGGATTCGGCGACGAAAAAGAGCATTTTGACAGCGACGAGAATCAACTCGCGGGCGAGCGGCCGATGATTCGTTACACGGTTGTGATCGGGCGATTCACTTTGACGGACTTCTTCGACAACAATCGTTACAGCCACGATCCGCGCACGCAGTTCATGGGCTGGAGCGCGATGTACAACGGCGCATGGGACTATTCGGCCGACACGCGGGGTTACACGTGGGGCTGGTTCCACGAATTTCATACGAAGAATTGGTCATTCCGGTATGCGAGCGCCGCGGAACCGAAAGTCGCGAATGGCGAACAACTCGACCGGCGCGTGTTGCGCGATCGCGGCGACCATTTTGAAGTCGAGCGGCGCCATGCGATCCACAAGCGTCCTGGCGCGATACGCGTGCTCGCGTATGAGTCGCATAGGAATGCAGGCACTTATGCGGAGGCGTTGCATTTAGCGGAGAAGACCGGGACGACGCCGGACATTACGGAGACACGGCGCATCGGCACCCTGAAGTACGGGACGGGCGTGAGTATGGATCAGGAGCTGACGCGCGATATAGGCGTGTTCACCCGGCTGGGCTGGAATGACGGCAAGACCGAGGATTTTGTATTTACGGCCATCGATCGGCTGGCGAGCGGAGGGATTTCGCTTGGAGGGCGATCATGGAAACGAAAGGACGATGTTGTCGCGTCGGCATACATCGCGGCGGGCATTTCCGGCGTACACGCCGAGTATCTGGCGCACGGCGGACTTGATTTCTTGATTGGAGACGGGCGGCTGAATTATGCGCCGGAGATGGTTTGGGAAAGCTATTATTCGGCGCGGCTAATACCGGGTTTCTTCACCAGCTTTGACGCCCAGCACGTCATGAATCCGGCATTTAATCACGATCGCGGGCCGGTGTGGGTGTATAGCCTGCGGCTGCATGTGGAGCTTGGCAGCAACATGTTTCGGCATTAGCAAGCTATTCGTTTTTCTGGAATTCGACGCCTTCCTTCATTTCGCCTACGAGCCTGGTCAAACGCGTGCGAAAGCCCTGAATCTGAGTGCGGTGCTTCTCGATGAGAGCTTTGGTTTGGCCGGTAGGATTCGTGTCGATTGCGTCTAGGTAGGCGGATTCGGCGGACTCTTCGCCTGATTCGCACGCGGTAAGCATGCCCTCGACAGAATGACCGGAAAGCGCGGATTTCACATCCATCCAGCCGCGGTGGATTGCTCCGCCAACGGTGCCTGAATCGGAGGCGCTCCCCCCCAGGCGCTCAGTTTCGGTTTGCAGCTCGGCTGCAAATTTGGCGTGCTGCTTCGCGTAGCCATCGAGGAGGGTTTCGATTTCTGTGTTCCTGACGTTTTCGGCTGCGGTGCGAAATCCTGCTTCGGCGTCCTTATTGATGCGGACAAGATGATTTAAGGGATCGATTCTGGGATCTTCGGCCATGTGTTTCTACTGTACTGTCTTTATATAGAGCGAAAAAATATCGGGAGACTTAATCATGCAAAGCTTTGTTCGGGATATGCAGTACGCGGGCCGGATGATTCGCAAGTCTCCGCGATTTTCTCTGGCGGTGATCGCGACCTTGGCGCTTACGGTGAGCGTCAGCGCGACGGTATTCAGCGTGATGGATGCGGTCTTCATCCGCCCCTTGCGGTATGACGAGCCGGGCCGGATCTATTGGCTCGAGACTTACTCACCCCAAAACTATACGCAGCCTGCTTCGTACCCGGAGTATTTGGATTGGCGGCGCGAGACTAAGGCGTTTTCGGCGCTAGCTGCGTCCAACAGCTACAGCAGCGTGAATTTCGAGAACGGCGGCACAGCTATATCGCTGCAATTTCGCAGGTTCCGCGGGACATGCGACTGATTGTCGTGCAATCCATGTGGCTCGTTGTGCGAACCACGGGCAAGCCACAATCTGTAACCTCAGATCTGCGGTCGATTTTCCACCGGATTGACCCGACACTCCCGTTTCGCACCCGAGAGCATGAATCATGTGATCGCGCAGGCGCTCACCTTCGAACGCCTGGAAACTGGCTGTTTGGAACATTCGCCGGTTTGGCGATTTTGCTTGCCTGGTCGGGCTCTATGGGCTGATCAGCCATGAAGTGGAACTCTCGACGCGCGACATCGGCGTGCGGATGGCTTTGGGGGCGACGCGGCCGCAAATCTTCGGGATGGTCTACGCCCGCGCGGGCGGAATGTTGATTTCCGGGCTCATAGCGGGTCTGCTCGTGACTTGGTTGCTGAGGCGAGTTATCCAGGCCGTCACACCTTTGAGGTGGGAACACGACGCTCTGGCGATTGTCGCTGTAGTGGCTCTATTCGCGATAGTGGCCGCAACATCAGCGTTTGTTCCGGCGCGGCGCGGGCGGCGACGATCGAGCCGATGGAGAGTTTGAGGATTGAGTGATCGCGTCAGATTCCCGAGACGCTATGAAACGCGAGTGTCGCGTACTACTTCTACAGTGTATGAGGGAAAACAGGAAACCTGGAGGCGATCAGCGAGATAAGGATTTAGCCGCCGAAGAGCGGCCTGTGCCCTCGCAAGCCGAAGGGGATCGCGAGACGGTTGAAGAGGATCTGAAGCGGAAGGAAAAGGCGGAGGAGGGCGACGCTGGGAAGAGTGATCGGGGAGCGAAGCCTTGAATTCCGCTTTGGAGCCCAGGCGGCGTACCCAGCCCGATCCGGAAATAGCCCGGGAACTGACGCCCATCTTGGTGGCAGAAGACAATCCTGCGGATATTCTGCTGGTTGAGGAGGCGCTTGAAGAGCACGGGGTCCGGTGCAAGCTGCTGATTGCGAGAGATGGCGAGAAGGCGATAGAGTTTCTGGATCTCATCGACTCCGGAGCGGTTCCCTGCCCCGCACTCATCATTTTGGACTTAAATTTGCCGAAGAACAGCGGGCACGAAGTGCTGGCGCGAATCCGCGCGCGCGGGAAATGCACGAGCACCAAGGTGGTGATCCTGAGTTCCGCACCCGCAGGGCGCGAAAAGGAAGAAGCTGCCCGGTTGGGAATCAGCCGCTACATTCAGAAACCCACGAAGCTGGACGAGTATATGCAGATCGGGGCTGAACTCAAGGGCATACTGGCTGAAGGCCGATAGCGGCTGCGGCGAATCAGCCGCCCACGCGGCGCTCGGGCAGGCAGGCAGCAGCGACCAAATCCCGGAAAAAGCCGGTAAGCCCAGCGCTGGCGTCGCATTCTTCGGAAACAACAATGGGCTGTACACCGCGCTCGAGGAGCAGCCGTTCTTGCAGTTCGTTCCGCTCGACCATCAAGACGTACGAGTTTGGCTTGCGCCGTGTTTCGGAATTCTGAGCCCAAAGCTGCTGCAGTTTGAATAGCAAAAAGCGAATGTTCGGATCGCTGATGCTGTAGCCGACGAAAAGAATCGGTTTCGCGAGACTATCCGAGCGCAGCCGTATATCGAGCGGATCGTCCAGCGCCATGCGTCTCAGGAAGTTCGACTCTGTAAGGACGATGGAAGAGGGATCATCGAAATCGCCGTGGAACTTGATGATTTCGGTTTCATTCGGGCCGGTGTCGGCGAGATCCGTGACGCTGATGATTTTCCGATAGGGCTTCTGGCGCACGTCAAAGGCGCATTCGAGCCACGAATCGTAATTCGTGGTGTAGATGACGGGGAAATCGAGATCCAATATGTAGTTGTGCGCCTGGGATGCAGAGATGTCGATATCGAGAGGATGCCAGGTCTGTTTCATCCATTCGAAAAGCCGGCGCTCGCCGGATTGTTGGGTCTGCAGCAGGTAATACTCGGCGAGGATGGGAAAATCGACATCGTTCGAGGTTTCGAGGCCGAGCTGCTCGCCGAGATATGAAGTGAGCACGTCGAAGAGCGGCAGGCCCAGGCTGCACGAGAGGCCGGCGCCTGCGAATAAAATCGCTTTCCGCTCGCGAATGGCGGCGACCAAGGTTTCGGGGATGTTCATGAAGGTCTGCGGCGAGCGACAGCAGAGGGGAGCTTAGGAAGCGGCGAGCCCTCAGAACGGCACGTCGTCGTCGGAGATTCCCATGCCGCCGAAGGGGTCTTCTTCCGTGGGAGCGCCGGGAGCGCCTGCAGTTTTAGGCCGGTGGGGCGCTGCGCCGCGCGTGCCGGCTTGAGATCCCATTTCCTGCATGCCACCAGTTTCGGCACGGCCACCGAGCAGAATGACCTCTTCCGCGACGACCTCCGTCGCATAAACCTTCTTACCATCTTTGTCGTCGTAGCTTCGGGTTTGCAAACGTCCCTCAACGTAAACCTGCTTCCCTTTCATGAGATAGTTCGCGAGGTTCTCCTGACGCCACAACACGACATTGCTCCAGTTCGTTTCTTCTTTCCACTCACTGGACTGCTGATCTTTCCAACTGCGGGTTGTCGCGACCGAGAACCGGGTGACGGCGGCTCCGGACGGGGTGAACTTCGTTTCGGCATCGCGGCCCAGGTTTCCGATCAAGATGACTTTGTTGACGCTTCGAGAAGCCATAATCCTCGAACGTAGCACACGCCCCTATAGGTGAAATTCCGTATTGGATGGAGAGAAATAGAGCATAATAATTACTACTAGGCTGCGCTTTCGCGGCCTTCTTCGGTCCGGGCGAGGTCAATGGGGAGCTATGCCGTCGCGGGGTGTTTGCTGGGTTTGGGTTGGTAGCGTGTTGCTGCTGGCGCAGCATGGCGGGGCACAAACGCTGATGAAACCAGCGGGTCCCGGAGAGCGTGTCACCCTTCTTCCATCGGACATGGCGGTGCTCGAAGCCGGCGAGACGCGTAAAGATCTCCCGTGCACCGTCAGCCAGCAGAAGCCGCAGTTGGGATTCGACCTGCGATTTCATGCTGAGTACGATGTGGTATTGCCGCTGCGCGAACTGGCCGGCCCGGAACAACTGCTGACGGTTGTATTTCGCGTGAACCCGGCAGACAGCAAATCCCACCCGGCCTATTTTGTCCAGCACTTCCGCGTTCCACGAATTGACGACGATGCGAAAGGCGACGCACTGGTTCAGGGCGAGATCGACCTGGGCGAAGGCAACTACCACGTGGATTGGTTGATGCGTGACGCGGCCGAGCGGATCTGTTCGTCGAGTTGGGATGTGCAGACGGCGCTGCCGCCTAAAGACAAGGCGGTCAGGCTCTTTCTCGGGCCGAATGAGATTGCGGAACCAGTATCGGAGCCTTTCGCCACCGGAGCTTTTGTCCGGGAGCCGAATGAAGCGGGCGAGGATCTCAACGTCAAGCTGCTGGTGAACTTTGCTCCACAAAATGACGCGTCCAGCTCACTTCAAAGAAGCGACACGGACGCGCTGCTGAGCATCTTGAAAACGATTGAGCGGGATCCTCGCGTTGGAAGCATTTCGCTGGTGGCGTTCAACATGGAACAGGGGCGGGTGCTGTACCGGCAGGAGGCGGCGGAACAGATCGACTTCCCTGCCTTGGGCAAGGCACTCAGCACGATCAAACTCGGCACCGTGGATGTTCAGCGGTTGAGCCAAAAGAATAGTGAAACCGATTTCCTGGAGCACTTGATCGAGAAGGAAATAGGCACGTCGGATCACCCCGATGCGATCATCTTTGCCGGTCCGAAAGCGATGTTAAACGCCGATGTACCCCAAGAGGACCTGCGGCGCATCGGAGATGTTGAATGCCCTGTGTTCTACATGAATTACAACCTGAATCCTGAAGCTGTTCCATGGAAGGATTCCATTAGCCACGCAATTCGGGTGTTCAAGGGTACGGAGTATACGATCTCGCAGCCACGCGATCTGTGGTTTTCGACGTCGGACATGGTGGGCCGAATCCTGAAATCGAAGAAGGACCGCACGTCGATGCGGGCCGCTGGCGGGGGAGCAGCGCGGTAAGCTAAGGGAACTCAGGGGAATTTGGCATGAGCTTACGCGTGCTTCGGTTTCGAGTGTCCAGTGGCCTGCTGCTGCTTGGCTTAACTTTGGGAGTTTACGCGCAAGAGCCGCAGTATTCCGAATTCAAGAACGACTTAGCGCCTTATGTGAACGCGCCGGAACGCGCGATCGATAAGATGCTGGAAATGGCGAATCTGAGAAGCGGCGAGACGCTGTACGATTTGGGCTGCGGCGATGGGCGGATTCTGATTGCGGCCGCCGAGCGGTACAAGGTGAAAGCAGTTGGGATCGAAATCTCGACACACTTGTCCAAGACCGCGGCTGAGAATGTGAAGAAGGCCGGCCTGCAGAAGCAAATCAAGATTGTCCATGGCGATTTCATGCAAGCCAATCTGAGCGGGGCGGATGTGGTGACGTTGTATCTGGCTACGGCCGCGAATGAGAGCCTGCGCCCGAACCTGGAGCGCTATTTGCATCCGAACGCTCGAATTGTGTCCTATGACTATCCCATCCCGGGGTGGAAGCCGGTGGAGACATCCGAGAACGAAAGTCGCCACGGGGCCACTCACGTCATTTACCTTTACGAAATTCCAAATTCAATAAAGAAGTAGAACGTTGGCCCCAAAATTCGACGTTTTGGGAATCGGCCTCAATGCGACCGACACCGTTCTGGTGATTCACGAATTCCCGCCATATGCGGGGAAGGTGAAGTTCGAACGGGAGTTGGTGAGTGCCGGCGGACAAGTGACCACGGCTCTGATTACGTGCGCGAGGCTGGGGCTGCGCAGCAAGTACGTTGGAACGGTGGGCGACGATGCACGCGGCGAGATCCAATTACGGAGCTTGGATGGAACGGGCGTGGACACGAGTGGCGTAATCATCCGGCGTGGCTGCGCGAACCAAGCGGCATATATTTTGATTGATCAGAGAACGGGCGAGCGGACGATTCTATGGAACCGCCCGGAGTGCTTGCGGCTGACGCCGGAAGAGATCCGGCGGGACGACATTGCGAGCGCACGATTGCTGCATCTGGACGGATACGACACGGATGCGGCGAGTTATGCGGCGGAAGTCGCGCGGCAGCATGGAGTGCCGGTTTCATTGGATGTGGACGAGGTCTATCCTGGTTTTGAACGCGTGCTCAAAAACGTGGATTATCTCATTGGAAGTTCCAAGTGGCCGTGCGAATGGACCGGCGAGGCGGATCCATTTGCGGCGCTGGCCCGAATTCAGGCGGAACATGGTGTTCGCGTTGCGGCCATGACGCTGGGCGACCGCGGCGCGCTGGCGCTCGCAAACGAGATCTGGACCTATTCGCCCGCATTCGCGGTGGAGTGCGTGGACACAACGGGCGCGGGAGACGTCTTTCACGGCGCGTTCTGCTATGCGGTTCTGTCGGGCATGGAAATGGAGGAAGCGCTCGAGTTTTCGAACGCCGCCGCAGCGCTGAATTGCACGGCGGTTGGGGCGCGGGGCCATATTCCGGCGCGCACGGACATTGAAGCGTTGAGAGAACTTGCTTCCGATGGGAAAATCGCACGCCGCGTGGACTCTGAAATCAGCGAGCGGCTGGCGGGCATGCGATCTTACTCGACCGCGCCGAACGCATGATCCCGTTACGCGCACTTCTCGCTCGACGGTCGGTTCCGGTGATGACGCTGCTCATCATCGCGGCAAATTTCTTCTGCTTTTTACTGGAACTCGCGCAACCTTATTACGCGCAGAGCCGCTTCATCGCGCACTACGCTTTGGTGCCGGACCGGCTGCATCCGACGGCGCTGATCACATCCATGTTTCTGCATGGGGGCTGGCTGCACCTCATCGGAAACATGTGGTTTCTGTGGGTTTTCGGATCGCACATCGAGGACGCGATGGGATCAGTGAAATTTCTGGTGTTTTATCTGATCTGCGGAATTGCGTCGGCGATTGTGCAGTTGATGACCAGCCTCGGCAGCCCGGTTCCGACGTTGGGGGCGAGCGGCGCGATTGCGGGAGTGATGGGCGGCTTTCTGCTTCTGTATCCGCGTGCCCGCGTTGTGACGCTGATTTTCATCGTCATCTTTATCACCACGATTGAGGTTCCAGCGGCGCTGATGCTGCTGTATTGGTTCGGCATACAACTGCTGAGCGGGCTGGGGTCGTTGAGCAACCTGAGCACGCAAGCGGGCGGAATTGCGTGGTTCGCTCACGTCGGCGGATTTCTAGCAGGCTTATTGCTCATCAGGCTATTTCGCGACAATCGACCTCGCTATTCGTATTGAGTGACGCATCATGCACGAGCCCGTTGATCCCGAGGCTGCAGGCTTTGGCCTACTGGGCGGCGCGATGGCGGAGCTGGAGAATTTGCGTCCGCTGAACGTTCTCGCGATTGCCGCGCATCCAGATGACGTAGAGCAGACATGTGGCGGCACCCTGATTCGAATGGCGGAGATGGGCTATCGAACCGGCGTGCTGGACCTGACGGCCGGGGACATGGGAAGCCGGGGGACGCCGGAAATTCGGATTGAGGAATCACGCAGCGCAGCGCGGCATTTGTTGCTTGTCTGGCGTCAGAATCTCCGGTGGCCAGATGCGCGGCTGGAAAACACAATTTCGGCTCGGATGACGCTGGCGGGCCTCATCCGGCGCGCGCGTCCGCGAGTCGTGATCCTGCCGTACTGGACGGGTCGCCATCCGGATCACTATCGAACGTCGGAGCTTGGTTATGAAGCGTGTTTTCTGGCAGGACTGCGGCGCCTGGAAGAAGACACACCTGCGCATCGTCCGTTTAAAATTCTGTACTCCGGCCTGTATGCAAACGTAACGCCGTCGTTTGTTGTGGATATTTCGCGCCAGTTTGACCGAAGAATGGCCGCGCTGCTTAGCTACACGTCACAATACGGGGAAACGGAGACTGCGTCGGATTTGTTTCCGTCACATTCCGAGATCACAGAGCGGCTGGCCTCGATCGCCCGGTTTTACGGGAACCTGATCGGCGTAAAATACGGGGAACCATTCGTCGTGAAAGAGTCTATTGAAGTAGACGATATCGTCGGGATGCGCGTCCGTAGTATTTAGCAAATCGGGCGTTCCGGCGCGAGGATGAAATTGAAAAAAGTGTTTACAGCTTTGCTGCTGCCGGCCTTTCTTGCGACCGCGGAAGTCCCGGCAAAACGGCTGAACGACGCTTCGGATGTTCTATCGGAGGTGATGTCGGCGCCTGATAAGGGCATCCCGAGAAATCTTCTGGGAGAAGGCACGGTGCATTGTGATTGTGCCCGGTCTCAAGAGCGGCGCGTTCGGAGTTGGCGCGAAATACGGGAAGGGGTTCTTCTCCTGCAGGAACGGTGGAGATTGGTCGGCGCCGGTGCGGATCGAAGGCGGGAGCTTCGGGCGGCCGCTTCGAAACAAGGAAATTACTTACGGCGACGTGGAGTGGCCGCAGGAAGCGAGCGAGCTGCACGGCGTGCTGAGGAAATATGCGGCCCGGGCAGGGCGGCACTCGCACCGGCGGAGGTGAGGAACAAGCGTGCATGTTGCCACGAACATCCTGGTAGTCGGATCTTTGATCTTCGTGGCGCATGCCTTCACGGGCCTGTTTAGCAGAGCGCGAATACCGGATGTTCTGCTACTCACGGTGATCGGTATTCTGCTTGGGCCTGTTTTGCACCTCGTCAGGCCAGAAAACTTCGGAGCGGTGGGGCCGGTTTTTGCGACGGTCACGCTGATCATCATCCTTTTTGAGGCGGGTCTCAGCCTCGATTTGGATATTCTGCGCGGCGCGGTAAGGCCCACACTGAAGCTGACTCTCACGAATTTCGTTTTGACTATGGTGGGCGTGGCGGTTGCGGCTCACTTCCTCACGGGTTTGGGACCGCAACTCGCGCTTATGCTGGGCGCAATTCTTGGTTCCACTTCGCCCGCGGTAATTGTTCCGCTGACGAAGCGGCTGGACATGGCGCAATCCACAAAGACCGTATTGTTTCTCGAGTCGGCGGTAAGCGATGTGCTCAGTATCGTGGTCGCGATCGGCTTTATGGGCAGCTATCAGCTCGGCAAGCTCCACGTAGGAGCGATGATCGGCCAGATCATCGCCACTCTGCTTCTGGCGAGTATAGCGGGCGCGGGAAGCGCGTTTGTTTGGACTGCGCTGCTGCGCCGTATTCGAGGACTTGAGAACTCGATGTTCACGACGCCTGCATTCGTGTTCGTACTCTTTGGGGTGGTGGAGCTTTTGGGGTTCAGCGGATATGTCGCGGCGGTCGCGTTTGGGGCCGTTCTCGGTAATATCGAAGCTTTTCACAGAATGCCGCTGATGCGCCGTTACCTGCCGGATGAACCCATTACGCTGAACGAGCCGGAACGCGTGTTTCTGGCCGAAGTAGTGTTCCTGCTGAAGACGTTTTTCTTTGTTTACGTGGGTGTATCGATCAAATTCACAGATCTGAATCTGGCGTATGTCGGACTCCTGATAACCGCTCTGGTATTTGCGATTCGGCTCCCGGCTGCGCGCATCGGTCTGGATCACACAACGCCCGTGCGCGACGCTTCGCTGGTGGCGATCATGAGTCCGAAGGGCTTGGCGGCGGTGGTTCTCGCATCCATTCCGGTGGAGCAAAATCTTCCGAACGGAAGTCTTTTGCGAGACACGACGTACATGGTGGTATTTCTCAGCATCGTGTTCACATCAGCGCTCAGCTTCCTGATTGAACGAACCGCGCTGGTGAGATTATATGCTTTGCCATTCCGAGGTTTCGGCAAAGAGATGCCGAAGACAGCTGGGGCGGTGATCACGTGATGCGGGCGGGTAACAACGCGGGAAACAGGTGAGGGTTGAAGCATGAAACGACGAAGATTTTTGACATTTGCGGGCATCGGTGCGGCGTCGGGATTGTGGCCGGGGCGGAGTCCAGGCGCCCAAGCGACGAGCGAACCGGTTCCAAGCAGCTCGCTTCCTCGGGCGCTGAAAGAGCTGAAGAGCCGGCGCGACGAGGCGAAACCGATCACGATCGCGCGAGCGCCGGGAACGCTGGGAACGCGCGCGCCAACTGATGGCGCAGAACAAGATCGATGCGATTGCGATGATCGGCGGCACATCGTTGGTCTACTTCACGGGGATCTCGTGGTGGAACAGCGAGCGGTTGTTTACGTTTGTGCTTCCGCAAAAGGGAGACGCGTTCTACGTCAGCCCGGCGTTTGAGAAAGACCGGGCGGAGGAACAGATTTCGAAGGCGCCGGAGGGCGATCGAAGTCGGATCTATACGTGGGAGGAAAACGAAGACCCGTACCGGCTGGTGGCACAGGGTCTGCGCGAATCGGGCATGGCGGGTGGACGCGTCGGGATGGAAGAACGCACGACATTCGTGTTCTCGAACGGAATTGCGAAGGCGAATCCGGCGGTGGAGATGGTTAGCGCCACACCGTGACGGCGGGATGCCGGATGATGAAGAGCCCGGCTGAGATCGCGTTGATGCGGCTGGCGGCGCAGGTTTCGCTGGCTGCATACAAAGCTGCGTGGCAGAGCTTGGAGCCGGGCATGACGCAGCATCAATTCGCCGCACTGGTTGCGGACGCGCACCGGCAGCTTGGATTCACGGGCGGAGCGGACGTGCAAGTGGGACCGTATTCGGCGCAGCCACACGGGTCGATTGCGCCGCAGACGGTTCGCGAGGGTGCCGTTTTGCTGATGGATGGCGGGTGCAGCGTGGAGGGGTATCAATCTGATATCAGCCGGACGTTCGTGCTGGGCAAAGCTCCGGACAAGGTGAAGCGCGTGTTCGAAATTGTTCATGAGGCACAAACTCGCGCGGTGAAAACGGCACGGCCGGGACTTCCGGCGGAGGAGGTGGACGCGGCTGCGCGCAAGGTGATTACGGACGCCGGTTATGGGCCGGGATATAAATACTTCACGCACCGGGTGGGGCACGGGATGGGCATGGATGGGCACGAATGGCCGTATCTGGTGGGTGGCGATACGCTGCCGCTTCAGGCGCAGATGACATTCAGCGATGAACCCGGCATTTACATTCGCGGCGAATTCGGCGTGCGCCTCGAGGACGACATGCACATCCTGGAAGACGGCGCGGAGTTGTTCACGCCGCAGAGCCCGTCACCCGAGCAGCCGTTTGGATGAGTGAGATTATCGAGACTCCAGGGTGCGGGCATGCCCGCACCCTACAGGTTAAGAGTGGATTTTTCGCCTATT
>CAWJUK010000008.1:0-94017 GCA_963846035.1 uncultured Acidobacteriaceae bacterium | reverse complement strand
TACTATTCAAAGGAAACACCCTATGAAGCATTCCCTCGCCGCCGCGCTGGCCTGCGCGCTTCTGTTCTCCTCCGCTTGCACCCAAAGCTCGCAAAAGCTTGTGGAAACGGCCAACAAGTATCACGCCAAAGGCAAGTTCAAGGAAGCCTCCATCCTGTATCAGAAGGCCATCAATAAGGACAAGAAAAACGCCGAAGCGTATTACCGGCAGGGATTGAATCTGCTCGATCAGCAGGAGCCTGTCGAAGCCGCCAAGTATTTGCGCCGGGCGGTCGATCAAAATCCGAACAATGTGGATGCGGAGATCAAGCTGGCCGAAATCTATTTTTCCGCGTATTCGAGCAATCCCCAGAAATTCAAAACACTTCTTCCGGAAGTTCGGGAGCTGACAGCGAAAATTCTGCAGCATCAGCCCGAGTCGCTGCGCGGAGCACGCCTCCAGGCGCTGTTATATCTGGTTGACAACAACGTCGACAAAGCTGTTGAAACATTTGCAGAGGCGAATCGCAAAAATCCACATTCCCGGGAACTCGTGGGCGGGTATGCCGAGACCCTGGTGCATGCGAATCGCAGCGTCGACGCGAACGCGCTGATGCGCGACATGCTGAACCATGACCCCAGGTGGGGCCCCGGCTACGATTTCTTGTTTCTCGAATATAGCCGCGAAAAGGATCCGGCAAAAGCCGAAGCGGTGCTCCGTGATCGCTTCGCACACGATCCCAGCAATGCCATCGCCGTTCGGAACCTTGCCAATTATCTTCTTGAAGAGAATCACTTCGATGAAGCCGAAGGAATCATGCGGCGCGTTCTCGATGACAAGAAGCAGTTCCCGAACGGCCGGGAAATGATGGGCGATTTCTATACGCGAGCCAAAAAGTACGATCTCGCGCTGCAGCAATATCAGGCCGGCGCAAAGGATGACGAGAAGAGCGCGGCGCTGTACCAGGAGCGCGTGGTTGCGATTTACGCGATTACGGGCCGCCGCGACGAAGCGCTCTCGATGGCTCAAACGCTCGCGGCTAAGGAGCCGAAAAATGTTTCCGTTAACGACATGTATGGCTCGCTGCTGGTGGATGCCGGGTTAAAGAAGAATCAGAAGATATCGCTCGACGCGCTCAAGGGTTTGGTTCAGAACAATCCCAAGGACGCCGCGCTGCATTTCGATCTTGCGCGCGCGGATTTTGCAATGGGCGATTTCGACAAGGCGCTGGGCGAGGCCCTGGAATCTGTCAGCGAGCGGCCATCTCTGAACCCAGCCCGCACGGTTGCGGGGCGCATCTACGAGGACCGGGGGCAGCATGCGAAAGCGCTCGAGCAAACGGATGCGATTCTGGCGTCTGAGCCGAAAAATGCCGACGCCAGGCTGATTCGCGGGCGCGCGCTCATCGGACTCGGGGAAGCGGACAAGGCGCGGCCCGAGCTCGAAGCATTGGTGCAGGAATTTCCTCAAGTCAACGATGCTCGATTGGCGCTGGCGGATCTGTATTTGAGTGATCGGGAGTTTGACAAAGCTGCGGAGGAGTTCGATCACCTCTGGAAATCCACGCCTCCGGATATTCGCGGTTTTCTGGGGCTGCAGAATGTGAAATTGGCCCAAGGAAAAGCCGGCGATGCGATCGCCGCGCTGCAGGATCTGGTTCAAAAAAATCCAAGCCTACCTGCGTACCGGTATCGATTAGCCAACGCCGAAGTCGCCGCAGCCGGCCAAGTGGCCCCGACGGATACAGGTCGCCAAAAACAGCTTCTCCAACAGGCCGCTGATAACTACAAGGAGATCTTGAAAACGGCTGCAAAATCTCCGGATCCGTGGATCCGGCTAGGCCTCGCGCAGCGCGAGCTCGGCCAGTCCGACGCCGCTCTCGCCTCCTTCGAGCAAGCGGGGAATTTGGATCCGCACAACGCGACCGCGTTCCTGAACCAAGGGGTTCTGCTCGACACTCTCGGAAAGAAGAAGGAAGCTGCGGATGCTTACAATCGAGTGCTTGCGATCGAGCCTTCCGACCCCACTGCGCTGAACAACCTGGCGTTTCTAAATGCGGAAACAGGCGCAAATCTGGACCAGGCCATGAGCTTTGCAGAGCGCGCCAAGAAGGAAGCTCCTCACAGCCCGGACATCTCCGACACGCTTGGATACGTTTACTACCAGAAGAATCTCAACGGCGAAGCGCTGGGTATTTTTCGTCAGCTTGTTCAGGACAACCCCAACAACCCGATGTTTCATCTACATCTCGCCATGGCTTTGCTGAAGCAGGGCGACAAACAAAGTGCGCGCGAAGAAGCCGAGAGGGCACTCAAGAACGCGCGTCCGGACCAGCAAAATCGAATCCACGCGTTCGTCCATCAAATCGGGTAAAGACCGGCGCGCGCCGAACGGCGTTCGATTACTCGGCTGGCGCGCGAAGTATCGGCCGCTGCAGTACATTGCGCCGTTTGCGCTGTTCTACATTTTTTTTCTTGCGGCCCAGCGATTCGCGTTTGACCCGTATTCGGATGCGCCGCTTCGGGTGGTGGTTCTTGGGGCAGCGTGCTGGCTCTGCTGGCCGCGTGACATTTCGTTCTGCCCTACCCGATGGCTTGCAAGCGCTGGCGTAGGAATCGCTGTTTTCTGCCTTTGGATTGCGCCAGACCTTCTTTTTCCGGGTTATCGCGATCTCGCGTTGTTCTCGAATTCCTTCATTGCGCACGCGCACTCATCTCTTCCGAGCGACGCGCTCCAGAGCGGATGGGTAGTCTTCTGGCGAGCGGCGCGAGCCGTCGTGGTCGTGCCCATTCTTGAAGAGCTGTTTTGGAGGGGCTGGCTGATGCGATGGCTGATCAATACCCGTTTCGAAAGCGTGGGAATCGGCGCCTACACGCCCGCCGCGTTCTGGGTGACTGCACTTTTGTTTGCGTCCGAGCACGGCGCGTATTGGGACGTTGGCTTGGTGGCTGGCGCCATTTACAATTTCTGGATTGTTCGGTCTAAATCGCTTGCCGATTGCGTTCTGGCTCACGCGGTCACGAACGCTCTATTAACCGCGTATGTTATCTGGCGGCATCAATGGCAGTACTGGCAATAAATGGCATGCAATGATACATTCGTTTAAGCCAAGACTATGCCCTGCTTGCTCGCGCTGCTCGCGATTGCGTTTCCACGAGTCGCCATTATTCTCTTGTGGCTGTTCACGAACTTTTTCAGCCACGTGTTTAGCAGTATTCTGCTGCCGGTATTAGGGTTTATTTTTCTTCCGCTGACGCTCATCGTCTACACGTATCTCCACAACACGGGACAGCCGATGGGGACGACACAGCTTGTGTTTCTTCTGATTGCCGCGATTGTGGATTTAGGGCTGGTGGGCGGAAGCTGGAGCCGGCGCTCCGGTTAATTGAGCGGCGGGGATATTGGACTAGGGGCTGCGGCCCTGACCTTGAGAATGAGCCACGCTCGCCGCTACTAGGTCTTGTGGCCCTATTCCGGACCTTAAGCGCCGCTATCCACGGCATCGATGCGCACATCATCGATGTCGAAGTTGACATGTATCCGGCGGGCACGGCTCGCGATTTCGTCACCGTGGGCATGCCCGATGCCGCCGTTAAAGAAAGCCGCGAGCGCATCAAATCGGCCCTTCTGAATTCCGGTTTCGGGTATCCCAGTAAATCTGTCACCATTAATCTCGCGCCCGCCAATGTGCGGAAGGAAGGCGCCGGATTCGATCTCCCGATGGCCACGGCGATCCTCGGCGCAATGGGGACGGTGACCAGGAGCGACGATCACTTGCTGGTAGGTGAGCTGTCGCTTGATGGAAGTCTCCGGCCAGTGCGGGGCGCATTGTCCATCGCGGTGTGCGCGGCGAAACGAGGCATTCAAAACCTGCTGGTGCCGATCGACAATGCCGCTGAAGCGGCGGTCGCGGAGGGCGTTCGCGTGTTCGGCCTGAAACATCTCGCCGAAGTAGTGCAGTTCTTGAATGAGCCGTCTTCCTTCTCGGCGACGCCGGCACACATTCCGGAGCCTGCCGCCGATGATCCGTCGGTTCCGGATTTCAGCGATGTGCGCGGGCAGAGTATGACCAAGCGGGCGCTCGAAGTGGCCGCGGCGGGGAACCACAATGTGCTGATGATCGGGCCGCCGGGATCGGGGAAAACGATGCTCGCGAAACGACTCGCGGGCATTCTGCCCAAGCTGACGTTTCGAGAAGCATTGGAAGCCACGCAAATTCACGGCGTGGCGGGGGTTCTTCCGGCGGGTATCGGCATTCTCCGTCACCGGCCGTATCGAGCGCCCCATCACACCATTTCAGACGCGGGCCTGATTGGTGGAGGAAGCGGGAGCGCGCGGCCCGGCGAAGTGAGCCTGAGCCATCAAGGCGTTTTGTTCCTGGACGAACTGCCGGAATTTCCGCGCGGCGTTCTGGAACAACTGCGTCAACCGCTCGAAGAAGGCTCTGTCACGATCGCCCGCAGCAACGGAACGCTTACGTTTCCCGCGCGCCTGATGCTGGTTGCAGCCATGAATCCATGCCCGTGCGGGTTTTACGGCGACAGCACGCGGGAGTGCAGGTGCACACCCGGCATTATCCAACGTTATCTCGCGAAAGTGAGCGGGCCGCTGCTCGATCGCATCGATCTGCACATCGAAGTTCCCGCGGTACCCTACAAAGAGCTGCGCGGCAAGAGCGACGGCCAGTCGTCGGCGCAAATCCGCGAGCGGGTCGAAAATGCGCGCGAGATCCAGCGCACGCGCGGGTTCTATAATTCGCAGATCCCGCACTCGCAGCTAAGGTCGCTGTGCGCACTCGATGAAAGCGGCGAGCGAACGCTCGAAATGGCGGTTCGGCGCATGAGCCTCTCCGCTCGCGCGCACGACCGGATGCTGCGCGTGTCGCGCACCATTGCCGATCTGGATCACTCGCCCAATGTCAGCCCCAAGCACCTCGCTGAAGCCGTCCAGTGCAGGAATCTGGATCGGAATTACTGGAACTGAAAGAACGGTAATCGCCGCTAATCAGTAGATAAGCACAATTCGAGGCGAAGACGAAATGCCGTTCGCGACCACTTCCAGAAGCGCGATATCCGGTTTGACATTCTTCGGCACGTCAAAGTGTGTGGAAACGGGCTGGTCGCCGGTCGCTACGCCCATCGTGCTGTGGTCGTGAGTCCTCCAGTAGGCAACGTGATGAGTAAACAGACTGGTAACGCGCACCAGGGGATAATTCGTATTCATCTGCTCATCATCTCCATAAGTGGCTCCCGTCGACACACCGTTGAATTGCTTCCCGGAGATGGTGTAAGTACGGCCTCGTTCCACAAACAGCGGCGAGTCATCGATCCTCGGCGCCCACGCGGGATCGTAGCCGCCTCTCGCCGTGTAAATCTCAATATCGTAGTAGGTATTGGTAAGCATGACTTGCCCAGTCGGCAGAACGAGCATATTTCCGTAATACGAAGAATCATTGGGAGCGCTCGGTGTGCCGGGCACCCGCTTAAGATCGTGACCATCGAACTCAAAAAACACGGCGCCCACGTCATATATGCCCGGACTTGTCATCATCAGCACGTTGCCGTTCGGCAAGATCGACGCTGGCCCGTCTGCGATATCCAAACCGTCCGGAAAATCGGGTCCGGTCGTCCATATGCCCTCGCCGCGTAACCAGCTCGGCGGGGTATAGATCGCCGTGTGTGCCGGGGCGATGCACGTGCCCGTGCCCTGCTTGTTCGGATAATCGCTGGGGCAGGCGCCCGTATAAAAAACAGTGCCATTCGGTCGCAGCACCGCAGGTCCGATCTCATATGAATGCCCAACATCGGAGAGCGGGACCATTGTGCTGCCGGCACTCATCCAAATGCCGGCTTCTGGAAAGTATCTTTCCGAATTGGGAACATCCGCGGCATCAACCGTCAACACCGTCCCATCCGGCAGTAAATTCCACCCTTCTTCGGAATTGATGTCGGACTTACCGGTTCCGGTAGGAGTCCAGGTCAAGGTCTCGGAATCGAGCACAGCGGCCTGTTTGGTGCAGCAATCGGCCTGCATATACGTGCGATCCGGCAATACTACGCTCTGTGCATCGCCAATGGTTCGCTTAAACGACCCGAAGCCCGCAAAAAAGTGGGGAGGCGAGACGGATTTCCATGTGTTTGCTAACGGGTCGTAGATAGCGCCCAAGCTAGTCTCAGCGAACTTCAAAAAGTTGTATTCTCCACCTTCGATGATGACCCGGCCATCGGCAAGAACGGCGGATGAGTAATCGAGCGGGGCGTATCCAGCAGGTAGCGACGCCACTTGGGTCCACGTCCCATTCACGTAACTGCCCTTGTCGTCGGGCGTCAATCGCCACCAATCCCGCGTCCCGTAATCCTGTATGACGACCGTTCCGTCGGTAAGCAGAAGCGGGTTCGAGGCACCGTTAATAAGAAACGTAGGTTGGTTCTTCAACGGCTGCCATGGCGACGGAGATGAGTTTAGCGTGGATGTGTTAAGAGTTGTCCGGCGACCGCGGGGCGCGATGGGTTTTAGCCGGGGGAGGAACTGTGCACCGGCAAAGCCGGTTTGAAGTGCCCAACAGAAAAGTAAGACAACGGATATTGGTCCAAGCGATTTGGAATTCTTCTTAATTTGCATCTACAAACTATACTCAACGCGGCGAAGCCATCGTGCGAAAATTTAGCGTTGCTGCCGCGATAGCTGGCGCATAGGCTGAGAAGGGACAAACATGAGCAAGGTTCGGATACTGGTTGGAACGCGTAAGGGTGCGTTTATTTTGACGTCCGACGGCAAGCGCGAGAATTGGGACGTCAGCGGTCCCCATTTCGCGGGGTGGGAGATTTATCACGTCAAGGGATCGCCGGCCGATCCGAATCGTCTTTATGCATCGCAGTCATCGGGCTGGTTCGGGCAACTGATCCAACGCTCGAATGACGGCGGCAAGACGTGGGAGCCGGTGGGAAACAAGTTCGTTTACGACGGGGTACCTGGAACGCACCAGTGGTATGACGGGACGCCGCATCCCTGGGAGTTTAAACGGGTGTGGCATCTGGAGCCATCGCTGGCGGATCCGGATACCGTTTACGCGGGAGTGGAAGACGCGGCCTTGTTTCGCTCGAAGGACGGGGGACAAACGTGGCAGGAACTCTCCGGATTACGGGGCCACGGCTCCGGGCCGCACTGGGCACCAGGCGCCGGCGGCATGTGCTTGCACACAATCCTTCTGGATCCGAGCGACAACGGCCGCATGTTTATCGCGATTTCGGCAGCGGGTGCCTTTCGTAGCGACGACAGCGGCGAGACGTGGAAACCGATTAACCAGGGATTGAGGTCCAACCACATCCCCGACCCGACCGCCGAAGTCGGCCACTGCGTTCACCGGATCGCGCTGCACCCGTCACGGCCGAGTGTCCTGTTCATGCAAAAACACTGGGACGTTATGCGCACCGACAATGCCGGAGATCTGTGGCGCGAAGTGAGCGGTAATTTGCCGACCGACTTTGGGTTTCCGATCGACGTGCACGCACACGAGCCCGAGACAATTTACGTAGTCCCGATCAAAAGCGATTCGGAGCACTTCCCGCCCGAAGGAAAGCTGCGCGTATTCCGAAGCCGGACGGGTGGAAACGAGTGGGAGGCGCTTACGAAAGGTCTGCCGCAACAGGATTGCTACGTCAACGTGTTGCGCGACGCGATGTCTGTCGACGCGCTCGATTCCTGCGGCGTGTACTTCGGCACCACGGGGGGCCAGGTGTACGCATCGGCTGACGCCGGCGATAGCTGGGCTCCAATCGTGCGGGATCTTCCAGCCGTGCTGTCCGTCGAAGCCCAGACGCTACCCGGGTGATTACGAAATATGATCCGAGTCATGCTCCCGGCGCATCTTAGGACGCTCGCGCATGCAGACGGGGAAGTGAGCCTTCAAGTGGAGGGCCAGGTCACGCCGCGTTCGGTTCTTGACGCGCTTGAGGCGCGCTATCCGATGCTGCGCGGGACGATCCGCGATCACGTTACGGGACAGCGCCGGGCATTCGTGAGATTTTTCGCTTGCGAGCAGGATGTCTCCCACGAACCGCCGGACACGCCATTGCCCGATGTGGTCGCGGCGGGGAAAGAGCCCTTCTTTATCGTCGGTGCGATTGCGGGAGGCTAGAGTCGGGATCTGCGACCCTTAAGAGCTTCCGTTTTCCGGAACCGTCCAGCAAAACGTCGAGCCTTCCCCGGCCTCCGACTCCACCCAAATCCGTCCACCGTACCGCTCGACAATTCGTTTGCAAAGCGCAAGCCCGATTCCGGTTCCCGTGTAATTCTCTTTACCGTGCAGGCGCTTGAACATCCCGAAGATCTTTTCGTGATACTGCGACGGTATGCCGATTCCGTTGTCGCTCACGGAGAAGAGCCATTCACCATCCCCAGACTTCGCCGAGACATGCACTTCCGGTGGCTTCTCGCTTTTGTACTTGATCGCGTTTGATATGAGATTTTGAAAAATCTGCCGCAAATGCACCTCGCGCATTCTCACGGCAGGAAGGGGATCGCGCGTAACGTTTGCTCCACTCTCGTGAATCAGAGCCCGAAGATCTTCGAGTGATCCGTTGAGCACCACGTTCGCATCGATTGGCTCCCGCACGTTTTCGCTGGCCTGAGCGGCACGCGTGTAGGCCAGAAGGTCGTGAATCATCGTCATCATCCGATGGGCGCTCTCATTCAAGATCGTGAGGAATGTTTCAGCATCGGCTTCGAGCTTCGCAGCGTAGTTTCTTTTTAGCCATTCGCTATAAAGGGCGATGTTTCGAAGCGGCTCTTGCAAATCGTGGGAAGCGGAATACGCAAACTGTTCTAGATCCGCGTTGGAGCGCGCCAATTCCTCTGCCTGCCAAGCTAATCGCGCCTGCGCACGCTTCCGCTCGGCAACCTCAAGCTGTAATTCAGAATTCGCTTTTGCCAGCTCGGCCGTCCGCTCGCGCACGCGCAATTCCAGCTCATCGTGCGCCCTCTGCAACGCTTTCTCGGCTCGCTTGAGTTCGGTAATCTCGAAAGCGGTCCCGTGAAGAAACCACGGCCGCCCCTCATCGGTGAGCACCATTTTCACGTCGCAATGGAACCAGACCACATGGCCATCGCGCGCAATCACCCGGTAGACGGAGCTTAAGGGCTGGCCCGAAAGCACCAGTTGCGCCGCTTCGACATTCCATCGTCCGCGGTCGTCGGGGTGGATGTGTTGATACCACCGGACCGGATCGTTCAGCCATTCCTGTTGCGTGAACCCCAATACCGTTTCGATGTGTGGGCTTACGTATGCTTCACTCACGCCCTCATCCAGAAAGGCCATGAAGATCACGGCAGGGATTTGGTCTACGAGAGCCTTGTATCGGGCCGCGACGTCCGGCCGCTCCACAGTTTTCGCGCGCCCGCTTCGTGTCAACGACTCACGCGGAAGCTCCTCTCCACCGGCCCCGCTCGGGAACGCAACGCTCGCAAATGCCTGGAGAAGACCCTCAGCCTCAGCTAAACCTAACGGTTCGAAATCGTTGGAAGCGTCGTCTCCGCTTTGGTGCATTTCTATTTATTTTTCGCCGCGCGGTGCTCGCGCTGCCGCCACTCGGGCTCTTTGTTCAGCGAGCCCTGCGTGAAATTGCGGAGCGCCTTGATCGCCCGCCCGTAAGTCATGACGGCTTGCGAAGACAGTAACGAACCGGGCGGCTGGTCCATAAACGGCATGAACTTATCGGGGAAGCCCGGCATCGTGCAGCCGATACAAATACCGCCGACATTAGGGCAGCCGCCGAGTCCCCCCATCCACCCGCGTTTCGCGACATTGCAGTTAACCACCGGCCCCCAGCAGCCTAATTTCACGATGCACTCACGCCCGCCATATTCCCGAGCGAAATCTCCCTGCTCGTAATACCCGCCGCGATCGCATCCCTCGTGGACAGTCTGGGCAAAAAGCCAAGTCGGCCTGAGCGCTTCGTCTAGCGGAATCGAGGGAGCCCGCCCGGCAGCCTGGTACAGCAAATACAGGAGCACTTCCGTGAAGTTATCGGGCAACACGGGGCATCCGGGCACGTTGACGATCGGTACGCCTGCGTACGATTTCCAATGCCACCCCAAATAGTCCGCCAGCCCCATGCAACCGGTGGGATTGCCTTCCATCCCGTGAATTCCGCCGTATGTAGCGCAGGTGCCCGCCGCAACCACGGCCCAGGCTTTCGGGGCCAGCCGGTCGATCCAATCACACGTCGGGATCGGCTGTCCGGTTTCTGGATCGGTGCCGAACGCCGCCCAGTAACCTTCGGTCTTGTTGCGTTCATTGGGAATCGAGCCCTCAATCACAAGAATGAACGGAGCCAGACTGCCCTCCGAGGCACGGTGGAAGTAGGCCATGAAATCGTCCCCGACTTCGTACGAAAGGAAGGGATTGTGCAGCTTTATTTTGGGGATTCCGGGAATGGCGCCGAAGAGAATGTCTTCGAGGCTCGGCTGGGTGGCTGCGGTCATCGCGATCGTGTCGCCGTCGCAACTCAGTCCCGCAGTGATCCACAATACGTCCAGCTCTTCGATCGGACGCGGATTCAGATCCGGTTGCGGACGCTGGCGTTCGCTGTCCACGTCTTCAATCATGGCGCACCCGGCGCACCGATTGCCAGGAAACTGCTATTTCGGGGGCGCTGGCTGAGAACGCGTGCCGCCCACCGACGCCGCGAGCTGCGCACGAAGATAGGATTCAAGTTTTCCTTTGCCGAATAGCGGTACCAGCGTTGCGGCTGTTTTTAACGACAGCCGCACCGGACGGGACGGGACATCTGCGATCAAAAGCGCGAAGACCGCCTTGAAGCGTTGGGATATCAGGCCGACAACATCGCATAAATCTGCATCGGAGATCTGGGCTCGCGTCGGTTTGGGAACCTGCTGCGCCGCCGTACCGCATAGCGGAATGAGCGGAATCCAACGCTGATCCTGCGGGGTGACTTTCGGATTCGGTGGGTCGACACCGAAAGCTTCGACGACGCTGTTTCGCCTCTCTCCGAGCGCATTCAGCCCGGCCTCGATGATCGGGTTCTTTTCCGGAAGAATGAACTGGCAGCGAAGAAACTGCTGGCAGTTTCGCCGTCCCAAGGCATAATCATGGGCGCGGAAACCACGCTCGAAGAACCCTCCGAATGCACTGAGGCTCGCGCACTGCAACGCGGGGACGTTATGAGACAAGGCCGTATCGGAGGGCGCGATTTCAAACCTGCTGAAGACCTTGCCGGTCATAATCATCGCCAATGACTCGCCGAAGAAGCGCGATTGCGAAATCAGCGCCGAAAAGAGCCGGGTCGCAATGCTGAACACGCTCGCACATTTCGCGCTCTCGAATTGAGCGTCATATGGATCTTGAGCCGGAAATGGCGCGACGGTAATGACGGCGCGATCTGCCGCTAGCGGCTCTTGTGGATTCACGCCGCCGGTGGCAGGATCAAGCGAAGCCAAATAATCGTGAGCAAGATCGAACGGATCATTGTCGATGACGCCGCCGTCTACGTTCAAGGTTTCCCAAGTGGCGCCCGTGCTCTGCTTGTAGGGCCAGTCCGGCCAAATTCCTGGTTCATTTGGGATGGGATACACCGGTTGCCATTGGGGTGGACAATAATCGTCAACAGTGCGTTCCAGTGCACGGGGTGCCAGGAATATCGGAAACGCGCCTGTGGCCATCGCTGCAGACCGCAACAACGGCCATGCCGCTTGGCTCGAATCGTTTAAGGGCAGCGGTTTCGCGCTCTTGGCCGAAGTGGTCGCGCCGTTAAGAACCGTTTCGAAGCGTAAGCGGTCGCCGTAGTAAGACGTTGTCTCTTCGAACGAGGCCGCCTCCGCGCTCTCGAGCGATTCCGAGCCAACATTTTTCAAGGAATACGGCACTCCGCGCAGATTTGTGAGTGTCAGGAATAAGGTGAGGTTGCGCGAAATGTAGCTCCTCGGCTTCAGCGTTCCCGGGGTGAGGGCATAATCGGCAATTGATTTGATGATCGTTGAATCGAGCAGCGACGATACGGGTTCACCCGATTTCAGATCCTGGATTTTCAGCAGCTCGCGAATGTCGATCCGGTTAACCCAGCTTTCGTATAAGCGGTTCGTTGTCCCGGTTTTCGAGGTGTCCCGAATGTGCTCGAAATCTTCCTGCGCCTGGACGGCGGCGATCGCGGCGCACATGCCTCCTGCGGATGCGCCCGAAAATACGTCAATGGATACATCGTGCATCGGAACGGCGTCTCCGCGCTCTTTCGCTCCGTACCATTCATCGAGCGCTTCCATCAGGAAATCCAGCACGCCCGCGGTGTACGCGCCCGCCGACACGGCGCCCGCCATATTGATCCCGATTCTGAATGCCTTCATACGGCCTCACGGCTTCAATGGAAATTCGAAGTACATGATGTCTTGCTCCGTACCTGTTTCCCGCAGCCCATTAATGTATAACTTGTCTCCCGGCTCGGGTCGCGCTTCGAAGTAAAAAAACCCGCTCGCCGAATCCCCGGGGGGCAACATTTTCGCCGCAAATGCACGGATGACGAGCTCAGGCGAAGTCAGCGGATTCCCTTTCTTAGGCAACGGAACCGGAAGCGGATTGATCTTGGGCGGCTTTTGCGTTTTCGCCAGCGAGTATAGATCTTCCGGGCCCACAGCTCCTACGTGCCGCCCATCCGCTCCAACCAAGTTGATCTCCAGGTTCCGTAAATCAATCGTCTTCTGCCGCTTGTTTTCGATGACCACGAGTACCGCGAGAACCCCATATTTGAGGAGATCCGCTTTTTTGCCGAACGCATCGGCAAGCATCTCCCGGCGATCGTAGGCTTGTGCCCCGATGGTTACCTGATCGGATGTTTGATGGGCATAATCGGCGGCTGCCCCCACTCGAAATGGCTTATCACTCCCCGCCCCGATAATTGCCGCCATCGCCGTCACCGAAGCTATACTCGAAATCACGAACCGAGTTCCTGGCATCACGCGCGCTCTTCTCCTTTATCGAATCGTACAGATTATTGGTCTTCCGTTCGTCGTTCTCTATTTCATCGCTCGATTTATACGCCAACCGGCTTACGCATCTCGCTTCCGCGAGCGCCTCGGCTGGATTTCCGAGTGCGTCAGAGCGACGAACTCCGCCTCTATCTGGTTGCATGCAGTCTCCGTCGGTGAAGTCGCTTCCGCGATTCCCTTGATCAAACGACTGCGGTCGGACCAACCGCTCGTTCCCATCTATCTCTCCACGTCTACACTTGCCGGACGCAAGGCAGCGGAGCGCCAGGCCGCGCACCTGGTTGATGGCATCTTCTTTGCTCCTCTCGATTACCCCTCTTGCGTGCGGCGCGTGCTCAAAATCATCCAGCCCGCGCTGGTGGTGGTTCTCGAGACGGAAATCTGGCCAAACTTGTACGCACAAACCAAGCGGTTCGGCGCCCGTCTTGCGGTGGTCAACGGCCGCATTTCCGATCGCGCCTGGCCGCGCTACCGGTTCCTAGCAACGTTCTTCTCACCGATCCTTCAGTTGCCAAATACCGTCTTGGTTCAGAGTCCCCTGGATTACGATCGCTACGCCGAGCTCGGTGTTGCGCCCGGCAAGTTATATCTCGCGGGCAACCTCAAATACGATGCCTCCCTTGCATCCGCTTCTCAACAGATTCCTACTTTCGGAGCAGAACAGATTTGGATCGCGGCCAGCACCGTTGGGCCGAACGAGCGTGGCAGCCTCGTCCGTCATTCGATGGACGAAGACGACTTGGTGATCGACGCCTTCGTCGCACTCGCCAATGATTTTCCCCATCTTCTCCTGGTCCTTGCTCCCCGTCAACCCCTTCGCTTTGACACAGTCGCGCGACAAACTTACCGCGCGACGGCATCCGCTTTGTCCGCCGCACCGCCCTTTCCGAAGTCTTCCCGCCAGAATCTTGAATTGCCCGGCGTGCTGCTTCTCGACACGATCGGCGAATTAACGTCCTTTTTCCCCCTCAGCGATGCTGTTTTTGTCGGAGGATCCATTGCGCCTCGCGGTGGCCATAACATTATCGAGCCCGCTCTCGCGGGTGCGGCCATCGTAATCGGCCCGCACATGCAAAATTTCGCTGCCATTGCGCGTGACTTCCGCGAAGCTGAGGCGCTGGTTCAAATCCAGCACGAAAGCGAGCTGCTCCCCGCGATTCGTGATCTTCTCCGGAACGGCGATCGCGCCCGTATCCTCGGCGAGCGCGCGCGCCGCCTCGTACTCGATGAGCGCGGGGCGGCGGATCGCATCACGCCGCAGCTATGGCCGCTATACCATCCCACTTCTCTCGACGCGCACAATCATGGTTTTCTATCCCGCCTCCTGCTCACCCCCGCCGCGTGGCTGTGGCGCGAAGGCGGCAAAATAAGACGCCGGATAGGAGAACGGTACGCGGCGAGCATGCCTCGTTTGCCCGCTCCTGTCGTAAGCATCGGCGGAATCACCGCCGGCGGATCAGGCAAAACACCCTTTACCAATTACCTTGCGGCGCGTTTGGCTGAGCGCGGTCATCGGCCCGCGATCCTCAGCCGTGGATACCGGCGTCGCTCGCCCGCGCGGTACCTGATTCTCCCGCCTGCTGCCAAAGTGCCAGCCGCGTTCTCTGGAGATGAAGCGCAAATCTTTTTGCGCGCCGGTATCGCTCCGGTCGGCATCGGCGCCAATCGATTCGAAGCCGCAACGATTCTGCTTCATCGATTTCCCCAAACCGACGTTCTTCTCCTCGATGACGGATTTCAACACGCGAGAATCGCCCGCGACTTCGATGTGGTCCTGATCGACGGATTGGACCCGTTCGGTCAGGAGGAGCTCATCCCGTTAGGCCGGCTTCGCGAACCGCTAGACGCGCTTGGCCGCGCCGATGCTTTCGTAATCACCCGAGCTGAGGTGGGCTTTCGTTACGACGCCATTTGTGCGCGTTTACGGGAATACAATGCTGCTGCTCCCGTATTTCGCACGCAGTTACACGCTCGCCAATGGCGGCATTACGGCCAGGAGCATTCCTCGCCCCGGCTAAACGCGCGCCGTGTTGCCGCATTCTGCGGGCTCGGCAACGCTCAGAACTTCTGGAATACCCTTGAATCGCTCGGCCTCGAAATCGTATTCCGCTGGTCGTTTTCAGATCACCACCGGTACAGTCCGGTGGAGGTTCGACGCGTCGCTCATCAAGCGCGCCTCCGCGGCGCCGAAATGCTGGTCACAACGGAAAAAGATCGTATCAATTGTCCTGCCCGGTCCGATGCTCTCATCGCGCCGCTCACTCTCGCGTGGCTTGAGATCGAGCTGGAACTCGAAGACGAGTCCTCGTTTCTTTCGTTCCTGGAAGAAAACCTCCGTCGCCGCGCGGTGCACGCGAATAACTCGGCAAGGTGAGCCGCTGCCGCCTACTTATCTGGCAGGAGAATAGAGAAATCCTGAAAACGATATTCGCGCCGCCCGCCTCTGGAAATGGGCTTGACCTCGCCGCTCTGGATAGCATTGAGACCCGCTTCCAGGTGCACCAAAGCCTGAGGGTACGCGAACGGGACATTGTGGGCGGGCAGGAGGAGCTGAAGTGTTGGAGCGAGTTGCGCGAGTCTGTGAATCGAACTTGTGTAGGCACCGAAATTCGTCTCCGGCACAAACAGGTAAATCGGCCCGGGATAGAAAGTGTCGCCAGTAAACAGCAATCCGTTAGCGCGGTCAAGGAGACAAAGCGAGTCGGGTGTATGACCAGTTGTAAACAGCACCTCCAGCTTTCGATTGCCCAAGTCGATGATTTCACCGTCATCCAGTATGTGTGTGGCACGCCAGGGGCGAGTGCTGAACGTGTTCGGGCTCACGCCTTCGGGTAGTTCTCCGCAGAGGCGCTGCGGCGTAAGTGCATCGCGAGAGTAATCGTTCAGTCCTCCGCGAGCGTTGGCTAGAGTATAGGGTGAATTCTGATTCCATATTTCCTGGAACTCCGCATTCCCACCCACGTGGTCAAAATGGGAGTGCGAGTTCACCACGATGATCGAGAGTGGCGTGAGGTCGTGCACAACGGAACTAATCTTACCGACGCCTAATCCGGTGTCAAATAGCAGAGCGCGCTTCTCTCCCAAGATCAGGTACGAAATGACTTCCTCAAACTGATGGGGCTCGTATATGGCAAACACTCCCGGGCGAATGCGATAGACTTCAAACCACGGGTCGGCCGAGTTCACCTGCGTAAGGTATTTATATTCCGGACGCGGCAGCGCCCGACACCACTCGGGCCGTATGGGTTCTCCGATACGCTGCGCGCAGACGGTGGAAGCAAAAGCGATTAGTAACAAGCCAATGCTGTAACGGAACAAGCTAACGTCGTAAGTTTTGGAAAGACGCAATGGTTAGAGATCCAAGCTAGCCCGCAATTGCAACCGATGCAAACGCAGCCTCGGGATGCCTCGATCCAAGCACTGCCGCCTCATGCGCCAGCAACCGCCTCTTCAAACCGATCCCGCCGGTGAATCCGCCTAGCTTGCCTCCGGCCGCAAGCACCCGGTGGCAGGGGACCAGAATCGGCAATCGGTTTTGTCCATTCGCGTTGCCGACCGCCCGGAAAGCGGTCGGGTGACCCATCAATTCCGCGATGTCTTTGTAGCGACGCGTTTCGCCGAACGGAATCTGCATCAAGAGCTCCCAAACGCGAACCTGGAAGGGCGTCCCGTCCAAAGCAAGTGGAACGTCAAATGCCAGCCTGCGTCCTGCGAAATATTCACTCACCTGCAGAGCCGCGGCCTGAAGCGCCTCGGAACAACTTCCAGTTTCGCAACGCTTCGGGCCGTAGACTCTACGCAGCTTCCATAAGAATTCGTCTTCGCTCCGCGGATGCCGGTCATCATGCACCGTCACGGCGCACACTTCGCCATCCTGCTCCGCCAGGTAGACCCGCATGGGCAAGCTATCCGACAGATTTCCCTCGATCGTGGTCCAATTCGCCATCTCATCCACTTTAGCCGTTTTTGGAGGGGCACGTCTGCTATCGTGGCGATTTCTACACTCCGGAATGCATTTCTCACATCTCGAAATCCCGTGCGAAGAGGTGGCCCTCGACAACGGCCTCAAGCTGATCGTCCATGAGGATCACAAGACGCCCATTGTTGCCGTTAATCTCTGGTACCACGTCGGGTCGAAAAACGAAAAGCCCGGCAAGACAGGCTTGGCACATCTCTTCGAACACTTGATGTTCGGCGGCAGCGAGCATGTTCCAGGAAGTTACGTGGAGGTCATGGAGCGGGTCGGCGCGACCGATCTGAACGGCACAACCAGCGAAGATCGAACCAACTATTTCGAAAATGTCCCGCGACCGGCGCTCGACTACGCCCTGTTCGCCGAGTCAGATCGCATGGGGCATTTTTATAACACGCTCACGCAGGAACTTCTCGATCTTCAGAGAGGAGTTGTTCAAAACGAAAAACGCCAGAGTGAGAACGAGCCCTACGCCGTCATCGAGGAGCTCATCGTCAAATCCACCTACCCAGCCGGGCATCCCTACGCCCATACCGTTATCGGGTCGATGGAGGATCTCGATTCGGCCTCGCTCGAGGATGTCCGGAACTGGTTTAAGACCTACTACACGCCCTCGAACGCCGTAGTCGTGGTTGCGGGTGATATTGCCACTTCAGAAGCAATCGAGAACGTTCGCAAGTTTTTCGGCGACATCCCTCCTGGACCGCCCGTTGCGCATCAACGCGCCTGGATCGGCAAAATGGCTGGCGAGCATCGGGAGGCCGTTGAGGATCGGGTGCCCCATGCGCGTGTCTACAAAATCTGGAACGTCCCCGGGTATGGGACCGCCGCCGCCGACCATCTGAAGCTTGCAAGCGGCATCCTTTCGGCGGGAAAAAATTCGCGCCTGTATAAGCGGCTTGGTCTACGATGACCAGATTGCGACGCAAGTGAGCGCATACCTCGATGAGCGCGAGATCGGCAGCCAGTTTGTGATCGTGGCGACAGTTCGCCAGGGTCAAGATCTTCGTGCCGCGGAGAAAGCCGTCGATGAGGAACTAGCCCGTTTTCTCGAAGACGGACCCACGGCGCGCGAGCTTGAGCGCATCAAGACCCAGTCTTACGCGAGCTTCGTCCGAGGCGTCGAGCGCATTGGGGGATTTGGCGGAAAATCCGACATTCTGGCCAGTAGTCAGACCTATCTCGGCTCGCCGCACGCCTATAAGAACCGGCTCGCCGTCCTGGAGGAAGCAACCGCTGATAGCATCCGCGGTGCTGCGCGCGCCTGGCTCTCCGATGGCGTGTATGCGCTCGAAGTCCATCCTTTTAAAGCCGCAACGGCAGGCGTGGAAGGTACCGCTCGCGCGGGATTCTCTTCCACCCTATTGGCGAGCCTCACGACCTGCGTCTGCCCGTCGTCCAACAGGACCGATTGGCAAACGGCCTCAAGATTCTGCTCGCCGAGCGCCACGAAATTCCAGTGGTCAATTTCTGGCTGGATGTGGACGCCGGGTATGCGGCCGATCAGTTCGCAGTCCCCGGAACCACGCGTCTGGCTTCGTCACTGCTCACGAGCGGGACAGCGCGCCGAACTGCGCTGGAAATCAGTGACGAGCTTCAGATTCTGGGAGCGCAGTTATCCGCTGCCTCCAATCTCGACATCTCTACGGTCTATCTTTCGGCGTTGAAGGATAGGCTCGATGCCTCGCTCGACCTGTTCGCGGATGTCGCTCTCAATCCCGTTTTCCCGCAAGCCGATTTTGAGCGCCAGGTGAAACTGCAGCTCGCGGCGATAGCCAACGAAAAAGCGACGCCGGTTCAGATGGCTCTTCGCACGCTGCCTCCTCTTCTATATGGGGACGGTCACGCCTATGGAGTTCCGCTGACCGGGTCCGGCACAGAAGAGACGGTGCAGAAACTGACCCGCGACGACATGGTCAGCTTTCACGCCATTTGGTTCAAGCCCAACAACGCGACTCTTGTCGTGGTTGGGGATACGACGCTGGCTGAAGTGAAGCCGAAGCTCGAGAGACTCTTCGCCGATTGGAAAGGCGGCGACGTCCCATCGAAGAATCTGACGGCCGTCCCGAGACCGCAGAATCCCAAGATTTACCTGATCGACAAACCGGGAGCGCTCCAGTCAGTTGTCATCGCGGGAACCATCGTTCCACCTCCGGATGCTCGGACCGAGATCGCGATCGAGGCGATGAACAACGTTTTCGGAGGCACGTTTGGAGCGCGGCTGAACATGAATCTGCGCGAAGAGAAACATTGGTCATACGGCGCTGCTTCAGTCCTATACAGCGCGCGCGCACAGCGGCCTTTTTTGGCCTATGCAGCGGTTCAAGGCGACAAAACAGCGGATTCCATCGCGCAGATCATGCAGGAATTCTCGGGCATGACGGGCACGAAACCGATCCGGCAGGAGGAGTTGGACAAGGTCAAACAACAGCAGATCCTCGAACTTCCCGGATCGCACGAAACGACGAATGCGATCGGCAACCTGTTAAGCGACCTTCTGCAGCTTTGCCTGCCGCTCGACTATTACACTTCCTACATCAGTCGCGTATCGGCGCTCACGATTGAGGACGTCGATCTTTGCGCTCGATCCTTGCTCGACCCTCGCCAGATGATCTGGATCGTGGTTGGAGACCGCGCCCAACTCGAGCCCTCGCTGCGTGAACTCGGCATGGGCGAGATTGTGCCGACAGACGCGTAGGTGCCGTCGACATAAACGCGCAAGTCGAAAAGCACGCGCTCGTGAATGATGGCTTCGCTGCGCTGGTGCTCGGAAATGTTCATTGCGTCAACACCGGTTCATTTGAAGTCAAGGTTCTGGTCAACGGTCGAAATGGGCGCGTAGCCGTATTCCATGGCCCAACTGGTCCCAACGTTTGACGCAGCGGAAGATCGATGTCTAACCCCGGCAGCGATTGTGCCAAAACTTAACCTTCATGAAATGCGATCGGGCGGCGAGCAGCCCCCGGAGGGGATCTCTGACGATAATACTTGGCTATGCTGTACTCCATGGCCGAAGGGATATTCGAGAAGCCAGCAACCGAGGGCGTTCGCCTGATCGAGAGACTGTCGACGGAGTTCGAGGTTTTTCTGATGATGCTGTCAGCTACACTCGCCGCCGATGTAAGTCTGTACTTCTACAAGAAGCAGAACATCCTGGCATTCAACTGGAGATTCGGCGGCGAGATTAACATAGGAGCAATACTCATATTTCTTCTGCTCTTTTCTTTGATGACGACGTTCATCTCCGCGCTGATCATATGGTCTCTAAAGTTTGCGTGGTTAGTACTTCTGTCATTACTTCCGTACAAGCTGACGTCGCTAATAGACGGCAACAAGAACTTCGACTATGAGGAACACGGATACGCGACGGAGTACAAGCTGGAACGCTATGCGCTTTCAGAGAAGGATACCTTCCTGATGGATTTAGTGCGACGACACCGGGAGCGTGTGGGCAATATCCAGACGCATACGCTGAGAATTGCAAAACTGGCTGTCTCGGTCATCGTGCTCGTTGGATTGGACTGGTGGATCAGCCAAGCGGATCGCGGCACATTCGTGCAGATCGTTTGGGGCTATGTGGGAACAAACAAGCTGGCAACCCTCATACTATGGCTGTTCGGGCTTTTCTTGGTCTGGGCAGTAACAGCGGAACTGGCGCATGACCATGGAGAGCGCTGGGTGCTTTACCCTCCGGGTGCCGTTACGGATGCCGACAAAGCGAAAGCCGCTTCGCAGCGTGGTTAGGCGAGGGTTCAACCCGACGGTACGCTTCCTGATTGGCTTCGCCGACAAGCAATCAACCCGCTTTCCCCCTTGGCCGCCTCCGTCTCTCGGCCGCGGGAAATCAACGGCGCCTTGCGTTTAGGCTTCTGCTGCTTGTGCCTCTTTTGCGTTGTGCTTGTCGGGCGTGCCAATCGGCCATTACGAGCGCCAGCACCCGCCCATGGAAACGCTTGACATTAACCACCGCGCTGTCCGATACTGCACCGTAATGGCGCTTTACGTCAGCTACGCCTACTATTACGCGACCCGGGATCCGGTGCCGCGATGGCGTTCTGACTAGAAAAAGCCAGAAAGTTTAAGCTAAATCGCAAGCCCGTGATCCTAAAAGGTCACGGGCTTTTTCTTTTAGAAGGAGCCATCGATGTTTACAACCCAAGAACAAACCAAGGCCGATCCCGATCGCGAACGCCTGCGCGAAGAACAACAGGTATGGCAAACGCTCTATCAACGCCGCTTTCAGCAACTCCAGCAATGCGCCAGCTCGGTGTTTCTGGATGGATTAAAGGCGGTCCAAATTCGGGCCGATCGCGTGCCGACTCTCGAGGCCATTAACCGGCAGCTTACGCCGCTAACTGGGTGTCGAGCGGTTGAGGCGCGCGGATTCCTGCCGGCTTCGGAATTTTTCGAGTGCCTCGCGCAGCGCGCCTTTCCTACCGTCACCCGGCTGCGAAGGCTGCACGAGCTCGACTACACGCCCGAGCCGGACATCTTCCACGACATCTTCGGACACGTTCCGATGCACTCCAATTCGACATTCGCTGACTTTCTGCAAGCATTTGGAGAAGTGGCCGCGAAAGCGCAAACAGCGCTGGAGCGGCTGCGCATGACCCGGCTCTTCTGGTTCACGGTCGAGTTCGGATTGATTCGCGAGCACGCGGAAGTAAAGGTTTACGGCAGCGGTTTAGCAAGCTCGCATGGCGAGTGTGCCCACGCTTTGAGCGAGTCCTGTCTGCGGAGACGGTTCGATTTGCTCGAGGTGATGGACCAGCCGTTTCGGCACGATGAAATCCAGCCCGTGCTGTTTGTGATCGATTCCTATGCGGAGCTGTTCGATGCCGTAAGCGAGGCGGCGCTGATGCTGCAACACGGGATACTCAATCGCGATTTCGACCGTACACAAGAGTATTCCGTACGCGCATAAAACAACGGACGAGATCGGCAATCTGTCCTGTACGCGCAATGCGGGCCCGGCCAACGTGTTCACAGATAACGCGGCCTTCGCATTGGGGCTGTAATCGCATCTGGATATTTAACCCCAAAACGCAGGAATAGCTTCTTGGCAGTAGATAGCTCGTCGCCATACATTCTTCGAAGCGGTAGTGTAACTTACGGGTAATGTGTCGAATTTTTGCTGTATCCCTCCTGTTATGCACGCTTCCGGTCTTCTCGGCGAATTCGGCGGCCGACAACCAAACCGTCGATGATTTCATCACAGCGCCGATTTATGCCCATGCGCATTGGGGCATCCTCATCACCGACGCTTCCTCGGGGCAAGTGCTTCATCAACGCAATCCGGACAAGCTGTTTGCGCCGGCCTCTACTACAAAGCTCTTTTCGGGTGCAGCCGCTCTTGTAGCGCTCGGCCCGAATTTCCGGTTTGTAACCTCCGTGTACCGGCGCCCCCAGGACGGGAGCGAAAAACAAGGCGATGTCCTGGTCGTTAGAGCGATGGGAGATCCGAATCTGAGTGGGCGGATCGACGCTAAAGGTCACCTGGCATATACGGCCGAAGATCACATCTACGCCAATTTCACCAACCGTGCCACTCTGACCGACACCGACCCGCTTTCCGGCTTGGATGATTTAGCGATGAAAATTGCGCACGCAGCCGTTAAACGTGTCGAGGACGTGTTGATAGATGATCGCCTTTTCGAACCGACTGAGGGAAGCGGTAGTGGCCCGTCGCGCATCACACCGATAGTCGTTAACGACAACGTTTTCGATGTGCTGACCACGCCGGGTGCGCAGATCGGGGCAGCCGCCGCGGTAGAAATTCGTCCGCAAACGTCCTACGCGGAATGGGATGTTGCCGTCCGCACGGTGGGGTCGAATGACAAAACGGATGTGCGAGTGCAAGAGGTAGCGCCGCGTCATTACACGGTTCGCGGACAAATTGCGCTCGGACGAACCCCGCTGTTGCGTATCGGTGAAATCTCAGATCCGACGGAATTCGCGCGCACGCTCATCATCGAACGCCTGCTGGAGCATGGAGTTATGGTTGACACAAGCCGGTTTATGCCCCAGGATCGCAGCAAGCTGCCTGCTCTCGACGAGTACGCCCGACTGACGTCTGTCGCTCAACACACCTCTCCGCCTTTTTCGGAAGCACTCAAAGTCATCTTCAAGACTAGTCACAATCTCGGCGCCGGCATGCTTCCGCTGATCATCGCGGCGCAGCACGGCGACCGGACGAACGCGGCCGGCATGATGCGCGAAGGAGAAATTCTCAAGAGCCTAGGAGTTCCCGTTGACACGATCTCCTTTGGCGGGGGCGTCGGCGGCGCGCGTTCCGATTTCATAACTCCTCGTGCAGCGATTGCCCTGCTTTCCGCGATGTCGAAACGGTCTGATGCCTTCGTCTACCGGGATGCTCTGCCGATATTGGGAGTGGATGGAACTCTCTTCGACGCCGTCGCCGAGAATAGCCCAGCCCGCGGCAAGGCAGTCGGAAAAACCGGAACACTGGTTTGGGACAACCTGCTTACCGGCAATGCCTTGCTGCTCAGTAAGGCCCTCGTCGGCTATATGACTGCCTCGAGTGGCCGGCAGTTGCTTATCGGACTGTTTGTAAACGATGTGAGCATCGGCCCCCTGCCCGAGGATGTTGAAGCTCAAGATCGCGCGCTAGGGCACCTTTGCGAAATCATATATCGAACGTTCTGAGCCGTCGCAACAATCATTGCAGCAATGATCAGAATTGCATGTAATTACGCTTGACGGCACATTTTCTTGGTGATATAAACATCTTCTTGGTGATATAAACGTCTAAACGACAGCGCGTTGAGTCGTCAAAGATAGGATTGGAGCGCTAATGAAACCTAAATTTACAACAATGCTGGCTGCATTAATGCTGGTGTTTCTGCTCCGTGGGACAGCCGCAATGGGCCAAGCCACTACGACAACAGGAGCGATAGTAGGAAATGTAACTGATTCGTCGGGCGCCGTTGTGGCGGGCGCGACGGTTACGCTGCGATCAGAAACGCGCAGAACGTCTGTCTCGATGCAGACGAATGCAGAAGGCCAGTATTCATTCCCCTCCGTACCTCCAGGAAATTACACCCTGTCAGCCATTGCCCCTAATTTCCAAACTGCAATCATTTCGGGCATCGCTGTTCAAGTGGCGAAATCCACGATGAGCAATTTCGTTTTGCAGGTTGGCACCGTATCGCAGTCGGTCTCGGTGACGGCAACAGCGGAGACTCAGCTTCAGACGACCGATGCTGCCGTCAGTAACGTTATCGGGTCCAAGGAGGTTCGAAGAACTCCCGACTGTTACTCGTCGGGCATTCGAATTGTCGTGGCTCCAGCCCGGCGCGCAGCCCTGGACCGGAGGAGCCTACAACGGATCGAGCGGCACCATTGCGGGCGCGGCGGGCGATCAAAACACCTTCACTCTCGACGGTCTCGACATTTCCGATGCACAGGTCGGAGGCGAATGCTGCGGGAGTATCGGGGCGGGCATGCCCATCCCCGTTGAGGCCGTTGAGGAATTCAATTCGAGCATTACGAACCAGAACGCGAACTTTGCGCGTTCCGCTGGAGGTGCTTTTTCGTTTGGAGTGCGCCACGGAACGCCGGACTACCATGGTGCTGCGTATTGGTACCACGTCGACGACCACTTAGTCGCTAATACGTGGATTCGCGATAGCCTCGGTCAACCGAAGCCGAAGTTCCTCGATAACCGGGTCGGCTTTCGCCTTGGCGGCCCGCTACTCGGCCCGGTACTGAAGCAGAAGCTCTTCTTCTTTATTAATCTTGAGCGGCGCAGATTCCCCAATAGCTCGGAGGTCAGCGGGCTGGTTCCTACTCAAACCCTTCGCGACGGTATCTTGCGCTTTCCCGATGCCACGGGAGCAATCGTTTCCTATAATCTCGCGACTTCGATTCTTTGCGGATCGGCCGGCAACTTATCATGCGATCCGCGTCACATTGGAATCAGTCCGGTCATTTCGCAGCAATATGCTCTGCTGCCTGCTGGAAATAATCCGTCTCTCGGCGACCAGCTTAATACCACGGGCCTCAGCGGTCCAGCAAGTTCTAATCAAAACAACGACAATGCTGTGGCGCGTCTCGATTACACAATTTCAGATAAGTGGCAGGCGCACGGGACCTGGGCGTGGGCTCAAAACACCTATTACAATCCGTTTAACAATCCTGGAATCGACTGGCGAGGCGGGCCTAGCCACATAGTGACGACTGCCTCTACCGTGAATCAACCTCGTCTTTACTCGTTCGGGCTAACCGGCAGCATAAGTCCGACTCTAGTTAACGAATTCACGATGGGATTCAACCAATCGACGATTCAATTTGTACAGCCCCATCCGGAATCCCTCATCCCTGCTGCGGGCGTAGCGCTGAACCTGCCTGTTATCGAGGATCCGATTCAGATCAACGGTGCACGGGCGCAGCTTGGTGTTTCCAGAACATGGCAGTTTACGGATAACCTGACGAAGATTCTAGGAAGCCACACCCTGCAGTTTGGCCTAAACTACGAGTACCTCTATTTCCTTCAAGACCGGCAAGGAGCCAACGTATACAACATTTTCCCCGTAGCCGAAATCGGCACGAATCAGAACGTCACAGTTCCTAGCTCCGAGCGCCCGCCTACGTGTGGAGGCGGAGTATCTACCAATTGCTTGCTGCCGGGCGATGTCGCGCTTTGGAACGATTTCTACGCAGCTAATTTGGGTATTGTTGACAGCGTCGACGACATTGTCGTTCGTACCCCACAAGGGAGTGCGCTGCCCACCGGAACTCCGATAAATAGCGCTGGCACTTGGCACCATATCGAATACCACCTCAGTGACTATTGGAGGGTCACGAATGCATTGACCCTTAGCCTCGGTCTGGTGGGAACAGTAGAAACTCCGTTCAGCGATAACCAAGGTCGGCAGGATTTCATTATTAACGCACAGACGGGACAACCAATTGATCCGGTACAGTATCTAAATACCCGCGCAACACTAGCCCGCGAGGGTGAAATTTACAACCCAGGGTTTGCCTGGGCGCCGATAAGCAGCTATGGCCGCGGGTACTTCCCGGTCCAGAACCATATCGCGCCCCGGGTAGCCGTCGCGTGGAACCCATCCTTTCACGACGGATTCCTAGGGCACTTACTGGGCGATCGCAAGAGCGTTATTCGCGGAGGATTCGGAATTGGATACTACAGAGTGCTTGCGGTCGGCGAGGTTCAGTTCCCGCAGGAAGGCGACCAGCTTCTCGCGCAGACAAATTCGCTCGTAGCGCCCTTGAACTCGGCAGGACAATCATACCGGGTCGGAGTCGACGGACCGGTACCGTTACCGGCGCCGGCCGCCCAAGTCCCCGTTCCGTACGTTCCTCCTTACAATCACGGTATCGGTTTGATCCTTGGCTTTGATCCGAACTACAAACTTGCGAATATGAAGAGCATCGATTTCACGTTTCAGCGCGAGTTGCCGGGGAATATGCTTTTTGAGATCGGGTATATGGGCCGGTTCGCTCGCAATCTCGAAACCGATCTGGACCTGAATGCGGTTCCTCACTTCATAACCGATCTGAGTCACAAGTCGTCTCAAACGTTCGCGCAAGCATTCGATTCGGTCGCAACGCAACTCCGCAGCGGAGTAAGCCCGGCAAACGTAACACCTCAGCCGTGGTTTGAGAATAGTATCGGCCCGGGTGCAACCGTTAGCCTTGCTAGTTCGGCCGCCTCCGACTTTATCGATGCGCTTGTCGAGAACCTTTTCCAGTATCAGATCGATCCATTGCTGAAGACACCGGTCGAAAACCAACAGCTTTTCGCGACACTCGATATTTCTCCCGTCGGATGGAGCAATTACAACGCGATGTTTATCAGCGTCAACAAGCGGTTTTCAAAAGGGCTCGCGTTCACGTTCAATTACACTCTCTCAAAGTGGGACGCTACGGGTGAAAACACAAGTGACTCCGGCGGCACGGCCCCGGTGAATCCATACGATTTGAATTACGGTTACGGCCCCGCATTTGGCGACCGCCGCCACGTCATCAGTGCATACGGAGTCTACGATCTGCCGTTGGGCGCGGGCCATCGCTTTACTGGAGGGCCTTTGCGGCATCTGATAGACGACTGGCATTGGTCGAATGTTCTTACGTTCGGCAGCGGATTACCGCTATTCGTCGGAATGGGCGGCCAACCATTTGGTTCGTATAGCTATAACGAGAGCATACCGACAACGGGCCCCGTTAACGCGAACGAAGGGCTGCATTCGGGAGTTACTGGGTCGAACGGAATCGGAATTGATAGTAGCCCTGCGAACGGCGGCACGGGACTCAATCTATTCTCGAATCCGGCGGCCGTATATAACGATTTTCGGCCATTCCTACTCAGTCAGGACACCGGAACTTCACAGGGAGTAATTCGCGGCCTTTCTCGATTCACATGGGACATGTCATTGTACAAGGGCATTCCGATAACGGAGCGAGTGAAGCTTAAGATCGGGGCTGATTTCTTCAACGTTCTGAATCATCCGTTGTTTAATGATCCGTCGTTGAACTATCTCGATCCGGCGAGTTTCGGTGTCATTTCCAGCCAGCCCGGAGATCCTGCCAACGGAGATTACTGGACGCCTCGTCGAGTTCAAGCCAGCTTGCGCCTGGAGTTCTAATCCAACAAGTGCGGCTGATTCGACTCGCTGTTGTCGCTTTTGCCTCCGCTTACTTAAGCGCCGGTTCGACATCTTTCGACCTCGTAATCGTCAACGGCCGCATTGTGGACGGGAGCGGAAACCCTTGGTTTCACGACGACATCGGAATCCGGGGCGGGCGTATTGTGGCCATCGGCAACTTGCGTGGGAGCACGGCAGCGCGGACGCTGGACGCGCATGGCTGGATCGTCGCTCCCGGATTCATAGACATGATGGCGGGCGATAGTTTGCCCTTAGTACTTGACCGCCCAAGTGCCGCGAGCAAGCTGCTCGAAGGCGTCACTACGATCCTTGTCGGCGAAGGCGATTCTCCCGCTCCGCAGAATGAACAGACGCTCAGTGTATTGCGGAAACGTGAGCAGTTCAGTTTTCACTGGGCCGATTATGCGCAATATTTTTCGATTCTTTCCGAAAAGGGTATCGCACTGAACGTGGTGCACAACGTCGGCGCAGCACAGATACGCAAAGTGGTGCTGGGTGATACGGATGTTACGCCAACACCTGCACAGCTGGAGCAGATGAAGCGGCTGGTGAGCCAAGCCATGCAGCAGGGCTCGGTCGGATTATCTACAGCGCTTATCTATCCGCCCGGATCATATGCGAAGACGCCGGAGCTTATAGCTCTTGCAAAAGGCGCCTCCAGGTATGGCGGAGTGTATTTCAGCCACATCCGGAACGAAAGCGGCGGAGTGTTAGAGGCTATCCAAGAGGCGATCGATATTGGCGAACAAGCAAATATTCCGGTACACATTTATCATTTGAAAGCTGCCGGCGAAGAGAACTGGTCATTGGCGCCAAAAGAGCTGAGCCTGATAGAGCAGGCACGAGGGCGCGGGATCGATGTCACAGCTGATACGTATCCATACACTTACAACAGCTTGGACCTCAGTTCGCTGATACCTCCTGAGCATTTTGCGGGCGGCCGGGCGGCCTTTCTTCACAGTCTTTCAAGTCCTTCGGTACGAGCCAGCCTGCGCCGAGAAATCGAAACGCGGTCGGATTGGGAGAACTGGTATCTACACGTCGGCCGGAATTGGGATAACGTGCTAGTCGTCGATGTGCCACCCGGGATTGATCCCAAGTTCGCCGGAATGTCGATTGCGCAAATCGCGCGGGTCCGCGCAACTGACGGGTGGACGGTATTCTTTGATATCGTCGAGCACGGTAACAGCACCGTGAACTGCCATAGCCAGAATGAAGAACAAAAACGGGAGATCTACAGCCGCGACTTTACCAGCGTGTCGAGTGATGCAGAGCCCACGGATCCTGCTGTGTATCCTCACGCTCACCCCAGAGCCTTCGGGACATTCCCACGCATACTGAGCAAGTATGTAAGGGACGACCACGTGCTTACGCTGCCTAACGCGGTCCGCGCCATGACCTCCTTGCCGGCGGATCAGATCAAACTCTTTGATCGAGGCCGCATAGGTATCGGAATGGCCGCCGATCTCGTGATTTTCGACCCAGAGACTGTTCAGGATACCGCCACTTACTCGCATCCGGCTTCATACCCGAAAGGAATTTACTACGTTCTTGTGAACGGCCAACTCGCCGTCGACAACGGAAAAATGACCGACGCTTTGGCCGGTAAGGTACTTCGTCATGAGCCTTAATCATGCTCTTCCATTCTCGTAGCAAGATATGGAGCGCGCTTTTCGTCATCCCGCTCGTATGTAGTGTCGGATTTGCTCAAACAATCGAAGCGGAGAAAGCCAAGCGCATCGACCAGATCTTCGACAAATGGAACCACGCCGACTCACCGGGATGCGCTTTGACGGTGATGCAGGATGGCGAGATCGTTTACAAGCATGGGTACGGAATGGCCGATCTTGAACACGGCGCGCCAATCACGCCCGCTACTCCGTTCCATGTGGCCTCCGTGTCGAAGCAATTCACGGCAGCCGCTATCGTATTGCTGGCGGAAGATGGAAAGCTATCGATTGACGATGATGTGCGCAAATACATCCCCGAACTTCCGAATTTTGGACCGCGCATCACAATCCGAAACCTCCTTCACCACACCAGTGGTCTTCGCGATCAGTGGGAGTTGCTCGAGTTTTGGGGATGGCGCTATTCGCTGGATCTTATTACAAATGAAGATGTCCTTTACGTCGTAACCCGGCAAGAAGACCTAAACTTTCCGCCGGGTGACCGTTTTCTCTACTCGAACACTGGATATACTCTGCTCGGCGAAATCGTAAAGCGCGTTAGCGGAAAATCGCTCCGCGAGTTTACGACCGGGAGGATTTTTCAAGCGTTAGGCATGTCGAGTACTCATTTCCGCGACGATCATGCAGAGTTGATCAAGGGGCAGGCGTACGGCTATGAGCATGGTAAGGGAAAGGGATGGCGGCTCAGCATCACGAATTTCGACACGGTTGGCGCGACGAGTCTATTCACCACCGTGGAAGACCTCTCGCGCTGGGACCGAAATTTCTACGATTCGAAAATTGGCGGATCTCAGTTCCTCGCGCAGATGCAGCACTGCGATCCGTTGAACAATGGTCAGCAGCAAAACTACGCTTTCGGATTAGTGATTGGCAACCGTCGCGGCTTGCCGACTGTTGGACACGATGGAGCTGACGCGGGTTATCGCGCAACATTTATCCGCTATCCGAACCAGAACTTTTCAATCGTTTGCTTGTGTAATGGTGGGCCGGACTCCCATCCCGGTACTTTGGCCAACAAAGTCGCTGACTTATTTCTCGCGAACGAATACAAACCTTCTCCGGAGCTATCGACGGGTCCACAACTTACGCCGGGGCAGCTGGAAAAGTTCCCCGGCACCTACTGGAATCGGGACACTGATGCAGTGAGGACGATCAGGCTCAAGCAGGGCGCGCTTGAGTTGGTATTGGGCGACACTCAATTCCACTGCGCGCAGTTGGACCCGACGTATTTCGGTTGGGCGATGAACCCGTCGAGGTTCACTTTCTCAAACCGGAGGCCGGCAAACCTGCAGGATTGCGAGTTGTTGCGGAATACGCGATGCCCGAAACGCTTGAGATGCTATCGCCTTTCACATCAAGAAGAGGTTCTGCGCTGCACGAGTACGACGGAGATTATGTGAGTGGCGAGATTGAGCCCGTGTATCACGTGACAGATGACGGTCGAAGGGTGATCTTGAAACGGCTAAAGCATGATCCTGACGTGCTGGATGGAGTAGCGCCTGATCTGTTCACGACCGACTTCGGGACCGTTCGGTTCATTCGCGACGATCGGCATCAACTTTCGGGAATGCTACTTTCGGGTGATCGCGTGTACAAACTACGGTTTCGCAGGCAAGCACGGCCGGTTACCCAGTAGCGGCTATGCTGGCTACAGATCCTGAGCCGCGAGTAGGTTTCTGGGGTACGACATTCGCGCAATCTGGTACCGCTCTAGCGAATGTCATCCTGCGTCACTGCCGGTCAGGACGACACTTACCCAGCGCTCCGCAGCCATAACGGGCGGGCGCGTCGCTCTGAGTTCCGGTACCTACGCTCATCGAATCCCAGGCTCTGTCGCGGGGCGCCGCTCCCAAACCGGATAGGGAAGGCCCGCTTATCGATTGATCAGAAATGCCTCGATCACGATCAACAACACCGCGCCTTCCACATCAGCAGTTCCATTGCTTTCGCCAGCAATCCAAGTGACACAATCAGCGTCGTGGCGCCGGCCGGCGGATGGCTCACTCGGAAGATCACCATGGCTGTCCCTGTCACGCGGCAGTGAAAGTGCGGCAGCGAAGAGCGTGGCCAGTGCCCGCCCGCTCGCAAAACCGGCCCAACCCCCAGAGTTCCCGTGACTACCAGCGCAAGTACCCACAGATGAGCCCAACAGCATGCCCCAATAATGCGTGCCTTGGGCTCGACGCTTTCGCCAGGGGCGTGAAAAATAAACAGGTGCGCGGTTGGCCGGTGTTCTTCGCTTCATATCACCTCAAAGATACGAACACCAGAGTCACCCTTTCATCCGGTGCGGTCACGTCATTCGCCCAAATTCGGCAAATCCGCTATCGCTTTCACACGTCTGCACATACTGCGACCACCCCACCTTACGGCACCTCACGCCGCCTGCGTCGGCATGCTACTCCTTGTCTGCTATGTCGCACCCGGAAGCGTCGCGCGAACGCACAGCTCAGTACCGGCCCCAAACCGAGCAGGGTCGCGCCATCTCTTGCCTGAACCACCTCGTCCACGGCCTCTCGGGCGCCTTCCGCATCCTCAAAGACGAAAGCGAAGAGGGTTTTCACCGACTCGTTGCTGCGCTGTGCGAAGAATACGCGCCCGCCTGCGTGAGCGAAGAAACGCTGGTGCTCAAAATCGCTCAGCACCAATGGCTGACTGATCGTGCCCTGCGCTCCAAAGCTCCGCATTCGATGAAACGAGCGATGCGGTCGACCTAAACAGGCTCGCGTTGTTCCTGCACTATCACGCGACCCACGAGCGCGCCTGCTACCGAGCCCTCAACCAGCTTCTAAAGCTCAGAAAAGAAAGATCGAAAGAAGAATTTGGCTTTGAATGGCAAAAACACGAAGAGCGGGAGCAGGAGTGCCGTCAAGAGATGCACCAGGCGAAGCTCGCAGCCTTCCAAGCCCACGCTCAGGCTCGACTCGAGGCCTTTCAGGCCCAAGCGGAAGCCAAACTGGTCGCGCGGCGCGCCAACCGAAGCGCCGAAAAGCGCGCGAGGAACAGGAACTGGAGGACGAAGAAACCGTTTGGCGCGTCGGCCAAATGCTCGAAGGCGATCAAAATGGCGAACTGGTCCGTAGGGGGGCTCACGATCGAGGATGTGACCGGAACCGCGCGTCCTCAATAACCGGCAGCCTTGCGCTGTGGTGAAAATCTCTGCTCGAACTGTTGATGCCGGCCCTGCGCCTGGATCATCAGTTTCTGGAATTCAGCATTCTCGCGGATATTGTTGAGCAGCGGATCTTTCGCAAAATAGGGAAAGCAGAAGAAGCCGCCCTCAATACTCTCCCGCAGAACCCGCAATGCCGATGGCGCGTCCCCAAGCACCGCATAGGCCTGTGCGATTTTGTAGAGCATCTCAGGATCGCTGACGCCCCGCTGATTCATTGTTGCCTCTGTGTTGTGCAGAAGTTCCAGCGCAAGGCGCTTTTGATGTTTGAGCCCGTAGCTCAGAGCTTTCCCGAGCGGCGCGGGCAAAAGCATCGGGTTCATCTGGTAAGCCCGATCGAAATAGGTTTCGGCTTGCGCGAAGTCTCTCAGGTAATACTCTGCGAAACCGTGGTAGAAAAGCATATACACGGAGTTGTTCGCGGGCAGGCTTTCCAGGAACTTCTGGTACTCGCCGAGATACAGATAGCTGTTTATCGCCGAGCTGTTGATCTTCACCTCGGGATCCAGATGGCGCGCCTCTTCGGCTTCGGCGACCGACTCCTGCAGCATTCCACCAAAGCGGTACGCGTAACCGAGCTCCCAGTGCGCCTCCGCATTGCCCGGGTTCGTTCGTAGAGCCTCTTTGAGAAGGGGCACGGCCTGCTCCGCTCTTCCCGTGTCCGTCAGCAGGTTCGCCATATAGACCCGCACGTCCGCCAAGCCGGGGTCGAGGGCCAGGGCCTTTTCATACGCAGCTTTCGCTTTTGCGTATTGCTCGCGGCCACCGAACTCGAGAGAGGCACGGGTGGTATATGCTCTGCCTAGTTGGGCCCAAGCGAGTGCATAGCGGGGCTCGAGAGCGATTGATTTTTGCAGCATTTCGATCGCTTCATCGAACTCATTTAAGGCGTAGAAATCCACTCCTCGCAGGTAGTATTCGTATGCGGCCGTGTTCGCCGGCTTTTCAGAACGAATGTGCTCTGTTTCGGCGGGCGACAGTTTCAGCGAGAGTCCATCGATGATCTGCTGCGCCACACGGTCCTGCACTGTGAGCAACTTGTCATAGGTCAGGTCTATCGTGTCGCGCCAGAGAATGGTGTCCGGCTTCACATCGATGAGCTGGGTTGTAATCCGCAGCCGGTTTCCCTCCTTGAGGTAGGCTCCCGTGAGCAGCATGTCGACGTGCAGCTGCGCCGCGATCTTCTGCGGATCGAGGTCAGTGTTGCGATATACCTCGATCGATGACGAGGGGCGCACCGTTAACGCTTTTATGTAGCCGAGCTTCGTAATGACCGAGTCGGCCAGGGAGAATTGCAGGAAGTCCACGCGAGGGTCCTGGTTTATATTGCGAAACGGCAGCACCGCCAGACTTCGTAGGGCTGCTTTCGGGTGCGCCGCCGTCGTCATCGAATCGAAGTGCCGCTTTATCAGAACCGTTGCCCCGATTGCGACCAGAATCAGTACAAAGATCCACGCCAAGAATGCCGTTCGGCGGGAAGATGCAGAGGACGCGGCAACTGCCTGGGATGCCGGGACCAGCTGCGGCTCGGAGAAAGCCGGCGGTGCTGGAGTCGCTGCCCGGCGCTCGGCAGTGGCCGGACGGGAACGGCGATGCCCACCGTCAGCATAGCCCGCCCGTTGCAGGTTGGCTTCAAACTCGAGATTCTTCTGAAAGAGCTGGAGATCGATGAGCAGGTCTTTGGCCGTTTGGTAGCGCGCTTCCCGGTCTTTGCGCAATGCCTTCCCGATAATGTGCTCCAGTTCGGGCGGCACTTCGGGAGTGAAATCGGCTAGAGCCGGAGGATCCATGGTCAGGATCTCGGTGATCACCTCGCGCGTGCTTTCGCCGCCAAACGGCGCGATACCGGCCAGCATCTCGTAGATCACCACTCCCAAGGCGAAAATATCGCTCCGGGAATCAAGAACGACCGCCTGCGCCTGCTCGGGCGACATGTACCGCACGGTGCCGACTACGATGCCGGGCTGCGTCTGATCAAGCGGCCGGACCACATGGGTCTCCGGCAGAGATGTGTCCGTTCGCACCTCGCTCAGCTTTGCGATGCCGAAATCCACTAGCTTGGCGAGGCCGTCGGTGCGGAGAATGATGTTTTCCGGCTTGATGTCGCGGTGAAGGATACCCAACGCATGCGCTGCCGCCAGCGCGCTCACAATTTGAGTCGCGATGCCGATGGCCGCGTTTAGCTCCAGTTTGCCTTGGAGCAATCGGTCCCGCAGTGTGGGTCCATCGACATATTCGGAAGCAATGTAGCGCAGGCCGTCGGCTTCCCCGAACTCAAAAACCGTAAGTATGTTGGGATGGTTCAGCGCGGATGTCGCTTGCGCCTCCTGCTGGAAGCGGCGAAGGGCAGCTTCGTCGCGGGTCAGGTCCGGAACGAGGATCTTGAGGGCGATCTGCCGCCGCAAGCGCGTATCCATCGCCAGATACACGTCGCCCATCCCGCCCGAGCCGATTTTCGACAATACCTCGTAATGATTGATCCGCGCGCCTCGCTCCAGGCGGCCTCGTTGAGCTTGCGCGGCAACCGCTTTCACAGCTCCCGACAAGGGTTTGGTCATGAATTCATCCGCTCGCGTTGACGCGTCGAGCAGTGATGACACTTCTTCCTGAAGCTCGTTATCTCCATTGCATTGGTCAGAAAGGAACTGCGGCCTGTCAGCCGGCTTCAGTTCCAAAGCTGCATAGAATAGGCGCTCGATTTTCGCCCAGCGGTCCACGTCAAAACCAGCCGTCATGGTCGAGTCCTATTCAATTCGCGGTATAGCCACGCTTTGGCCATTTTCAGCTCACGCTGCACAGTCGCGGGGGAGATCCTTAAGGCCTCAGCCGCTTCTTCGTGCGTGAGGCCTCCGAAGAAGAGAATCTCGATGACGTCAGCCTTGCGTTGGTCTTGTTTGGCCAGCAGATTGAGTGCTTCATCCAATTCCACGATCCCGGCGGGCGCTTCGGAGCCGAAGACGACGGCCTCGTCGAGCGAAATGCGTTGGACTTCCCCGCCGCGTTTCTCGCGCTTATGCGATTTCGCATGGTCGACAAGGATGCGCCTCAACATGCGCGAAGCGAGCGCGTAGAAGTGCATTCGATTGTTCGGGGCCACGCCGGAGTGAACGAGCCGGAGATAGGCCTCATTCACCAGGGCAGTCGCACGCAGCGTATGATCCCGGCGCTCGGAGTTCAGGCAGTGCGCCGCGAGCTTGTGCAACTCGCCGTACACGATTGGCATGAGCTCGTCAAGAGCATCCTTGTTTCCTCTGCCCCATGCCTGGAGCAGGTCCGTTACGTCCGGCTGGTTCATCGCTCTCTCGTATGTCTGAGCTCCGGCCACTGCTCAAGTAACGAAATCGCGTGAATCGGGCCCATCCTCGCCAGTGCAGCGCCAGGAGTGCGGAAATTCCACTTTAGCGTAGGCCGCAAGAGAAGCCAGATGCAGGCCGTTGCGTGCGGCCGATCCAGGACACTCTTTTATCGAATCGTCGCGAGCGAGTCCTCGCCGGCACGCAGCACAGGTAATGTAAGACAAACCATTGTTATACTGGGCTTTCCGCTATGTCTGTCACCGGCCTCACCTACGACAGCACTGCAGGGTTGAGCTCCACGACGGCCACTGCCGGGCAAAAAAAGATCATACTTCTTAAGCCGAGAGGCTTTTGCGCGGGTGTTGTCCGCGCCATCGATGTAGTGAAAATCGCTCTGGATCTCTATGGGGGCCCGATCTATGTCCGCAAAGAGATTGTCCATAACCGCCACGTAGTGGACGAGTTGCGCGGCGCGGGCGCCATTTTCGTGGAAGAACTCAGCGAAGTACCTGAAGGCGCGCGGGTCATTTTCAGTGCGCATGGCGTTTCTCCGGCGGTTCGCGAGGAAGCGAAGCAACGGCATCTGCAAGTCATCGACGCCACCTGTCCGCTCGTGACCAAGGTTCATCTCGAGGCCGTTCGCTTCGCGAAACAAGGCTATACGATCATCCTGATCGGCCATCGCGATCACGACGAGGTCATCGGAACGCTGGGCGAAGCTCCCGCGAATACGATCCTCGTTTCCGATATCGGGGATGTCGATCGCCTTGAGATCGAGGATCCGGAGCGCGTCGTATACCTGACGCAAACGACCCTTTCTCTCGACGAAACGAAAGATATTGTTACACGTCTGTTCGAGCGTTTTCCGAAGATCATTGGTCCCAAGACCCAGGACATTTGCTACGCGACTGAAAACCGGCAACTCGCGGTGAAAGCCGTGGCGCCGCTGTGTCAGGCGTTACTGGTCGTGGGCTCGCAAAACAGTTCGAACTCACGCCGCCTGGTGGAAGTTTGCCAGAAAGCCGGCATTCCCGCGTACCTTCTTGACGATTCGAGCGAGGTGAAACCGGGCATGCTCGACGGCATCGAAACGGTGGCGGTCACGGCGGGCGCTTCCGCTCCGGAGCATCTGGTGGAAGAATTGATCGATTGCCTGCGCATCAGCGGTTACACGGATCTAGAGGAGGCTGAAATCAAAGATGAGGACGTGCGGTTCACATTGCCCTCCGATCTTGAGAGCTTTACGCCACGCCTTCATCGCAGCCGGCTTTGACATCGCTTTTCGAAACGATGAAATCCAGCATCCAAATCTCTGATTCGCTGAATTTCGCGGCCGCGGACGCCATCCGCAAAGCATCATCTTCGCTTCTCGAGCGCCAGTCGGCCGGAGGGCTATTGGTGGGCTGATCTCATCGCCGACACGACCCTCGAATCCGACTACATCATGATGCAGCTTTGGCTGCACCCACCCGTGGATGGCGTCTGGAATCCTCCCACGCGCCCTCTTGTCGACAAGGCAGTCGCCGCGATCCTCGCGCGCCAGCTCGATGACGGCGGATTCAACATTTATCGTCACGGCCCTTCGGAAATCAACGCCTCGATTAAGGCCTATTTCGCCTTGAAAGTTGCGGGACTGAGCCAGGATAGCGCGCCGCTGCGTCGGCTTCGCGCCCGCATCCTCGAAATGGGCGGCATACAAGCAGCCAACAGCTACGTCCGCACGAATCTGAACCTGTTCGATCTTTTTCCGCGCGACGCGTGCCCATCGATACCTCCCGAGCTCATCTTTCTCCCCTGTAACGTCATCTATCAGATGTCGTCCTGGACGCGCGCCATTGTTCTGTCGCTCTCGATTGTGCACGCAGCCGATCCGCATCGCCCCGTGCCCGCCGGCTTTTCGCTGGCGGAATTATTCCTGCCGGGCGCGCCCATGCTTCCCGAGCGTGACCTGAAACTCTTCAGTTGGCGGAATTGTTTCCTAAAGCTCGATCGGTTTTTGAAGTTTTATGAACGCCACGGCCCGCGCTCTGTCCGCCGGCATGCGATTAAGAAATGCTCGGAGTGGATGATCGCTCACCTAGAGAGTTCGGATGGCTTGGGTGCAATCTATCCTTCCATGCAGTACGCCATCATGGCTCTCGACGTGCTCGGGTATCCGGCCGATCACCCGCTCCGCATCGAGGCCGAAGCCCAGTTCAATCGTCTGATGGTGGATGATGAGCGAGGCTTCTTCATGCAGCCCGCTTTTTCGCCGGTGTGGGATACGGCGATCGCGGCTTTTGCGTTGGCGGAAACGGATCGACCACCTGCCGCGGCACTTCAGCGCACAGCCGATTGGTTCCTCTCGAAGGAAGTTCGCCGAAGGGGTGACTGGTGCATTAAGCGCCCCGATGCTGCACCGTCCGGCTGGGCCTTCGAATTCAACAACGAGTTCTATCCCGATGTCGACGACACGGCCATGGTTCTGCTCGCGCTAAAAAGAATCCGCGGCTCCGATGAACAGGCCCAGCGCGCGTGCGAGCAGCGGGCTCTGGACTGGATGCTCGCGATGCAAGGCAAAGACGGAGGCTGGGCCGCTTTCGATGTCGACAATAACTGGAAAATTCTGAGCTATGTCCCATTCGCCGACCACAACGCGATGCTCGATCCCGCGTGTCCCGACATCACGGGAAGAGTAATCGAGGCGCTTATTCAATGCGGCGTTTCGCTCGCTCACTCCGCTGTCCGGCGGGGCGTTGAGTACTTGTTGCGGGCCCAGGAAGCGGATGGGAGCTGGTACGGCCGATGGGGCGTGAATTACATCTACGGAACCTTTCTTGCCCTTCGCGGCTTGCGCGCCGCCGGGCTGAGCGAGAACGAGCCCGTGATTCAACAAGCGCTGGAGTTCATCCGCGCCTATCAAAACCCCGACGGCGGCTGGGGCGAGAGCTGCGCCAGCTACGATGAACAGCGCTTTGTTCCCAACCCGAGCACTTCGTCGCAAACGGCATGGGCCATACTCGCCCTCATTGCGGGTAATGATCTCCGCAGCGAGAGCCTCTATAAGGGCGTAGAATACCTGGTTCGATCGCAACGCGCTGATGGGACCTGGGACGAAGATTATTGCACCGGAACAGGTTTCCCTCGCGTGTTCTATCTTTCCTATTCCGAATACCGCAACACGTTTCCGCTTCTTGCTCTTGCAACGTACATGAACGTGACTGCCTCCGACAGCAATCGCGCAACGCATCGACTTCCCATCAGGCAGGCAGCCAGAGCCGCGAATGCATAAACAAATGAAGGATTCACTATGAGATTTCCGCTATCGATGACGGTCGGCATGGGCGCTTACATCGCGAAGAATAAGTTCCATCCCCGGCCCGAGTGGCAGAAGACCGTCACCTCAACGGATGACTCCACCAATCCGTTCAAGATCATCATGCATACGCAAACCGGGAGCGAAGCAGCCTTCGAGCATCCGATGATCAACAAGCGGTTCCCGCTCGTGCTCATGCTGGAACCCCTGCACGCCTGCAATCTCACGTGCACGGGATGCGGGCGGATACGGGAATACGAGAGCACAATTTCTCAGCGGCTCACCGTGGAGCAATGCCTGAATGCTGTCGACGAATGTGGCGCACCGACTGTTTCGATCTGCGGCGGCGAACCCATGCTGTATCCCGAAATCGGCCGCCTTTGCGCGGAAATTCTCGCGCGCGGAAAGAACATCATCCTGTGCACCAACGGGATGTTCATCCGAAAAAAGGCGAAGGAGTTCAAACCTGATTCCCGGTTCTTCTTCAATGTTCACCTCGATGGCATGGAGAAAAATCACGACCTAGCTGTGGAACGCAAGGGCGTTTTCAAGGAAGCGATCGAAGGCATCAAGGTTGCGAAGCAGCAGGGTTTCAAGGTCTGTACCAACACCACCGTTTATAGAGAAACCGACATGAAGGAAATCGAGGAGTTGTTTACCTTCCTCGAATCCCTAAACGTCGACGGTTTCATGATCTCGCCGGCCTACGGCTATTCGGCTGTGAATCAGCGTGAGATTTTCATGACGCGTGAAGATGTCATGGAGAAATTCAAAGACATCGACCAGCTTGCAAAACGCTTCCGAATCAACAACACGCCGACCTATCTCGACTTTCTAAAGGGTGATCGCAAGCTGCCTTGCACCGCGTGGGGCAACCCGACTTACAACGTGAAGGGCTGGAAAGGGCCGTGTTATCTCATCACGGATGCCCACTACGACACGTTTGAAGAGTTGATGACGAAGACGCAGTGGAATCACTACGGCGAAGGTAATGATCCGCGGTGCGATCACTGCATGGTTCACTGCGGCTACGAGCCTTCGGCCGCCCTCGGCATCAATTCCAAACTGACGGACACCATAAAGCTGGTGAGCTGGGCGTTCCGCTAATCGGCTCGACTCACGCTGCTCCGCATTGCCTCTCGTTCTTGTAACCGGCGCCAGCGGTTTTCTCGGCTGGCACGTGGCGCGGGCTCTCCTCGCCCGCGGCTATACCGTTCGTGCCCTATGCCGCCCGTCAAGCCGCCTCCGAGAACTTAACGCGGAGCGAGTTACTGGCGATCTTCGCGACCGCGAATCCCTTGCTCGTGCGGTTGCAGGATGCGAGCTTGTGTTTCACGTCGCCGCTGATTATCGCCTGTGGTCCAGACACCCCGAAGAGTTGTATCGCTCGAACGTGGATGGGACGCGCAATGTTCTTGAAGCCGCGAAGGGCGCCGGGGTGGAGCGCATCGTCTACACCAGCACCGTCGGCTGCATTGGAATGCCACCGGGTCGTTTAGGCGACGAAGATACGCCCGTTTCCCTCACGGATATGACTGGCCACTACAAGCGCTCCAAGTGGCTGGCCGAGCAGGTAGCCCTGGAGAAGGCTCATGACGGGCTTCCCGTTGTTATCGTGAATCCCACTGCCCCCATTGGCGATCACGATTGGAAGCCAACGCCAACGGGCAAAATTATCCTCGATTTTCTCCATGGCAAGTTGCCTGCCTTCATCGACACGGGTTTGAATCTTGTGGATGCACGGGACACTGCGATGGGGCACTTACTTGCAGCAGAACGTGGCCGCCCCGGGCAGCGCTACATTCTTGGGTGTGAAAATCTCACGTTGCAAGAAATCCTCGGCCGGCTTGCGCACATCGCGGGGAAACCGGCCCCGACGGTCAAAATTCCATATGCGATCGCCTATGCAGCCGGTTTGCTTACAACCGCTTGGGCAAATGTCACTGGGCATGAGCCCATGGCACCTCTCGAAGGCGTGAAAATGGCTCGTAAAAGAATGTTCGTCAGCCATGCGAAAGCAGCCCGTGAACTCGGTTTTGCACCCGGGCCAGTCGATTCCGGGCTCGAGTGCGCTGTCGATTGGTTTCGTTCGAATGCATACTGCTTGCAGCCATACTGCTAGAGATGGCAATCCTCTACACGGCCGCGGATTCGATCGAGCTAGAAACCTTCGCACAGCGCCTTACCGGTCTTCGGAAACTCAAGTGGCCAATCGATTACGCATATGAGGGCGTGCTCGAAGGGCGCCGCGTGATGCTGGCCGCCAATGGCGCCGGTCCGAAGCTCGCCGCGCAGGCGGTGGAGATCGCGATTCGCGCGGTTACTGCTGCCGAGCTTTCCTCTTCGAAGCTCGAGTCAGTCGTAAGCACCGGGTTTTGCGGAGGGCTCGATCCGGCTCTTCGGGAATGCCGGATTGTCGTCGCTTCGGAGGTGATCGATCTTGCTACTCAGGAGAGCTTCATGTGTGTTCCGGTCGTTAGCGCGAACGCAGATTTCGCGTCAGCCGTCATCGGCTCTCAGGATCGGATTGCGCTGGATGCCGCAGAGAAACAAAGGTTGGCGACCCTAGGCGCCGGCGCGGTGGACATGGAATCGGCTGGAGTCGCGGCCCGAGCACGGCGAGCCGGACTGCCATTTTGCTGTATCAAAGTGGTTTCCGATCGCGCCGATGAGTCGTTTTCCATGGACCTGAACAAAATGCGAACTACCGAGGGACGCATCGCGCGCGGGAAAATCGTATTCAACGCGCTAACGCATCCAAAGAGGTTTCCGGATCTGCTTCGCCTGAAGCGCCGGGCCAATCAGGCAGCGCAAGCTCTAGCAGAGTTTCTTGTTGGATGTCGAATCAGTTCCGGCGGAGAAATTCCTTCCTCGGCGTGAACCTATTTGACAGCGAATGGACCCCGACGTCAGTATTGTCCTGGTCACCTACAATCGCGCGAAATTCCTGCCCAGAACTTTGGATTGTGTTCTCGGCCAAACGTACGCGAATTTCGAGTTGTTGATCTGCGACGATTGCTCAACGGACGAGACCGAGACCATCTGTCATGACTACGCCAGCCGCGATAATCGAATCGAATACATAAGAAATCCGGTTAATCTGGGAATGCCTGGCAATCTGAACAGCGGCATTGCCCGCACCTCCGGCGAGTTCATCGCTAACCTCCACGACGGCGATATCTATCGTCCGACGCTGATTGAAAAATGGCGGGCGGCCCTCACTAGGCATCCAACGGCCGGGTTCGTATTCAACATGTATCGTCACCTCGATCCCGATGGTCAACCGGCTCTGGTAACCGACAAATATGGTTCCTTTCTGTCGGGCAAGGAATTTCTCGAGCTTTGCTTCCGCGATACTGAACTGGAGTGTCCTGTATGGGGAACGACGATGGTGCGGCGCAGCGTGTATGAAGGAGTGGGACCATTCAAAACCAAATACGGATTTTGGTCCGATTTTGATATGTGGTTCCGGATCGCCGATTCCTACGATGTTGCGTTCGTGCCGGAACCGCTCATCGACTTACCCAGCCGTGCGGTTCAACCACATCTGTTCGATGACAGCGCCCTGAAAGCGCACTCAGCGATTTTTCGGATGTACTGGGCGGCTCGCCGAAGGCATTTTCGCGACCAGCCGCTCCGCCTGGCCAGGGAGCTGTCCGATCAGGCCGTCCAGTTCACGTCCTCCCGGACCCGGAGGATTGCCCGGCGGCTTTTCGCGAAACCCGCAATAGCCTAAAAACCCATCCCCACCATCGCGCGTGGGAAAATTGTATTTAACGCGGTAACGCATCCAAAGCGGTTTCCGGATCTGCTTCGTCTGAAGCGCCGGGCCAATCAGGCAGCGCAAGCGTTAGGAGACTTTCTTGTCAGTTGCCGAATCAAGTCGGAACCAGACCCTCCTGCGGCCGCGTAAACCGGTAAGCGGGGCGATGCGGGCGGCCGTCTATCTGGGAAACGGCCGCGTGGCTGTCCAGAATGTCGAAATTCCCCGAATCGGTGAAGGCGAAATCCTCATTCGTGTCGAGACCTGCGGAATCTGCCACACCGATCTGAAAAAAATTGAACACAACCTCCTTTCTCCGCCGCGTATTTATGGCCATGAAACGGCGGGCGTGGTCGCCGCGATGGGCGATCGCGTCGGAAAATATTCGCCCGGCGATCGAGTCGTCGTGTTTCATCACATCCCGTGTGGTGATTGCTTCTACTGCGATCGCCGCCTGTACGCCCAATGTCCCGTCTACAAACGGGTCGGCGTGACGGCCGGGTATGAGCCGGCCGGTGGAGGCTTCGCTGAATACGTTCGCGTGATGGACTGGATTGTCGACCGCGGAATCGAGATCATTCCCGAGAATGTTAGTTTCGATCAGGCCTGCTGGGTAGAACCGGTTAACACGTGCCTGAAAGGCGTGAGGTCGCTCGCCCTGCAACCTGGAGATGTTGTCGCGGTGCTCGGACAAGGGCCGATCGGGCTCGTTTTTACGATGCTCGCGAGGCGCGCTGGCGCGGTTGTCTTTGCGACTGATACCATCGAGTTCCGCCGGAAGCTCTCGGTCCGTTTCGGAGCCTCAGCTTTCAATCCGCTGGAGCCCGGGTTCGAGCAAGCAATCCGATCGGCGACGGACAATCGCGGGGCCGACGCTGTTATTGTCGCCACCAATGCGCCCGGCCTGGTGGAGCAAGCGCTACGCATGTCTCGCCCCGGTGCGAAGATCTTGTTGTTTGCGCAAACATCGGTATCCGAGCGCATCGAAATTTCCGGCGGCGAGATCTGTGTAGGCGAGCGCATGCTACTGGGATCTTATAGCGCCGATGTTGACCTGCAAACGGAGTGTGCACGGCTCGTCTTCAGCCGTCAACTGCCGCTCGAAGATCTGATCTCGCACCGCATGCCGCTCGAGGACATCGCGCGGGCCGTTCAGATTGCGCAACATCCGAACGAACGATCGCTCAAGATCGTCATTCACCCGCAGGAGCGCAAACCGATATGAGTTCCATGCAAGCCGCCGTTCTCTACGGTAAAGAAGACGTGCGGCTGGAATCGGTTCCTGTACCACTGATTGGTCCGGGGGAGCTATTGGTACGTGTCCGCACCGCGCTGACGTGCGGGACCGACGTCAAGGTTTTTCGCCGTGGATATCACGCCAAAATGATTACGCCGCCAGCGCTGTTTGGGCATGAAATGGCCGGCGACGTCGTCGCTTGCGGCGAGGGCGTCACAGATTTTGGAGTCGGCGATAACGTGGTAGCGGCGAATTCCGCGCCGTGCGATCGCTGTTTCTTCTGCCTCCATGGCCAGCAGAATCTTTGCGAGGATCTGCTGTTCAACAATGGCGCATACGCCGAATTCATTCGTCTGCCGGAGCGCATCGTTCGCAAGAATACATACATTATCCCCGAACATCTCGACTACAAATACGCCGCGCTCGCAGAGCCTCTTGCGTGCGTGGTTCGCGGCCTCGACGAAACTCATATTCAGCCCGGCGATTCCATCGCCATCATGGGACTGGGGCCGATCGGGCTCATGTTTGTGCGCCTCGCGAGTGCCGCGTACGGGGCGCGCGTAATTGCGATTGCTCGCCGCCTGGAGCAGTTGGACCGCGCCATGATGCTGGGCGCAGTCGAAGGCATTCTCATCGGCGAGAACACGAATTTCATAACAAAAGCGCGTGAGCTAACGGATCGCCGGGGCGCCGACGTGGTCATCGAAGCTACTGGTCATCCTGAAGCATGGGAGACAGCGACGCAGCTCGTCCGTAAGGGCGGAGTCGTTAATTTCTTCGGGGGCTGTCCCAGCGGCACAAAGGTTTCGCTCGATACCGCGCTGCTCCATTATTCAGAGATCACTTGCAAAGCGAGTTTTCATCACACTCCCGATCACGTTCGCCGCGCACTTGAGTTTCTCGCCCAAGGCAAACTGAACGCCGCTCACTTTGTAAATCACGAGGAACCGCTTAGCCGGTTGCGCGAGGTCTTGCATGAACTCGCGAATCGCCGCAACGGCCAGATCAAGACCGCGATCATCCCGTAATCGAAACAGCAACGTGGCCGTCGCTCATTTACAACCCAAAGACTACATTCGTGATGTCGCGACGCTCACGACGGCGCACTCGGAACTGGAAGCGCTGGAGTACACACGCTGGCTGGCTACTCATCATTACGAAAATTTCCACGTTGTCAGCTTCCTTCTTCCTAAGCGGCTTCATCAGGACTTCTATAACGTGTATGCGTTCTGCCGCTGGGCGGACGATTTAGGCGATGAGATCGGTGATCCAGCGGAAAGCCTGCGTCTGCTCGCGTGGTGGCGTTCCCAGCTCGATGCGATGTATGGCGGCGAGGCATCTCACCCCGTTTTCATTGCGCTACGAGACACCGTCAAACGGCATGACATCCCGATCGAGCCTTTCGATCGCCTCATCCAAGCCTTCGAGCAGGACCAAACCACTTTCCGCTATCGAACCTTCGATGACGTCTTTGCCTACTGTGAAAACTCAGCGAATCCGGTTGGGCACTTGGTGCTCTATCTTTGTGGATACCGTGATGCGGCTCGCCAGCGGTTTGCCGATCACACCTGCACCGCGCTTCAGCTTGCGAATTTCTGGCAGGACATGATGATTGATCTGGACAAGAATCGCGTATATCTCCCGCTTAATCTCCTCGAAAAGCACGGCTACACGCTCGAAGAGCTTTTTGCGCTGGAGTTTAATGATCGATTTCAATCAGTGATGCGCGAGTCCGTTGCGGTGGCGGCGGAGCTCTTCGACAAAGGCCTGCCGCTTGTCGAGATGGTCGACCGCCGCTTGGCGCTCGATTTAGAGCTGTTCAGCCGGGGCGGCATGCGAATCCTCGAGAAGATTAAGAGTCAAAAATATAACGTTCTGAAGCAGCGCCCACACATCTCGAAGGCAGAGCGAGTGGGTATTTTTCTACGATGTCTACCGCGCTTGCTCCCGTTTTGACGCCCTCGCTCGAGGCGTCCTACCGTTATTGCCGACAAGTCGCTCGATCGCGGGCGAAGAACTTCTACTTCTCATTTCTCCTGCTCGACAAGCCTCAGCGCGATGCTATGTGCGCGATCTACGCCTTCATGCGCCGCTGCGACGATTTGAGTGACGATCCGGCAAGAGAGGAACGAGCAAAACTCCCCGAGACAATCGCCCTATGGCGTCTGGAGCTTCATCGAGCCCTTCGAGGCGATACGGAGTCTCATCCGATCTGGCCCGCGTTCTACGACACGGTCCAGCGCTACTCCATCCCTCACCGTTTCTTTCACGAAATGATTGATGGAATCCAATCCGATATCGAGCCGCGCCAGATAAACACTTACGATGAGCTCTACCGTTACTGCTATCAGGTTGCCTCTGTCGTGGGCCTTACCGTTATCCACATTTTCGGATTTAGCTCTGTGAAGGCGATGATGCTTGCCGAGAAATGCGGCGTGGCTTTCCAGCTTACAAATATTCTTCGCGACGTCCGCGAAGATGCTGAGCTGGGCCGCGTCTATCTTCCACTTGAAGATCTCAAGCGCTTCGGTGTGCCCGTCGAGCAGCTTCGTTCAGGCATCGAAGACTTTCGTTTTCGCGAGCTCATGCGATTTGAAGCGGAGCGAGCGCGGACACATTACGTCGAGTCGGAAAGCCTCTCTGAATGGATCGCACCGGGGAGCCGGGCATCGCTGTGGCTGTTGCGCCGGATCTACCGTGGCCTACTCTCGCGCATTGAGCGAGCGAATTACCGCGTGCTGACGCGCCGGATCAACGTGCCGAATCGGACGAAGATCGCGTTGCTGGTTCGTGCGTTCTTGCGGTGACGATATGGCAGGGAACGAAAACCGATCGCCTGCCCGACTATCGTTTTCGCGCCACGATTTCTGCCACTGATCTTTGGTGCGCCGGATCAACCGGCTTGCCCTCGTAATAGTGCAGCGTTTCCCAGCCCTCGAAGTATTGCGCAAGCTCGCCGGGGCGGAGCCGGCTCTCCGTTGGGGATTCGCGATCTTCGGTGATGTGGACGATTGCGAGTAACACGCCTCCGGGCGCGACCCCAGCTTTGGCCGGGGCGAACAGGTCACGCTGAAGGTAGTAGCAGATTGCGACAAGGTCAAACGCATTCGGTTCGATGCTGTATGCACCTTTTTGGAGATCCGCTATGTGCGCTTTGACAGACAGCCCCGCATCAAGGGCGCGCTGATTCAGAATCTCGATAGCAGAAGCCGCACCGTCAACGGCAGTCACACGCCAACCGTGAGCTGCCAGCCAAAGCGCGTTTCGTCCGGCACCGCATGCGAGATCAAGCGCACGGCCCGGATTCAGTTTGCGAACTGTTTCTATCAGGAGTGGCGTGGGCCCGGCGTCCAGATCCTCAGTGCTGCGCTTGCCTGAGCGATAGCGCGCGTCCCAGCCCTGAATATCCATGTTATTTGCGGTGATGCTTCTTACGCTTTGGCGCTGGTGTCTGACGCACGCGCGAAGGTGCCCCCGCGGTAGCGGCATTCGCAGCTTGTGGACCAATCCTACTCAGGATATGGTCGCGGATCCAGTGCTCATCCCACCACTCGATCGGGTTCACCTGAATTCCGGCGATCATCATGCTGAAGTGCACATGGTCGCCAAACGCCATGCCCGTCGATCCGCTGACACCGATGTGTTGACCTTTCTGCACGGAGTCGCCGGGTTTCACGTCGATTCTGCTCATATGGCCATAGAGCGTTTGCAGGCTGTAGCCGTGATCAATAATTACGCAATTGCCGAACAATCCGAGGCGATCAGCGTAGATAACTTTTCCTGAATTGGCTGCACCGACTGACATGTTGGCGGTTTGCGCCAGGTCGAAGCCAAGGTGGACCTGCTCGTCGACTTTCTTGCCGTTGTACATGTAGCTGCGGCGATCCGCGAAGTAGGATTCGCGGGCGCCCTTCATAGGCACAAACGGACCTGACCACAAGATGCGGCTTTCGGTTTTCGTGCGGAGATTATAGATCTGCTGATTGTTCGCGCGGCGCATCTCACGATTGAGTTTCAAGAAGCGCTCGATCAAGCTGCCGGTCCCGCCGGGATCAAGATCGTTGTCGACCTTTTGCAGATTCGGGTCCGTGAGATTGATGGTGGTCTCGTGGAATTTCTTGGGGAAGATCTTCGTCGAGAAGGTGGTTGTCGCTTCCATTCCAGCTCCGTTCCGCGCGAAAGCGACAGGAATCGTGTCGGGCGAGACGTCCCACGGATATGGAAACAGCGAGAATCGATGATTGCTATTGGCCGGCTGACCGGGCATGGGAAATGTTCCGGCAGAATAGCGTGCAACCCGAACGCCGGCTTCGGTCCACAGACCGCTGAGCTCGAGCGTGACAAGCTCCGCTCCGCCCTGATTGATGTAATGCTGGCTTCCATCGGCGACCACGCTTGGAGGGTGAAGAATTACCTGGATATCTTGAGCCAGGCTGGTGGTGCGGCCACGAAGATCGTTTGAGCTCGCTTTCATGACGAGCGTCGCCGGACCTTCCTTTAAGAACGGAGCCTGTTTCTTGCCGGCGGAGAAATCGTAGACCCGGCTGGTCTGGTTGGCTTTAGTCTTGTCCTGATAAATGGTTTGCGATTGGCCGTTTTGTTGCACCGAAGCGGAAAAGGATTTGATTCCGTGCGGACCCGTAGCCACAACGCTGATGGGAGTATCGGTACCAATTGCGGTGAGTGGTCTGGACGGCTTCAACTCGACGGTCCTGCCGGAAAACCAGACGATGAGAAAGGCGATAACAGCCAGGGCGACAACTACAGCGAGAGCGCGTTTCAGGATCACAGTATTATTCACGTCGGTTGGGAGTAAAGGCCTTTATTACGCGGCGGCCCTCGATACGGTAGTTACCGCTTACGACCCAAGAGATGGCTTCCGAGTAGATTTTATGCTCTTCGGCGAGAATACGTGAAGAGAGGGTTTCGATCGTATCGGTGTCAAGCACGGGAACAGCGGATTGCAGGAGGATGGGTCCGCTGTCGACGTCTTCCTCGACGAAATGAACGGTGCAGCCGGTGACCTTGACGCCGTGAGTAAGCGCCTGGTATTGCGCGTCAAGACCGGGGAATGCCGGGAGAAGAGACGGATGGATATTCAGAATCCGGCCCTCAAATTGCCGGACGAAGTGTCCGCTGAGGAATCGCATATATCCAGCCAAGCAAAGCAGGTCGGGGCGATGCTGTTGAAGCAGCTCGGCCACTTGAGTGTCGAAGGCCGTGCGTTCGATCCCCGTTGAATCAATTGCGCCGCAGGGGAAACCGAGCTCACGGGCGCGCGCAAGGCCGGCTGCATTGGGCCGATTCGAAAACACGAAGGCGATGTCGCAGTTCAGGACGCCGGCGAGTACGTTGTGGGCGATGGCTTCGAAATTCGACCCACGCCCGGACAACAGGATGGCGAGCCGCGCACGGGATCCGTTAGTCACTGGTAGGTGACCCTCGGCTGGCGCTTGAACTTCCATTCGACCACGCGGCCGATGACTGAAAACGGCTCGAGCTGTTTTTTCAAAATCTGCGAAACGAACCCAAAATGGCTGGTACGGACGATGAGAACCATTCCAATCCCTAGATTGAAGGTTCGGCGAAAGTCGGCTTCGGGGACGTTGCCGAGGCGGCGCAATAGTCGAAAAATGGGCTGCTCGGGCCAGGAGGCGGAGTCGATTTCAACGGCACAGTTATGCGGGAGAACCCGGGGAAGATTGTCGGTCAAGCCGCCGCCGGTGATGTGCGCGGCCGCCTTAAGAAGCTTCGCGTCATGAAGCGCCTTGATGGGGGCGAGATAAGATTTGTGAACTCGGAGGAGCTCGTCTGCAAGGGTTTTCGAGAGCTCGGGTAATCGGGCGTCGAGAGGGTATTGGGCAGATTCGAAGAGCAGCTTCCGCGCGAGAGAAAAGCCGTTCGTATGCAGACCCTGAGAGGGGAGGCCGACGAGGAGATCGCCGGGGACAACTTCGGACCCGGTAAGCATGCGATTGCGTTGCACGACGCCCACTATGAAACCAGCAAGATCGTACTCGCCGGGAGGATACATGCCGGGCATTTCGGCAGTCTCTCCGCCGATCAAGGCACAGCCGTTTTTCTTACATCCCCGGGCCATTCCTCGAATAACAGTTGCGCAAACCTGAGCATCGAGCTTGCCAATTGCAAAATAATCGAGAAAGAAGAGAGGCTTTGCGCCCTGGACGGCAATATCGTTGACGCAATGATTTACCAGATCCTCGCCGACGGTGTCGTGACGCCCCGTTGCGAATGCGATCTTAAGCTTGGTCCCCACGCCGTCGGCGGAACTGACGAGAACGGGATCGCGCCAGCCTTTTAGCGAATATCCGGCGCCGAAGCTGCCGATGGAGGTCAGAACCTCCGGAGTGAATGTCTTTGATGCGTAGCGCTTGACGAGCGATACAGCGCGACGAGCCTCATCAATATTCACACCCGCTTTGCTGTAGGTTGTCGATTCACTCACCGCTGAAGCATCAGTGTAGCGGATCAGGACGGGCAGACGCGGACGCCTGCCCTAGTCTGGTTTACGTCTGCGGAAACGTGAAATCGGGGTTGTAACCCTCGCCTGAGTCTTGGTACAGATCTGCAGGTTCCAACGGGTCCGATCCGGTAGAAGGAGTCTCTATTTTCTTCGAGGTTGCCTTCTCCTGATCCTTAAGCCGTTTCAGCAGCGGCCGGGTGACTGATTCCGGCTGACGCTTATTGGAATTCATGCCGGAACAGTAACACCCGTACCATTTTAGGGATGGCGCTGGAAAGGCAATTCAAATCTAATCGGCGAGCTCCAAGTGCTTAGGGCAAAAGCCACTTGATTCAAATGTGAAACAATGTCAAATTTGTTCACAACTCGTGACCGGGAGCGGAAGGTTATGAAAGTTACGTGGGTTTTCGGAGCGCTGCTACTGTCGTTTGCCACGGCGAGGGCGCAATCGCCTTCTGCAGTTGCAATCAAGGATGCGCACGTGGTGACAGTCAGCGGCGCTGAGCTGAGCAAAGCAACGGTCGTGCTGCGCGATGGAATTATTCAAGATGTCGGCGCGAACGTCACGATTCCGGCAGATGCGTGGGTGATCGATGGAGCCGGGCTAACGGTGTGTCCGGGATTTATCGATGGGCTGAGTACGTGGGGCATACCCGGAGCTGCTCCGGTGGCGGCGGGTGGCCGACCCGCAGGTGCGCCGGGTCCCACCCCAACGCCACAACAGCCAACGCCCGCGCCTCAGACGACAGCTCCTGCGCCGCGATCGAACGGCCCGGAAGACCGGCCCGAGACACATTCGTATGAACGGGCCGCCGACCTCGTTTCGCCTTCCGATCACAGGTTGGAGGCGGCGCGCGCGGCGGGATTCACGACTGCGGCCACATTTCCCAACCAGGGCATCTTCGAAGGACTCGGCGCAATGGTGAATCTGGCGGGAGAACGGGGACGCGACATGGTGATCGCGGAGCCGATCGGACAGGAAATTGCGTTTCGAACGGGGCGAATCTTCTCAGGGTTTCCCAATTCCCTGATGGGAAACATTGCGTACATCCGGCAAATGTTTATCGACCTGAACCATTACAAAGAGGCGAAGCAAATCTACGATGCACATCCGAGCGGCGCGAAGCGGCCCGAATACGATCACTATTTGCAGGGATTGAACGAATCGCCGCGCGTGCTGTTCCCTGCGGTGGAAGAGCAGCAGATCGATCGAATGCTGAGTTTTGGTTCTGAGCTCAAAGTGCCGTTCGCGCTGTATGGGCTTCACGAAGGATACACACGCATAGACGAGCTGAAGCAGGCGAATGTGCCACTGTTCATCAGCCTGAAGTGGCCGGTAAAACCGAAAGAGGCGGACCCGGCGGACATTCCGAACTACCGCGAACTCGTGATGCGCGAACGCGCGCCTTCGGTGCCTGGAATGCTGTCCAAGGCGCAAGTGAAGTTTGCGTTGTATTCGGATGGAATTGATACGGCTCCGGAGCTGAGAAAGGCGGTAAAGAAGGCGATTGATGCCGGGCTGTCGCGTGCCGATGCGATTCGCGCATTAACGCTGAGTACCGCTGAAATGTATGGTTTATCGGATCGATTGGGGAGCATCGATAAGGGGAAAATCGCGGACCTTGTGGTGACGCGAGGCGAACCTTTCGACGATAAAACGACGGTTGAATATGTGTTCATCGATGGCAAAGAGTTCAAACCGTCTAAGGACCTTCAGCAAGAACATCCACCGGGGGCGGCGGGCGGAGCCCGTGGGCCGACGCCGGCAAGCATCGGAGATGGAGGGGAGAACTAAATGCGGCGCGGAGCTTTGATATTTTCGATGGCGGCCGTGCTTGCCAGTGCAAGCGGCCCTGAGACAACACTGATCCGGAACGCGACTGTATTGACGGTAACAAAAGGCAAGATCGAGAAGGGAAGCGTATTAATTCAAGACGGAAAGATCGCTGAAGTGGGCACGAACGTCAGCGCCCCATCGGGCGCAACGGTTATAGACGGCACAGGCAAATATCTGACGCCCGGAATCATCGATTGCCATTCGCACACGGCTGTTGAAGGAAATGTGAACGAGGGCAGCGTGTCGGATTCGTCCATGGTGAACATTAAGGACGTCATCAATCCGATGGACATCAACATTTACCGGGCACTGGCGGGCGGCTTGACAGTTTCGAACGTTCTGCACGGAAGCGCAAATGCGATCGGTGGCCAGACGATCGTGATTAAGCTTCGATGGGGCAAGACGGCAAAGGAGATGCTGTTCGAGGGCGCGAAGCCGGGTATCAAATTCGCCCTGGGGGAGAATCCCAAGCGGCAAGGATATCCTCCGAACTTTTTCAGTCAAGGCCCTCCGCAGCCCCGGCGGTATCCAGGCACGCGGATGGGAGTCGAAGAGGTGATTCGGGAAAGTTTTTCTGAAGCGAAGAATTACCAGGCGGATTGGAAGGAGTACAACGACCGCGTGGCGCGCGGAGAACACCCGATTCCGCCGAGCAAAGACTTGCGGCTAGAACCATTAGTGGAAGTTCTCGAAGGCAAGCGGTATGTGCATGCGCACTGCTATCGAGCAGATGAGATTTTAATGCTGATTCGAGTTGCCGACGAGATGGGATTCAAGGTACGAACGTTTCAGCATGTGCTCGAAGGCTACAAGGTTGCGCGGGAGATTGCGGAACATGGCGCGGGCGCGTCGACGTTCAGTGATTGGTGGGCCTACAAAATCGAGGCGTACGACGCGACTCCGTATAACGCGGCGATGATGACGCGGGCGGGCGTGGTGGTGTCGCTTAATTCGGATTCCGATGAGCTGCAGCGCCACTTGAACCTGGAAGCGGCGAAGACGATACGCTACGGCGGAATGACCGAGGATCAGGCGCTTGCAATGGTCACCATCAATCCAGCCAAGCAGCTGGGAATTGATGACAAGGTGGGATCGATTGAGGTTGGGAAATCGGGCGATTTGGTGCTGTTCGATCAAGATCCTCTTTCAAATTATTCGAAGGTGCTGAAGGTATGGATCGACGGGCACGAGTATTTTGATCGAGGCAAAGATCTTGAAGAGCGGCGCCCGTTCGAGCAGAGGAAGAAGGCTTTGATGGATAAGGAAAACACCGCGCAAGCTGAGGGAAAGCAAGACCAAGCGCGGCCGCAGCGCGGAAAACACCCGAGCGGGGCGCAAGATGTTTCGGGGGTGGCGCGATGAGGAGAGCCGGATTCGCAGTGGCACTCGGTCTGGCATGCTTTGCGTGCCGGATGGTAGGGGCGGACGCAAATTCTGTGTTGATACAGAACGTCACGGTGCATCCTGTTACCGCGCCGGATATCCAGAACGGCTCCGTGCTGGTGGTGGACGGGAAAATCGGCGAAATCGGAGCGACGATTACGGCGCCGAGCGGCGTGCGGGTTGTGGATGGACATGGGATGCATCTCTATCCAGGGATGATCAACGCCGCGACGAACGTCGGATTGTCGGAAATATCAGCGATTCGCGATTCGGTGGATTTGGATGAGGTTGGATTGTTCAATCCCGAACTCAGGGCCGAGATCGCATTCAACCCATCGAGCGAACACATCGAGGTCACGCGAGCCTCTGGAATTACTTCAGTCATCAGTCTGCCGGGAAGCGGAGCAAATTTTGCAGGTCTTGGCGGGGGTGATGGCACCGTCATCACGGGCCAGGGTGCGTTGATGCACCTGGAAGGCTGGACGTGGGAGGACATGGCGGTCAAGCCGAGCGCCGTGATGGATGTCGATTTTCCGCAGATCCAAATGGTCCCGCATCAATTTGTCGCGCTGCTAGGACTACCGCAGCGCTCGTATTCGGAGGTGGAACGCGAGTACAAGCAACGGCTGGAGCGATTCAGCGATTTCATCGACCAGGCGCGACGCTACAAGCAGGCGAAAGCGGCCCCGGGACCGGACTTCCGACGAGATGTAAAGCTTGAGGCGATGATCCCGGTGATTGATGGAAAGCTTCCGCTCTTTGTGCGAGCGGAGCGCGAACGAGCAATCAAAGATGCGGTGGCGTTTGCAGACAAAGCGAAGGTGAAGATCATTATTGCCGATCCGCGCGAGATCGGCAGCACGGGCCCGCTGCTGAAGGCGCGCAATATTCCGGTGGTGCTGGGAAAAACGTTCGAATTGCCCTTGCGCGACGATGATCCATACGATGCTCCGTATACACTGCCGAATGATTTCTACAGAGCAGGGGTAAAGATCTGTTTCGGCACATTCGACACCGAGTTTGCGAGAAACGTGCCGTTTGAGGCGGCTCAGGCGGCTGCCTTCGGGCTGCCTCGGGACGAAGCTTTGAAAGGGCTGACGATTCATACGGCGGAGATTCTGGGGGTCGGGAACCAGCTCGGCTCGATTGAGAAAGGCAAAGTTGCGGACCTGATTCTGACGGATGGCGACCCAATGGAGGCGCGGACGAACATCAAGGGAATGTTTATTGGGGGGCGAGAAGTGAGCCTGGAATCGCGGCACACGCGCGAGTACGAGAAGTGGAGCAAGAGACCGTAAAGCGACAGCAAAGCTGCCTGTGGAACTTCAGCGGCAACAGTCCGGACGCTCTCTGACAATGATCATCTTCTGCACCCGTAGGTAATCTTCGTTAACGATCGCGGGGAATCCGCCCAGTGGGTGTGTTCAAGATAGGTTTCCACCGGTCGATCATCTAGTGGAGTACACTGGAACATATGCCGAGGCGTGGATCCCCCCTCCAAAGCGAGATGCTCCAAGGGACCCTCGACATGTTGGTTCTTCAAACGTTAGTTCTGGGCCCGGCCCACGGGCACACGATCGCGCATGCGATCGAGCACGGCTCGGACGACGTCCTCCAGATTGAGCATGGGTCGCTTTATCCGGCTTTGCACCGGCTGGAGGATCGAGGCTGGATCGCGTCATTCTGGGGCACGTCTGAGAACAATCGCAAGGCCAGGTATTACCGGCTGACGCGGGTGGGGCGGAAACAGTTGATTGCGCACACAACGCGGTGGGAGGAGATCGTTCGCGCGATAGGCCGCGTACTGAAGCCGGCTGCGGAGTAAATCAGATGGGCTTGCGACGTTTCTTGCGACGGGTGATGTGGGATGGCGAGCGCCGGCAGGAGCTGGAGTCGTATCTCCAGATGGAGACGGATGAGAACATTGCGCGGGGAATGTCGTATGACGAGGCTCACGCGGCGGCCCGCCGGAAGCTAGGGAACAGCACGCTGATTAGAGAAGAGATTTACAACATGAACACGATCGCCTTTCTGGACACGCTCAGCCGCGACGTGCGTTACGGGCTGCGGATGCTGCGCCGTAATCCGATGTTCACCGCGGTGGCGCTGGTGACACTCGCGATTGGAATCGGCGCGAACACGGCGGTGTTTAGCGTTGTGAATAGCGTGCTATTGAAGCCGCTCAATTATCCTGACCCTGAAAAGCTTGTGGCTCTCCGGCAGACCGCTCCCGGAGCAGCCGGACTCGCCAGTTTCTCCGATGGCCTCCGTCTCTCGCCCTCCATGTACTTCACCTACGCCGAACACAACCGTGCCTTTCAATCGATGGGCGTCTGGGTAACGGATCGCGCGAACGTCACCGGCTTGGCCGAGCCGGAGCAAGTCCGCATTGTTGCCGTCACCGATGGCGTGCTGCAGGCGCTCGGCGTTTCACCGGTTGCCGGCCGTTGGCTCTCGCGTGCCGACCAGATGCCGCCGTATGCCAAGACTGTGATGCTCAGCTACGGATACTGGCAGCGGCGCTTCGGAGGGGATCTGTCGGCGATCGGCCGCGAGATCAGAGTGGATTCGCGCCCGCGACAAATCGTCGGAGTGATGCCGCGAGGGTTCCGGGTGATGAACGCAGATTTCGACATCATTGTCCCGGTCGCCTTCGATCGCTCGAAGGTCATCCTGGCCGGGTTCGGGTATCAGGGAATCGCCCGACTCAGGCCGGGAATTACAATCGCGCAAGCCAATGCCGACCTCACGCGAATGCTGCCGATCTGGATGGATTCCTGGTCGAATGGGCCCGGCACGAATCCTCACTTTTATGAGACTTGGAGGATCACGCCCGCCATTCGTCCTCTCAAACAAGAAGTGATCGGCAATATTGGCAACGCGCTGTGGGTGGTGATGGGCACGATCGGGATCGTGATGCTGATCGCCTGCGCGAATGTGGCGAATTTGTTGCTGGTGCGAGCGGAGGCCCGGCAGCAGGAGCTTGCGATTCGAGCCGCACTCGGAGCGGGACGGCGGCGAATCATTCAGGAACTGCTGGTGGAAAGCGTATTGCTAGGACTCATAGGCGGCACGCTCGGAGTGGGGCTCGCCTACGAAGGTCTGCGGCTTTTGGTGGCCATCGGTCCGGCAAACCTGCCGCGTTTGAGCGAAATCTCGCTTGACTCGCGGGCACTGGTCTTCACTGTGGGTCTTTCGCTGCTCTCGGGTATGTTATTCGGCTTGATACCGGCTCTGAAATATGCCGGTCCGCGGATTTCCGTAGCTCTTCGAGGCGCGGGGCGGACATCGAGCGTGAGCCGCGAACGCCATCACTCCCGCAATGTTCTGGTGGTGGCTCAAGTGGCGATGGCCCTGGTACTGCTGGTGAGCGCAGGGTTGATGATTCGCACGTTCCAGGCGTTGCGAACCGTCGAGCCGGGATTCACGCATGCGGAGCATCTCCAAACGATGCGAATTTCGATCCCCGTTTCGCTGGTCGCGAAGCCCGAGCAAGTCACGAGAATACAGAACGATATCGTGGATAAGCTGGCAGCGATTCCGGGCGTCACCTCCGCTGCGTTCGCAGATCAAATGCCCATGGAAGCGCTCGATTCCAACTGGGACATCATTTATGCGGAGGGTAAACCTGGTTTCGGTGGAATCGGCCCTCTGCGGCTATTCAAATGCGTTTCTCCCGCGTTCTTCCGCACCGCTGGCACACGAATGATGGCCGGTCGCGAGCTTACGTGGACCGACGTCTACGGCCTCAGGCCCGTCGTGCTTGTTTCCGAGAATCTGGCTCGCGAATTGTGGGGCACGCCGTCGGCCGCGCTCGGCAAGCGATTGCGCGAGTTTTCGAGCATGCCGTGGCATGAAGTAATCGGTGTTGTCGAAGATGTCCGGGAAAAAGGCGTTGACGAGAAGGCTCCGGCAACAGTGTACTGGCCTTCGATGATGCACGACATCTATGGGCCCGGGACGTTTGATGCGGTACGCGCAGTGACGTTCGTCATCCGAAGCAATCGCGCGGGCACGGAAAGCTTTCTCAACCAGGTCCGGCGAGCTGTTTGGTCGGTGAATTCGAGTCTGCCGGTCGCCTCCGTTCAGACCATGCAGGAAATTTACGATCAATCGCTCGCGCGAACCTCCTTCACGCTGGTGATGCTGGGAATCGCGGGTGCGGTGGCGCTGGTGCTCGGGATCATCGGGATCTACGGAGTGATCTCGTATGCGGTATCGCAGCGCAGGCGCGAAATCGGAATCCGGTTGGCGCTCGGGGCGCAGCAAAGAGAGCTAAGGGGCATGTTTGTGCGGTACGGCCTGGCGCTAGCGGGGATCGGCGTGGCGATCGGGCTGGGGGCGGCGGTGGGGCTGACACGGTTAATGGGCTCGCTGCTATTCGGAATCAGCCCGCTCGATCCTCTGACGTTTACGGCGATGGCGGCCGTGTTAGTGGCGGCTGCGGTGCTCGCGAGTTATGTGCCAGCGCGGCAAGCGGCGGCGGTGGATCCGGTGGAAGCGTTACGGGCGGAGTAGCGGCAAGGCACAGTAGCCCTCAATGTCGGCCTTGTTTTTTCATAAATGGCCGCTTGAAAGCTGAATACTTTGAACAATTAGCGAAATTCCTAGCTAAAATAAGAAATATCTGGTATTATCAGTAATCGCCAAAGAGTATTCCTCGAACAGGGGGCTCTCTTTCTCTGATAGAAAGAAGGTTTAACTCTTTTAGGGCTTAGCCCTGGCAACTTGCGTACTGTCAGTACACAAGCGAAGCGAACAGCTCACCGCGGAAAGCGCGCGGAAAGTCGGGGCATCCGCCCGCGACTCCCTCTGATGCGCGATCCAAATCAGCGCATCCGAAGCCGAGAGGGCGTTTGAGTCAATCTCGTCTTGGAAGCGTTTGGAAGCAGCTGGTCTCGACAGCTCATCTTGTGTTCGCGACTGGTTTACGGAGGAGGCATCAAATGCGTCGGAGCGTCTCCGAATCGCACTCAGTTTCCGGAACGGAGCGCCGCTTGCGGAGCTGCGTCGTTCAAATGAAGACCTCAAGCAGTTTGCTTATGCTCGCGGCTCATGATTTGCAAAGCCCGCTTCGCACCGTGTGTCAGTTCGCGGAACTATTGAGGCGAGATTCCCAGGCGGGGCAGAGCGAAAATACCAAGAACTACATCGACATCATTGCTCGAAGCGACAGAGCCGCATGGCGGACTTAATCAATGACCTTCTCATCTACGCGCAGGTATCGAGCGGCAATATCCCATCAGAAGCTTTGGTAGAAGCATCCGCGATCTTGGGTATCGCTCTCTGGAATCTGAACGCTCTCATTCGGGAGACGGGCGCGGTCGTTACTTTTGATGTTTTACCCGCGATTCGGGCGAGCTCTGCGCAACTTTTGCAAATCTTCCAGAATCTCGTCGGAAACGCTATTCAATACCACGGAAATAAGAAGCCTCGTGTACACATTTCTGTAACAGAACAAAAAGATGGCTATCGTTTCTCGGTTCGTGATAACGGCATCGGAATCGAGGCACAATATCGCGAGTGCATCTTTGAACCGCTGAGACGCCTTCACGGGCAGGAGCGCCCGGGCAGCGGTCTTGGACTTGCTGTTTGCCGCCGGATTATCGAACGAGCCGGCGGCCACATTTGGGTTGAGTCGGAGATCGGAAAGAGCTCTACATTTTATTTCACCTTTCCGCGGGAGCTCTCGACCCTGCTAAACGGACCAATCTCGATACCGCAACCTGCGGGTCGAGAGTTGATCTCAAGTTCTGGAGCCCGGCAATAGCCTGAGGAGATGAATGAGCAACAATTCGCGACATGAATCCTACGGCCGTCCTGAGGCGTGGAATGCCCACGACGTCCTACGTACGGTTGTCTCGAATTCGAACGACGCCGTGACAGTCCAGGATTTCGATGGCCGAATTCTCGCCTGGAATCGAGCTGCGGAAGTAATGTATGGCTACTGCGAAGCCGAAGCGCTAGGCCGAAATATTCTGGAATTTACTCCAAAGGCTACCCATGATGAGATGCGGTCCTGGGCGGATTGCTTGTGGCTCGGCCACGCTATCGTCCCGTTTAGAACGCAGCGCATCGCAAAAAACGGACATATTTTCGATATCTGGTGCACTGGCGCGGCGGTGCGAGATGGGAGCAGCAACGCCCGCGCGGTGGTAACGACGGAGCGCGAGATTGCAACGCGCAAGGACGGCGATGGGAACCGCAGGAAGGCACAAGAGGAATTGGAAGAGCTGGTTGAGGAACGGACCTTGAGCCTGCGGGAGGCTAACCACGAGCTCCTTGCAGAAAAGAACATGTTCCAGGTGACACTGGATTCGATCGGTGACGCTGTCATTACTACGGACGACGGAGCTAAAATCACTTACCTCAACCCAGTTGCCGAGGCGCTCTCCGGCTGGAGTAACTCGGAAGCGTCAGGTTTGCCGTCCCCCGAAGTTTTCAATATTTTCACTGAGGCGACTCGGGAGCGGGCCGAAGATCCAGTAGCAAACTGCCTGAGGAGTGGCGAAGTAAGGCGTTTAGCCGGTGACACGTTGCTGATTCGCCGTGACGGGCAGGAACTCTCGATCGACGATACAGCAGCACCCATTTTTAACGCCGCTAGAGAAACGGTAGGCGCCGTTCTGATATTTCGGGATGTCACCGATAAGCGGCACCTCGTGCAACAACTGAGCCACCAAGCCGTCCAGGACGCTCTCACCGGACTCGAGAACCGTCGCGGGTTTGAACGTCGTCTGAAGCACGTCCTCGATTCCCCTGAGGCGCACCAGCCCAGTGCATTGTTGTACCTCGATTTGGATCAGTTCAAAGTTGTTAACGATACCAGCGGTCACGCAGCCGGCGATAAGCTACTTCGCCACATAGGATCGTTGATGCAAGCCGGTATCCGCACGGGAGACAGACTAGCCCGCCTCGGAGGAGATGAGTTCGGCATTCTACTCGAAAACTGTCCCAAGGAACAAGCGCGGTGCATTGCCAATCACCTGCGAGAGATGATCGGGAATTTTCGTTTCGAGTGGGAAACCAAGATTTTCACTGTCGGCGCCAGTATCGGAGTCGTGCCGATTCCGCAAACCGGTGCAACTCTTTCGAGCTTGCTAATCGCCGCGGACGTGGCCTGCTATGCCGCTAAAGAAAGAGGAGGCAACCGCGTGCATGTCTATGAACTCGACGACAGCACGCTGATCCAGCGCCACGGCGAGATCCAATGGGTGGGGCGCATTCAGGACGCTTTGCGGAACGATCATTTGTCTCTTTATTACCAACCGATCGTTTCCATACGGGCAAAGCCGGAAAGCGGGCAATGGGGCGAGATACTCCTCCGGCTCCTAGATGAAGAGGGCCAGCTTATACTTCCCAATCAATTTACGCCCGCCGCCGAGCGCTATGGCCTTATGACAGAAGTAGATCGTTGGGTGTTTCGGCACGCCCTCGAGACTCTTCAGTTACGCGGATCCAACCCAGCCCCGGCCATCTACTCGATCAATGCATCCGGGCAATCGTTAAGCGATGAGAACTTTCTCGCTTTCTTAATCGAAGAATTCCGCCGAACGAGAGTCAACCCCGCCCAAGTGTGTCTAGAGATAACGGAAACGGCTGCAATTGCGAATCTCTCTCACGCCATGCGGTTTATCTCGGTCCTCAAGGAACTGGGTTGCCTATTTGCACTGGATGATTTCGGTACAGGCTTATCTTCATTCGCTTACCTGAGGAGCCTCTCGATAGATTACCTGAAAATCGCTGGTCGTTTCGTCAAAAATATGGCGGACGATCCCATTGACTACGCGATGGTTGAAGGAATTCATCACATCGGTCGCGTGATGGGCATCCAGACCATTGCTGAACACGTCGAAGAAAGTGCAACGCTTGAGGGCCTCAAAACTGTGGGTGTGGAGTATGCTCAGGGCAATATGTTGGGCCGGCCGACGGCGCTCAAAGCAAGAGTTGCAGGCATGAGCTAAGAAGATACAGAATCTGAGTAACTCCGACGGGAAATGAATCAGCATTCCCACTCCGCTGCTATCGCTTTGAGAACTTCCGCCGAACGCCCTTTCATGATCCGCTCGCCGAGCGTGCCGAAAGGCTGGTCGGTGGTGAGGTAGGTCCAGGTAGCGCCGCGCTCGAAACGCTCTCGGTTCTGGAAATGAATCTCGCCGTTGCGGATGTCGGCGGACGCGAACGCATCCGCGATATCTTCTTTCAGGCATTCATGAAAATCGTCATAAATCTCGCGCACGCCGGTGAGGAATTCATATAGCGGATCACGCCCGCCCCACGACACCCAGTGGATGCCGCCCCTCAACTCCGCGACATTAGCGAGGTAATCGGCCCAGAGGTCGTCAATAATGGCGAGGGCGATCTGCCGGCCGGCTGTTTCGAGCACATCTTCAGGGAGGACTTCGGCCAGATCGTGAATCTGTTCTTCCGGCAGCATGGAACGGATGCTCCAGGCGGGCGAGAGCAGGATCTCGCGGCGTAAGGTGTGTACTTCCTGACGGTGATGCTCAAGGGCGGACTCGTATTTCCAGAGCATCTGGCGGATTTCGAAATTCTGGCTTTCGGCGGTGCGTTGCACGCTATCGATATCCGGGTTCCCGGCGATACCGAAGCGCACAAGCAAGTCGTCTTCGAAGCTGATGAAGAAGCGGGATGTGCCCGGATCGCCTTGGCGTCCGGAGCGGCCGCGGAGCTGGTTGTCGATTCGCCTTGCCTCGTGACGTGTCGTGCCGATGACGTAGAGGCCACCGAGTTCGACTACTTTGTCGCGATCTTCGGGTGGATTGCCTCCCAGCAGAATGTCGGTTCCTCGTCCCGCCATGTTGGTTGAAATTGTCACCGCGCCGAGCGCGCCCGCCTGGGCGATGATTTCCGCTTCGGCCTCGTCGTTCCTGGCATTCAGGACGGAGTGCGGAATGCCGCAGCGGTGTAAGCGGGCACTCAGCAGCTCCGACTCTTCCACGCTCGCGGTTCCCACCAGAATGGGACGGCTTGTCTCGTGGACTTGTCGAATCTCGTCCAATAGCGCACGATTCCGCGCGTCTTTGCCGGGAAACAGGAGATCAGGGAGGTCCTCGCGGATCACGGGACGATTTGTCGGGACCACGGTTACGGGGAGCTTATAGACTTTCCAAAACTCTTCGGCTTGGGTGGCGGCGGTGCCGGTCATGCCGCAGATTCGTTCGTAGAGTGTAGCAAGGCTCTGGACGGTGATCGACCCGAGGATGCGCCCCTGCGTCTTCAACCCGAGGCGTTCCTTCGCTTCAAGCGCGGAGTGAAGACCTGCAGGCCAGCGGCGGTTCTGGGCGATGCGTCCTTTGAACTCGTCGACCATTTCGATCGAGCCGTTCTTGACGACATAGTCGACATCGCGATTGAGCAGTGCATGCGCGTGCAGCGCGTCCTGCACCGCGGTGAGACTGCGAAGGTTCTGTTCGTCGAACAGGCTACCGCAGCCAAGGGCTGCTTCGACTCGTCGAATACCGGCGTCGGTCAACTGCACGTTACGCGCGAACTCGTCTACGAGGTAATGCACGTAAGGCCGGAGGTGCGCGACGACTGAGTCGATGCGGTGCGCCAACGCGGGATCTTCCGGAACGCCGCCTGCGATCACGAGCGGTATGCGCGCTTCGTCAATCAGGATGGAATCGACTTCGTCGATGACGGCGAAGGCGAACGGCCGCTGGACCAGCTCGCCAGCGCTCCGGGCCAGGCCGTCGCGCAAGTAGTCGAAGCCAACTTCGTTGGCAGTCGCATAGGTCACATTGCATAGGTAGGCGGCACGGCGTTGCTCGGCTGACATGTTCTGCGAGATGTAAGCGACAGAAAGCCCGAACCACTGGTAGATCTCATGCATCCATGCGGTGTCGCGACGAGCAAGATAATCATTCGCGGTCAGAACGTGAACGCCGCGGCCGTGGAGCGCGTACCAGATGACGGCGGGAACGGCGGCGAGTGTTTTGCCCTCGCCGGTCTGCATCTCGACCACGTGTCCACGCTGGAGCCCGAGCGCGCCCACGATCTGCACGTCGAACATGCGCAGCCCGAGCACACGCTCCGCGATAATAGCCGCTAGCGCGAAGGTCTCGATCACGCCAGGATGGTGGCCGATGTTTCTTGCGAGGGATTTCAATTGATCGTCGGACGCGGCGCGCAGTTCCTCACGGCGGCGGCTGATTGCACGCAGTAGATCCTCGGACTCACGGTCGCGGAGTCCGAGAAAACGCATAACGTTTCCTAAAGACACTCGTTGTCTCCTTTTCGTTTGGTTGTGATTACGAGAAAAGAGAGGGCCTGGGAGGCGGTCTTTGGAAGAGAACGGGAATGTGCGGTGCCGGCCTGGTCCGGGATAAGTAGGTTGGCGCGGGTTGCGGGGCGCGTTCATGCGAACGAATGGTGGGAATCGCGCGCGGGGCCTCTTGTTCAGCCTGAGCCCAGCAGACGATTTCGACGGCGCTTACAACGCGTCTCGACGGCACCGCCGCTTGCGTTGAAAGCAATGGCAACAGCGCGGCGAATACATATTGCGCTATCGCTCGCGTCATTTGTTCGAGTGTCCCACAGGTGATGCCGGATTGAAACCAGCATGGCAGCGTAGAAAGGCCGCTCCACCCGCGACATGCTATAGGAGAGATCATGAGAACGCTTCTATTGGCTGTTGTTCTGGGCGGGATGGCTCTACATGCCCAGGTGGATCCGCTGGAAGGGCTTTGGCAAGGCTATGACGGAGAGTGGGGCCATGTTTCCAGGCAACTGGTGGCGCTAGCCGAGGCGATTCCGGCTGACAAGTACGCCTGGCGTCCCGCGCCCGGCGTGCGATCAACGAGCGAGGTGTTGATGCACATCGCGCTCGCGAACTTCTACCTGCTGAGTGTCACAGGCCCCAAAATGCCTGCCGAGCTCAACTCCCCCAAAGCCGTCAATATGGAAAAGACCGTTACCAATAAAGCGGAAGTCATCAACTGGTTGAAGCGTTCGCTAGAGGCCGTCAAGCAAGCGCATGCAAGCGTGACACCCGCCGACCTGCAGCGAAAGGTGAAGATTGAGGACCGCGATGCCACCGTCGAGGGCATGTACCTTCGCATCCTCGTCCACGATAACGAGCATATGGGGCAACTGGTGGCGTACGCGCGCATGAACGGGATTGTGCCGCCGTGGTCGCGAGGCAATGGGAAATGAGTGTTCGTTAGAGACGCTGCCGGTCGTTGAAAAATCCTGCTATTTGGTGAAGCCTCGAGCATCGAGCCAAGGGATGACAATTTCCGGGTATCCCTCGACGGTGCGCTCAGGCAATAACGGATCGTCTTCATATCCGGTCGTCGACCTCACCAATGTGTGCCCTGCGCCCGGGAAGGTCGTGATGCTCAGGTCCTTCATGCCTGCTTGATCCAACGCCTTGCGAAGGCGCGCCGCACTGTCGGCCGAATCAAGGTTCTTATCGAGGGCGCCGAATAATGCGAGCGTAGGTGTACGAACGCGCTGTAACGTCGCCGCCGGATCATAGATGAGCGCGGCTTGCAAAGCGGCCAGCATCGGCGGCGGTGGTGGAGTCGTCATTCCCGGGGGAATCCGGACATACGGGAACCATTCCTGCTTCTTTGCAGCATTCAACGCGTCGCCGGCTGCATTCCAATTCGAGTTCGTCTGGAGCGCGAGGAGCATCGTTCGTTCGAAGGTGAGCGCCTGGGATATCTGATCCGGGGTGAACCGGCCGTGCTCGCGCAAGGCCTGCCCAACTTCGTACAGTACATTTTCCGCGATGCTTTCACTGGGCGCACTTTTCAAAATCATGAAGGCGAGCGGAAAGCGCGTGGCGACAATGGGCGCGGTCCAACCGCCGTTGCTGAATCCCCAAACCCCGACGCGATGCGCGTCGACCGCTGAATTGGTCTTAACTTTCTGCAGTATGGCGACGACGTCATCGGCCTTGGAATCGGGCCCTGTATATCGCCAGTTACCCGTAGACTCGCCGGTGCCGCGCTGATCGTAGGTGACCACATTCAGTCCATCCGAAACGAAATACGGAATGAGAAACCCCATCGCGCGGGTCTCGTCATCTGCACCGTGAATCAAGATGATTGTTGAACGTCTCTGGGCTCCAGGCGCGTGCCATAGCGATGCGCCGAGGCGATCGGGGCCGTGCTCGACGACGAATGGCTTTTCGACAACTGGAGACGACGGCGAATCCAAAACAAACGTCAACTTAGGGGAGTCATCGGTTCGATATTCATGGCTCGAGATGTTCTTGAGAGTTCCGATTCGTCGGGTTTTTGCGTCGTAGTACTGCATCGCCGGCTGGTCGGGCGGCTCAGCCTCGATTCCGACATAAATGGTTCCTCCCGCGACACGATAGGCACCCGGCTTCAAGGGCAATTGCGCCGCCCCGGCGAAAGTTACGAACGCGAGCGTCAGTGCAGTACGAACGCGGGCCGATGTCATGATGACCTAATCTGGAGCTTACAAGAGGTGAAAGTTGCAGACCGCAATCCAACCCGGTTTCAAGACTCTGCCGGCTCGCTATTACACCGACCCGGATCGGTTTCGTGACGAACTCGAGACGTTTTACTTCGGGAGCTGGATCTGCGCCGGGCGTGCGGACGCGATCCCGAGTCCGGGCGACTATTTTCTACGCGAGATCGCGGGAGAAAGCATTATCATCGTCCGGGATGCAACGGAGATTCGGGCCTTCTATAACGTGTGCCGTCATCGGGGAACGCGGATGTGCACCGTTGCGGAGGGCCATTTTGCGAGCCGCATTCAATGTCCGTATCACGGCTGGACATACGCGCTCGACGGGCGGCTACTGGGCGCGCCGCAGATGGGCGACACCGATTTTTTGCGGGATGAGTATCCGCTTCGTAACGTCCATGCGGCGGTTTGGGACGGGCACATCTTCCTTCATCTGGGAAAAAATGCGGAGCCGCTTTCCAAACAGCTCGGCGAGTTGCCCGAAAAGTTCGCGCCGTGGCGGATGGAAGAGCTGCGATTGCACAAGCGAATTGTCTACCCGGTGCGGGCAAACTGGAAACTCGTGGTCCTCAATTACAATGAGTGCCTGCACTGCCCGGTTCTTCATCCGACGCTGAATCGGTTAACTGATTACCTGGGCGCGGATAATGAATCGCCCACGCCAAATTACATCGGCGGCGGCATGGGATTCCGCGGTAGCGCCGAGACCATGAGCATGGACGGCGTCCGGCGCCGCGATTATCTGCCCGGGTTGGGCACAGAAGAGCGGAAGAAGGTGTGTTATTACGCGATTTTTCCTAATCTTCTGCTCAGCCTGCATCCGGATTACATGATGGTGCATACGTTGTGGCCCAAGGCCGTCGACAGCACGGAAATTGTGTGCGAATGGCATTTTCATCCCTCGGAGCTGGCGAAACCCGAATTCTTCGCTGACGATGCGATTGAGTTCTGGGACAAAACGAACCGCGAGGACTGGGGCATCGTGGAGCTCTCGCAAGCCGGAATTCAGTCACGCGCGTATGTGCCCGGACCGTACTCGAAGCGCGAAGAGCTTCTTCACGCATTCGATGAAATTGTGCTGGAACGAGAACGCCAAGCAAGGGCGGGAGGATAGCAGCTCAGTTACAGCGGAGCGGCGCGGGACTCGCTGGGATAGGACGTCTGGCGCTCGCGATCGAGGATGTGGTCGAGATGATGCTGCATGTGCATGATGTAGTCCTCGATCAAGAACTCGAGGGTGACCGGGTCGCCTTCGCCGACTTTGCACTGGGTGCTCAAGTGCGCGTCGGGAATGCGCTCAATCGTGCGGACAAGAGCGTCGTTCAAGCGAGTCCACAGTTCCACTAAGTCAGCCCATGGCGTATCCGCATAGCCTCCGAGCTCCACCCATCCCCGTCCATCATAGGTGGGACCCGCGTAAGTTCCGGTGAGAGCGGAGACAGTGAATCGGGCGCGGTTATTCGTGGCCGAATCGATCAGATGACCCAATTCTTGCTTCCGCGACCAGCCTTCGGAGACGCCGGAACGGTTGGCGGCGTTTTGTTCAGAGACGGCTTGCAGCTTCGGTCCATTTTCCTGGATCGCGTGTTTTAAACGGCTAGCGAAATTTTGTGCCATGTTGTTCCTCACCACACCCAAGGCACCATTTTCCACGAACCCCGCCGATATTCCCGGTAGCCCTCCCCGAATTCGCCAGTTAAAAGCTCTTCTTCGCGGTAAATTCTGTTTGCGACGAACAACACGGTGACGGCCAACACGAATGTCGCGAGCGGGCTTCGAAACGACAGTAGGACGCCGGGGATCATGAGCATCTGCGCTAAATAAATGGGATGGCGGATGAGCCGGTACACTCCGCTTTGAATGAGCTCATGCTCCGATTGCAGAGTCAGGAACACGCTGTACTGCTTACCCAATTGTCGGAGCGCCGTCAGCCGCAGGGCCAAGCCTGCTGAATACGCCACCACGCCTGTCCATCGCAGCCAACCCGCATCGCGAAACACAAACACACTCCGCCGATCGAAGGACGCGACGACCCCGAAGATAAGGGGTACAACTAACATGCCCGCGATGATGGGCCAATGCCGCCCTTCTTCCCTGCCCTTCCGAAACGGGACCAGTTCGATTCCGAGCGCGAGGGCGGCAATCAGAGCCGCACATTCAACAGCAACTAGCGCGGCTCTTGCAGGGTTCCGAAAAAACTCCGGTACATCATCGAGCCCCCAACCGCTGAACCAAGCCGCCAACGTTAACACGAATATCGCGAAGAGAGTGAGCCGTTTCGCGCCACTACGTTCCTCAGCTTTCACAGGCTTGGCCTCGTAGTATTTCTATCACTCTTGTTTTCGCGGCTGAAATGGTCGTTGCGAGCGTCACATTACCGTTGGAACACATAGAACGTTCCTGCAAGAACTCGGAGAAAAATGTATCACCACATAAAAGAATTGATGTACACGGTTCGTGTCGGGACGCCCGATCCGAAATTCGGCAACATGCTCCTTGAACAATTCGGCGGAGCAAACGGCGAACTCGCGGCTGCAATGCAGTACTCCATACAGGGGCTGAATTGCGAAGACCCAGAACGCAAAGACCTGTTAATGGATATCGGCACGGAAGAGCTGAGCCATCTGGAAATTGTTGGGACGCTCGCGCGGATGCACCTGAAACCCATGAAGAAGGAGAGAAACGCCGCGGAAGCCGATCCGATGGTTGCGATTGCGGGCGGGGGAGGCGTCGCGCTCCACAATTCCGTGGGGAATGCCTGGACCGCCGATTACCTGAAGATCACCGGAGAGCTGGATGTTGATCTTCGCAGCAATATCGCGGCTGAGGCGCGCGCCAAGATCGTGTACGAACGATTAATCGATTTCTGTGACGATCAGGGGACGATCGACGCTCTTCAGTTTCTGATGACGCGCGAGATCACGCACATGAAGGCGTTTACGCTGGCGCTCGAAAGCATGGGCAAAGCGCCGTTCTCGATCGGGCGCATCCCGCCCACGCCAGACTTGGTGAAGCAGTACTTCAATGACTCGACTGGCACGGGCGATCAGGGCGAGCGCGATGCGCGCGGACCCTGGAATCAGGGAGACGACTGGCAATACGTGGAAGCTCCGGCCTTCAAGGAGTTTCTGTCGCAGAAGTCTGGTACCCGAAGACCGGGTAATGGGGCGTCGGGCGACGGCGCAACAGAGACGCCGAAGGCCGAATCGACGACGGCATCCACTCGCAAACGATAACGCTCCACTCATAATCAAGTGAGTGAAGCGCAACGCCACTGTCATCGGAAGCGGTCCTAACGGACTCTCGGCAGCGATTGTTCTGGCGCAAGCCGGAATGGAGGTTGAGGTTCGGGAGGCCGCATCCGTAGCCGGGGGAGCCGCGCGCACGGGCGAGTTGACACTGCCCGGATTTCATCACGATCTCGGCTCGGCCGTTCACCCCATGGCGGCTTCGTCGCCGTTCTTCAGGAAGCTCGCGTTGGCCCAGCATGGGCTTGAGTGGATCTGGTCGCCCGCTGAGCTGGCACATCCGCTGGACGACGGCACGGCGATTCTTCTGCATCGCAATGTGGGGCAAACGGCGGAGCAGTTTGGCCGTGCGGCGGGATCCTATCGAAAAATTTTCGAACCGCTGGCCCGCAACTGGCGCGCCATTTTCCGTGAAGCGTTCCGCGATCCGCTGAGTTGGCCGCATCACCCGTTTCGGCTGGCTGGCTTCGGCTTGCGCGCGGTTTGGCCCGCGACGGTTCTCGCCCGGGCTTTGCTGCCCGACTCGCGGGCGCGGGCGCTATTTGCCGGTCTTGCTGCTCACTCCGCGTTGCCTTTGGAAGATCTGCTCAGTTCCGCATTCGGTCTCGTTATGGGTGCAGCAGGTCACGCGGTGGGGTGGCCGATTCCCCGCGGCGGATCGCAATCCATTTCGAACGCTCTCGCGGCAGTGCTCCGCGCGCTGGGCGGCAGCATCCGAACGGATGCCCGCGTCGCGTCTCTTGATGAGATCGGTCCGCGAGACGTGATTTTGTGCGATGTCAGCCCGCAGGGTCTTCTCAAGCTTGCGGGTGGGCGCTTGCCTTCCGGTTTTCGCCGCGCGCTGGGACGGTATCAGTATGCCCCGGGCGTGTTCAAAGTGGATTACGCTCTGCGCGAACCCATTCCCTGGCGGGCACGAGATTGCTTTCAGGCGGCAACCGTCCACTTAGGAGGGACGCTCGAGGAAATCGCCGCTTCCGAACGCGCGGCATGGCACAACGAGACGCCCGAGAATCCGTTCGTTTTGCTGGTACAACCGAGTCTCTTCGATTCCACGCGTGCGCCGAAGGGCCGGCATACTGCCTGGGCGTATTGCCACGTTCCTAATGGATGGCAAGGCTCAGCGTTGGCGCAGATTGAAGCGCAAATTGAGCGCTTCGCTCCAGGATTTCGCGACTGTGTTCTTGCGAAGACTGTTCACAACACGGCACAGATGCAGGCGTGGAACGAAAACCTCGTGGGCGGTGATGTCGTCGGCGGAGCTTATACTGTGAAGCAATTCGCGTTGCGGCCAACTTGGAGGCGGTACGGCACGCCCTTGAAAGGAGTGTATCTGTGCTCGTCTTCCACTCCGCCGGGGGGCTCCGTGCATGGGCTGTGCGGTCTTTACGCCGCGCAATGGGCGTTGAAGAAACTGGATGCGCGTGGCTAATGAGGGGCCGCTTCCTTAGACGAGACAAGCTTCAAATCGACCGAGCCTTTCGTGTTCGCGATGTGGCTGGTAGTGGTTAGAGTATCCCCGTCGCCGGAGAGCTCGTACCGATCCATAATTTCGACCTCGTTTCCCTTCGAATCTTTGGTGTAGGTTCGAATCATCAGCGCAGGGCCGTCCCAGAACGCCTTGCTGATCGCGTCGCGCCCGTTGATCACGTTCTTGGCGCCGCTTCCATCGAGGAAGTAACTCACATCGGCAGTGCTCGTTTTTCCATTGATCGTCTCGACGGTGTGGATGTTCATAGTGGGGTCGTGCTGGTCGATGACTCGAACCACCATGTCGGGGACGGTGAACCCGGCGAAATCGCTCTTCGCTTTGTCCATGCGCCAGCGGCCGGAAAAATTCGGCTGTGGGGCAGTTGCGGCGGCTTGGCCATAGAGCACGCCCGCTGCGGCGAGGGAAATGAGGATGAGGTGGTAGACGGGCGGACGCAGTGTTCGGAACATCGTGTAAAATCGCCCCGATTGTAGCATTCGGTAGCGTAATCGCCCGCCTCGCTAAACTCTTGCTCGAAATGCGCCGATAAGGCTGATAGGCGTCATGGAACGAAAGCAACCGACCTCGAATCTCAATCCGCTGGCGGGAGATGATACGCAAGTATTTCGCCCGCAGCTATTCAAATTGGGTTCGGTGCTGAATGGGCTCGAGACGGGTGCGAGTGCCATGCATAAGCAGATACTCCATGTGATGGCGGCTGTCCGGTCCGGAACATACTACGTGGATCCGGTGCAATTGAGCCGCCGCATTATCGGAGACAGCCTGCGCCGCTGCGCCGATGCACGCTAAATCCGCTCATTGATGCTGCGGGTTTCGTTCTGCGCTCCACCCAAGATCTGACCCTGAGCCCAAGGTAAACCAGGTACGCAACACTTGCGCGTGGGCGTTCTCAATCGCGATGCAGTGAAAGGATCCGGCTCCCGGCGATCCAAAGCGGAGGTCGGTCAATTCCACGCGGGTAAGAGAGCCCGTGTTCGTCGCGATCGGCATTTCCGACCATAGCGGAAATCGGGCAAAGTAGAGGAAGTAGCGAAAGGGATCGATTCGCTTCGCGGCGTCAAAGGTGGCCCGTGACGTAGGTTTGTAGAAAATCCGAGCCGCTTCGGGATCGAATTCCTGCAGCGCATTCACGTTGCTCAGCCGGTAGCTTTGTGCAGTTTCGACGACGCCGGTCCAGCGCACAGGGCTGAACGGCTCGGGCAAAGCCGCTGCCTGGACGGGCAGCGCACTATCGTACAAGCGCGCCTGAAGCTGCGCGATGACTCGCTGATGCAGCACAGCGCGCGCCGACATCGAACACCACGAAGAACGCCAGCGCGAAGACCGCAATCGCGCGGCCTTGCGGTACGCGATCGCCAATCTCTCTACTTACCAGGCGCGAAAACAAGGGCCACAGAGCCGCGAATGCGAGGACTGCCAAGATGTAGCCGTCGTACAGGCTGTTCCAATCGAGATGAAGCCACCGGGAAGAAAAGGGCAGAAACAAACGGATTCCGTAGCTGTTGGTCCAATCCATCAGCAAATGACTCGCGACACCGAGGCAGCAAAGCAGCCAGGCGCGTGTCCAAGGCAGCGCGCGCCTGTATATTGCAGCTACTACGAGAACAGGAAGCAGCGCCATTACCGGTAGGCAGATGAGCGAATGCGTGTACCCGCGATGCACTTCCAGATAGGCGAACTGCCCGCGGAGGGCGGCGCAGATATCCGCGTCGGGAGCGTTGGCGGACAGGATGAGGAGCAGCGTGGCCCGAGGACAAACGCGATTTAGTCCGGCCCTCGCCAGCGCCAGGCCGGTCAAGGAATGCGTGATGTTATCCATCGCGCAGGATTCGGGCCGCGGTCAGGCGCAGACGGGAACCGCGACGAGCGCTTTCTCCCGCGCGAGATACTGCGGCGGAACAAGCAGCGTCAACGCGCCGGGAATTATATCTGCCGTGATCGGCAGCTTGCCCGCGAGCTCGCCGTCAATCTGGACGAAGATATCGCGGCCTGCGGAATCGCACGTCACCGACCGGCCGCGGAGCATGGTGCAGCCGTTCATGCGATGGACGCGCTTCAACGCCACTCCCGCGAGATATCGAAGATACCGCGCGCCCCAAGTTCCCCGGAACAAAACGACCTCGAAGTCGTCCCGCAACAACGATGCGTTCCGCGCAATTTCGAGATCCCCTCCGTAGTTCCGTACGCGACTGATTAAAACGAAACTGGCCTCAAAGCGCGCACCGTCGACGGTCACTTCGAATTCGTTCAGAGGGCGCACGGCATGCGAAAATGCGCACGCGTAATACGCGAGCTTCCCTGCAGCTTCCTTCCAATCGAGGTTCAGACGCGAAATAATCTCCGCATCGAGACCCGCGCCGGCCATGCACAAGAAGCAGCGCCGTTTCGACTCTTGAATGCGTATCCCGCCCGCCGAGATTTGGCACGGCCGCAGCCGCGAGATCTGCTCGGCAGCTTTTTCGATATGGATCTGCAGGCGCAGTTCCCGAGCCAGTACGTTCGCCGTGCCGCCGGGCAGAATCGCGAGCGGCACCCCAGTATCAAGCATTCCGTTCGCGACTTCATTGATGGTGCCGTCGCCGCCCGCGGCAATGATGAGATCGCATCCGCTCGCGATTTCCTGCTTCGCTTGCGATCCGGCGCTTCCCGGTCCCGTGGTCGCTATCAAATGGGCTTCGATGCCCTGCCGGGCAAGAATTGCGGTGGTACGTTGAAGCGAGTGTTTGCTCCGCGAGAGGCCCCTCGCAATCGGATTATAGATGAATAGCCGCGCGTTTCGCGTGGAAGCTGTCCAAGTTCACCATTATAGGTTTGGCGTATGAAAGTTTCGCTCGCGAAACGTGCGGAAGATTTACGAAAGCAACTCGAGCACCATGAGTACTGCTACTACGTTCTCGATGATCCGCAGATTTCGGACGCAGAATTCGACAAACTGATGCGCGAGCTGCGGGAGCTCGAGGAAGCTCATCCGGAGCTGCGCACGCCAGATTCTCCGACGCAGCGGGTCGGAGGCCAACCGCGCGAAGGCTTTATCAAAGTCCCGCACAGCTCGCCGATGCTCAGTCTCGACAACGCCCTGAATGAGGGCGAACTTCGGGAATTCGACGCACGCGTCCGGACGCTTCTCAAATCCGATGAATATGAATACGTAGCGGAGCTGAAGCTGGATGGCCTTTCGATGGCTGCCTATTATGAGGCCGGGACATTTCGTCAGGCTCTCACACGCGGCGATGGACGGGTGGGCGAGGATGTCACCGAGAACGCCCGCACGGTTCGATCGCTTCCGCTGCGGTTGCGCGACGGCGGGCTTCGGAATCGGGCGCTCGAAGTTCGCGGCGAAGCGGTCATGACGCGCCGCTCTTTCGAGCGTCTCAATGAAGCACGCGAGCGCGCCGGATTGCCGGTGTTCGCGAATCCGCGAAATGCAGCGGCTGGGGGGTTGCGCGCTCTCGATCCTTCTGTTACGGCGGCTCGCCAGCTCGATTACTTCGCCTACTTCCTTCTCGAGAATGGACGGGCTGCGATGGCGACCCATTGGGAAAGCCTGGAGGCGCTGGCAGCGGCCGGGTTCAAAGTCAATTCTCACCGGAAGAAGTGCGCAGGAGTCGACGATCTTTTGGATTTCATCCGCGATTGGGAAACGAAGCGCGATGCTCTGCCGTACGAAACTGACGGAGTCGTCGCGAAGATCAACTCGGTGGAGCAGCAGCACAAGCTCGGCTGGACCGCCAAGGCGCCGCGCTGGGCAATCGCTTTCAAATATCCGGCGCGGCAGGCGTTGACGGTGCTTGAAAGCATTGAAGTGCAGGTGGGGCGTACGGGAACGCTGACACCGGTTGCTCATCTGAAGCCGGTCAGCATCGGGGGTGTCACGGTTTCGCGCGCGACCCTTCACAACGAAGACGAAATCGCGCGGCTGGGGGTGGCAATCGGCGATTCGGTTGTGATCGAACGCAGCGGAGATGTGATCCCGAAAGTTGTACGGGTTACCGAGCGCGGCTCACATCGTCGGGCGTTTCGGATGCCTAGCAAGTGTCCGGTTTGCGGGGGACATGTGGTCCGCGAAGAGGGCGAGGCGGCCAGCCGATGCGTCAATACGAACTGTCCGGCGAGGCTACGCGAATCGCTACTCCATTTTGCGAGCCGCCACGTGATGGACATCGATGGCATGGGCGATGTGCTGGTGGATCAGCTTCTGAGCCGCGGCTTGGTGCGCAATATCGCCGATTTGTACCAAATCACCACCGCGCAGCTTCTCGAGCTCGAGCGAATGGGAGAGAAATCGGCGTCTAAGATCGTACGCAACATTGACCAATCGCGCTCTCAACCGCTCGCTCGAGTGCTGAACGGATTGGGTATCCCGTTCGTAGGCGAGCGCACCGCCCAAATACTCGCTGAGTATTTTGGAAATCTGGATGCGATTGCTGCCGCGGATTCCGAAGCTCTGCAAGAAGCCGATGAGATTGGGCCGAAGGTTTCGGAGGCGATTCGTCAATTTTTTGCCGAGAGCCGAAACCGCGAGCTTATCGAGCGCCTGCGAGCGGCAGGCCTACAATTCACGGCGCCGAAACGAACGAAAAGAGCGGGGCCTCTCAGCGGCCTGACGTTTGTCTTGACGGGGACTCTGCCGACGCTGAAGCGAGAAGAAGCAAAGGAGCGCATAGAAGCCGCCGGAGGGAAAGTGGCAGGTTCGGTGAGCGCCAAGACGAGCTACGTCGTGGCCGGAGAAGACGCAGGCTCGAAGCTCGAGAAAGCGCGTGATCTGAAGATTGCAATTCTAGACGAGGGTGCGTTGGTGACAATGCTTGGAGCGGACGGAACCTGAAGCATTTGATTCACTCTTTGTTTTCGCGATGGGATCGGTGGGCGGGCGTTCTTCTTTCGTGGGGCCCACTTGGTCTGTTCTTTCTGGCCATTCTCGATTCCGCGGGTCTTCCTGTAGTGGGCGGCGTCGATGCCCTTATGGTTGCGCTCGCCGCGAGGCGCCCGGACCAGGCCTACATCGCCGCGGCATGTGCCGTGCTCGGCTCTCTCCTCGGTACTTTAATCCTGTTCGCGATTGCCCGGAAAGGGGGTGAAGTGGTGCTTGCCAAGCACATCTCCCGACGCCGTGGCGCGCGGATGCATGCCTGGTTCCAGCGGTATGGATTGATGACCGTGTTCATTCCCGCGATATCTCCGCTGCCTTTGCCGATGAAAGTTCCGGTTTTTTGCGCAGGCGCTTTGAAAGTGAGGTGGTCCTACTTTATCGGGGTGCTGTTGGTGGCGAGGGGAATTCGGTATTTCGCGCTCGCGTACTTGGGCCGCAAATATGGCCACCGGACATTCGAATTCCTACTTACGCACACGCCGATGCTTGCCGCGATCGCCATCGGACTGGCCGTGTTATTCGGGCTCGCAGTTTGGTTTATCGACAAATACGAGATACCGGAGCATGCAGGGTCGCGAAGCGCAAAACCTCAGGCCCGTTCCTGATAACTGCCGTCAGAGGTGCTGATTCGAATCCGCTCCCCCTCGGTGATAAACGGCGGCACTTGAACAACCAAACCGGTGTCCATCTTCGCGGCCTTCGTAACGTTTGAGACGGTCGCGCCTTTTAACGCGGGCTCCGTTTCCTTCACCGTCATTTCGACACTGGGCGGCAATTCGACACTGATTGGCTTCCCTTCATAAAACTCGACATTCACGTGTAGCTGCGGAATGAGATATAGTATGCCATCACCGAGCATGTCTTTCGTCAAGTGCATCTGCTCGTAATTCTCAGTGTTCATGAAATAGAAGTATTCGCCGTCGTCATACAGATACTCCATTTCGTGCTCATCGAGCGCGACTCGCTCTACCTTGTCTTCGGAGGAGAAGCGGTGTTCCATCATCGACCCGGAGCGCAGGTTCCGCATTTTAGCTTGAACAAAGCCGCGGAGGTTGCCAGGCGTGCGGTGGACCATGCTGAAGACGGAAAAAAGGTCGTTATTGAACTTGACGACCATGCCGGGACGCAGTTGTGTTGCAGCGATCATGTTGGAATTACAAGTGTATCAGGGGTTCGACATGTGCCTTGCGGCCGCACAAACATTGCCCGCAATGTTCGCAGGGACGAGCCATAAGCCAGCGGCATCCGCGGCGCCGGACTCAATGGTTTTGTCCTTAAGGTAAGACAGCGCCTCGTTTGGGCGAAGGCCGGAGATGATTTCGGCTTCATCCAATTTCCTCCGCGGCACTTCTACGCAAACCTGCTTCAGCGGCATCAGGGTCAAGTGCCCAAACGTCGTAGCGCGTTGGGGCCATCCTGGAGCACAGTTCCTCTCTTGAATCCCTCGCTTAGAGATTTGGATCCAACATGCCTCTGTGCTCCAATCCGCCCGTGCAAATAGACCGCGCTCGGGATCGTACGTCCAAGGCGCGAGACTCTCATACCCCACGCCGGGGAGATAGGGATTTCCCCACAAGAACTCATACGCGACACCAGGACCCTCGCGAACCGTTTGCCGGTCCTCCATGGCCCATCCCTGCAGGTACTGCGAACCGGGAAGATTCGGGTCGAGTCCAACATACGCGAGCGCCGCGATGTGCGCCATCCATTCCGGATGATCCACTTCGCCCGGTTTCATGGACAAGCAGGTACTCAGCCGGAAGACTCGAAAAAAAATCGGTAGCGTCTTCGCGAAGATCGACGTGTTCGGCCGTTCGGACAGCATCCATATATTCAGTGGCTGCGTAAAGAGAGTTTCCATCAGCGAAGCGGCCTTGTCTCAGATCCGCCAGAATACCTGTCCACAGGCGCGTACGATACTGAGTTGTGTCCTGCCCGGTCGCGATGGCGGTAAACAGCCCATCACGCCATATCTCAATCAAATTTAAATTGCCGGTGCACCACGTGAGTGCACGGAGCCACCGAGCCTCTGGCGGTCTGATTCGGAGATCAGGTCAGCGCACCAGACTCTAATCAGCGCCACTTGCCTTCCGTCGCAGTGATGTGCGATACCCCATGCAACTGCTTCCCTGCCCCGTCTCTCGTCATGCGTTACGGCGTAGTACAGTGCCAGCTCGAAACCGCGCTCTGGCGACTCCGGCGCGGATTCAATGCGGGTTTGAAAATTGATCCATCGCACCGTCTGGCGATCGTGATCCCGCTGCAGTCGGTTGAGACGCTGCGGGGTCAGCAATAGCAGCGGGGGCTGAGACGCGGCATTCTGGGCGAGAATTGCCGCTACAACAATCAAAGACAGCACTGCAATTCGATGCCGCAATTTCTCATTGTTCCACGGTAATCAAGTGATCGCTTTGGTACGCTGAAAATCTGCCGGCCCGGGTAAGCGAGACTTACGTTCTCCGAACCTATCCGTTTCGTGAGTCGGACCTGATTGTCAGTTTCTTCACGCGAGACCAGGGAAAACTGCGGGGTGTCGCGAGGCGTGCAAAGAAGCCGAACAGCAGTTTCGGATCCGGGTTGGAGCGGCTCTCGCTCGTGAACCTGTCGTATTCGCAAAAAGAAACGCGCGAGCTGGTGAACCTGAATTCCTGCGATCTGGTGCAATCGCATTTCGACCTGCTCAGCGATTTCGATGCTGCCGTCGCACTCGACTATATCGCCGAGGTCAGCGAGCAGATTCTTCCGCCGGATGAGCCGAGCGAGCGTTTCTTCCGTCTGATCGGCGCGGTTCTTAGCCATATGCACGAACGCACCCCGGGATGCGTTTGGAGCGCCGTCACGTATTTTTCGCTATGGGCGACACGGCTTTCCGGCTTTTTGCCGGACCTTTCGGAGCACCCGGATCGCAATCTATCCCAGTATTCGCGTACTTTAGCGGTAGCGATGCTGCGTTACCCGATTCGTGATCTGCCGCAAGTAGCATGGAACAAAGATACGGCGCTCGACCTGCGGCGGTTTCTGATTCGGCGGATGGAAGAGCATGTGGAGCGGCATTTTCGCACGCCATCGTTGCTCGAAGCGCTGTGAGCGCGAGGCGCAACTCAAATGCATTCCTTTCAAGACACAGTTTTCAACCTGAAGCGATTTTGGGCTGATCGCGGCGTGGTAATCCAGGAACCGCACGACGTGGAGGTGGGCGCGGGAACGATGGCTCCCGAGACGTTCTTGCGCGTGCTTGGACCCAAGCCTTACAAAGTCGCCTACGTTCAGCCCAGCCGACGGCCGGCGGACGGGCGTTACGGCGAGAACCCGAACCGGCTGTATAAACACCAGCAGCTTCAGGTGATTCTCAAGCCGACACCGGACGATGTGATCGATCAGTATCTTGGCAGTCTGGAGGCGATCGGCATAGATCTTCGCAAGCACGACATCAAGTTTGAAGAGGATAACTGGGAAGCGCCGACGCTGGGCGCTTGGGGCGTCGGTTGGCAGGTGATGCTGGACGGCCTCGAGATAACTCAATTTACGTATTTCCAGCAATGCGGAGGCATCGATCTCGAGATTGTTCCCGCGGAAATCACTTACGGCTTGGAACGGATCGTCAAGTTTCTGCAGGATGTCGAGAGCGTTTATGACATCGAGTGGGCGCCGGGCGTGAAATATTCAGACGTGCGACTCGCCGATGAAGAGCAATTTTCGGTCTACAATTTCGAACTGGCCGATGTCGCGGCTCTGTGGCAGGAATTCGAGTTGCACGAGAGAGAATGTCAGAGGCTTTTGGCGCAATTCGGAAAAGCCGAAACCAAGGCGCGGTTTCCGCTGCTCGCGGCATACGATCAGGTGCTGAAGTGTTCCCACCTTTTCAACTTGCTTGAAGCACGGGGCGCAATCAGCGTGACGGAGCGAGTGGGCATCATTGCCCGCGTGCGCAAGATGGCGCTGGGAGTCGCGGCGGCCTGGGTTGCGCAGCAGAATCCAGTCGAGGCTGTGGCGTAATGGCCTATTTCCTTCTCGAGATCGGCACAGAAGAGATCCCGGATTGGATGATCGAGCCTGCACTCGACGATTTGCGGAGCCGATTTCAAGAGGCATTCGGCGCGTTTGGCGGATCAGCGCTCGTGATCGACGCGACTCCGCGACGCCTCGTTCTGCTGGCGAAAGACTTACTCGAGCAGGCGCCGGATGTCCAGACCGTCGTGCCGGGCCCATACCTCTCGGCAGGCGTGAAAGCTGCCGAGGGGTTCGCGCGCAAACAGAGCACAACAGTGAATGAGCTGGGCAGACTGCAAGACGCTAAGGGCGAGCGTTACGTCTTCCATCAGCATGTGAAAGGACAGCGTGCGAGGGAGGCGCTGTCAGCCGCGCTGCCAGAGATCATAACGGGAATCCATTTCCCAAGAAGCATGTACTGGACCGGGAAGTACGGTGTGCGTTTCATACGGCCCATTCGATGGATTGTGGCGCTGCTCGAGGATCAGGTTATCGAGTTCGAAGTGGCGGGTGTGAAATCCGGCAATGTAACGCGGGGACACCGCATACTCGGATCCAAGGAGCCGGTGAGCGTCACTCTGCCAACCTACCTCGATGTACTTCAGAGGAATTTCGTGATCGTTCACGCCGAGGAACGCAAGAAGAGGATTGAGGACGCGCTCGGCCCGGATGTTCAGCGCGACAACGATCTGCTGGGAACGTTGGTGTACCTGACGGAGTTTCCTTCGGTGGCTTGGCAAGTATTGGCCGATGGTGGCCGGGTACGCTGGTGGGTCCAAGGGGCTTGGTTCCCACCCTTCGCTTCGTCAACTCAAGAGAGACCTCAATGACAAAGTATAAGCTCGAGTATATCTGGCTCGACGGATATACCCCGGTGCCGAATTTGCGCGGCAAAACGCAGATCAAGCAATTCGATAAATTTCCGGCCCTGGAACAGCTTCCGCTGTGGGGCTTCGACGGAAGCTCGACCCTGCAGGCCGAGGGTCACAGTTCGGATTGCGTGCTGAAGCCGGTCGCGGTCTACCCGGACGGCGCCCGCACCAATGGTGCGCTGGTGATGTGCGAAGTGATGATGCCGGACGGTGTGACGCCACACGCATCGAACAAGCGCGCCACCATTCTCGACGATGAAGGCGCGTGGTTCGGCTTCGAGCAGGAATATTTCTTCTACAAGGACGGCCGTCCGCTCGGCTTCCCGTCCAGCGGCTACCCGGCGCCGCAGGGGCCGTACTACACCGGCGTCGGCTACAAGAATGTCGGCGATGTCGCGCGCAAGATGGTGGACGAGCATCTCGACCTCTGCCTGGCTGCCGGCATCAATCACGAAGGTATCAATGCTGAAGTCGCCAAGGGCCAGTGGGAATTCCAGATTTTCGGCAAAGGCTCCAGGACGCGCCGCCGACGAGATGTGGATGGCCCGCTACCTGATGCTGCGCCTCACCGAGAAATACGGTGTCGACATCGAATTCCATTGCAAGCCGCTTGGCGAAACCGACTGGAACGGCTCGGGCATGCATGCCAACTTCTCGACCAGGTACATGCGCGAAATCGGCGGCAAGGACTATTTCGAGAAGCTGATGGACGCGTTCAAGTCGAACCGCGCCGACCACATCGCGGTCTATGGCCCGGACAACCACATGCGGCTGACCGGCAAGCACGAGACCGCATCGATCGATACCTTCAGCTACGGCGTCGCCGATCGCGGCGCCTCGATCCGCGTGCCGCACAGCTTCGTCAACAACGGCTACAAGGGATATCTGGAAGACCGTCGTCCGAACTCGCAAGGCGACCCCTACCAGATCGCTTCGCAGATCCTGAAAACCATCGCCTCCGTGCCGCTCGCCAAGGCGGCCGCGGCCTGAGAGATCAAGGGCCACGGCCTGGATTCCGGGTCGGCCCGCGACATTGCCTTCCGTACCGCTCGTCACGTTTCTCCTCCAGCAAACTCGACCAGTCCGGCACCCCGCCTGGACTGGTTTTTTTGTGGCGACAGCGATCCGCCGGCTCGCCCGCAGCGTGGGGAAGATCGCGGTCCCCGCCATGGAACAACCCGGCGGCGAGCGTCATTGAAAGAGAAGGCATGTACACAGGACCACCGTCATGATCCGAAAATTGCAATCGGGCGAATACCGGCTTTATTCCCGCAAAGTCGATCCGAAGACCGGCAAGCGCCGCAATCTCGGCACCTTCAAGTCGCGCGCGGCGGCCGAGAAGCACGAGCGCGACGTGCAATATTTCAAGCGGCATTAGCCTCGCTTCAGCGCCTGAGGGGCAGGCCCGCTTGCAGCGGGCTTCCTTGCCCGCGCCACATCGAATAGAGACGGCACGAAACTTCCTCCGTGTCCGGGTTCCATGATTCGTCTCGACAATATCAGCAAGCAACAGGGCCATCAGATCCTCTTCATCGAGGCCTCCGCCGCGCTCCAGAGCGGCGAGAAGGTCGGCCTGGTCGGCCCCAACGGCGCCGGCAAGACCACGCTGTTCCGCATGATCACCGGCGCGGAGCAGCCCGACGAGGGTCAGGTCGCCGTCGATCGCGGCGTCACCATCGGCTATTTCAGCCAGGACGTCGGCGAGATGGCGGGCCGCAGCGCGGTGTCCGAGGTGATGGACGGCGCCGGCCCCGTCAGCGCGGTCGCGGCCGAGCTGAAGGCGCTGGAAGCCGCCATGGCCGACCCCGACCGCGCCGGGGAGATGGAGGAGATCATCGCGCGCTATGGCGAGGTGCAGGCGCGCTTCGAGGAGCTCGACGGCTACGCGCTGGAGACCCGCGCGCGCGAGGTGCTGGCGGGCTTGAGCTTCAGCCAGGAGATGATGGACGGCGACGTCGGCGCGCTGTCCGGCGGCTGGAAGATGCGCGTCGCGCTCGCGCGCATCCTGCTGATGCGCCCCGACGCCATGCTGCTGGACGAGCCGAGCAACCATCTCGATCTCGAAAGCCTGATCTGGCTCGAGCAGTTCCTCGGGGGCTACGAGGGCGCGCTGCTGATGACGTCGCATGACCGCGAATTCATGAACCGCATCGTGACAAAAGTGATCGAGATCGACGGCGGTCAACTCACGACCTATTCCGGCAATTACGAATTCTACGAGCAGCAGCGTGCGCTGAACGAAAAGCAGCAGCAGGCCCAGTTCGAGCGCCAGCAGGCCATGCTGGCGAAGGAGATCAAGTTCATCGAGCGCTTCAAGGCGCGCGCCTCGCATGCCGCGCAGGTGCAGAGCCGGGTCAAGAAGCTCGAGAAGATCGAGCGCGTCGAGCCGCCGCGGCGGCGCCAGGCCGTCGCCTTCGAGTTCCTGCCGGCGCCGCGCTCCGGCGAGGACGTGGTCAGCCTGAAGCGCGTCCACAAGGGCTATGGCGCGACATCGATCTATGACGGCCTCGACTTCCAGGTGCGCCGCCGCGAGCGCTGGTGCGTGATGGGCGTCAACGGCGCCGGCAAGTCGACGCTGCTGAAACTGGTGGCGGGCTCGACCGAGCCCGACGACGGCACGGTGGCGCTCGGCGGCAGCGTCAAGATGGGCTATTTCGCCCAGCACGCGATGGATCTGCTCGACGGCGAGCGCACCGTGTTCCAGTCGCTGGAAGATGCGTTTCCGCAGGCCGGCCAGGGCTCGCTGCGCGCGCTCGCCGGCTGCTTCGGCTTTTCCGGCGACGATGTCGAGAAACGATGCCGGGTGCTGTCCGGCGGCGAGAAGGCGCGGCTGGTGATGGCGATCATGCTCTACGACCCGCCGAATTTCCTGGTGCTGGACGAGCCCACCAACCATCTCGACATGGCGACCAAGCAGATGCTGATCGCGGCGCTGTCGGAATATGAAGGCACCATGCTGTTCGTTTCCCACGACCGCCATTTCCTCGCCGCGCTCTCCAACCGCGTGCTGGAGCTGACGCCCGAGGGCATCCACCAATATGGCGGCGGCTACACCGACTACGTCGCCCGCACCGGCCAGGAAGCGCCCGGCCTGCGGAGCTGAGGCGACATCCGAAAGCCCGCCATTGCGAGCCAACGGTCGCGCGCGCCGGCGCCCAACTCTCTCCGTCGTCATTCCGGGATGCGCCACTTGGCGCAGGCCTCTCCGTCGTCATTCCGGGATGCGCCACTTGGCGCAGGCCCGGAATCCATAACCACCATCGGGAGTATGGATTCCGGGCTCGCGCCAAGAAAGAGGCGCGCCCCGGAATGACGAAGAAGAGCATTCCCGCGGCACGAATATGCCCGAGTTGTTGGCAAGACATGTCCCTCAAGAAATCAGAGGGCGCAGGGAAAGCCGGGTGCTGGATGCACCCGCAGCCTCGCGTGCGAATGATAATAAAGCACACGAGCGTAGTCACCACAGGTTCACCGCAACAATCCGGCTTTCCCTGCGCAATGGTGTACGGCTTATACCGTGCTCTCCCCAGTGACCGGGCTTGTTTGCCACTGTCGCCTCGTGGAAGAACTCCACACCACTTGACGCCAGCGTCGGGGCGCCAGGACCACACGGCTTTGCCGTCCGCGTCGGTGTCGTTCGTCGTTCGACACCACCCGCGTCCATCGCATCCCGCGCCAACGTTCGTGACGATCATGATACGCCCCTCTGGGAGAGCGCGAGACGGCGGCGCTTATAGAAGTGATTTGGGCCAGAGGTGAAGCGATATATTTTTGCAACCTGGGCTAGACATGGTTTTGCTGATTTGCCCGTCGGGCGCCGTCATTCCGGGGCGCGCGCAAGCGCGAGCCCGGAATCCATAACCACCACTGCCTGTTGTCAACGGCACTGCGGCCCCAGCTTCGCGCAACATCAACGTTTGTAGTTATGGATTCCGGGCCTGCGCCAAAAGGCGCATCCCGGAATGACGAAAGATGCAAGCGAAGCTGTCGGCGAATGCGCCCGTTGTCCGCTCGCCTCAGCGAGTGTGTTCGTTGGTCGTGCGTGCCGCGGATTTGTGCGATTGCCGATTTCCAGCATCGCCTTCCTCGCATGGAAGCGGCTTCCATGATCCATCGGCGGCCGGCTGATACGCCGTGCACGCCGAGCTGGTCGGCTTGTCGTCGGCTTTCGGGGCGTCGGAATGTTTCGCCAGCGCCGGCGATGCCAGCAGGGCCAGCGCGGCCATCGAACCCGCGAAGATCGTTGTTGCGATCCGCATCTGAAGCTCTCCTTTTCGTAACCGACTTGTTTCCAAGAAAAGAATTGTGGCGATTTTTTTGCAGCGGCGACCGACGCGCCGGGTTTGCTTGATCTTCCGTGACCACGCGGCCCGCTTGCTTTCCAGCAATGGCCCGCGCATTGATTTTGTCGCCACCGGAGATCCACCCATGAGCCTGCTGAATTCTCCTTTCGACCCGGCGCGCGAGGCGGCGCTCGTCACCGGTGCGGGAAACGGCATCGGCCGTGCCATCGCCCAGGCCCTGGTCGGGGAGGGCGTCAGAACCGTGTTTGCCGATCTGCGCGAGGATACCGTCACCGCGGCGATGGCGGCCTCGCCGCGGCCGGAACTGGCGGTGCCGTGGGTCGGCGACCTCGCGAGCGCTTGCCGCCTGCGATGCACTGCTGGCGGACGCGCAGAGAGCGGTGGGGCAGGTCACCCATTTCGTCCACAGCGCCTCGCCGCCGCGCCGCGAGGCCGATCACGCCTTTGCCGTCAGCCGCGAGACCTGGCAGCGGATGCACGCGGTCAACCTCGACGCCGGCTTTCACCTTGCGCGCGAACTGGCGCGACAACTGATCGCGGCGCGTGAGCCGGGCTCGTTCCTGCTGCTGACCTCGCTGCACGCCGGCACGCCGCGCAACCTGCCGCACTACTCGACCGCAAAGGCGGCCATGGCGATGCTGGTTCGCGAACTGGCAAAAACCCTCGGGCGCCATGGCATCCGGGTCAACGCGCTGGTGCCCGGCGCCGTCGCCGCCGGCGGCTTTGTCGCCGATCCCTCGCTCGCCAGACACATCCCGCTCGGCCGTCTCGGCCGCGGCCGACGACCTCGCCCCGATGGCGCTGGCGGTACTGTCGAACCGGATCTCGGCCTACGTCACCGGCGCCGCCATCGTGGTCGACGGCGGACTGTCGCTGACCAACTGGTTCGAGCCGCCGGAGTTGGGGGAGATGTGAGGCGCGACCCGGATTCTCGCCGTCATTGCGAGCGCAAGCGAAGCAATCCATGGCGCGGCAGGCGGAGGCGTGGATTGCTTCGTCGCTTACGCTCCTCGCAATGACGGCGGAAACATTCGTAGCCCGGATAGAGCCCTCGGGTCACGCCTTCGGCGTGCCCAAGGATAAACTCCGCGTAATCCGGGAATCGCGACGCGGATCGGATGTGCCCGGATTTCGCTGCGCTCCATCCGGGCTACGCTGGCCGTTCCCTTACGAACACCCCGTCGTGTGACCCGCACGTATCGCACTTCATGCAGGTGCCGTTGCGCACCAGCGTGAAGTTGCCGCACTCGCCGCACATCTCGCCTTCGTAGCCCTTCGCCTTGGCCTCGGCGCGGCGTTCGGCCTTGCTCGGGGCGGCTGCGCGGCGGCGCCGGCCTTGCTCCATTGCAGGGCTTCGAGCTTTTCGGTCGGCGACAGGTCGTGCTGGGCTTCCTGCTTCAGCGCCACCGCGCCTTCGAGGGTGTCGGCGACGCGGCTGTGGTCGGGCTGAGAGCGAGGTCACGCGGGATGCCGCCGGCCGGCGCGCTGTCGGAGCTGGACGCGATCGCGGCCGAGCCGCCGCGCATGACGACGAGATTGTCGGTGCGCGAGCGGGTCAGGCCCTTGGACAGATATTTGGTGGCCTGGGCGCCCTGCGCTCCCTCGGGCTCCTTGCCTTCCTCGACGCCCTTGCCGAGCGCGTCGAAGCCGCGACTCGTTGGGATCGACATGGGCGAGGTCGAAGCGCGACATGTAGCTGACCGCGAGTTCGCGGAACACATAGTCGAGGATCGAGGTCGCGTATTTGATGGAGTCGTTGCCCTGCACCGGGCCCGCCGGCTCGAAGCGGGTGAAGGTGAAGGCATCGACATATTCCTCCAGCGGCACGCCATATTGCAGGCCGAGCGAGACCGCGATGGCGAAATTGTTGATGAAGGAGCGCAGCGCCGCGCCTTCCTTGTGCATGTCGATGAAGATCTCGCCGAGCCGGCCGTCGTCATATTCGCCGGTGCGCAAATAGACCTTGTGGCCGCCGACCACCGCCTTCTGGGTGTAGCCCTTGCGGCGATCCGGCATCTTCTCGCGCTCGCGCATCACGACGATGCGCTCGACCAGCTTCTCCACGATCTTTTCCGAGACCTGCGCGGTGCGCGCCGCCATCGGCTTGTCGTAGAACGCCTCGATCGCATCGTCCTCGTCGTCATCGTCGCTGATGAGCTGCGAGTTCAGCGGCTGCGACAGCTTCGAGCCGTCGCGGTAGAGCGCGTTGGCCTTCAGCGCGAGCTTCCAGGACAACAGATAGGCCGCCTTGCAATCCTCCACCGTGGCGTCGTTCGGCATGTTGATGGTCTTGGAGATCGCGCCCGAGATGAACGGCTGCGACGCCGCCATCATGCGGATGTGGCTTTCCACCGACAGATAGCGCTTGCCGATCTTGCCGCAGGGATTGGCGCAGTCGAACACCGGATAGTGCTCGGCCTTCAGATGCGGCGCGCCTTCCACCGTCATCGCGCCGCAGATGTGCACGTTGGCGGCCTCGATCTCGCGCTTGGTGAAGCCGACCGCGGCGAGCAGGTCGAAGCTCGGCGCGGCGATGGCCTCGGCGCCGATGCCGAGCGGTGTCGCGGATGAAATCCTCGCCAAAGGTCCACTTGTTGAAGGCGAACTTGATGTCGAACGCGGTCGGCAGCGCCTTTTCCACCTTGGCGATCGCCTCGTCGGTGAAGCCCTTTGCCTTCAGCGTCGAGAGCGTTGATGCCGGGCGCATTGGACGAGCGAGCCGTGGCCGACGGCATAGGCCTCGATCTCCGCGATCTCGCTTTCGCGATAGCCGAGCGCGCGCAGCGCTTCCGGCACGGCGCGGTTGATGATCTTCCAGTAGCCGCCGCCGGCGAGCTTCTTGAATTTCACCAGCGCGAAATCGGGCTCGATGCCGGTGGTGTCGCAATCCATCACCAGGCCGATGGTGCCGGTCGGCGCCACCACGGTGATCTGCGCGTTGCGATAGCCGTTGCTTCTCGCCGAGCTCGAGCGCCTGGTCCCAGGCGGCCTTGGCATGGGCGACGATATCGGCTTGCGGGCAGGAGGCGTGATCGAGCGGCACCGGATTGACCGCCAGCGCCTCATAGCCGCGGGATTCGCCATGCGCGGCGCGGCGGTGGTTGCGGATCACCCGCAGCATGTGCGCGGCGTTCTTCTTGTAGCCGGGGAAGGTGCCGAGCTCGGCCGCCATCTCGGCCGAGGTTTTGTAGGCGATGCCGGTCATGATCGCGGTCAGCGCGCCGCACAGCGCGCGGCCTTCCTTGCAGTCATAGGGCAGGCCCATGGTCATCAGCAGGCCGCCGATATTGGCAAAGCCCAGCCCCAGCGTGCGGAATTCGTAGGACAGCTCCGCGATCGCCTTGGAGGGAAACTGCGCCATCATCACCGAGATTTCCAGCACCAGCGTCCACAGCCGGCACAGATGCTCGTAGGATTCGACGTCGAAGCGGCCCTTGCCGGTTTCGCCCGCGGACGGCGGGGTGTAGAAGGTGAGCAGATTGGCGGACGCCAGGTTGCAGGCGGTGTCGTCCAGGAACATGTATTCCGAGCACGGATTGGAGGCGCGGATATCGCCCGACGCCTTGCAGGTGTGCCAGTCGTTCATGGTGGTGTTGAAGTGCAGGCCGGGATCGGCCGAGGCCCAGGCGGCGTGGCCGATCTTTTCCCAGAGGTCGCGCGCCTTCAGCGTCTTGGTCACCTTCCGGTTGGTGCGGCCGATCAGATTCCAGTCGCCGTCGGTTTCGACCGCGCGCAGAAAGTCGTCCTTCAGCGACACCGAATTGTTGGAGTTCTGGCCGGAGACGGTGAGATAGGCTTCCGAATCCCAGTCGGTATCGTAGACCGGGAAGTCGATCTCCTTGTAGCCCTGCCTGGCGAACTGGATCACCCGCTTGATGTAGTTGTCGGGCACCATGGCGCGGCGGGCGAGCTTGATCTCGCGGCGCAGCGCCGGGTTCTTTTCCGGGTCGAAGCAGTCGTCGCCGGAGCCTTCGCAGTTGACGCAGGCCTTCAGCACCGCCTTGAGGTGCTTCTGGTTGATCTTGGAGCCGGTCACGAGCGCGGCGACCTTCTGCTCCTCCTTCACCTTCCAGTCGATATAGGTCTCGATATCGGGGTGATCGACGTCGACCACCACCATCTTGGCGGCGCGGCGGGTGGTGCCGCCGGACTTGATCGCGCCGGCGGCGCGGTCGCCGATCTTGAGGAAGCTCATCAGGCCGGAGGAGCGGCCGCCGCCGGACAGCCTTTCGCCTTCGCCGCGCAGCCGCGAGAAGTTCGAGCCGGTGCCGGAGCCGTATTTGAACAGCCGCGCCTCGCGCACCCAGAGGTCCATGATGCCGCCCTCGTTGACGAGGTCGTCCTCGATGCCCTGGATGAAGCAGGCGTGCGGCTGCGGATGCTCGTAGGCCGATTTCGATTTGGTCAGCTTGCCGGTCTTCCAGTCGACGTAATAATGGCCCTGGCCGGGGCCATCGACGCCATAGGCCCAATGCAGGCCGGTGTTGAACCATTGCGGCGAGTTCGGCGCCACCATCTGCTTCGCCAGCATGTAGCGCAGTTCGTCGAAGAAGGCCTGCGCGTCGTCCTCCGAGCTGAAATAGCCGCCCTTCCAGCCCCAATAGGTCCAGCAGCCGGCGAGGCGATCGAACACCTGCTTGGCCGAGAGTTCGCTGACATAGCGCTCGTTCTCGGGCAGATTGGCCAGCGCCTCGGTGTCGGGCACCGAGCGCCACAGCCAGGACGGCACGGTCTCTTCCTCGACCTTCTTCAGCCGCGCGGCGACGCCGGCTTTGCGGAAATACTTCTGCGCCAGCACGTCGGAGGCGACCTGCGACCAGAATTCCGGCACCTCGACGTTTTCGAGGCGAAACACCACCGAGCCGTCGGGATTGCGGATCTCAGATGTCGTCAATCTGAAATCAATCGCCGCATAGGGTGACTGGCCGGAAGTGGTGTTGCGCCGTTCGATTCGCATGGTCGTGCCCCGTTCTTTTTTGACCGGACCGCCTGCCGCGGCGCCCGGATGTTTGTCCTTGAGCGAGCCTTTCGGCCACGGCGTGCCGCCGGGACCGAAATTTTCGCGGTTCAGCCGGTGGACCGGCCTGTTTCTCTACCAACGCCCCAACTCGTCACTCCGAGCCATTCCTGGCCCGTTTTACGCTCCGAAAGGGTCCAGAATTCGGGGCAAATACGCCCGTCACCCGCTGCCTCAACCGGCAGACGGAGTGGTCACTTCTGGAACCCTGTCAGGGAGCGTCCGGCGGGACCGATAACAACCCGCGCCGAACGATCCAAAGCTAGGACAACTCCATCGCGCCCGTCAAGGACTAGTACGAGTTCCTGAATCAAATACTAAATATGGTGGAAAAGGGGGAAAACCAAGGGGTCGGGCCACGCCTTGATCGGGATCAAGTATCAGTGAGTCCTCAGGGATTCCCAAACGAAAAAATTTGCTCTGGCGGCGACGATTTCAGGCTTCCTCCCGCTGTTCACAGGGCAACTATTTATTGTCCCTCGGAGGGATTGCTCTGGCGAGAACTCAGGTCAGCTGCCGGGGATGGCCGGGCTGGCATGCCCGGGCGCGATGGCCAGCGCCGCCGATAACCGGCATGGTGCCGCCAATTCCCAGCCGGTATTCCACCCCATGACAGCTCCAAACCAGCCGGGCGCGCGGGCTCGCATCGCCCCCGCGGGCCTGATGTTCCTCGCCATCACCTCGGTTGGCTGGGGCTTCAACTGGCCGATCACCAAATATCTCCTGGGCGAACTGCCGCCGCTGACCCTGCGCGGCACCACCGGCGTGATCGGCGCGCTGCTGCTGGCGCTGCTGGCCATGCTGCGCGGCCAGAGCCTTCGGGTGCCGCGCGAGATGCTGGCCGCGGCTGGTGCTGGCCGCCTTTCTCAACGTCGCCTGCTGGATGTCGCTGATGGGGCTGGCGCTGCTCTGGCTGCCGGCCAGCGAGGCCGCGCTGATCGCCTACACCATGCCGGTATGGGCGTCGCTGCTGGCCTGGCCGATCCTCGGCGAGCGGCCGAACCTGCTGCGCGTCGTGGCGCTGGTGATGGCGTTCGCGGGGCTCGCGGCCATCATGGGCGGCAACGGCGTGGCCGCCAGCCTGTCGAAGCTGCCGGGAATCATGATGGCGCTGGGCGGCGCGATCGGTTTTGCCGATCGGCACCGTGCTGGCCAAGAAGCTGCCGCTGCATTTGCCGCCGATTGACGGCGGCGGCCTGGCAGATCGGCATCGGCTGCCTTCCGGTCGCGCTGGTCGGCCTCGCGCTCGAGACCACCGATCTCGCCGCGGTCACGCAGCTCGGCTGGTATCTGCTGTTCTACTCGACGGTGATCCAGTTCTGCATCGCCTATGTGAGCTGGTTTGCGGCGCTGGCGCGGCTGCCGGCCTCGGTCGCGGCGATCGGCACCATGGCGGTGCCGGTGATCGGCGTGGTGGCCTCCGCGATCGCCCTGCACGAGCCGCTCGGCCTCGGCCAGATCGCCGCGCTGATCTTCACCCTCGGCGGGCGTCGTGCTGGCGGCGCGGTCCTGAGGCGCGACCAAAAAGGACGGCGCACCGGAATGCGCCGTCCTCGAATCCAGTTCTCGATCAGCCGGGTTACGGGCAGGGATGCCGCAGGCCGTCATAACCGAGATAGGTTCCGGAAGCGGGATCGTAGGAGCGATATCGCTGCATGCAGTAGGCTGTGCCATCGCCTTCGACCGGAGCCGGGACGACCGCCACGGCGCCGCCATCATAATACCCGTTGTCGTAATAGTCGTCATCGCATAGCCGGGGCCGTAATAGCCGTAGGCACCCGACGCCAGCGCGCCGCCGACGAGCTGCGCCGGCAACCGCGCCCGGCAAGAAGCCGCCGCCGCCATGATGATGACCATAGCCGCCGCGATAGCCGCCGCCGGCATAGCCGCGCGCCGCCGGCCACTCGGGCTGCGCGCCACGTGCAAGCTGCCGCCACCGACGCGGGCTGCGCCGAGCATGCCGCCGCCACCGACGCGGGCTGGCCGCCCATGCGCATGCCGCCGCCGCCCATATGCCACCGCCGCCGCCGCATATGCGCCGCCACCGCCGCCGCCCATGTGGCCACCGCCACCACCACCTCTTCCATGATTCTGGGCGAAACTGGCGGTCGGCGCTGCCGCCAGCGGCAAAACCAGGGCCAGCGCGGCCGCCGTACTCAAAACCTTCAAATTGATCATCGTCGGCTCCATCAAGGGACACATAAGCTCGTATGCTAACCCTTGGAGAGGACGGTGGTTCCGGACCGCTCGCACCAATATGTTGCGACAGGCTGACAGCTCTGGAACTGTACGCACCATGAATGGAATTGCGCCGCTTCCGATGGCAAGCCGCACTCCCGAAAGCCGCCAGCAGCGGACTCGGCTGGACAATTCCGCGCGCCCGATGGCATCAGAGCCGCACGCCATCCTCGAACCGGCCGCAGCCATGAAACTGTTTCTGCTCAAGATCTTCACCTGGTGGAATGGCCAGACCTTCGGCACCCAATTGTGGACCTGGCGGTTCGGCGAGCTGGTCGGCGAGGACGAGCAGGGCAACCGATATTTCCGCACCAGCGGCGGCAAGATCGATCCCGCGCTCGGCTTCGAGCGGCGCTGGGTGATCTATAACGGCTATGCCGAAGCGAGCCGGGTGCCGCCGTCATGGCACGGCTGGCTGCATCACACCGTCGATGTCGCGCCGACCGAGGAGAGCTACAGGCCGCGCGAATGGGAAAAGCCGCATGTGCCGAACCTGACGGGAACGCCGCGCGCCTATCGGCCCTCCGGCTCGACGCTGGCGAGCGGCCGCCGCCCGAAGGCGACCGGCGACTATCAGCCGTGGACGCCGGGCAACTGAGCCGCGCCATTCGCCGAGTGGTGACGCTCTTGTTGCAGGCGCCGCGAATTCGGATTTTGCATTCCGCCGTCTGTGAACAACGGTGACAGCGGGGATATCTGCCGCAGCGTGCTTGCGGTCCGACCGTAATCGCGGCTCAATAGGTCATCTTGCGGAGGTGGGAAACCATCGCGTCGGTTCGGGCTCCAGTTCGCGACTGTCCCGATTTGCAGCGGCACCCGAGGAGGACACGGCCGGGAGATAGGCCCCTGGTGCGGAGGTTCTGAAATCGCCCGTTAATGTGGAGCTACCGTGAGACAGGAAAGGTCGTCTGGGAAACCAGGCGGCCTTTTTCTGTTGGCGGCTGGCGCGATCGGCGAGCGTGGCGCCAGTTGCTGAGCGCGTCAAGCAGACGGCGCCGAACAATCATCCAAGCCGCGCGGCGGCGCGGGCGATCGCCTCGCGGCGGCGCTGCCGGGACGTCGCCACCCTTTCGTTGAGCGAGCGCGAGCACTTCGGCCGGCGCGGTATCGGGTGAACCGGCATTGAACGGCGGCGCCGGGTTGTATTCGAGCCTGAGCTGGATCGCCTCCGCGGTCGTGCCGGTCGACCATGATCGAGACCAGCGTCAGCGCAAAATCGATCCCGGCGGTGACGCCGCCGCCGGTGATGCGGTTGCGGTCGACACAGACCCGGGTCTTGGTCGGGGTTGCCCCGAACGCGGCGAGCATGTCCATCGCCGTCCAGTGCGTCGTCGCGTTGTAGCCCTGCAGCAGGCCGGCCGCGCCGAGCACCAGCGATCCCGTGCACACCGAGGTGATGTATTTCGCGCCGGTCGGCCTGCTTGCGCAGGAAGTCCAGCATCTCCGCGTCGTTCACCATGTCGTCGCTGCCGACCCCGCCGGGGACGCAGATCACGTCGAGCTGCGGGCAATCGGCAAAGGTGATGGTCGGCGTCAGCGTCAACACGGAGTCGCTGGCGACCGGCTCGATCCGTTTCCAGATCAGATGCACGACCGCGCCGGGCACGCTGGAAAACACCTGCAGCGGCCCGGTCAGATCGAGCTGGGTCAGCTTCGGGAAGATAACAAGACCGATCTGAAGGGGCGCCGGCATCGGGACAGCCTTTCCGGGGTTTTGCGACGTTCTGCTTGACCCGCGCATCCTGGCATGATCGGCCCCTGTCCG
>CAWJUK010000007.1:0-343374 GCA_963846035.1 uncultured Acidobacteriaceae bacterium | reverse complement strand
GTTTGGCGCGTAGGGCGCCGCCGTGCCCGCGGGAAGGGCTGAGCCCACCAGACCGTTAGCATTTCATAAGGACGAATCTTCTTTCCGCCCGTTACGCGGACGCCGGGCAATGACTCGAAAAGGAGATCGTCATGTCCGGAGGTCCACAACCAAGTCCAACGCGCCGGTTGCCCGGACAACCGAGCCTCGAACAACTCCGAAAACAAGCTAAGGATCTGCTGGAGCAATACCGCGCCGGCGAGCCAACAGCGGTCGGTGAAGTCCAGCAGTTCGAGCCCCAAGCCCGATCCTTTAGCTTTTGCGCTCAACGACGCGCAACGCGTACTGGCGCGAGCATATGGTTACGAAAGCTGGGCCAAGCTCAAGGCGTTTGTCGATGGAGTGAACGTCGCAAACCTGGCGGAAGCGGTTAAGCGCGGCGACACGGCTCAGGTGCGAGCGCTGCTGCATGCTCGCCCGGCGCTGATCGATCTGGATATGGCGCCCAACGATGAGCATCGGGCCTTGCACTACGCGGTGATGCGCCGCGATCGAGCGATGGTGAAGTTGCTGATGCGAGGCCGGTGCCGATCCGCATAAGGACATCTATCGGCACCGCGATGCGACTTCCGCTGTAGCCATCGCGAGGGGCCGCGAATATGCTTCGAAGAATCTCGAAAAGATTCAAGCCCCTGTGATGTTCGTCAATTCTGCCGATGATTTTATTAACCCGCCGGAACTGGGCATAGCGGAGCGCGAGATCAAGCGTGTGAAACGGGGGAGATTCGTTCTAGTGCCTGTGAGCGAGCAAACCCACGGTCACGGCACGCACACCTGGCCGAGCGTTTGGAAGCAGTATCTGGCGGAACTGCTGCGGCAGTCGGCAAGGAGGCCGCAGTGAGGATCCGCGGAGATGTCTGAAAGACCTGACGCTGGTTATGAAATTCGGAGCAACCGTGCAGGGAGTTTAACGGGTCAATGGGCGTATAATGCGGCCTTACAGGGGAGCGTTATGCCGACTTACATCGTTATGTCGAAATGGACTTCGCAGGGGCTTCAAAACCTGAAACAGAGTCCCGCCCGGCTGGATGCGGCGCGGAAGGTTTATGAATCCGCAGGTATCAAAATGCCGTATTTCTGGATGGTCACCGGTCAGTACGACATGATCGCGATTTTGGAAGCTCCCGATGATGCAGCGGTTGCCAAAGCGATTCTGGCGTCTACATCTCAGGGAAGTTTTACCACCGAGACGTGCCGTGCGTTTACAGAAGACGAGTACAGAAAGATTATCAGTGGGCTGCCTTGATGCTCGCCAACTCCCGAGTACCCGACTACACTCTCAAGCGACCCGGCGCTTTTCATGGCCGCAGACCTAGACCTTCGCTGCGTCTTTCAGAAGCCGCGATGAGCTGTCCCACAACTGCCGAACGATCTCTCCAGCCGACTCGGATTTGGCTAACTTCGCGGACTGACCAGCCCACATTTGCATGCGCTCGGCATCTCCGGCCTTTTTTGCCGCATCTCGCATGGCGGCAGTTAGTCCCCGTTGAATGGGGTATGGTGCTGGACTTGGACCGGTCATTACAGCACGTACATACGCGTTGACAACGGCACGCCCGGGGCGTCCACTGAACGCACGTGTCACTACCGTCTCGTGTGCTTCGGTCCGGGCAAGTCTATCCGCATAGGATGGTGGCGTTGTCGCTTCGGGAGCACGTAGGAAGCCCGTTCCGATCTGCACCGCGCTTGCACCCAAGATCAACGCAGCGGCTATTCCTCTTGCATCCGCGATGCCGCCTGTTGCGACGACCGGAATATTGACTGTATCGACCACCTGTGGCAAGAGCGCAAGAAGGCCGACCGACTGTTGCTCCGCTTCATCCGGATGAAACGCTCCGCGATGTCCGCCGGCTTCACCCCCCTGTGCGACCACTGCATCAGCACCTGCCGACTCAGCAGCCTTGGCCTCCGCGACCGTGGTGACGGTCGCGAACCAGAGGATGCCGCGTGCCTTCAACTCGGAAACGAACTTCGGCTCGTATAGCCCCATGATGGAAGAAATGACTTTCGGCGCGGCTTGTAACATCGCCTCAGACTGCGCATCGAAGTCGTTAAGAGGCGTATCTCCAGCTTGCGGATCAACAGAAGGACCCCAGTTGGCGAGGAACTCGCGCTGACGGTTCTCGAGTTCGACGTTGCGTACGGGAGGGGGATCAGGGATCCAGAGATTCAACTGAAAGTGGCCTTGGCTTTTTGATCGGAATTCTTTGCTCCAGGCAAGGATTTCATCTGGTTTCATGATCAGAGTGCCGCACGCGCCGAGCCCTCCGGCATTTGCCACTGCAATTGACAAGGACGGTGGACACGCGCCGGCCATGGGTGCAAGCAGGATCGGCACACGAATTCCAAGCCAAGCGGCAAAGTGCTGGGCGCGGGCTACTGGCGACAGAGTTGACGGGGTCAGCATGAGCAAACTCCACGAAGGATCTCGCCTTTTAGTTTCCGTCGATGACTTCGAACATAGCGCCAGAATTTGATTGATGAACCTAGGCAGGCACGTGGTGGACGTAATAGCAGCGGCATGCTAGAAGGAAAGGGAGCTGCCCGCTCTGATGCATACCGCAGCTGCGATCGTATCACGCGCAATCCGGAAGTAAATCGGATCGCTGACGATTCTTCGCTCTCAACCAGTCGAGGCCTATTGCCCCTCATCATCACCAATCGGCATCCCCGGCGGCACGTCTATTGGCTTAGCGGGAACAAACTTGGCCGGATCGCGCTCAAATTCGTCCAGGCGCGCGAGAGCGGCCATGCCAACTGGCCCGCCGGTCGCGAGGTGCGGTTTTAGACGATGCAGACGGTCACGGACAATGGCCTTCACATCTGCAGAAGACGCCGGGTTCGCCGCCAGCGCCAGCAATGCTTCGAGAGTCCGCATTTGAATGGCGTGTTGCACCGCGAGCCCCAATCCGCTCGCCTGGGGAGCGAACCACGTTGCCTGTAAGGTGTTGTCCAACATCTCTTCGAGGCTGAGATTACGCGCATCGCGAGCATGGTATTCGACGAGCCGCGCGGCGCGCTCGGGGTGGAGCAGCAGACCCAGGCTCAAATCCGCGGAAGCTTCCGCCGCTGATATGGGATCGAAAGTGAGCCCGGTGTTCGTCCGGAAACTCTCCTGTGTCCGTTTCAGCCCTGGCGGGCGGGGCGGCAGTAGGCGCACCAGAGTCTCAGATAAGGTCAGCGTCTCGGGCGAAATCGTCTTGAGTACGGCAGTGAGCGCCTTGCGCTGGTCGGCCGGCGAAACAATCGCAGTTACTTGCTGTCCGTCGCCGCGCAGCGCGTAGCGATAATCCAGGCCACCGATTTCCTTGACAGCGGCTTCGGTTTGATAGCGCTCCATCAGATACAGCACAACCAGCGTGTCTTCGAGTTGCGCATCGGGAGTGCCGGGCTTGATCGCATCGAGGCCAAAGCGCTCAAGCGCGATTTTGCGAATGTGCAAGATCCGCTCCAGCTCGGCCGCGGAGTCCGGTCCGTTATCCCACAAATGCGCGTGAGGGTGCGCCGATCCCTTTGGCCGTGCATCCTCGTCGGTAATGAAGTACAGGCCCCGCTTCAGAGAAGCCTGCACAATTTGATTGAGCGCGGCGCGTTCCCCCGTTCCGGGCGGAAACTGGCGATAGCCATAATCGATGGCAACTTTATCCCATTCGCCAATGGTTGCGGCATATGCTTTTGAAAGGTCCAGTTTACCGTCCGCCGCGATCTCTATCAATGGATGCGGATAATCCATCACGCTGGCCGATTGGGAATAAGCACTGGCGGCGAAGTTGTGCGCGAGGCCGAGCGTATGGCCGGTTTCATGAGCGGCGAGTTGACGAATGCGCCCCAGCACCATTGCGAGCATTGGATTCCGCCCGGGATCGGTTTCACTCGGGAGCGGGCCACCTTCGACGTAGGGAGACAACAGAGCTTCGGCGATCAGATAGTCCTGACGCGGCCGCAGACTACCCAGGGTCACGTTGCCCTTCAGGATCTCGCCCGTGCGCGGATCGGCTATCGCCGCACCGTAGCTCCAACCTCTCGTGTACCGATGCACCCACTGGATGATGTTGTAGCGAACATCCATCGGGTCCGCATCTTCGGGCAGCAGGTCCACGCGGAAGGCGTCTTTCCATCCTGCGTTTGTAAACGCTTCGTTCCACCAGCGCGCCCCCTCTAGCAACGCTGTGCGCACTGGTTCGGGTGCGCCGCGGTCAACGTAATACTGGATCGGTTGCTCGGGTTCGCACGCGGTTTCGCAACTGGGATCTTTTTTGATCAGCCGGTGACGCAGAATGAACTGCTGTTCCAGCGGCTCGCCGAGAGGCGCCGTGTAGTCGCGATGGGACGCGGGGAAGTACCCGGCGCGCGGATCGAAGCGCCGCGGACTAAAACCGGGGCCGGGCAGTTCAATAAAGCTCTGGCGCTCTCGCACCGTCAAAGCGTGATCATCGGGCGTCACCTCCTGAACGAAGCTGTGGGCCTCGGGAGCTTCGGAGGTAAAGGTCAACAGCGCTTCTGCTTCCGTATTCTTGGGGAAGACCTTGGTCTCGTCGGTCGCGATCGATGATCGAGACGCGTCGAGCTTGTAGGGCCCTTGGTGGGTCTTACTGAGGCGCTCGGCGACACCATGCGCATCGCGCACAAAGAAATCTGTCGCATTTACAAGGACAGTCCCGGAGCTGTCCTCGGCGACGGCCTTGAAGCCCCACAGTACGGACTCGGGAAAAGACTGCTCGACTGCGAGCCGTTCGGGCCTCTCGTTAGAGCTAGTGCGGAACGCAAGATTCGGCTGAACCAGCAGTACCTTCGAGCCAACGCGCCGGAACTGCACGACCGCATCTGGGCCGATCTGTCCGCGGTCAAGGCCGAGATCGTTCGATCCTACGCCCCACGGCAATGAGTGCAGATAAAGAATGTCCTGATCGAAACGCGAAATCTCCAGGTACAGGTTGCCTTCCTTGCTGTCCCAGTCGAGCGATAAAAAGCCCGGCATGCGCTTCATGTTTTTCGTCTTTTCACTGATCGTCGGAAGCGGCGAAGGCGGTTTGCTCTGATCCCCCGATGTCGCCCGCGATGTCCCTTGAGCCAATGCGGCGGCGGAGATCGCTACCAGAAGCAGTGCGGCCGTGCACAGCTTAGCGTTTGGTTGCATGTCCCCCATAGCATAGCCAAGGCATTGCGTTAAGGCTAAGTGGCAATGCTCGTGCGGGGAGGACGGTCCGCACGGTCTGTCGGTCGATCAAGATGTCGGTTACCTGTTCGTCATGCCGTCCAAGTCTACGCACGCGGGCCGGAAATCATGCAATCCCCAAATCTACTTCGTCCTTTACAGGCAATACCTTACCTCGCCCGTGCGCCCCCACCCCGCACGGCCATCCCGCACAATCCGAGCGGAGATCTACTTATGGCGACTGCCAAACGAATCGCAGCGAACCGCCGCAATGCACAGAAATCCTGCGGCCCCACGTCCATCGCCGACAAGCAAAAAGTCTCGCAGAACCGCCTCGTTCACGCCCTGCGAGGCAAATTCCAGGTCCTCGCAGAGGTCGAAAAGGCAGGACCAATACGACGGCCTCTTAAGCGGGCTCCTCGAAGACGAACAACCCATCGGCCGCACCGAAATCGAGCTGGTCCACAAAATGGCCGAGCATACCTGGCTCGCCCGCCGCGGCCTCCGCATGCGAGAGAACTGCTTCATCTCCCAGCCCAAAACTCCAGACCAAATCAAGAACCGCGAGATCCCGATGGGCATCGTGCGCGAGCTCGAATCTTATGTCCGCTACCACGCGGCCCGCGACCGCGCCTATCAGCGCGCTTCCAAAGCGCAAAGGGCGCGGATGCGCGCCGCGAGCAACAAAAGGAGCTCCTGTATTCTTTGGGTGGCGCGCTTGATACCGCGACCGTTTCGCGCGATTCCCCAAGAGGGCTCCGAGAGCGAAGAAACGAAAGGCTCAAAGCCGAAATTGGCTTTGAACGGCAGAAACGCGATCAAGCCGAGGAAATTCGCAAAACCGAAAAGCCTGCGGTCGCGCTCGCCATCGTAAATCTGAAGAAACAACGCGTCGAAATAAAGCTCGGCCACGAGCCGGCCGACGCTCTAGGGCCAATTTCGGCCCATCCGCGCGAAATGCGGCCTTTTCCACCGCCCCGCCGGCGTACGATAGGTCGTGCGAGCAATAATGACGTACCGTTGCGTGGCGAGCGCGGTGCTCGGCGTCATCTTATATCTGTTCTATTTCTGGCGCTTTTTGCCGTACTCGCAGCGTGATCGGCCAGAGCACCAACCGAATTGGTGGTCGTTCATGATCATCCTCCTTGTTGCCGGTCTCGTGCTGACTCTGGGTGCAAGGCGCGGTCGATTCTGGATTCCTACTTGTTTGTTGCTGACCCTATTCGCCGCAAACATCGTAATGATTGTGGTCGACTGCATTCCGGACCCGACGAACCATAACTTGTGGCCTTTCGAGTTCGTGATGATCACGGTGTTGGCGATACCCGCCTATATTGGAGCGTGTGCGGCCGCTGGAATCGATCGGTTTAGGGCGCGGCTCAGTAGACGGCGCCGTCCGGTTGCGTCGACTTGAGCACGCCGTCGCGCGCGGAGATGCTGTATGCCGTCCCTCCCGTCCCGGTCCAGGACCCGATGTCGAAGCTTCCTGTGTTGGCGCGGACGCGGTAGACGGAGATGTTTTCGTACGTAAGCGGAGTGTCCGGCCGGCAGTCTTCGGGCGACCCGGAGGGATGCAGAAAGTAGGCTGCGCCCTTGCCGACGACGGTCGATGCGCCGCTTTCATCCATCAATACGGCGGTCTTTTCATCTATCCCAATCCCATACGGCGCGCGCGTCCAGCCGTCCTGCGAGATGCGCGCAAGGAATGCGACCAAGCGGCCCATGCGGTCCCGCGCTACGAAATGCGAATCGGTGATCTTTCCGTCGAGATGCGGCACCTTGAGAAAATCGCGTCCGACCGTGATGCGCCGGTCAAATGGATTTCGTAACGCATCGCCCGAGCGGATCGTGTCGTTGAGCGCGGAAAACATATATTGGCCTAGAACAGCCAGCCCGGCGCTCGTTCCTCCCACTGGCGCTTGTCTCGCAATCAGTCCGTTGATCGCCGCATTGACCGGCGTGCCCTGCCAGAAATTTACATATCGATCCTGGCTGCCTCCCGCGATAAAAAGCGCATCGGCTTTGCGGATCGTATCGATCACGAATTGCTGCTCAGCGCCCACTCTCGACGTAATCACGAGTGTTTCGACGGAGCCAATCGCCGGGCACAGATTTTTGACGTACGGATCATAGGCGTCCGTTCCGGATGCCCGAAGCACAACGAAATTGCCAGTGGAAGCGCGATCGCACATCCATTGAAAGGCTACGTCTTGATCCGTTCCGCCGCCCATCAACGCAAAGCCCGGCCGGGTGGAGGCCGCGGCCGCATCAGCCGGGCGCCCCAGCGCAAAGAATTCGTATCCCGCGTCGGCTACGGCGTGTTCCAGCACGGCTGAGGCGTCGTCAATCAGCTTCGTCTCCCGATCGAGCGCCGCTGCCTCGCGTGGAATCTGCGATTCCGCTTCTTGCCAGTTTCTCCGGTCCATCGCCTCTAGCACGCCCGGCAGTGGCTTCGCCTCGTATCCGGTGTACGCGCCTGGAGCATAAATCTGGTTCTTGTACCACGGCCGATGCGGCAAACCGGCAGGATCTGTGAGCGCCGGACCGCACTGCATCAGAATCTGGTTCACGTGGTCCAAGTCGGAAACGTTCGGCAAAATCCCATTGGATTCGACCTTCGCGACTGCTCGCGCGTAGCGATGAGCGCTGGTTGTGAGGGCGTCCAGCGAATTCGCGAGCGGCGCAAAATTGAAATGCGGCGGCACAGCCTCTGCTTCGGGCGGCGACATCGGTTCTTCCGGATCGCTCGTCGCCTCGAAAACGCCTGCCTCCAACTCCCGGTTCCGTTCGCGAATCGTGTCCTGTTCGGTTTTCAAACGCTTCTCGACATTACTGATATAGGTCTTTACTGTCTCCGCAAAATCGGTAAAGTCGAATGGCAGCAGATCTGCATCGGCCAACCGCATCATTGCCGTTCCCACAAACTGCGATTCCGCACGGCCGTAGAGGAATTTCGGATCCCCGAAATGGGTGTACCAGTAGAAATCGTCGTAAATCGAGTGATACACGCCGCCGTGCGTTTCGCCTCCAAAGCGAATGTCGGCAGATGGAATCCCCAAATGATGGATAAACGCGCAATAGTCGGACCCATCTCCCAGCGCACCGATTCTGAGGTCGGCTCGACTCCGGATCTCTTCACGTTCTTCCGCAGTGCGCGCGTGCTCGACGTCGTAGAGCTTCCGGCGTTGCCAGACAGACATGTCTTTCTCCGGGTCCTGGACGTCGCGGGCGACGGAATTGATGAATTTCTCGAGCGTGTGCGATCCCTCCGCCCGGAAGTAACCGCGCGCGTTCGTGTCGCTGTTAAAATACGCGACCGCGTGCTTCGACAGTTCGTCTGCGTGCGCTTCCAGCCATTCCGTTGATCCGAGCAGCCCCGGTTCCTCGCCGTCCCAGGCGCAATAGATGATGGTCCGTTTCGGTTTCCAGCCCTGTTTGACCAATTCACCGAACGAGCGCGCCTCTTCGAGAATCGTGACCAGTCCCGAAACTGGGTCCTCGGCCCCGTTCACCCATGCATCGTGATGATTGCCCCGCAACACCCATTCATCTGGATTCTGTGATCCGGAAATCCGCGCAATCACGTCATAGAGTCTTTTTTGGTCCCAGTTGGACTGCACTTTCAAGTGCACTTTTGCGGGCCCCGGCCCCAGGCGGTAGGTGATGGCGAGGCCGCCTCTCCAGGTCCGCGGAGCAACGCGTCCGCGCAGCTCGGCCAGGAACGGTTGCGCATCGGCGTAAGAGATCGGCAACACCGGAATCTTGGTGATCGTCGGGGCTTGCGATATCGGGAGCCGCTTGGCGCCGGGAACGGAGGCAATGCCCGGGGTCAGCGGGTCACCCGGATAATCGGTGTCCATCACACTGCCGCGCTGGATTCCGCCGGGCGGACGCCATGGGCCGTGCGGAAACACTTCGCCATCCGTGTAGCCGTCATCGATCGGATCGGAATAGATGATGCATCCGATCGCCCCGTGCTCGCCCGCTACCTTCGGCTTCACGCCGCGCCATCCATGACCGTAACGCGCAATCACGATGGCCCCCTTTACGGAAACGCCATACCGCGCCAATTCCTCGTAGTCCTCCGGCATGCCGTAATTGACATACACAAGCGGCGCGGTCACATTGCCATCGATCGAATATGCGTTGTAGGCGGGAAGCTGCTCGCCGGTTTGCGACGAAGTTGGGTCGATCGGAATCGGCGGCTCCGCCAGCTTTGCCACAAATCGGCGCGGCTCCACCAGTTCCAGCTTCTCCTCTTTAGGGGTTGGAAACAGCACATCGAAATTCTCGATGTGCGCGTCGAAGCCCCACTCTTTGAATTTGGCCAAGAGCCATTCGGCGTTGGCTTTGTTGTATGGGGAGCCGACATGATGCGGATGCGCGGTCAATCGCCGCATGTACTCGCGTTGGTTTTCAGGCGACGGAAGTGATCGAAACTTCGCTTCCCATTGCCGCTCCGTCTGGCTGGCTTTCGCGCCATAGCCATCGAGTTTCGCGTCGCCACCCGCGCCGTGAATTACGGGCAGTGCAATGATCAATCCGGCGGCGATGCCGAGTGCTCGAGCAATAGGTCTCATCCTCGATGAATGTATCGCATCATATGCAAGCGATGAACCTCACCGTCGAATTTCTTCCTTAATGCCGCAAATTGTTCCGGGTTGCCAAGCTCGGGCCCGTTGGTAGGCTCCACGCACGGAGCCCATACCAAATTACTGAGACTCTAAGACTTAATGCATTCCTATGGGAACAAAATCCCGGCCTCTCGCCTATGGCACCGAAAGTGCATTCTCAAGACGCGGAGGAGATTCGAAACATGCTCTGGTACGCATGGGTGTTCCTGGTGATTGCGATCATTGCGGCCATTCTCGGATTCGGAGGTATTGCTGCCGCCTCTGCTGGAATCGCAAAGATCTGCTTCATCGTGTTTCTGGTTCTGTTTTTAATCAGTTTGTTTGCCGGCCGACGCCGGGCGATATAACCCGGTCCCCTAGAGGCCGGTTCGTGTGAGGGACTCCGGCGTGAGCGCGCCCCCCAGGGCGCTGCCCGCGCCGGATCTTTTTCGTTATTTGCTGCCTGCTACTCCCATCTCAGCGCGTTCACTGGCTCGATTCGGGTGGCTCGCAAGGCCGGGAAGTATCCGGCGGCCAAGGCGACAGATGCCAGCAGAATCGTTGCTGCCGATAAAATCAGCGGGTCATTGGGTTTCAGATCGTACAGTTGCTTTTGAATTAGGTGGCCCAGTGCCAGCGCAATTGGCAGGGCGACAGCGATTCCGATTGCCGCTAGCAAAACGACCTCCCGCATCACCAGGCCCAGAACATTTCCGCGCTGCGCGCCCAACGCCATCCGGATTCCCAGTTCCCGTGTCCTTTGCGCGACTGTGAACGCCATTACGCCGTAGAGTCCGACTGCCGCCAGGAGCGTAGCCAAAATCCCAAACGCGATTGACAGCATGGTGATCATACGATCCGTGTAATCGGTTTCTCGAATTTGCGTTTGCAGGGTTTTCATGCCAAATATCGGGAGCGCGGAATCAACGCGTCGGACTGCCCGCCGCACGAGTTTCGTCATAACCGCCGGATCGACAGCGGCACGGATGTAGTACGTCAGGCTTGAGGGTTTGTCATCCTGCAAAGCCGGCGTCCAAACCTGCCGCTCGATTTTTTTCTTCAGATCGACGGTTTTTGCGTCTTTGATAACTCCGACGATCTCGGTATCGAGCTTCGATTTCGCATCCCTTCCGCGCCCGATGTGCCGCCCCATCGGATTACGGCCGCGAAAATAATAATTCACGAAGCTTTCGTTGACAATGGCCACTTTCGCCGCGCCCAGCCGGTCCCGATCTGTAAAGTCTCGCCCCGCAACAAGTGGAATCCCCAGCGTCGAAAAGAAGCCCGGCAATACTGCGTTGACTTGCGGGTTTAGATTCTCCCCCTCTTTGGCAACATAGCCTTCAGCGATGGTCGTGGACATGCTGGAGTCGCTCGATAGCACGGCATCTTCCGACGCGGAGACGGACTCGGCTCCCGGTAGCGCCTCAAGCGTTTCCTGGACATTCTGATAGAGCTGCAGAACGCGCTCGGGCGCGTAGCCGGCCAGGGACGGGTCGATTGAGAATGTCAGCATGTTCTCCGTTCGCAATCCGGGCTTGGTTTCCATCAGGTTGTATAGGCTCCGGGCAAACAGTCCGGCGCCGATAAGCAGCAGCAGCGATAACGATATTTGGGCCGCGACCAAACCTTTCCGCAGACGAACGTGCCCGCCCGCAACCGATCTCGACTCATCTTTCAGCGTCGGAGCCATATCGGGCTTGGACACGCGAAGAGCCGGTGCGAGGCCAAAAACCAGCGCGGTCGCAATGCTCAGCGCGAATGTAAACAACAGCACTCGCCCGTCTGGCGCTGTCGAAAACGCACTGGCGAGTTTTTCGAACGGAAGCAGCCGCAGCAGAAGCGATCCGCTCCATGCCGCGATCAGCAAGCCCAGCGCGCCTCCTGCCACGGACAAAACCAAGCTCTCAAGCAAAAGCAGCCGTATGATCGCGGATTTCGTTGCGCCGAGCGAGAGACGAACCGCAATCTCCTTCTGTCGCGCGGCCGCCCTTGCGACCAGCAAGTTGGCGACGTTCCCGCACGCAATCAGGAGAAGCGTGCCCACCATCGCCATCAGAACAACCAGAGGAGTCGAAAACTGCTCTCTCAAGTGGGAGAATCCGTTTCCGGCCGGAGCGACAAAGAACGGATTCCACAGGTATCTCTTGCGGAATCGCGGCGTGACGTCTTCCATCACTTTCAGATCCTCGAGTTGTTCTTGGTGGTAGAGAACGGTAGCTGCTGCTCGCGCCTGCCCGATCGAGACATCCGGCCTGAGCCGAGCGATGATATTCAGCCAAACGCTGTTACGCGTCTTCATCTCGTCCCAGGTCGGCGTCACTGCCGTTTTCATCATCATTGGCACGAATACATCGGACGGGCTGCCTACTTCTGTTCCTTGAAATCCGCGCTGCGCGATGCCGACGATGGTCATGGGTTGATGGTTTACGTCGACAGTGGCGTTCAGAACCGCCGGGCTTCCGCCGAATCGTTTCTGCCAATAGGCGTAACTGAGGACCACATATGGCTCGCCACCTTTGATTTTGTCGTCGCCGGGTGTGAGCGTTCTGCCGATTGCGGGCCCCACGCCCAGGACGTCGAAGTAATTGCCCGACACAAGCTCGGCGTTCGCGCGTTCCGCGCCTGCCTTCCAGCTAAGGTCCACCGGGGTCAGAAATCGTGCCAGTACGCCGGTGAAGATTTTCGAAGTCTTATCTCGAAAGGCCACGTACATCGGATAAGAGAATGCGTGGTCGCCTCGCGCATAACCCTGAAACGTTCCATCCCAGTCCATCGACACGAGCTGTTGCGGATTCTTCACCGGCAGACTGCGCAACAGAACTTGATCGAGAAGCGAGAAAATCGCCGAGTTCGCCCCGATTCCGAGTCCCAGAGACAAGACCGCGATTACGACGAACAGTGGGCTCCTCGACAGGCTCCGCAGCACGAATCTCAGGTCTGTCAATATACGTTCCATTCCCGTATTTGCCTGCACGTCAGGGGCAAACCGAATCCGCAGTTAAGCTACAACAAAAAAAGGGCGTCGGTGAGACGCCCTGTCGCACTCTGCACATGCACTGTGCGAAAGCGAACACCCATTCCGCCCGTCAGCGCGAGCTGATCTGGGTTCTCGCAGATCAATTCGGATACGTGCAATTTGGCGCCGGCACGTAGTAGTAATTCGGTGCGGGTGCGTAATACACGCGAGGCGCTGGCGCCCAGCGATTATGATCATCACGCCTGACATCGCGGTACTCCTGCCTGCCCCGATCCGCATCGTGGCGAATCTCCACACGAGAGTTACCCCGATCTCGATGCTCGGCCGCCAACGCAGCGGTCGGTGCCAAGAACATGGCTCCTCCCGACAACATCAAAGCAAGAACTCCAATTCGTTTCAACATGGGGAACCTCCTTTAAGCTCCTTGGAAACCGTTTACTTATTGCTTCCTGGTCTTTCGATGGTTTCGCAGGCAACGTTGGGTGCGCCGAAACATAATGAGCGCCGATGAACGCGCGTTAACGTCTTCCGCTGAATAGATACAATCGACACGTCATGCCGCAAACACCCTGGGGAGAATTGCCGGTCAATGACGCGCACGTCCACTTCTTCTCGCATGCGTTTTACTCGGGATTAGCGCGCCAGAAGAGGACCGAGAACGTCGAGACGCTAGGCGGCCAATTGAGCTGGGACATTCCGGCATCGGATCCGGCTGCTCTCGGTGCGCGCTGGACCGCCGAGCTCGATCGCAACGGCGTTCGCCGCGCTTGTCTGATTGCGAGCGCGCACGGCGATGAGCAGAGCGTGGCCGCAGCCGTGGCCGCGAATCCCGAGCGCTTCTTCGGCTTTTTCATGTTGGATCCCATGCGGGACGACGCTTCCGAACGCCTCCGGGCAGCCGCTGCAAATCCGCATCTACACGGCGTGTGCTTGTTTCCGGCGATGCACACCTTTTCGATCACCGACCGGCGGCTCGTTCCGATGCTTGAGATCGCATCCGATCGACGCCTCGCGGTCTTCGTCCATTGCGGCGCCATCAGCGTAGGTGTCCGTAAAAAGCTCGGCCTCGCAAGCCAGTTCGATATGCGCTTCTCCAACCCCCTTGACCTCCATCCCGTGGCGCTGCACTTTCCGCAAATTCGTTTCGTCGTTCCGCATTTCGGGGCGGGTCTCTTTCGCGAAGCGTTGATGCTCGCTGATCTTTGCCCGAACGTTTGGCTCGACACTTCCAGCAGCAATCAGTGGATGAAGTATGAGGAACTCGATCTTCGCTCCGTCTTTCGCCGCTCAATCGATGTGGTCGGCATCAATAGGCTCTTGTTCGGTACCGATTCGAGTTTCTTCCCTCGCGGCTGGCAAGCGGAGCTCTTTAAGCAGCAGACAAAAGCGCTCTATGAGCTCGGCCTGGATGAGCAGCAGGCCTCCCAAATTCTTGCGTTGAATCTGGAGCAGTTCCTGGAACGCGCCGCCATTGTCCATGACGCGCACTCGATTTACCCTGAGAAACCTTTATAGTACGGGCAGTACTTTTTTCATGAGAGGTTTCCTCAATGCGACTCTCCATGGAGCTCAGACAGTTAGCGCCCCAGCGACTGCTCCGCCGGCGGCTTCCGTTTCCGGCAACTCCCAGTCTTCGCGCTGGCCAGGTGACGACTACCTCCACCTTCGATGGTGTTGTGCCATTCGGGCGCGATCGGTGGGAAGAGCTGGAAACGTTTCGTCCCCGTATATTAGTGGGACCAAGCGCCGATTTGCAGGCCGTTGCCGAACAGATGGCGCAAGGTTGGCTGGAACTGAGCAGCGTGGATCATGCCGTGTTCGTGCTGACTCGCAGCGGCGAGCGGCCCTTGAACGATGTCGCCCGAGTCGTTTTGTGGCAGGCGTTTGGGGTACCGGTTTACGAAGTATTTCTTGGCCCGGCAGGCACCCTGCTCGCTGCCGAATGCGAAGCTCACGAGGGTTGGCACGTCGAGCCGAACGCCAAATTCTTCTGCTTGCATGATGAGCTGCTGTGTGAGTCGCGCGGAGGAACACGGATTCGAACCGGGCTTCGCGGACGTATCACTACGGAGCTTTGCCCTTGTGGCCGAGCGGGTGGCCGGATCGTCGATGTAGATTCGGTTGAATCTGACAGCGCGGTGCACCGGCTGGCCGCTACCGCCTAAACGGCTCGGTGCATCGGACGCCCTGGCAAAAACGTAACCGGGATGTTTCGGCACACAAGTAAATCGTAATTTATGGAGCCGGATTCGCTTGCGCTACCGTCGGCAACGGTATGATTACCAGTGCGGTTCGGGGGAACGCAAATTTCCGCCCGAATTCATCGATCACATTCACCTGGCATTGATATTTGCCGGGACCCATCTTCGCAAGAGGCACAGTCAAACGCACCGGCAATGTGCCCGGACGGTTTTCCAGTAGACGACGCGCCGTAACTGGCTCGCTCTCGAACACTTTCTTGCCGTTGCTGTAAAGCGCCAGCATTGCTTCCACGTCGGCAAACTTCCGGTTTTCGGGCAGAAATGCCGGGATTGTAGGGTCATAGACTTCCACGTAAGCAAGAAGGCTCTGGCCCGGCCGGAACACCTTGGTTACATTCGGGACTAGCTTTTGCCCGTTCTCGATCAACGGATTTGAAGCCACCAATTTCTTGTCGTTCTTGACACCCGCCACTTGCTGCGTGACCGCCTCGCGTTGATTACTCAGCACCAGCGAACTTACCCGCAATGTCCCGCGCGCATCCAGATCGGGAATCGTAAACCGGGTCTCAAACGTTCCGATCTTTCCCTCGCCGTTTTCACGCGCCACAAACCGGAGCTTATAGTTTCCCGGTGTCAACGTCACGCCCGTGTCATATTGAATGCTCTTCTGCATCACCTGTCCGGCGACCGTCTGGCTCACCTTGAGCGGAATCGTATCCCTAACCGTAGCAGCGGACCGGCCGCGCGCATCCTGCACGTCGGCGATGAAATCCAGCTCCGTGCCCTGTTTAGATCCTTTACCTCTAAACTCTAGAGACGAGCCGGGGATTTTCACGCAGATCGGTGCGAAGTACTTGTCCTTCTCCAGCCGAAAATAGTCAACTTCCACCGCCAGAGGCAGATCCGTAACCGGATTCTCCGCCAGCAGGGCCTGGGAAAGCTGCGCCTCTTTGTCTTCCTCCTGCATGTGCCGAAACGTCGTCGGTGCATAGTAACCCTGCCGGAACTCCAACTTAGCGTGCAATAACGCGTCCTTCGGCGCAAGCTTCACCTGAATTCTTCGATATCGCCCATCCTGCGCAGGGTTCGAGCTTACATACGAGAGCACGTAGTAACTTGTGAAATCCTGCTGAACCTGCCGAATTCCTTCCGTTAAGTCATTCGAATCGAGCAGGGCTTTCCCGCCGGTGTCGATGGCCAGCGTTGAGAGCGTCTCCTGTTGATTAACAAAGTTTTGTCTCAATGACTGCTGTGACGAACCATTGAACAATTCCGTCCCTGGCGCACCCTGTTGCGTGGCATCGCCGCCGGGCACCAGCGCCGACAATCCTCGTGCGTCAATTGGGTAGAAGGCGACGTTTGCTCGAATCGCAGTATTCACCGTGGCCCGTAGTTGCGACTGGTTATCAACTCCATTCTTCTGGATACCGCTCGAAATATAGATAAGCGCCTTCTTTTCCGGATATTGACCCAACGTGCGCGCTGCATCCTCCAACGCCGCCAATTTTAGATCGGCGTTGAAGATGTTGAACTCCGTTTCATCGGCTGTGAATTGACCACTGAGGTCCTGCGAATCCGCGCCTTCGTCGGCAAACGTAGCATTCTCGCTTGAGTCTCCTATTCGAAACTTCTGAATCGTCGAAATCAGCAAATCCCGATCCGCCGTGAAGTCCTGCACCGTTTTCAATTCGGACCCGTAGATCATGATCGAAACGTCGTCGCTCGATGTCATTTGTGTCTGCAGAAACCGGATCGCTGCCTCTTTCGAGCGGATTTGCTCGGCCGGCTGCATGGACGAAAAATCGAACAGCAACACCATCAGCCGGCGATCCTGATACCGGCTCAGCTTGTTCGAAACAGTCTTCTCCGTGTCCGGGTTAAACGTCTTTGGCTTCTCCGTCAGCCTTTCAGCTAACTCCCGTTCCACCGGCGGAAGATGGTCATTTTTCAAGTGCTGCAAATCCACGGCTTCGAGCTTCTGCAGCTTGCCATTTTCATAAACCTGAAAGTCATCTTTCGTAAGATTCTCGATCGAGTTCCCCTTACGATCGAGTACCGTCACGTTGACAATCACCACATTCGTATTCGCATAGAACGTCGTCGGCCGTTGTGCGGCCAAAGGCTGCAGCACGAGGGTCACGGTTACGTACAGGTTCATAAATCGCCCGGCCGCGACCCGCGCTTTGTTTCGCGTTTTCAAAACCGAAACCTCACCACTGCATCAAGTGTTCTCATGGCTCCCGCCATGCTGGGAAGACCATAATTGACCGCATTTACGACGGTATATAGGTTGGTATAGTTCACGTGATTCAGAACGTTGTTGGCCTCCACCCGGAACTCCAGCCGCCTTCTCTCCGCGAATGTAAAGGACCGCGCGAATGCCAGATTCAACGACACTAACCCAGGTCCCGGAATAGTATTTCGCCCGGCATTGCCAAATGTACCTGTCGCCGGAACCGTGAAAGCGTCCAAATTGAAGAACCCACTGCCCGTGTCAATCGGTTCGCCGGTCGCTTCGGCGCGGTTATTCCCCGTGCCACCGGTCTGGGCAAGCTGGGTCGTGTTCCCGAGAAAGCGCGCCGTCAGCGGGTTCCCCGTCTGCGCCGTAACCGAACCGCTCAGTTGCCAATCCTTCAGCAATCGCCCTAACTTACTGTCAGCCGCAATCGCGTTGCCAGGACCTGCTACCGGTGACGTCCAGACAAAACTCGCTTGCAGCTCATGCCGCACGTCAAAGCTCGACAACCCGCGGTCCGCTGAGATGTCCAGCCAATTTTGAATCGTCGTGTTCCCCACGCCTCCCAGCGCGGGAACGTCATCGATGGACTTGGCGAATTGATAGAACACGTTGAACGAAATGCCGTGATTGAATCGCCGCACCGCGCGCACATGAAGTGCGTTGAAGATCGAATTCCCGACCGGCTCATCGTAAATAAAACCTACGGCGTTGCCCAGTTGATTCGTCTTGGTTCGGATTTCGAAATTGCCCGGAGGCCCCTGATTGGGCAGGATGTGCTCCTCCAGGTCTGTTCCTTTTGTTCCTGTATAGCCAAGCTCCACGAAGAAACCCGGGCTGAAGTCATGTTGGATCGTAAGATTCCACGTACTCGCATACGGCGTTGGATAGTTGCGCGATACGGCGAAAGTATTTGTGATGTCCGCTGGCGCGGTGGTTAGGAAACCTTTCTCCAGTTTCAAAATGTTTGCGGCGCTGGTGTTCACCGCATTCGAAACGGCAAACGGAGGCTGTTGAGCCAACTGTTCGGCGACATTGATGTACACCTGCTCGTTGTAATAGATCCCATAGCCGGCGCGCACCACGGTCGAGCGTTTCGTCCACGGCACCTTCCATGCAATCGCGACTCGCGGTGCAAAATTGTGATCGCTCGAGTCAATTAAACCTAAGGGAAAGACGCCCGTATAAGGTCCCGGAATGTTAGGAGTGACAACCGAAACAGCCGTAAACTCAGGAGCAATATCGAGGTTGGCCTCCCTGCCATACTTCTGAACGAATGGCGTGAAGAATTCGTATCGCACACCCGCGGTTAAGGTGAGGTTGGAGCGCAGTTTCCATTCGTCCTGTGCATAACCGACGTATTGATTCTGGTAGAAATAATTATCAGTGTTGCCATATCGAATGGAGCTCGATTGCGGATACCCCAACAGAAAATCCGCCAAATCGTAACCCGTTCCCTGCACGAGCTGACCGGTTGACGAAATCCCGCTCGTCGCTTGCCCCGTAAAGCTGAACGTTCCCCGACCGTTGGGATCCGAGATCGTACTCAGATCGGCGCGCGTGTAGCCGAACCCTAACGTTACGCTGTGTGTGCCCTTCAGCAACGTCACGCTCTCCGTCCCCGACTGCGCTTGATTTCTGATCAGCGTCGCCGTCGAATCGCTGAGTGAGGCAAAGTTCGTAAACGTCAACGTTGGGGGCCCAAAGTCCGACGGATTGCTCGAAGTGCCCGGAATTCCGAATTGGGATCCAGGATCCGGCAGTAGCGAGAAGTACGGGATCGTCTGCGTTCGATTGCGATTGAATCGGATTTGCAGGTTGCTGATCGCCCGTGGGCTGATGTTATGCGTCCATCCAACGGTGCTGTTCAATCCATAGCCACTGGTTGTATCGGATATGCCAAACCACTGTGCGATTGTCCCGCTACGGTCTTGAAATTGAAAGTTGAGCGACAGCCGGTCCTTGCTTGTCACATTGCGCTGCACCCGCATGCCCAAGTTATCCGTATTGCTTGCCTGTGTTGTTTCGAATTGATAATTGTTGACGTTTCCCGTCTGGTTAGGCACTGGATAATAGCTCAGTAGCCGCAGCGCGATCGGACTTAATTTCGATCGGTTGATTTGATTCCCCGGAATTGGCTGCTGCGTGCCCGGATAAAACAACGACACTGGAACGTTCGTTGCCGATGTTCCGAGCGATTGCGTCGCCTGCGCGAAATCGCCATCGCGTTCCGCAGCAGTGGGTACCGTTTCCGTGAACAACTCGGGCGAAGAAGACCGCGTGCCGAAGTACGTGATGAAAAACTGAGTGCTCGGGTCCTTGATCACGTGCTTTATCATCAGCGGTCCGCCGAGAATGAGACTGAAACGGCTCTGCGCGTAAGAAGCCTGCGGGATGTCGAGCCCATTCAGCGAAAACGGTTTCGCGTTTACCGCGGAATTTGCCAGCGTAAATGAGGCTTGCCCATGTATCCGCTGATTGCGCCTGCGGAAATTACCGAACTGAGCTCCGCGTGTTTGGCCGCTGCCCCGATACCCACCGCGTCCACCGCCAAAACCTCCTCCGCGCCCGCCACCTCGTCCGCCGAAACCGCCCGCGCCATTGCCCTGCGGCCCACTTCCGGGAACGCCGAAACCGCCTGCGTTTGTCGCCCCAGGCACACCGCTCCGGTGCGTTCTGCGCAGTGACGTCACCGCTGCCGACCCCCATCTGGAACCGCATGTCGGGTCCCGAATCCGCCATTCGTCCCTGAGCCATGCCCGGACTCAAGCTTCCGGATACAACAAACGAATTGTTTGAATCGTCCGAAGCCACTTGCCCGCCACTGTTAAAGCCGCCGTTTTCGGAATTGAGCGCCGCGTCGAGTGCCTGAGTGGGCGTCTGATTCGGTCCCTTGTTCTTGGTTTCCTGGCCCAGCGATTCATTCGGTACCTGCGCACCCGCGCCCCCGTTTCCCGCGCCGCCACGGTCCGCGAACCGCGGCAACCGCTGCTCCATCGCCGATTCCTTTAGCTGCAGCTCAAAATTTACCGGCCCGCCGGTCTTCGAGAAAGCGACCTCTTTCTTCAGAGGAACAAAGCCGAACATGTCAATTGTGACGGTCCAGGTGCCTGGCCCGAGCAGCGGAAACGCGAAGTACCCGTCGGCGTCAGTAACCGTCGAACCAGTGCTGGTTCCTTGCGTAACCGTTACCGACGCGCCGGGGATCGTCTGGCCTCCCGAGCGTACGAATCCGCTCTGCGCCTCGAGGGCGCTGCCCGCAATCAGCAACAGACACACACCCGCCGCAAATCGAAACAAATTGACTGCTATCCTCTCCGGGGTGAAGAACGCTACGTTATAACGATGGTTTGAATCCGTCGGAAGGTTACCTGGAATCAGGCGGAATGCGGCCGCACAGGAACGGATTCTCGGCAGTCCCGAACGCCGACTCCGGTGAGAATGGTGGGCCCTAGAGAACTCGAATCTCTGACCTCTACCGTGTCAAGGTAGCGCTCTAACCAACTGAGCTAAGGGCCCGAGCATTCTCACCATAACACGCGCCGTGCTCACTCGCCCCGAACGCAAACGCTCACGTTTTTCCCACGCCCGAACACCCGCTGCAAGCTCCGGCGCGACATTTCCGCGCGCGGTCTCGTGCGGTCTCAGGCCATCGAATTGCTCGTAAACTTCGGATATGAGGTTTCTCTATTTCGAAGGTCTCATTCAGGATCTCCGGTTCGCCATCCGTGGAATGCGCAACGGCCCCGCATTTACGTCAGTTGCCATAACCTCGCTCGCGCTCGGCATCGGCGCGAATACCGCCATTTTTTCGTTCGTCAACGCCGTCCTGCTGAAGCATCTTCCCGTCCCGGAACCAGGCCGCTTGGTCCAGTTGCACGAGTTCGAGGGCAACAAAGACGCAAGCGGCAATTTCTCGTATCCTTTCATCCGGGAGCTTGCGCTCAGAAATCCGGTCTTTGATGGCCTATTCGGCCGTTTTCCGGTTCGCGTCAGCTTGACCTCCGCCGGTATCGCCGAGCCACTACAAGCCGAGGTTGTGACCGGCCAATATTTCGAAACGCTTCGCATCCGGCCTGCGCTCGGCCGCTTGCTCACGGAACAGGATGTTCCTGCGTCAGTCGGCAATCCGGTATGCGTGATCAGCTATTCGATGTGGCAGCAGCGATTCGGCGGTGACCCAGGAATTCTCGCCAGAACCCTCCTTCTGAACGGCCGTCCTTACCGAGTGGTCGGCGTAACAGAGAAGGGCTTCGCCGGTTCGCAGCTTCAATCGCAAATTGAAATGCAGATTCCCGTTTCACGCATGAACGACTTTATGGGCGGGGCATTTGCGGGCATCGGCATCACGTGGGAATCACCCGGATTCAGTTGGCTCGAACCGCTCGGCCGCTTGAAACCGGGGATGACGCCTCGGCGCGCCGAAGCCATGCTTCAGCCGCTCGCACGGCAAATCGCCTTCGACATTGCCCGCCCTGCAGATCGCACACAAGCCGCCGGCAACAAGTATGTCGTGCGGCTGCTCGATGGCCGGCAAGGTTTCAATTACGCGAGGAGCACCTTTGCCGAGCCGGTCTTGGTCTCGGCAGGAGTTGCCGGTTTGGTGCTGCTGATCGCATGCGCGAACCTAGCCAATCTACTGCTCGCGAAGGCGAGCGTGCGGGAAAGCGAGTTCGCGGTGCGTGCATCTCTCGGCGCAACCCGCTCGCGCCTGATACGGCAACTGCTGGTCGAGAGTTTGGCCCTCGCAATCACGGGCGGCATTCTGGGTGTTGCGATCTCCTATTGGGTGGTCGACGCCTTACTGCTGATTCTCAACCAAGGCGCATCGACTCCGCTGCGGGTCGCGCCGGACGCGACGGTGTTGTGGTTCTCCGCGGCGGTCACGCTGGTGGCCGCGATTCTGTTTGGCCTTGCTCCCGCCTGGCAGTTATCCTCGCCAAATGTTCCTTCCAGATGGAAGGAAGGAGCGCGCGCGACATCGGGCCGCGATACGGTTGTGTTTCGGAAGGCATTAATCGCGGTGCAGATCGCTCTATCGCTCGTGATGCTTTTCGCGGCCGGCTTGCTGACCCATACGCTCCGGGCGCTTCAAACGATTGATCTCGGGTTTAAACCTGCTGAGGTCGTTGCTCTCTCCGTCGATCCCACCATGAACGGCTACCCTCAAAGCGAAGCCATGCGCATCTACGACGAAATTCTCTCGCGGCTCCGTGCGGCGCGCGGCATCGGAGATGCCAGCTTTGCTAGCGTTAGCCCGCTTGAGGGCGGCGCCATCAATCTCTCGGTCGAGGTTCCAGGATACACCGGGAAAACACCTCAACCCGCGATCAACTTGGTCTCGCCTGGATATTTTGCCACGTTGAACCAGCAACTACTGGCCGGACGCGATTTCTCCGATCACGACGGCCCAGGTCGCCACCGCGTCTGCATTATTAACGACCTCTTCGCCGCGAGGTACATGCCCCGCCAGAACCCTTTGGGACGGCGCCTGAAGGAAGGCGGCGGCGATATGGAGATTGTCGGGGTGGTGAAAGCCGCGAAATATCAGGAACTCCGCGAGGCGCCACAGCCGGTCGTGTATATGTCATGGAAGCAGGGCCAATCCAGCGGATACACGCTGCTGGTTCGTGCGATCGGCGATTCGGGGGTAATCATTCCGCTTGTTGAGCACACCATTCATTCCATCGATCCCAAGACACCGACGTTTAACGTGCGCACGCTTCAGGCTCAAATCGAGCACGGCATCTCCTCCGAGCGGGTCCTAAGCTTTCTCTCAACCCTGTTCAGCGCGCTCGCCACGCTGCTCTGCGCCATTGGCATCTACGGGGTCCTCGCGTACGCGGTTTCGCGGCGAACCCGTGAAATCGGGGTCCGCTTTGCTGTGGGCGCGCAGAAATCCGATATTACGAAGCTGTTCTTGCGCGATTCGTTTGCGGTGGTCGCCATCGGAATATGCTTCGGAATCCCTGTTGCGCTCGCGTCCGCACGCGTTCTCGCAAGCTTGCTCTATGGGATCAAGCCTCACGACCCTGCGACCCTGATCCTCGCCTCGGGTATCCTCGCGGTTTCCGGATTGCTTGCCACACTATTGCCGCTCAGGCGAGCGGCAGCCGTCTCCGCTTCGGAGGCTTTGCGCCACGAATAGCGATCTCGAAATCTTCCCGAATGATCACGAAATGCCACAATCTCAGCTATGCGCGCGGGCATCGCTCGAAACGCCACGAGCCCGTCCCATTTGCTCGAGCATGCTCTTCGGCATTTCCGATCCAAGCGCATGCGCTTGTTTGAGCAAACCTTTGAGATTTCCGCCCGGACCCGCATCCTCGATGTGGGAGGGTCTGCCGCCATTTGGCGATTCTTGAGCGTCGAACCGCAGCTCACAATCTTGAACCTCCCCAGCGCCGTCGAGCCCGGCTTGGCTCACGCCCACTCCGTAGCCGGTGATGCCCGCATGCTGCCTTTCCGGGATCGTAGTTTCGATATCGTCTTCAGCAATTCGGTTATCGAGCACGTCGGCGACTCCGGACAGCAGCGCAGATTCGCAGAAGAAGTCAGCCGTGTGGGTTGCTCCTATTGGATCCAAACGCCGAACCGAAGCTTTCCCATCGAGCTGCACGTCATGCTCCCCTTCGTGCACCACCTTCCGAAGACGTGGCAGCGAGCCATCGTAAATCGCTTCACCGTTTGGGAAGTGCTGGTGCGGCCGTCTGAGGAGCAGCGAAAGTTCTACATCCACCATTTCCTGAACGAACTGAATCTCCTCGATGCGCCGAGACTGCGAGCCATGTTCCCCGATGCCCGAATCCTCACGGAACGCGCGTTCGGTTTAGGAAAATCTCTCGTTGCCGTGCGGAATATAAGTTGCGGCGCACCCCCCGATCGCTCTCGATGCTAAGCTATCTCGCGTGGAGCGCTTGCTCGATGCTTTACGCGACGAACGCTCAGCCGTGACGCTGGATGTTGCCGCTCTGGAGCTCGCGCGAGTGGAGTTTCCAAAGGTGGATCTGGAAGGCTCCGTATTGCGGCTGGATAGCCTTGCGGAACAGATTCAGCACGAGCTTCCGGCCGAGCCCAGCGGACTCGATTTCCTGCGCGTCACGAACGAGATTCTCTTCGATACCTTGCAGTTTCGGGGCGACGAAGACAACTATTATGACCCACGAAATAGTTGCCTGAATGCCGTCCTGATGCGGCGTCTGGGAATTCCGATCACGCTCTCGGTGGTCTACATCGAGATTGCGCGGCGGCTTTCGCGCCCGGTTTACGGCGTCGGCCTCCCGGGCCATTTCATCGTTGCTTACGAAAGCAGGGATGCACGCTACTGGATCGATCCGTTTAATCGGGGGCGCATCCTTTCATTCACGGATTGCTGCACTTTGGCGAAGGAGACCGCCGGCGTAGATCTTCGGTCGAATCCGGCGGTGCTCGCGCCCGTCACCAAGCGCCAGATCCTCGTCCGCATGCTCAGTAATCTGAAAGCCGTGTACCTGCGCGGTCACGCGCTCAGCAAGGCTCGTCAGGTGCTTGACCTGTTAATCGACGCCATGCCGGAATACCCGGAAGAATACCGCCATCGGGGGTTGGTTCACTTGTCCCTACGCAATACTCGTGAGGCGAAAGCGGATCTCGAAACGTATCTTCGTCTGGAACCTGACTCACCGCAGCGCGAGGAAGTGCAAAAACAATTGCTCCTGATTCAGCGATGGAAAGCCCGCTTGAACTGACTCGGTCTTAGCTCGGCTGGCTCGAGTCAGCCGCGGCCCAGCTTTGTTCCAGCATCAGCGTATACTCGCCCGATGCGTAGAGGTCAAAAATAAATTCGTCAGCCTGCGCTCGATCGAACGAATTATCCTTGAGCCGCTGTTCGTACCATTGGTCGATGTGCCGGTGATAACGCCGCAGGAAGTCGGGAGAGAAGCTCTCCGCCGGCGGCATGTTCTGAAATACCCCGTGCAAGCCAATTGCGCGTCGAAACAGAGAACAAAAATCGAGGACTCCCCACGCCTCCAACTTTTGACGGACATGTGTCGGAATATACTGCACCAGGTAAAGGGTAAATGTCTCCGGCCGGATGCGCCGCTCTCCGAAAACCGGGCTGCCCATCACCGTTTCCGTGCATTGCTCGGCCCATCGGCTAAGGTCCTTCCCGATGTAATAAAGCATGCGGAGTTCCGCATACCTGCCTAGCAAGAGTTTCTGATCCAGGTCGTGCACGCTCACCGCCTCATCGCAAGGTAGAAATCCCTGCAACGCGAGGCTCGCTCGCGAGCCCTCCATCAAAACCAATGTGTCTTCCGGGCCTGAAAACGGATGCAGAATTAAATGTGGCAGCCGAAACGCTTCTGCGCCTGGAATATTCGTGAGTGTATCCGTCGCCGTGGTCAATCTCGTTTGCACCTGATCTGTCATCTTTCCAGTGCACCGCTATCCACGTGCACTCGATTAACCGTATCGGCAACAAAGCACTTCCAATGAGCCATCCAGAGCAATCCCGGGCCTAGTATGTTTCGTACGGAGTAAGCTGCATCACTTTTTCACAACTGTCGGAATGTCGATCTCGCAACATGCCCCTGCGCGGGGCCCCGGAATATCCTTCGGCCGGTTCAACTCAATCTTGATCACGTCATCCACCGTCTCCCACGACACCGCTCCGCCCACCATCCGGCCGTTTACGAAGAATGTCGGCGTCCGCGTGATCTGTAGCATTGTACCGGTTTTTTCGTCTTGTGTAATCGCCGGCCCGGTGGCATGTGTATCCATACAGCTCGAAAGCTTTGGAATATCGACCGCCTTGATCCTTCCCGATCGCAAGAACTTTTTCGCGCACGTTTCCTTCGTTCACTTCCTGTTGGTGCTCAAAGATCCAATCGTGGAACGCCCAGAACGCTTGTGTCTTCTGATCCGCCAAGCAACGAGCCCCTTCCGAAGCCGCTCGCGCCCATTTGTGAATGGATTCGATCGGAAAATCCTCGAATATCACTCGAACATCGTTGGGATATTTCTGCGGGACATTCTGGCGTAGGGTCTTCGCCAGCTCCCGGCAGTACGGGCATTCAAAATCGCTGAACACGACGATCGTCACTCGCGCATTGGCGGGTCCAAACGCGGGTCCGTCCGTCGGCAAATGGTTAAGCGTGTCGAGGAATGGGTCTTCGTTTAGCTGCCAAATGCTGCCGTTGATCAGGCGTTCGGAATCGGCCGTGATGTAGTACAGGCGATCCTCCGTGTGCGGTCCCGCCGTGATGTGCACCAGCAAACGAAAAAAGCCTTTGAACGGGCTTGGCGTCGGATCGTCAATTGAAATCTTCACTTGCGCCGTAAAGCCCTCGGCGTATCGCAAATAGGTCTCCAGCTTCGGTTTGTCGATCTTCGGGCCCGGCGTCTGGGCGCGAATCGCACTGCACGAAAACACAAATACTGAGTACATGCAGATTCGAAGCGCCACTCTGTTGAGCATGTTTCTGTCCAGTGTACAAGGGCTTCACTGTGTTTCTGCGCCACTATACTTAAGGCTTGCCGTTTCTCCGAAGGTACTTCCCCTTCATTACTCTTGCGATCGCGATCTCGGCGCTTTACCTTTACAATCTCGACGGAGTCGGCATGCTGAGCGCAGACGAGCCGCGCTACGTCGCGATCGGCCGCGCCATGGCGCGAACCGGCGATTTCATTACTCCCCATCTGTGGAATACGCCGTGGTTTGAAAAACCTCCTCTGCTTTACTGGATGAGCGCGGCAGGCTTCTCCGCAGGCCTGAACCCCGAGCTCGCCGGCCGCTTGCCCGTCGCGCTGTTGAGCCTCGCGTTCCTCGCCGTTGCATTCGTGCTGCTCCGGCATGAATTCGGACCACAGGCGGCAGCGATTTCAGTCGCGCTGCTTGCCACATCGGCCGGGTGGCTTGCCTACAGCAGCTTCAGCCTCACGGATTTGCCATTGGCTGTTTTTTTTTCGATCGCGGTCTTTCTGGCGCTGCCTCTGCTGCGTTCCCATGCTGATACTCGCGCGCTCGGCTGGCGGTTCGCCGCTATCGGCGCGTCCCTCGGATTTGCGGCGCTCGCGAAAGGTCTTGTGCCGCTTGCTCTCTCGCTGCCACTCGCCTGGTTCCTCCGCCGATTCTGGCGCGCTTGGTGGGTTGCCGCATTGGCCTTTGCCATCGTCGCTGGTCCTTGGTACGCCGCCGTGTATGCTCGCAACGGATACCCGTTCCTGGCCGAGTTTTTCGTCAGGCACCACTTCGAGCGCCTGTATTCGCCATCCTTGCAGCACGTTCAACCGTGGTATTACTATTTCCCCATCGCTATAGCGGGGCTGCTCCCTTGGACGCCGCTCTTCGCCCTTCTCGCACGCTCACATCCCATCGCGCTCGAATCTTCCGCTTTGCTGAAAAACCCCGTCGACCAACGCCGGCGTTTTCTCGCTGCTGTGTTCTGCTTTGGCTTTCTCGTGTTTACCCTTTCGCTGAACAAATTGCCAGGCTATCTGCTGCCGTTATTTCCAAGCGCTTTTGCGCTGCTCGGCGCCCGCTTCGAAGCCCAGCACTCCACCGGGATTCCCCGCATCTGGCTGTATTTCTGTGCTCTCCTCATTGGCGGAATCCCACTGCTTACGCCCGTTCTGACCCGCTCGCTCGCTGCGGGCCGGTTCTCGTTTGCCGGCCTTCGCTCCCCCACTCGAATCGAATTCTTCTATGTCGCTCTTCCGCTCGCGGTCGTTGTTCTCGCTCGGCGCTCATGGACCGGATTGCTGCTGATCCTGTGCGTGGTTTCAGGGGGCATCTACATGAAAGCAACTGCGTACCCGATTTTAGATCGCGAAGTGTCCGCTCGCGGCTTGTGGGAACAGTTGAGAAGCGTTTCTGGAGAATTGTGCAATGGAGGAATGAGCTTGGCTTGGCTTTATGGCCTGAGCTTCTATCGCGGTGCATTGCTCGAACCGTGCCATCCTGGCGCGGATTCACAGATAAAATTGCGCTCCCAAGACCACGAAAAACCCATCGCCTTGTACCCGGAGCATAAAAAAGCCGGTCAGCCTTAATTGGCGGCTGACCGGGACTTGACTCAGAGGAGGTTTGGGTTTGGGTCGGGTTACGAAATAGCTGGAGAGGTCTCCTTTCCTCGCCGTACGCGGAATGCTCCTGCAAGCAAAAGACCGATGCCCAACAGAGCGAAGCTGGCGGGCTCCGGTGTATCGCAGATGAGGAACTCCTGGGGTCTGTTCTCAGCGTTCGGATTTGTCCCCGAGACGACGTCGAAGTTCGAGAAGTTAATCGAGCTGTAGTTATTGAGCGCATTCTCGATGTCGGTGACGACACCGGAGGAGAGGCCAGCCGGAATCTGAGAAGCGTTCGTGATCGAATCATCGATGATGTCCCAAGCCGCATCCTGCAGATTCACGCGATCCGAGCCCTTCAGGATTTGAGTGAAGATGTATGCGTCTTCCTCGTATTCCTTAAGATCGCCCGTGTGATACGTGCTGCTCATGTCACCGCTGCTCAGAGAGCTCAGATTAGCCGTCCAGCTGCTCTGGCTCCAATCCGAATCGTCGACGCACAGCGCCAGTTGGTTCGTGCCGTTTACGCCCAGCGTGTAGGGTCCGACGTCGTATCCGCGGCTGTCTTTCTGTATCGGACTGCCCGCGTTGACGAATGTTAGGTTCGCCGTTACCGGGCCGGCAAAAAGTACTGCGCCGCCCAGAAGAAAGCTTAAGAGTAGTTTCATGTTAGTTCTCCAAAATTGAATTAAATTTGCTTTGCGGAGCTTGGTTTCGCCTTGCGTCCGAATGCATTTGTCCCGAGTGTACGGTCCATTCGCGAGCCGGTCTATTGTGTCTCCGGGCTTAAGGCGCTACAGAACCGGAGGTACGCACGAGCCGCTTCTCAGGGAGGTCGAGCACCTTATTGCCCGGACGATTAGCAGTTAGTAAGTCAGATGTCGATCGCGTACGCGTTCGCGGGTAAGCAGGCCTACGCCTTGCGCGCTTTCGTGATCAGATACACCGGTAATCCGCAGAGAACAATCAACAAGCCCGGCCAGGTGCTTGATGCTCGGTATGCAAAAAGGCAAATCAGGATTATCGTCCCGCCCGCGATGTAGATCAGCGGAATTAGCGGATATCCAAGTGCCCGGTACGGGCGTAATGCGTTCGGTTTTATTCTGCGCAGCCGGATGATTCCGGCGATCGTCAGGATGTAAAAGATCAGAGCCGCCGAAATCACGTAATTGAGGAGGTCACCATAGAGATTGCCGTAGGCGTGCTTCTGAACGTCATAGGTTCGCGGCAGAACGAGCGCTGCGGCCCAGATTCCCTGAATCACCAAAGACCAGCCCGGCACGTGCGCGCGATTCAGTGTTCCTACTGGTTTCGGGAATAAACCATCCTGGGCCATCGAGTAATAGACGCGCGGTCCCGCAAGAATCAGCCCGTTCATGCACCCAAACGTCGACACCATGATTGCTGCCGCCATCAGAACCGCTCCCCATCCCGGGAAAATGACCTGCAACATGGCCGTCGCCACCCGGTCGGCCGGCGCATGCTGAATCGCCGCGATTGGCAGCACCAGCAGATACGCCACGTTTGCCAGTAGATACAGCGCCGTAACGCAGATCGTTCCAATGGCCAGAGCGCGGGGCATCGTTCGCGCCGCGTCTTTTACTTCGCCTCCGGCAAATGTGATGTCGTGCCATGCATCGGCGGAAAACAAAGACCCCGATTGCGAAACACAAATTGCCGCAAACAATCCGAAACTTGTCACTGCGCTGAGTGTCGCGGTCACTGGAGTTACGCCTCGCGGATTCCAGAACCTGCCGAAGTCCCCGAAATTCGCCACGATGGCCGCGTGATTCCAGAAAATGAAGCCGAGCAGAATCAGGGCCGCGAGGGCCGCGATTTTTGCTGTCGTAAACAGGTTCTGAACGATTTTTCCGTAACGAACGCCTCGTGTATTTGTCCAGGTCAAGAGCGCGATTACCACAATTGCGGTCAGTTGGCCGGTGGATAATGACACCGCGTATCCGCTCGAGAGATGAATCGGCGGCACGATATACCGGTCTTCCGAAATGGCCGGGGCCAGCACGCCGGTAAACCGCGCGAACCCCACCGCAACCGCCGCGATCGTGCCCGTCTGAATCACTGTGAACAGCGTCCATCCGTACAGAAACCCCACCAACGGTGAAAACGCCTCGCCAAGGTACACGTACATCCCGCCGGCCTGAGGCATCATCGCGGCCAGTTCTCCGTACGAAACGCCGGCCGCAACCGTCAACACGGCGGTAACAAGCCACGCGACCAACAACCACCCCGGGCTCCCGATATTCCGGCCCATATCGGCCGACACGATAAAAACGCCGGATCCGATCATTGCGCCGATGACGATCATCGCCGAATCGAACAAGCCCAGTTCGCGGATAAACCCGGTTTCGCGATCAATGGTTCCAGCGGGTGTTGCGTCCGAGTCCATGTGTTTGTCTGTCACGTGTTTGTTTATCTTGGCACGCTTTCCATCAGAGCCCCTGCATCCAGCTCGCCAAGACTCCGCACCAGAATATCCGGCTCCGATTTTCGAAGCTCCTCGAAGGGCATCAGCCCCGACGCCACGGCGACAGACTGAAAATTGTTTGCTTTCGCGGCTACCACATCATTCGAATGATCGCCGATGAGGGAAATGCGCGCGTCCTTTCGCACCAGGCCTTCCCGGATCGATTTCTGCGCGGCCACTCGCGCCAGTCGTGCTCTGGTCCGCCCATCCTCGGCAAAAGCTCCCACAGAAAAAAACCCGCCGATACCGGCCAGCTCCATCTTCTTCCAACCGATCTGGCTCAGATTCCCGGTCACCAGCCCCAGTACGGCTCCGCGCTCTTTCAGCTCCGTCACAAGTTCCACCACCCCCGCGCACAGATTCGCTCTCAAGTCGATCGCACAATTGTCCACATACGCGCTCTGGCACTCCGTCATCACCTCGTGTAGAACTTTCCGCGCACGGCCTTCGCTGTAGCCACCGGCCCGCAACATGTGTCCGATCAGATCGCGATCGAGTGTACCCTGCGTCGAGACGCCTTCCAAGCTCGTAACCAGGCCGGTTACTCTGCGGATTCCTTCAATCAGCGAGTCCTTATGGTGTGGCCCGGCACCGCGCATCAGCGTGCCGTCTATGTCGAACAACACCAGGCTGCCGGCTCTCGTCACGCCTCGTTGTTCACACCTGGTCAATTTTGGGCAAAAGTCCGGTGAGCAGCTTCAGAACGGTTCCAGACATGCGCTTCCCGATCTCTAGCACTTCCTGATGGCTCACGGGCTCGCCGCTGAGCCCCGCCGCCAGGTTCGTCACGCATGAAATTCCGAGAACCTCCATGCCCATATGCCTCGCGGCAATAACTTCCATTACCGTCGACATCCCCACTAGGTCCGCCCCGATAGCTTTAAGAAAACGAATCTCGGCCGGCGTCTCATAGCTCGGCCCCAGAACCGCCGCATACACGCCTTCAGAAATCGCAACGCCGGATTCCTCGCCTGTTTCTTGCGCAAGCTGCCGCAGCCTAGGCGAATACGCCTCCGTCATGTCCGGAAACCTTCGGCCCAGCCCGTTGTCATTACGCCCGGTGAGCGGATTCGCGCCCTGCAAATTGATGTGATCCGAGATCACCACCAGCGCGCCCGTCGCGAAATCGAGGTTGATTCCCCCGGCAGCATTGGTCAACACCACACGCTCGATGCCCAACTCCCGAAACAATCGGATGCCGCTCACGACTTGCCGGGCGGTATAACCCTCGTATAAGTGAAATCGGCCGGACATCACCGCCAGATCTACCGTCCCTCGCCCGTCCGCGCCCAATGTCCCCATCACCAGTTCGCCCGCGTGTCCTACGGCGGTAGACGTGGGCATGCCCTTGAGTTCGGGATAGGGAATCCGAACAGAGTGCACCAGCGACTCGCTGAATGCGCCGAGCCCGCTTCCTAGAACGACGCCAACTCTGGGCCGTATCGAAGTCTTTGATTGGATGAACCGAGCCGCTTCCATCACCGTTCCATATGGTCTGAGTGTAGCCGCCTCACTTACAACAAAAGTCCGGCGATGCAGGCCGACATGAAGTTCGCCAGCGTGCCCACGAACATCGCCTTCAGCCCTAACCGCGCCAAGTCAGATTTGCGTGACGGCGCAAGAGAGCCGATGCCTCCAATCTGAATCGCAATGGAGCTCAGGTTCGCGAAGCCGCACAATGCGAATGTCGCGATCACGAACGAGCGCGGCTGCAGAATCGCCTTCACTTTGGCTAAGTCTACAAATGCCACGAACTCGTTGAGCACCATTCGCGTTCCCAGTAAATGGCCAATCGTTTTGCAATCGTGAAACGTCACGCCCAACATCCACGCGACCGGCGCGAACAGGGCTCCTAAAATCTCTTGCCCCGAGGGCGGAATCCACGCGGCGTACGAGTGCAGCCAGCCCAAACCGCCATTCACCATCGCAATCAGCGCCAAAAATGCAATCAGCATCCCGGCGATATTCAGGGCGAGATACAGCCCGTCACTTGCTCCTCTGGCCGCGGCATCAATCAGATTCACTCCCGGTTTCTCGATTTCTATTCGCATCGTTCCCGCAGTTACCGGTTCGCCGGTTTCCGGCACGAACATCTTGGACAGCATAATTGTCGCGGGGGCAGTCATGATCACCGCCGTTAGGAGATGCGCGATCGATACGCCTGCAATTGCCACGTACGCCGCCATCACCGACCCGGACACGTGTGCCATGCCGCTCGTCATAACGGTGAAGAGTTCGGATTGCGTCAAGGTCTCGAGAAACGGCCGGATCGTGAGCGGGGCTTCCGTCTGTCCCATCACGATACTCGCCGCCACGCACGTCGACTCCGCTCCGCTGGTTCCCATGAAGCGCTGCATCATCCTCGCCATTCCGTGCACGAATATTTGCATGATGCCGAGATAATAAAGAATCGAAAACAAGGAGGAGATGAAGATCACGATGGGCAAAATCTGGAACGCAAAAATTACTCCAAACTGGTCGTTCTTGATTCCCAGCTTGTCGCCGAAAACGAAACTCGATCCCGCGGCTGTATAGTTCAACAATGCATTGACAAATACGCTGAGACCGTAGAACAGTTTTCCCACCCTCGTCTTCAACACCAGAAAGGCGAACCCGAACTGCAGGAGAATGCCCCACACCACGACGCGTTTCTGAATGGCCGAGCGGCGTGTCGAAAACAGATAGCCGCAAAAGGTGATGGCAATCAGCCCGGCAAGCCCAGCGAGCCTCGCCATCCGGGGTTAGCTGACGACTTCTAGAATCAGCTCGCGTTCATCCACGGGGTGTTGCGCAATTTTGAACGCATCTTCAACCAGCTCGGACGCCGCTTCCAGATTGTCTTCGCTCGTGTAGTAGATCCGGCAGAGAATGCTGCCCGGATCGATCTTCTGCCCGACTTTCACCTCGAGAATGACTCCCACCGCCGGATCAATCGTGTCTTCCTTCGTATTGCGGCCCGCGCCGATCCTCGAAGATGCCTGCCCGATGAGCTCTGCGTCGATCGCGCTGACATAGCCGCCGCGGCTGGTGGTAATCTCCTGCGCGCCCGTGGCATTCGGCAGCAGATCGAAACGGTCCAGCACCAAAGGATTGCCGCCTTGCGCCGCGATAACATCTTTGAATTTCTGATAACCCGAGCCTTCGAGCAAGGAGGCTTGCGCTGTCTCCCGTGCTTCGTCCAGGGTCGACGTGATTTTGCCCAGATAGATCATCCGAGCCGCGAGTTCCAGCGAGATTCGAGTCAAATCCGCCGGACCCGCATTTTGCAAGGTCTGCGAGACTTCCATCACCTCAAGCGCGTTGCCTACCGCATACCCAAGAGGCTGATCCATATTCGTAATCAGCGCTTGCACACGCTTATCGAGCCGCCGCCCGATGCCCACCATCATCTGGGCCAGGCGCCTCGCTTCTACCTGCTTCTTCATGAACGCGCCGGAGCCCACTTTCACGTCAAGAACCAGGGCGTCCAGAGTAACAGCTAGTTTCTTGGACATGATTGAAGACGCGATCAGCGGGATCGACTCTACCGTCGCAGTCGCATCCCGCAGCCCGTACAGCTTTCCATCCGCTGGTGCAATCTCAGGCGTCTGTCCCACGAAGGCGAGTCCATGCTCGCCCAGCACAGCGCGAAACTCGTCGATGCTCAAATCGGTTCGAAAGCCCGGGATTGCTTCCAGCTTGTCCAACGTGCCGCCGGTATGCCCCAGTCCCCGCCCCGAGGTCATCGGGACAATCACGCCCGCTGCAGCTGCAATTGGAGCGGCAATCAAGCTTGTCTTATCGCCTACGCCGCCGGTCGAATGTTTATCTACTTTGACGCCGGGAATTGACGATAAGTCCACGATGGAACCTGAATTTCTCATGGATTCGGTTAACGTGCTGACCTCGCGATCCGACATCCCGGAGAAACACACCGCCATCAGAAACGCCGCCATCTGATAATCCGGAATTTCCCCGCTCGTGTACCCGCCAATCAGGTACTCAAGCTCTTCCGGGGAGAGTTCCTCACCATCTCGTTTGCGGTGAATTAGATCGATAGTACGCATTTTGCGAATTCTAAGCGTATCATCCGAACTCGCTGAAACCATTTGATTCCGCGGCAACAACGGGTTCTCGCCACGCGCGCTTTCAATCCGGGTACATCTGAGAAGATCAAGAGAAAATCTCGGCCAGAACGTGATTCATCAAACGATTAAGGCCATCCGGCTGTCGACGTACCTCGCCCCAGTTCTCTTTTGCGCGATGCCGGCCAATCCGCAGGCGCTCGATGGCGTGTGGCGGAGCCAGGGATATGGCGATCTGTTTCAGATTCAGGGACGGGCGTTGAAAACGTTCGAGGTAACTACGCACACCTGCGTGCCTGGCTCCACGGCTACCCGGTCCACTCTCGCGGTTCCCGGTCGGGAGGCAACCTTCAGATCGAAGCAAGGAGACATATTTTTCGTGAGGACTGGCGTCCCCGAGGATCACAAGCTGCTGCATTATGAGGGCTCCGTCTCCGACATCCGAATCGACCGGTTGTCGCGCATGCCATTGGTGTGCGAACCGCTAACTGCAAACACCCCGCTCGGTAATTTCGAAGTGTTCACCCGCACCTGGGCCGAAAACTACATCTCGTTCGATCTGAAACACACAGACTGGGATAAGGTCGTGGCCGCCAATCGTCCGAAGGTCACCTCCCAGACCACTCCTGCACAGCTATTCGATGTCTTGGAAGCGATGATCAAGCCGTTCGGCGACGCCCATACCGGCCTTGACGCGCCCAGACTCAAGCGCCAGTTCGAAGGGATTCGACCGGGTACCGATCGGGTCGTCAAGGGCGGGTTCGACAGATTTCAGAAAAGCGGAATGCGCAATTTGTTAGCGGTGACCGAGCGGGGCTATCTCCATGGTCTTCTTCGTAAGTTCTGCAACGGTCAGGTTCAGTACGCCCACGTCAACAACACAACCGGATATTTAAGGGTCCTGGCGTTCGCAGGCTATTCCAAAAGCGGTGGCTTCGAGAAAGGCTTGACGGTGCTCGACTCGGCGATGGATGCGATCTTCTCCGATCCCGCACTTAGGGCCCTCGTAATTGATGTACGGATAAATTTCGGCGGGGACGATCCGTACGGACTCGCGATTGCATCGCGTTTGGCGAACGCCGAGTACTTGGCTTATACGAAACAGGCACGAGCCGACCCAGTCGACCATGACAAATGGACGCCTGGTGATCCAAGCTGGATTCGACCGAGTTCCCGGCCCGGCTTTCGGGGACCTGTCGTCGAACTGATCGGCCCGCTCACGATCAGCGCAGGGGAAACCTTCACGCAGGCACTCATGGGCCGAACGCCCCATATCATTCGGATCGGCGAGAACACCCAGGGCGTATTCTCCGATGTCTTGGAGCGGCGACTGCCCAACGGGTGGACCTTCGGCCTGCCGAACGAGGCGTATCGAACACCCGAGGGAATTACTTTTGATGGGCCAGGGATTCCGCCCGACATCGCCGTGCCGGTGTTTGCCGACGCCGACGTGGCGGCCGGAAAAGACCCAGCTATCGCAAAAGCACTGCAAGTTCTGTCTCGCGATAACAAATAGCTGCCTCAATGCAGTCCCGCGCTGCTCTCAGCTATGCATCCCGCTCTCGCCGTTCAAAAGCCGCGGCAAATCTGAAGCCGCAATCCGCTCACCCACCCAAAATTGCCCGAACAACGCATATACCGCGCTCACCTCATCGAAACGCATCTCGTAGATGAGTTTCTTGAATACCATCGGATCGTCTGCAAACAGGTCGACACCCCACTCCCAGTCATCGAAACCGATGGATCCCGTAATGATCTGCTTCACCGAACCCGCATACCGGCGGCCCACCAGACCGTGCTCGTGCATGAGCCGATGCCGCTCCGCCATCGGGACCTGATACCAGTTTTTCTCCGCATCGCGCTTGCGATCCATGGGGTAAAAACACACGTATCTGGCGGGTGGAATCGCAGGGTACAAGCGCGGCGCCATGGCTGCCGTTTGCCGCGCAATGATCTCGGCGATCCCTGCGTTCCACTCCGGAGAAAACGGCTGCAGTCCGCGCCCTGCGAGCTCCTCGTATGCTTTCGCCGATGATTCATACAGCCCCAGCTCGACCACGGAAAGATACGAGTGAACCGGCTCGAGATACTCCGAAATCTCCATCTCTGCGAATGCCAGCTCGGCCCGGTGGATATCGTGGAGCGAATCGCGGAAGTGAATCAGCATCACATCGGCTTTGTGCCCGATTTGTGAATACACCGCCGACTGGTTGGGATGCCCGTCGCTCGAGCCCTGTTCCATCCCGCTCAGCAACGCTCCTGCTTTCTGCAGAATGGCGCTCCGGCGCGCTTCCTGTAGCGCCCGCCAAACCGCCCGCCGGAATCGAAACATCTGATGTAGTACCCACGACCCCTCGAGCGTCAGGGGAACCGCGGGGGCCTCACCCAAGCTGCACCTCTAGCTCTTCGGCGGGGAGTGACGGAATCTCCTGCCGGTACTGGCCTCGGAAAACTTCGCCGAACAGCTCCAGAATCTCGCGATGAATCCTCCCGTTATCTGCCAGAAGATACCGCCCATGCAGATCGAGCGGCTCGCCTTTCATTCCCGAAACTCTCCCGCCCGCCTCCTCCACCAGGAGGGTTCCAGCCGCCATATCCCAGGGATTCAATCCGAATTCCCAAAAACCTTCCAGCCGGCCGCACGCCGTATACGCAAGATCCAAAGCGGCTGATCCGGCGCGCCGGATCCCGTGTGTGATCATTGCGAGCTGATAGTAAAAGTGGATATTCACGTTGTGATGGCGTTTGCGGCTGGGAAAACCCGTGGCCAAAAGCGAGTCATCCAGTCGCGTTACGCCGCTCGTCTGAATCCGCGCGCCATTGAGCCATGCACCCGCGCCCCGCTCCGTCGCAAAGAGTTCCCGATTCAACGGATCGTAAATCACGCCCGCGATCACTTCATCGTTTCGGGCCAGCCCCAGAGTCACGTTCCACATGGGGAATCCATGCGCGAAATTCGTGGTCCCATCGAGCGGATCGACATACCACCGGAATTCCGAGCGCATCTCCGCCAGCCCACCCTCTTCGGCAACAATGCCGTGCGTGGGAAACTGCTCCGCCAGACGGCCCATCACCAGTTGTTCGCTCGCGTGATCGGCCGCTGTTACCAGGTCGTGCTCGCCCTTCAACGTAAATCCCACGCCGCGATGCGCCATCAACACCTGGCCCGCTTCTCGCGCGATTTCAATCGCTGCATCCAGGAAATTGGCCATGTTTTCACTTCACCACACGAACGTGCGCAGCTAGAGATTGCGGCCAATTGTGCGAATGCTGAACGACGCGCTACGGCGCGTAGTAACCGCTGCGCACCGTCACCCGAAGCGAGCCGTTTCCTGCCTGCACTTTGAGCGGATGAAAAAGCCTTGGTTCTTCCCGGACGTTGCGCGGGTAGAACCCCAGCAAGTACTGCGTCCTCAGCTCTCGAAGAATTTCGGCAAACGCCTGATCGAGTTGCTCAAATCCCTGCGGATAGAAAATCCGGCCTCCCGTCGATGCCGCGAGCGTTGCCAACGCGTGCTCCCCTCCGGTGTTCCGGCCCGCATCGTTTGCAATCGGAACCACGACGATGGGATACATCACCACATCCGCGCGTTGTGCCGCTCGTAACGCATCTTCATATCGTTTGTAGCTGGTCGTATCGCCGCCATCCGTGACAACCACCATCACGTGCCGGCCCTCCCGGCCATCGAGCATGTCGCTCGACAGGTAAATCGCGTCGTAGAGCGACGTTCCACCCTCGCCTTTCAGCGCGTGCAAAGCTCGTTGCGCACGGCGCAGGTCGCGCGAGAAATCCACTTCCAGATTCGTTCGCCAGTTGAAGCTCATCAGCGCGAACGTGTCCTCTGGATTTCCCGCGCCGAGCAATGTGGGAATGAAATTTTGCACCGACTCGATCTCGTAATGCAGATCCATTTGCGTGCTGCCGCTCGTATCGATCAGCACCGCCACCGAGAGGGGCAGGGAAGTGTTGCGTTCGAACACGGCAATGTCTTGTAAAACGCCGCTGTCCCACACGCGGAATGCCTGTTTATCGAGATTTGTAATCAGCGCGCCTGCTTCATCGCGCACCGAAACCAACACCCGAACCAGGTTTACCCTTACGGAAAATGTCGGCGTCCGGTTTGTCGGGCGCTGCTGCGCTTCGGGCGCCGGAGCCGGCTTGAACTGCCCCCACGCGAGCGCGCATAGGCACGGAAGAAGCAGCAGGCGCCAGCCGGACGTCTTACGAACCGCCATGGCCCGAGGAACCCGCAAGCAACTCTCCTCTCCACTCGCCTTCCACCCAAACGGCGCCGTCGGAAAAAAACTCTTTCTTCCAAATCGGTACTTCGCGCTTCAGGCGATTGATTCCTTCGAGCGCCGCCGCAAATGCTGGCCCACGGTGGGGCGCAGTAGTCACAACGGCCACGCTTGCCTCGCCAACTCCCAGCCGGCCGAGCCGGTGCACAATCCCTATCCGGCTGAGCGCGAAGCGCTCGGCGATTTCTTCACCAATCTTTGCCATCTGCGCGATCGCCATCTCTTCATAACATTCGTATTCGAGATACTCTGTCGCGCGGCCCTTTGTGTTGTTCCTCACAATTCCCTGAAAAACCACCACTGCGCCATCTTCCGGCTGCTGTAAGCTCTCCGCCAGCCGCTGCCCATCGATAATTTCCCGCGTAATCGCGAAAATATTTCCCTTCGGATCGCGAATCACCCGCCCGGACCCGCCACTTACCGGCGGCAGAAACGCGACCTCGTCGTTCTCCGCAAGACTCGTTTCGGCTCCCGCAAACTCCCGATTCTTAGCAAATAAGATCGACGGACGCCTCACGCGCAGGGTTTCGTAGCGCTGGCAGTACGCGTCAAACAGCGCTGCGAGCGTCGTGCCGGGCTCCACTTCCACCGATTCTTCGAAACGCCCCACCACGTCTTTGAGCACCCCGAAGAACAGCACCCGCACCTGCATGCCCAAATCCTAACAAGCCCACGCTCTCCACCGTCTCCCTACTATTCTGACGAAGAGGAGAGCCATGGACCACCAGTCCACCGCCCCACCCAAACATTCAACCCGCATACGCGTCCGTTACGCGGAAACCGATCAGATGGGAGTCGTTTATTACGCCAATTATCTGGTCTGGATGGAAATCGGCCGCGTGGAGTTTGTCCGTTCCCGAGGCTTCAACTACAAGGACCTCGAACAGACCGAAGGCCTGTATCTGTCCGTCATCGACGCCAGCTGCCGCTACCTCTACCCGGCGCGCTACGACCAGGAGGTCACTATCCAAACCGAAATCGTCAAATCCAGCTCTCGCATCATCGAGTTCGCATACGAAGTCCGTTCCGCCGATTCCGGCCGCTTGCTCGCCGATGGCCGCACCCGCCACATCTGGCTCAACCGCGAGTGGCGCCCCTGCCGTTTGCCTGAGCGCTATCATGACATTCTGCGCGTCGGCTAAACCGCCAATTTAATGATTCACGTCATCTTACCTGTCGGAATGCTCCAGTGCAACTGCTCTGTTTTTGGCGACGAGCAAACGCGCGAGGCAATCGTTGTCGATCCCGGCGACGAGATTGGGAAGATCACTGAAGTTCTGCAGCGTCATCAGCTCCGCGTCAAGGCCATTGTGATCACCCATGCCCACATCGACCACGTCGGGGGTGCCGAGAAACTTCGCACTCTTACCGGCGCCCCGGTGTACATGAACGAACGCGATCGTGAGCTTCTTGAGGCTCTCGAGGTTCAGGCCAAGTGGCTCCGCGCCCCCACCCCTCCTGCGCCGGAAATCGATGTAGCGGCCGAAGAGGGCGCAACACTGCAACTCGGGGAAACGGATTTCCACGTCCTCCTCACGCCCGGCCACACGCAAGGCAGTCTTTCGCTCTGGATTCCGCAAGAGAACAAGGTGATCGCGGGCGACACGCTGTTCCGCGATTCCATCGGCCGCACCGATCTGCCCGGCGGCAACACACGCCAGATCCTCTCCTCCATCAAAACGCGATTGCTCGAGCTGCCAGAGGAGACCGTCGTCATCCCCGGACACGGCCCGAACACCACGATTGGGCGCGAAAAGGAACGGAATCCGTTCCTGCAAGATCTCTAAGCGGCTTTCATCGCCTCGAGCACACTAGCCACGAGTTCTTTCGCATCTGTCAGGCTCTTGCTGATCATCTGTATGTCCATCGCCGGTCTCCCAACTTGCCGCGCGCTCTGGCAATACACCCCGTGCTGACCCACCAGCACCAACGCGTCCGTGATGCAATCGAGCGTCACGGCCAATCGCCCGCGCTCGCGCCCCATCATGAATTCGTAGCGCTCCAGCTCGGCTTTGCGTTCCTCGTAGACGGACATACGCCCAATCTCTCACACGCTACGCGCGAACGCCGAAACCGAACCGCGAGCCCGTGGGAGCTTGAATGGAAACTAGCGACTCGGCGTGGCCAGCCGCCCATTGCCCGGCGCCTGCCCGGAAGGGACCCCCGATGTCTGGTACCGCGTCGCGTGCTGCGGCAACAGCCCCAGCCGCTTCTCGATCTCCAGTTTTTGCGTATCGGGATCATGCTTCAGCTTCTCGATCCGCTGCCGTTCCGCTTCGTTGTCTCGCGCCAGATTCGCATTCTGAACCTCCAAACCGTGGATCTCGCGTCGCTTCTCTTGGAGCGCCGCCACGCCCTTCGGCCCCCGCCACGTAATCGTCGCGTACGCAGCCAGACCGGTCAGCACGGCCACAATCAGGATGGTTCGAAGCACAGGTCGTAACACGAGTACAAAAAATTCCCTACAATTCTTTATAAACTTGTTTTACACAAACGTCTAGCACAAAACAGGACCTTCTCCGCTGCACCCTCCATGACAACCCCACTTGTCGTATTTTGCACTTGCGAAACACCAGATGAGGCTTCACGCATCGCGGATACACTCGTTGAGGAACGGCTTGCCGCCTGCGTCAATGTCTTTCCGCCGGTTCGGAGCATCTATCGATGGCAAGGGGCGGTCGAAGACACTCAAGAAACATTGTTGCTGATTAAAACCGTACAGGAACGGTTTCGAGCGCTCCAGGATCGAATCCTGGAGCTGCATTCCTACGACACACCCGAAATTATCGCGCTGCCTATCGCCGAGGGCTCCGCGCCCTATCTTTCCTGGCTTCGCGAACAGGTCTGAAGCAACAAATGGCTCCTGTTACATTGACCGGTATGCAATCGTCTCGCACTATTGTTGCGATCATCGCTGCGCTCGCCGGTTCACTCCCGGTAGTCCCGTCATCTTACGCTTCGAGCGCGCCGCTGCTTACCTGTGATGGCTTGCCATGCGTCGATGCAGTCGCCGACAACGCGAAACATCTGCGGCTAGCCATCGACACCGGAGACCCTGGGTCGGTGCTAAACCGCGCGACCGCTTCGGCTCTGGGGCTGCAAATCGACCCGTACCGGGGCAAGGACGGCAAGCCAGTATCCGGCATGGGTGTCACAAGCCTCCGTAACCTGCACGTAGGTGGCTCCGCTTTGGGTGACGTGCGCGTTCTCGTGATGGATCTCTCGGACGACATCCGAAAGGGAGTTTTCCCGAAGGTCGATGGCACGCTTGCCTACGGCGTATTCAAGGATCGCGAGCTCGTCCTCGATTTTTCGAGGCAAGCGATCGACATCTCGCCAGCGCAGGCCGCGAGCTCGCCTTGTCCGGAGAATTGCGGCAAAATCTCCCTTATCACCTTCGGTCACCACGGGCCGCCCATCATCACTTCCACAGGATTTTCCGTTAATGGCATGCCTGTCACATCGCAGATCGACACAATGTATTCCGGCACGCTTCTCGTGTATCCGGAATCCGTCCCGAAGCTTGATCTGTCAAAAGAGAGCCAGAGTCGCCGAACGCAATATTTCCCCTTCACGGACGCCGGCGTCGACATGTACGAGGCCACCGCTCGTGCCGAAAGCTTCGGAACGCTGGTCTTGGGTAGGGGCGCGCCCCTATATTTCGCCGGCCCAAAGGTTCACCTCCCCGATGGACTTTTCGACGCTACGGTTGGGATGGGCTTGCTGAACGGACACCGCGTGTCATTTGATTTCCATGGCATGTACTTTTCGCTGCAATGAAAGCCGGCAAGGCCTGTCGTTGCGAGATGATGAATTGTGAGACTTGAAGAACTTCGGTTTGCTCTGCGGCAGCTCCGAAAGTCGCCTGGCTTTACCATTACCGCCATTGCGACATTAGCCATCGGCATCGGCGCGAACACCGCCATTTTCTCGTTGCTCGATCAAGCTCTTCTTCGCTCTCTCCCGGTTACGCAGCCGAATCAGCTCGTGAAGCTCCACTTTCGCGGGGCCGCGCCCGGCCATATAAGCGCGCAGGAAAACGACACCGGTCTTTATTTCTCGAACCCCATGTTTCGCAATCTTGCGAAGCAGAATTCCGTATTCACTGGGCTTCTGGCGACAGCTCCCGCCCGCGTGATCATCAGTACGGGTGGTCGCGCCGAGCCTGCCGATGCTGAGCTCGTCTCAGGAAGCTACTTCCAGATCCTTGGTGTCCGCCCTGCGCTGGGACGCTTGCTTGCTCGCCTCCGACGATGTCTCCGATAACGGCAGTCCCGTTGTAGTGCTTAGCTACGCCTACTGGGAGCGCACATTTGGCCTTTCGCCCCGCGTGCTGAATCAGACCATCCGGATCAACAAGCATCCGTTCACAGTCATCGGCGTTGCATCGCCCGATTTCCGTTCCGCGGTCGTCGGCAACACGCCGGCCGTTTTCGCGCCCATCACCCTGCAGCCGGAAATTGAGCCGGGGGTGGTCGATATCCATGACCCGAACTCATACTGGCTCAACCTAATTGCCCGTCTGAAACCCGGCATCTCCGCCCAGCAAGCCGAAGCGGCGATTAACCCGCTATGGTACGGCCTCCGCCGGGAGCAGCTCGATACCCTCAAACCCTCCGCGCGCACCCGTGCCGCCTTCCTCAACACACACCTGGCGTTGCTTCCGGGCGCCAAAGGCCTTTCGCCCCTGCGCAACGACATTCGACTCCCACTCGAAATTCTCACGGTCATGGTCGGCCTTCTCCTGTTGCTGACTTGCATCAACGTCGCCAGCCTGCTGATGGTTCGAGCGGCCGGCCGGGTGAAGGAAATCTCCATTCGTTATGCGCTCGGCTCTAGCCGATGGCAAATCATTCGGCAACTGCTCATAGAAGGGCTTTTCCTCGGTCTTGGCGGCGGAGTAGCCGGTCTTCTGATTTCCTCGGCCGTCGCCGGCTGGCTCCTGCGTTTCGCTTTGTCAGATCCATCCACGGGAAACGTGCCTTTCTCCTCCAGCCCCGATCTCCGCATCCTGTGCTTCAATTTCGCCGTCGCGCTTCTTGCCAGCGTTCTCTTTAGTCTCTTTCCCGCTTTGTCGTTTCGCAACCCCGATGTGGCGCCCGCACTCAGGCAACAGGCGGGCACGGTCTCTCGCGGCGCTTTGCGTTTCCGCAAAGTTTCCGTTGCCGCTCAAATCGCCTTCAGTCTGCTCTTGCTGATCGGCGCCACGCTCTTCAGTCGCACGCTGTACAACCTGAAAACCCTAAATCTCGGTTTTACGACCGATCACCTCATCGCTTTTTCCGTGAATCCCCTCCTCGCTGGATACGCGCCTGCCGAACTCACTCCGCTCTACAACCGGCTCCTCTCGAACCTCGGCCGTCAACCCGGCGTCCATGCCGTTGCCGCTTCAACCGTCGGGCTTATCTCGGGCGATAACATCGGCAGTAACATCACGGTCGCGGGACGGCAAGTCCGCGAAGAAGACGATGACACTGTCTCAATTCCTGATGTCAGCGCCGATTATTTCAACGCCCTCGGCATTCCCATCGTTGCCGGCCGCGCCTTCACCGAACAGGACGCAGCTTCACGCCAGAGATTCGCTGTCGTCAATGAGACCTTCGCCCGTCATTTTTTCGGCTCTGTTGCGAAAGCCGTCGGAGGGGTTTATGGTCGCGGCGGTGGAACCAAGGTCAAGTTTGACATCGCCATCATCGGCGTTGCAAAAGATGGCAAGTTTGCAAACGTTCGCGAACACGTTCCCTATGTTGCCTACACCCTCTACTCGCAAAACCCGAAGTTGCCGTCAACGAGTATGACGTTCTACGTCCGCACCTGGCAGCCGCCCGCGTCGGCAATTGGCATGGTTCGGCGGAGCGTGCAAAACATCGATCCCGATCTCGCCATTGACTCTTTGCGCACCATGGACCAACAGGTGAATCAAAATCTTTCCACCGAGCGCACCATCGCCACGTTGGCGCTTAGCTTCGGTATTCTCGCGACGTTGCTTTCCGCCGTCGGGCTTTACGGAGTTCTCGCGTACGCGACAGCCCAGCGGACTCGCGAGATCGGCATCCGCATCGCGGTCGGCGCGACTCGCGTCGGCATTCTGAATCTTGTCCTGCGTGATGTCGCCCTCCTCGCCGGCACGGGCCTGATCGTCGCGATTCCTGTATCGCTCGCTCTGACGCACTTCGTCCGTAGCCAGCTCTATGGCGTCGCAAGCTACGATCCCGCAACGTACGTTTCGGCTGTACTGTTTCTGGCTGCCGTCGCCGCGCTGGCCGGCTATCTTCCCGCGCGTGCTGCCACGAATATTGACCCGGTCTCTGCATTACGGCAGGAGTGAGCCGTCACCCTCCGCGTAGCGCTTCAACAGCGCCGGCAGGTTCTGCGAAAATGCCGAGCGCGGAACCACCACATCGCAACCCGCCTCTTGTGCGGCCTGCCTTAAATCCACTTGAACGTGCGAAACGTAACCCAGCAGCGGAACTCGTACTCGTTTCCGGATCGTTCTTCAACATCGTGATCAGCTCTAGCGGGTCTACCTCAAACCCATTCAGATCCAGGATTATCACCGCCGGGTTCTGCTTCGCCTGTGCGAGCGCCGCTTCCCTCGATTTCACAAAAACCGTCTCCAGTCCCGCTCGCTTCGCCGCTTCCTGAATCTTCACCGTAAACATGAGATCGCTCACCACTGCGACGATCCTGTTCTTCTCATTCGGCATGAGTGCGACCTCTCCCTCCTTCTATCATCAAATGAAACAGTATGAGTGCCGCCGTCGAGACCCTCCCCGAAGTTAATCCTCTCCAGGATCCGCTGCGTTTTGATCGTCGCGTCCCGCCTTGCGCGCTGGTAATATTCGGCGCAACCGGCGATCTGTCAAAACGAAAGCTGATTCCTTCTCTCTACCGCTTGTTTTTTGAGCGGCGCATTTCCCAAAACTTCGCAATTATCGGCAACTCCCGTACGCCCATCTCCGACGAGCAGTTCCGGGCGAACATGAAGGAATCTGCTTCGAAATTTCTCGAGGAAGCGCCCTTCGATGAGGCGGTCTGGACGTCCTTCGCCGAAAGCCTCTTCTATGTCCCAGGCGACCTCAACGATCCCGCTACCTACAGCGCCATCGCTGATAAATTGGATGAGGTCGAGCGATCCCGCCAAACCGCCGGCAATGTCCTCTTTTATCTCTCCACGCAGCCGAGCCATTATGCCGAAGTAGTCGAGCAGCTCGGTGCTCATAATCTGCAGCACGGGCGTGGCTGGCGGCGCGTCATCATTGAAAAGCCCTTCGGTCACGATCTCGCGAGCGCCCGATCGCTGAATGACAAGATCCACAAGGTCCTCGACGAATCCGCAATCTACCGCATCGATCATTATCTGGGCAAAGAAACAGTCCAAAACATACTTGCCTTCCGTTTCGGCAACGGCATCTTCGAGCCTTTATGGAACCGACGGTACGTAAACAACGTGCAGATCACGGCTGCCGAATCCATCGGAGTCGAAGGGCGCGGCGCGTATTACCAGGAAGCGGGCGCGCTGCGCGACATGATCCAGAACCACTTGAGCCAGGTTCTCGCGACAGTCGCGATGGAGCCACCAACGGTTTTCGACGCCAACAACGTCCGCGATGAGCGCGCGAAGCTGCTCCGCGCCGTGCGCCTCATCAAACACGAAGACGTCCCGAAATATGCGGTCGCCGGCCAGTACGGGCCTGCCGTAATCGGAGGCCAGCGCGTGCCGGGTTTCCGCCAGGAAGAGAGTGTCGATCCCAATTCCAACACAGATACCTATGCGGCCGTCACCTTCCTGATCGAAAACTGGCGGTGGGCGGGAATTCCGTTTTACGTTCGCACCGGAAAACGCATGCCGAAGCGCGTCACCGACATCGCCATCCAGTTTCAAGCGCCGCCGCTCGGATTGTTCCAGCAGGAAACACGACGAGGCCCCATGGCGCCGCGCCCCAATCTTCTCATCCTCCGGATCCAGCCGGAAGAAGGAATTTCGCTGCGGTTTTTGTCGAAAAGCCCCGGAAGCGGCATGCGCGTCCGCCCGGTTTCGATGGACTTTAACTACGGATCGAGCTTCGGAGAACGCTCGCCCACTGCCTATGAGACTCTGTTGGTAGACGCGATGGTCGGCGATCCGACCCTCTACACGCGGCAAGATATGGTCGAAGCGAGCTGGCAGATCGTTCAGCCCATCCTCGATGTCTGGGCCGAAACGAAATTCGATTTTCCAAATTACCCCGCTGGCTCTTGGGGCCCGAAAGAATCCGACGAGATGCTCGCGCGGCAAGGCCACGTGTGGAGAATCCCGTGAGCGCGTCCATCATTCATCCCGCGCAGCCCGAACAGATTCTTAAGGATCTCGGCAAGCTTTGGACGTCGCTCGGTCAGGAAGAAAAGCAGCAGGGCAAGCCAACTGTACTGCGCGCTTGCGCCATGACCTTGATCGCCGCCACCGACGATGCCGATGGTGGGTTCGCCGCTTCGCAGATCATCTCTGAATTGATGCATGAGCATCCCAGCCGTGGCGTCGTGCTCGCCACTTCCGACAACGCCGACCCGGGCCTGAACGCCCGCGTGCTCGCCCAATGTTGGAAGCCGTTCGGCAAAGCCCAACAAATCTGCTGCGAGCAGATCGAGATCACGGCCAGTCCCCAAAATTGGCCGAACATCGGCCCAACAATCGTCGGCATCACCGCCGCAGATCTTCCGGTTGTTTTCTGGTGCTGTCTGAAACCGGCGCTGCGCCCTTCGGCAACGCTCCAGCAGAAAGCCGGCCTGGATGCAGTCATGAATCTTGCAACCAAAGTCATCGTCGATACCAACGGTGAAGAGGTGCCTGCTGCTCTCGCTGTGCTCGCCGAGTGGCGAGCCAAAGGCCGCTTGATTGCCGATCTCGAGTGGACTCGCCTCACGCTCTGGCGCGAGCCAATCGCTCAGATGTTCGATCCGTCGAGAGGCAACCAGCCCCGGAACTTTCACCTCATCGAGGTTGCGCATGTCGGCGAGAAGCCAACCGCATCGGTCTTATACGCAGGCGCTTGGTTGTCCGGATCACTGAAATCGCGCGTGCGCTTTATCAAAACAAATGGACACGGTCCTGGCTTGCATCGCATCACATTGCGCTCCGATTCCGGAAACATCGATTTCGAACGGACCAGTGCCGACTGCATGACGCTGCGGAGCCCAAACGGGCTGGAGCGCAAATACAGCTTCATCGATCCCACTCTCTACAGCCTGATGAACGAAGAGCTTCGGGTTCTCGGCCCGGACCCGGCGTTCGACTCGGCTTTCACGCGCGCGCTGGACCTTTTGCGTGAGCTCTAATCAGCCGCAACTTCGCGTCTCCGCGACCCCGGAAGAAGCCGCCGACGCCTGCGCGCGGTATATCTTGGACTCGCTTGCCGAGGCGATCGCTTCGAAATCGCACGCCACAATCGCCATTTCAGGCGGTAACACGCCGAAGCTTCTATTCACGAAAATGGCGCAGGCCCGTTTCGATTGGTCGAACGTTCATGTATTCTGGGTCGACGAGCGTTGTGTCCCGCCATCCGATGACCAGAGCAATTTCAAACTTGCAAACGAAACCCTTTTGGTCCCCGCAGGAATTTCTCCGCACAACGTGCATCGCATCCACGGCGAGTTGGTGCCTGAAGAAGCCGCCATCCGCTACATCGAAGAAATTCAAGAGTTCTTCCACGTCACCGAGCACGATTTGCCTGTGTTCGACGTAATTCACCGCGGCATCGGCCCGGACGCTCACACCGCCAGTCTGTTTCCCGGCCAGCCGCTCATCTCGAATCGCACCGGCATTGCGAGCGCAGTGTGGGTCGAAAAGCTGAAGAGCCATCGCGTCACGCTTCTGCCCGGTGTATTGGAAGCTGCAACGCACACCGTCATTCAAGCGGAGGGCGAGGAAAAAGCCGAACCGGTCTGGAACGTTTTGAAAGGCACTGAGGATCCGTTCAGATTCCCATGCCAGATTGCTGCGCGAAATTCTTCGAAAGCAATCTGGTTTCTCGATCGGCTCGCTGCATCCAAGCTGTAGTGCGGTTCACGCTGTTTGCCGCAGTCGTTCTTTTTTTCTGCTCGTGCGCGCCGCCGCCCGTCCGCCAGCCCCAACGAAACCAGACCAGACCACCCCTTACGCGCCTGCTATTTGGCGGCGACGTCATGTTCTCGCGCGCCGTGCGCCGCGAGATCCTTCAGGCGCGAGATCCCGCCTTGCCATTCCGAAAAATTGCGCCCCTGATGGCTGCTGCCGATATCACATTCGTGAATTTGGAGTCGCCGTTTTCCGATGCTGGCCCGTATCACGAAAACGGGCTCATCTTCCACGCTCCTCCGGAAACAATCGCGGGTCTAAACTTGGCCGGTGTTGCCATCGCCTCTACGGCCAATAATCATGCCCGGGATTGCGGGCCGCATGGAGTGGAATTTACAATTACGTGGCTGAGAGCGCACCGCATTCAACCGCTCGGATCCAGCAACTCCGAAGCCGAGACCCACCGCGGCATCATTCTCGCGCGAAATGGAATCCGCTTCGGGTTTCTCGGCTATACCTTTGACCAGAGCAACGGGAATTGGCGCGATGTCGACAAGCGAATTGCCGTTGCCGATATCAATTCCATGTCACGCGATGTCGCATCGCTCGCCACGCGCGCGGATATCGTGATCGTTTCCATGCACCACGGAATCGAATACATGCCCAAGCCTTCGCGCGTGCAAATCGCCTTTGCCCATGCTGCGATCGACCACGGCGCGCGGCTCGTAATCGGGCATCATCCCCACGTCATCCAGCGGATGGAAAAGTACCGCAACGGTTTGATTTTTTACTCGCTTGGGAATTTAGTATTCGATCAGTATCAACGCGCAGCGACACAGCGGGGCGAGCTTGCAGGAGTCACGTTCCTGGGGCGCGATATTTTGGCGGTGCATCTTATGCAGGTGAAGATCACTCCGACGGGACCCGAGCTCGAGAACGAACAGGCGGTTCCTGCCGATTAACCTCCCGTCGGGTGCTCCACGTGTCCGCCAAACTTGAAGCGCATCGCCGATAAAACGCGTTCTGCGAACGTGTGCTCTTCGCGCGAGCGAAAACGCGTGAATAGCGCCGAGGCGAGAACTTCCACCGGCACTGCCTCCTCGATCGCCGCGTTAATCGTCCAGCGCCCCTCGCCCGAATCCTCCACGAAGCCGCTGTAATTCGAGAGATCCGGATTTTCCGCGAGTGCCATGGCCGTCAAATCCAGCAGCCATGATCCGATCACGCTCCCCCTCCGCCACAGTTCCGCGATGTCCGCGATGTTCAGCTTGAATCGTTCGTTCTCGGGGAGCTCTTGCGAATCCTTGTGCGCCAGCACATCGAAACCTTCCGCATACGCCTGCATCACGCCGTATTCGATGCCGTTATGCACCATCTTTACGAAATGGCCCGATCCCGGCGGGCCGGTCCGCATATATCCTAGCTCCGCTGTGCCGCCCAATTTCTCGCGTCCCGGCGTGCGGGGAATGTCGCCGGGTCCAGGCGCTAAAGTTTTGAAGATCGGTTCCAGACGCTTAAACGTCTCCTCCTCGGCGCCGATCATCAGGCAATAACCGCGCTCAACCCCCCACACTCCTCCGCTTGTGCCTGCATCCACATAATGCAATCCACGCTTTGAGAGTTCGGCTGCGCGCCGGATGTCGTCTTTGTAAAAGCTGTTGCCGCCGTCGATGATGGTGTCGCCCGGTTCCATTGCCGCGGCTAGCGCCTGAACGGTGCTCTCAGTAGGCTTTCCGGCAGGAACCATGACCCAAACAGCGCGCGGTTTCGAAAGTTTTTTCACCAGATCTTCGAGTGAGCTTGCTCCGGCCGCGCCTTCCGCAGAAACCTTGCGGACGTTATCGGGGTTGAGATCGAACACCGTGCACGTGTGGCCTCCGTTCATCAGCCGCCGCGTCATGTTCGCGCCCATGCGGCCTAAACCCACAAGACCCAGTTGCATTTCTCTCTCCTCGATAGATGAAGTTCGCGTGGTCGAAAGCCGGCCACCTACCGCAGTATCGAATATGAGATTCGCGCGCGCTCTTCCGGTTTCAATGCTGAACTACGATGTTGGATGACTGCACTGCCGTTCGGTAACTGGCGACCAGCACATCACCGGGCTGCGGCACAACGCCCGGAATAAAAGTGACCGTTGATCCGCTCAGTGAATAATCGTTAGTTTGCGCCAGCAACATGCCATTCTTGAACAGCCTGAGGCTGCCCGCCGGGTTCGGCACAGCGGCGAGAGTGAACGCCGCATTCGTGCCGTTAACGGAGCCGCCCGGAACCTCACCGTCCGTGAACGTCGCGGTTGTACCCGTACCCGGCACGCGATAGTACGCTTGCAAAATGTCTCCTGCTCGCGGAGTACTCGTCGCGTTAAACGTAATCGTGCTCCCGGCGAGCGAATAATCGATGCCGTTGGTTCGCAACAGTCCGTTGACATACAGCTCCAAGCTGTTGGACGGTGCGGGCGGTTGCGCCAGGGTGAAAACGGCATTGTTTCCGTCAACCGTCCCTGCCGGTGCCTCGGCATCCACCAGCACCGCCGTCGTGGAGCCGTCCGTCAATGTATTGAGCGTGGTCTGAAAACCCGCCATCGTGTTATCGAGAGTCGTGACATTAGAACTCAAAGAGCCCACGTTGGAAGTTAACGTCGAAATTGAGGCGGTATCCGTCACCACTGTGGAACTTAGTCCCGATAGCGTGTTGTCAAGACTTGTCAGCGAACTGTTGATCGTGCTCAGGTCGGTGCTTAATCCCGTGATTTCGGTGATAGCGATGGGCAGAGTCGCGCAATTCGTGCATGGACCGGATCCGCCCGGGCTCGATCCTCCGGAATTGGTCGGCGTTTGGCGAACCTGGCTCAACGTCAGCGGCGTCGTGCTCGCGGGTACGACCCATGTCTCCGTCCAGCTCGTCAGTCCATTGCTGCTGTTGTAGCTTGCCAAATAGTAAGCGCCTGTACCTGCGGTCGTCGACGGAACCAGCAGTACTGAAAGCGCTCCGTTGTAAATCGCCGCCGATGTGCTTAGCGGCGCAACCGAGCTTCCCGTCTGATTGAAATTAACCCACGTGATCGTAACCGTTCCGTTGAACGGCGTTCCATCCGCGCTGTACACGGTATCGAGAATCTGCGTGAGAGTCGATTGCGCAAACGCGCAACTTGCAAACAGTGCCGAACAGAATAGAAACGTCGTTACGATTTGGCGGAGTTTTACCATGTTGCCTCGGTCGGAAGTCGCCGCAGTTAGGGCGACTTCAGTCAACCATGCGCGCCCTCTTGGAATTTCGAATTACTCGAACGCCCCACGCGCCGGGGACGAGCCTAAATAACTGAACCTGAGACGCTTGGCGAAAATTAGAGGAATCTGCTTCGAGTTGTGACCGCGTCTAATCCCAGGAGCTTCGGAACCGTTCGATCCGTTCCGCGCCGATATACGGCACCAGCGCCGGCGGGACGAGAACGGTGCCGTCGGCCTGCTGATAATTCTCGACAATCGCAACCCAGGTGCGTCCCGCCGCCAAGCCGCTGCCGTTCAATGTGTGTACGAACTCCGGCTTTCCTTTTCCGGTCTTCACGCGAATATCGGCCCTTCGCGCCTGAAACGCTTCGAAGTTTGAGCACGATGAGATCTCTTTATAAGCATTCTGTCCGGGCAGCCAAACTTCAATGTCATACGTCTTGGCCGACGCGAAACCCGTATCGCCGGTCGAAAGCAGCACGGTCCGGTATGGAAGCTCCAGGCGTTCCAAAACCCGCTCTGCGTCACGTGTCAGCTTCTCGTGCTCGGTATAGCTTTCTTCCGGACGCGCGAATTTCACCAATTCAACTTTTTGGAACTGATGCTGCCGGATGATCCCGCGCACGTCGCGGCCATAGGAGCCGGCCTCGCTGCGGAAACAGGGCGTGTACGCGCATAGCGAAATGGGAAGCGCGGCGCCCTCCAGAACCTCGTTCCGAAACAGGTTTGTAACCGGTACTTCAGCCGTCGGGGCAAGCCACAGGTCGTGCCCCTCGCAACGAAACAGATCCTCCGCGAACTTTGGAAGCTGGCCCGTGCCATAGAGACTCGCGGAGTTTATGAGGAACGGTGGAAGCACCTCCGTATACCCGTGCTCGTTCGTGTGCAGATCCAGCATGAACTGGATCAGCGCGCGTTCCAGTCGCGCCCCCATGCCCCAGTACACCGCGAAACGTGCCCCTGCCACCTTCGCCGCTCGCCCCAGGTCCAAAATGCCCAGCTCGGGACCGAGATCCCAGTGCGCCTTCGGTGGAAATGAGAATTCGCGCGGAGTTCCCCATCGCCGAACCTCTACGTTCTCATCGCTTCCAGCGCCCACCGGAACACTTTTATCCGGAACATTCGGAACTCGGGCCAGAAAGTCGCGGAATTCCAGATCCAGTTTTTCAACTTCCTTGTCCAAAGCACTGATCCGTTCTCCGATCGCGCGCACGTGCTGCTGCCGTTCCGTCGTATCCGTGCCCGACTTGCGCAGCTTCCCGATTTCCGCCGTGGCCTGATTCCGCTCCGCCTTAAGCTGCTCGCTTTCCGCTACGCATTGCCGCCGGACTTGATCCATCCGTTGAAACGCTTCCGTATCCAATGCATACCCGCGTGTCCCCAGCCGTTCTCGAATCTCCTCCAAATGGCCGCGAAAAAAGCTGAGGTCGTGCATCGCTCAGAAAAAAATGTCGGGGTTGATTAGGGAGACTCTTACGATCGCTGCTCGAGCGGCACCCATCGCTGCCCGTCCGGAGCGCCCGTGTATTCGGCTCTCGGCCGGATCAGACGATTGTTTTTGTATTGCTCGAGAATGTGGGCGATCCATCCGGACATGCGGCTGACGGCGAAAATCGGCGTGAACAGGTCCACCGGAATCCCCAGCGAGCGGTACGTCGATGCCGAGTAGAAATCCACGTTCGCGTTCAGTTTTTTCAGATCGTAAACGGTCTTCTCCACACGTGAAGATTTCTCGTACAGCTCGGTATGTCCCGTGCGTTTCCCTAGCTCCTCGCTCATCTTCTTGAGATGAATCGCTCTCGGATCTAGAACGTGGTATACGCGGTGCCCGAAGCCCGGAATCTTCTTCTTTTTATCCAGCAGTTCCTTCACTTTCGCAGCGGCATCGTCCGGCGACTTCGTGGATTCGAGCAATCGAATCACATCCTCGTTTGCTCCTCCGTGCAGCGGGCCTTTCAACGCCCCGATCGCGGAAGTGACAGCCGAATAAATGTCCGACAACGTTGCCGCGGTTACCCTGGCGGCGAATGTGGACGCGTTCAGCTCATGATCCGCGTGCAGAATCAGCGCCACATCGAACGCCCGTTCCATGATGTCGTCCGGCTTCTTGCCGGTCAACGTAAATAGAAGATTCGCCGCATGGCCCAGGCCGGGATCGCCCGGAATCACGTCCTTCCCATTGCGCAGGCGATCGTAGCTGGTCACAATCGTCGCGACTCGCGCCATCAGCTTCGCGGCCTTTTTTCGGTTGGCCTCTTCCGAGTTGTCACGCGCCAGCGGGTCGTAAAGGCTGAGCATGGACACCGCCGTGCGAAGAACGTCCATGGGCAATGTGCCCTCAGGGGCGCTTGCGAGAAACGCCGTAACCTCGGTCGGCAGCTCGCGCTCTTTCACCAACGCCGATTTCAGTTCCGCAAGCTCTCCAGCATTCGGCAACTTCCCATGCCACAGCAAATAGATGACTTCTTCGAAGGTCGCATTCTCGGCCAGCGTGCGGATGTTGTACCCGAAATAGCTGAGCACGCCCTGATCGCCGTCGATAAAACAGATCTTGGACGAAGTCGCGACGACCCCTTCGAGACCCGCGCCTGCAATCGCCATGAACCTGGTATCGCTCCCGTTTATGATTCTATAACTGACCGAATATACCGCGACGTCAGGAAGCGCTTCGATGTCTACGACCAAACCCGGAACTGAGCCGCGCGCGTGCGCAAGCGGTTTCTTCGGGCTAGGCTACCGCACCTACTGACCACCAATTACCAGGAATCGCATCAACGCGAGATAATGACCAACGTGGCAACCTCGACTGAACCCTTGCAAGCGCCCGGCGTATCTTCCATCGCATTGCCGCCCGGCCTCGACCGCGCCAAATTGATCGAAGCCTTCCGCCTCATGTATCTGTCGCGCTCTCTCGATGACCGCGAGATCCTCCTCAAGCGGCAGAACAAGATTTTTTTTCAGATCAGCGGCGCCGGTCACGAAGCCATTGGAGTCGCCGCCGGAATGGTGCTGCGGCCGGGCGTTGATTGGCTGTTCGCTTATTATCGAGATCGCGCTATGGCGCTTGCGCTCGGATTAACCGCCGAAGATATGCTGCTTGAGGCAGTCGGTGCGGCTCGCGATCCCAATTCGGGCGGCCGCCAAATGCCATCTCATTGGAGCTTGCCCGCCCTCAACATCTTTACCGCTTCTTCCCCCACCGGAACACAATTTCTGCAAGCCGCCGGTTGTGCGCAAGCCAAACGCTACCTCGACCCCGAATCCGACGAGATCACGATGGTGTGCTCCGGCGAGGGCGCGACCAGCGAAGGCGAGTTTTGGGAATGTTTGAATGTGGCCTGTATCGAACGTTTGCCCCTTCTCGTGCTGATCGAAGATAACGGTTACGCGATCTCAGTGCCCATCGAATGCCAAACCGCCGGCGCAAACATCGCGCGGCTTGTCGAAGGCTTTCCCGGCATGCTGCGGCTCGAAGTGGACGGCACAAATTTTGTTGAATCCTTCCGCAGCATCCAGCAAGCGGCCGAATATTGCCGCAGCGGACAAGGCCCCGCATTCGTTCGCGCTACGGTGACTCGGCCCTATTCCCACTCGCTCTCCGATGACGAGCGTCTCTATAAACCGGAATCGGAGCGCCGCGAAGAATCCTCGCGCGATCCGCTCACCACGTTCCCCGAGTTGCTCATCCGCGACGGTTTCCTCGATCGCGAAGAGGTCAAGCGCATCACGCGCGAAGTGGATCAGGAAGTGAAGGCCCTTTCCGAGCGCTTGCTGCAAGAACCCGCACCGCGCGCGCGGCTCCGCCACGCTCCATCTCTATTCCGACAAAGTCGATCCATGCTCACCCGCTTTCGATGTTGAGCCTCACTTCGAGGGCGAGCCGCGAACCATGATCGATGCTATCAATCAAACTTTGGCCGAGGAGATGCGCCGCAACGACCGCGTGATCGTCTTCGGCGAGGATGTCGCCGATTGCAGCCGCGAAAAATATCTCGCCGAAGTCAAAGGCAAGGGCGGAGTATTCAAAGCCACCGCTGGCCTGCAACGAGAGTTCGGCGCCCTCAGATCCTTCAACACGCCACTCGCCGAAGCCGGAATCGTGGGTCGCGCAATCGGCCTCGCCGGACGCGGTTTGAAACCTGTGCCCGAGGTTCAGTTCTTTGATTACATCTGGCCAGCTATGATGCAGATCCGTAATGAGTTGGCTACCATCCGCTGGCGCTCGAATAACGGATTCTCCTGCGCCCTCGTGCTGCGCGTTCCCATCGGCGGATACCTTACCGGCGGCGCCATTTACCACAGCCAGTGCGGTGAGGTCCTGTTCACGCATGAACCCGGCCTGCGCGTCGTGTTTCCCTCGAATTCGCTCGACGCGTGCGGCCTGTTGCGAACCGCCATCCGGTGCGATGATCCGGTAATGTTTCTGGAGCACAAGAAGCTCTACCGTGAGCCGTACAACCGCGCTCCGAATCCCGGAGCTGATTTCACCATTCCGTTCGGGAAAGCGAAAATCGTAAAACCGGGCGACGATCTCACGATCATCACGTATGGCGCTCTGGTACAGAAATCATTGCTCGCCGTTGCGCAGATCGAGCAGCGCCAGCCCGGCGTTTCCGTCGAGGTGATCGACCTTCGCACTCTATCTCCGTTCGATTGGCACGCGATCGCCGAATCGGTGAAAAAGACCAGCCGCGTGCTGGTGGCGCACGAAGACACGCTCTCCTGGGGCTATGGAGCGGAAATCGCCGCCCGCATCGCGGATGAGCTGTTTACGTTTCTCGACGCTCCCGTCGGCCGCGTCGCCGCCCTAGACACGTGGGTGGCCTACAGTCCGCAGATTGAAGAAGAGACGTTGCCGCAGGTCGACGATCTCGTGAATGCAAGCGAGCGTCTGCTCGCGTTTTAGGCGACCGGAGAGCAGCGGCTCTATGAATCAGGCGGATCTGCAACGCTTGTTGAGCGATAGAGCCGAACTGCCGCGATCTACAACGCTCCTTCGTGAAAGCGGCCTTCGCACGCTGTTATTGCATCTGAAAGCTGGCGAACAGATCCCGGAACATCAAACCCGCGGTGCGATTACGGTTCACTGCTTGGATGGGGACGGCGTTTTCTCAATGGCCGATGACCGCGTGGAGTTGAGGCCGGGTCTGCTGATCAGCGTGCCGCCCGCTATGCCGCACAGCGTGTCGGCCGTGGAAGACATGCTGCTGCTCGTGACCATATCCGAGCATATACCGGGGTCGTGATCGCATTCAGCCAAACAGCGGCTTCCCAGCAATGTTGGCGAGCCGAGACGCTGATCTACTTCGTCGCTCAAACAGTGACAGAAAGAGAATCACAAAAGGCATCAGAATCTCGAACGAACAGAAAGATGCCTGAGTTATTCGAGGCATGATTGTTATACAACACCATCTGACGGATATGCCCGACAGCATCGCCCAGCAGCCACACGGCATTGCTGATCGCAGTGGCCAACCAAAAATCGCCGCGAAACCAGAGACATAGAATGCCCAGCACCCCCAAAGTCGGATCAGCCATTCCAACCTCGTACTCGTAAGGGCTGGGTGACCATCCGATGGACGCCGATGTCTGAATTAGGCCGAAACACATGTGCATATGCCGTGAATATTCCCATCACGCCCACGTAGATCACGAGCAAATAGAGCAGATACGTTCGAGCGATAGCTGATCGATTGCGTCGGCTAGACGATGAGGATGCAAGATGGATTGAGGCAGCCACGACTGCTACGGCTGCAAAGAACAGCTGAAACATTTCACACTCCTGAATCAAGATTCGAAAGATTTCTGGGACTGCAACAGCCCACTCTGGCCCAGTTAATCGGCGCCACTTCTGACCTCCGGTATCCCCATCAGAACCACGGCGCTCAGGATCAGAGGCACAGTCGCAAGCCACACCATCTCCGTATAGAGCCGGTGATCCCCCAAATATCCGATGATCGGCGAGATCACCGTTTGCAACACGCCGAACGCGCACGTCAACGCGCCAATCGCAAGCCCCGATCGCGCCGGGCCATAGATGTCGATCGGCAGCGCGTAGATGTTGACGCTCCCCGCAAGCGCGAAAAAAAAGCTGACCGCGATTACCCCCGTCGCCCATCCGGCATCCGTCGCTAACGGCAGTAGCAGCGTAGCCAAGGAACCGATCGCGCTGACCCAGACCGCCTTCCTGCGCGCCGTCACCGGTCCGTTCCCGCAGCGCATCCATCGAAGCGACATCCAGCCGCCGAGAAATCCGCCGAGATTTGAAACCACAGGTGGGATCCACACATATTTCGCAGTGTCCCGCAGCGTCAAACCGTGAACGTGAACCAGATACAGCGTCGTCCAGTTCGACCACAAGGAGTAACTCCCCATCCAGAGCACGTTCGCAATTACCAGCAGAACTAAGCTTTTGTCTGCAAGAATTGAAAATCCACGAAACGCACTTGCCGCGCCCACGCTGACAAGCTCATCTGCGGCGTAGCGCGCCGGAATGGCGCCTTGAACCGCCCGCCACAGCGGAATCCACAAAAACCCGAGCAGGCCCGTGATCACGAATGGCATGCGCCAGCTATATCGATACGCAACTCCGATCCATAGCGGCGCGATCGCCAGCCCAAGACTCAGGCCGATCTGGTTTACAGCCGCCCCCATCGCGCGCTCTTCAGGTTTGAGATAAATGCCGTTCAGCTTACCCACCGCCGGCACACCCGCCGATTCCCCCATGCCGAGCGCCGCTCGACACATCACGAGCGATCCGATCCCGCGAACCAATCCTGTGCCGATCGCCGATGCCGACCACCAGCTAATCGCGGCAATAATTCCCCGCGTCACGCCAACCCGATCGAGAAACCACCCCGTCAGCAGTGTGCTCGCCGCGTACGCAATTGAGAACGCCGAAATCAACAACCCGAAACCGGTCTGGTTGAATCCCAGTTGCGCCATAATGAGCGGGGCAAGAGTGGCGAGCAGTTGCCGATCCAGATAGTTGAGCGTCGACGAGATCACAAACGTTCCCACCGCAACCCACCGCCACGAGAAAGCAGATCGCATGCGCGTAACGTCTATCATCAAGAACGGTACATGGGCGAATCAAGCCGGAGCGTCAAAATGCCGCGTCGCAGTTTCCTTTCAGGAGCCGCGCTCCTGACCCCTGTGATCTCGATGCGGGCTACGGAAGAAAGCAGAGCCGGAAGCATTACCGATGTTAGCGGGATTCGCGTCGGTCACTTCACCGAGAAGCGCAGACCCACCGGCTGCACGGTTCTTCTCTTCGAGAACAGCGTGGTGGCTGGCGTCGACGTGCGCGGCTCCGCTCCCGGAACACGTGAAACCACCCTCTTAAACCCCATCAACGCAGTTCAAAAGGTGAATGCGATTCTTCTCTCGGGCGGAAGTGCGTTTGGCCTCGATGCCGCAACCGGGGTCATGCGCTATCTCAGTGAGCATGGTCTTGGTTTCCACTTGGGGTCGATCGTCGTTCCCATCGTGCCCGCCGCCGTGCTGTTCGATCTCGAGCTTGGAGATCCGAAAGTCTACCCCAATGCTGAATCTGGCTACATCGCTTGCCAGGCCGCTTCCGCATCTGCGGTTGCCGAAGGCAATGTCGGTGCGGGCGCGGGAGCGACGGTGGGAAAACTGTTTGGCATGCAATCGGCGATGAAGTCCGGCATCGGCGCCGCGAGCGTCAGTATTGGGAATACCGGAATTGTGGTGGGTGCAATCGTCGCGGTCAACGCGGTCGGAGATGTGATCGACCCTGCACGCGGAAAAATCATCGCAGGCGCGCTCGCACCGGATCGAGCCACCTTTCTCAACAGCATGAGTCAGATCCTGAATGGCCGCGTGCCGCTCGCGAGCGATTCAGCCAACACCACCCTCGGCGTAGTTGCGACGAACGCCCCGCTCGATAAAGCTCAGGCAACTAAAATCGCGCAGATGGCACATGACGGGCTTGCCCGCACTATCAATCCCGTCCACACCATGCTCGACGGAGACACCATTTTCGCCGTGTCCACCGGAACCGGTCACTCGCATGCGAACGTCACGGCCCTCGGCGCGATCGCCGCAGAAGTAATGGAGCGTGCCGTGAAGCGGGCCGTCACCCAAGCCACCGGAATTCCCGGTTACCCTGCGTACCGCGATCTGTAGACCGACTTATTACGAAATTGATGTAGATCAACCGATATGACAAAACGACAATTTTTGCGGACATCGGGCGCTTTCATCACCGGAAGCATGTTGTCGCGCTTGACGGCTCGCGAGCGACACGACGTCAGCCGCACAAATTGGGCGGGAAACTACCGGTACAGTACCGACCGATTGGATGCTCCGACCACGGTCGCTGAACTTCAACAACTCGTCAAGAATCGCAGCCAAGTAAAGGCGCTCGGCTCGCGCCATTCGTTTAATGGGATTGCTGACACTACCGGGGATCAGATCTCACTGAAGCACTTCGGTCAGATGCTTCTAGACGAGAAGTCCCGTACGGTTACCGTAGGTGCGGGCGTGAGCTACGGTCAGCTCGCTCCTTATCTCGACGGCAAAGGCTATGCACTGCATAATCTGGCTTCTTTGCCGCATATCACTATCGCAGGAGCGTGCGCAACGGCGACACACGGGTCTGGTAGCAAAAATGGCAACTTGTCAACGGCTGTTGCCGCCATAGAATTTGTTAACGGTGCTGGCGAGATAGTTACTCTATTGAAGGATCGAGATGGTGATCGATTTCAAGGGACGGTTATTGGTCTCGGCGGCCTTGGAGTGATCACAAGAATCATTCTGGACGTTCAGCCAACGTATCAAGTGAGGCAAGTCGTCTACCTGAACATGTCGATGGATCACTTGGAACATCACCTAGATGAGATATTCGCCAGCGGTTACAGTGTCAGTTTATTTACTGACTGGCAGAATCATCAAATCAGTGAAGTATGGATTAAAAGTCGGGTCGAGCGCGGTGCCTCTCCTGAAATCAGGGGAGAATTCTTTGGGGCTAAACGCGCACCGAAAAAAGTTCACCCGGTTATCACACAATCCGCGGAAAAATGCACAGAACAGATGGGCATTCCCGGCCCTTGGTATGACCGACTACCGCATTTCCGCATGAACTTCACACCAAGTACTGGAGATGAGTTGCAATCGGAGTATATTGTTCCCCGCAAGAAAGGGTACGAAGCGATTCTCGCCATCGAACGTCTGCGCGAGCACATTACGCCCCATCTTTTCATTACCGAATTACGCACGATTGACGCCGACAATCTTTGGATGAGTACGTGTTACAAGCGCGCCTCCATGGGAATTCACTTTACATGGAAGCCCGAATGGGCGGCCGTCAAAGACTTGCTACCGATTATCGAAAAGCAGTTGGCGCCTTTCGAAGCTAGACCGCATTGGGCAAAGGTATTCACCATGGCGCCTTCGCGACTGCAAACCTTGTATGAGAAGCTGCCCGATTATCAGAACCTGGTTAAGCAGTATGATCCTCGGGGCAAGTTCCGGAATGCGTACCTGAAGGCCAACATCTTCGGTAGCGTATGAGAGTGAAGCTTGACGGCCTAAGGCTTCGATAGCCGCGCAGAACAAGCCCAATTCGCAGCATCAGATGTATCGCCTTTGCCGTTCCACTTCGCCTGGTACGGAAACGGACAAAGCGGACGGGTCATCGCAACGCCTTTCGCAGGATCGTCCCCGTTGTATTTGGTTGCGACGATGTGATCCGGCAGCACTCCTTTCTCCACCCAGTTTTCCAACGAAACGAAAATGTTGTGTTGAGCATCTTCCGCAGAAACCGGGTCCAGAGGATTACCGAAATCGTTGGGACCGGCGCCGGCTCCGCAGTGCATCATTCCGGGCACCATAAACAACCTATAAAACTCCTGGACCTTTGCGAGCCCGCCCATTGTCGCCCAAACGTTCCGGTAGTAATCGACGGAATGAAGCGGAGGCGGTGAGCCATCGTTCCATCCGTGATATTGAATCAGCTTGCCGCCGTGTGATTGGAAGCTTTTCAGGTCGGCATTGGATGCGTTCAGAATCGACCCAACTTTCGCGTCGGCTGTCGTGATGTCTTTATCGAAGTTCAGTTGAGTGAACTTCCAGTTTGGGTTTTCGAAAACGAACGCTCCGTAGAACGAAGTGGAAAACATCGCATCCAGGCTCATTCCCGGACCGGCGCCAAAAACATAACTTGCGAAGGCGATGCCGGGCAGTCCCGGCTCGGCTTCCGCGCCTGGTTCATAGCCCGAAGAGATCTGTTTTCCGGTCACTGGGTCAGTCGGGCCCGCGTAGATCTTCTTGAGAGCGTCTACCTGCCGCTCGGTCAAGCACGTGTCCGACTCAGCGCTCTTGCACAACAGCACCGAAGGATCGAAATGGCAGCGCAGAGGATCTTTGACGAATTTATCTGCGACTCCATCCTGGGTGCCGCATGCCGCCACGGCTGCATCCTCCACAATACGGCGTTTTGCTGAGGAGAGAAAACTGGCCGGATCATTCATGGTCTGAGCGTTCCAAGCGAATGCCGCCATCAACTGGGTCCAATAGTGAGCCGGAGCGCCCGCCAAGATTCCATCGAAGTCGTCAGGAAATCGCTGTGCTTCCATCAAAGCTTCACGGCCGCCCTCCGAGCAGCCATTGAAATACGCATGTCGGAGAGGCTTCCGATAGAACGCTGCGATAATTTTTTTCGCGGTGATGTTCGTTTCGTGCACGGCCCGGTATCCGAAGTCCTTCACCTTCTCAGGGTGTCCGATCGCCCATGACCCGTCAGTCGCTTGCCCTTCATGTCCATCGTCAGTGCCGGCAGTGGCAAACCCTTTTTTCATTTCGCTGGCCAACGAAGACAGATTGATTGAGCCGCCTAGCCCTCCATTTCCCAGCTGCTCAAGCTTCCCGTTCCAGCCCTCTGAAGGCAACCAAACCTCGAATTTGATGAGCGAGTCGGTTGTCGGTTTGATTTCGCCGCGCACGCGGCAAAACGCTGGGACGTCGATCGACGGCGTAAGGCCAGGGGGCAGTTTGAAGCTCCCCGATGGAACATCCTCGGCTGCAGTGACAGTGGTGCCCCGAAGTTGCAAGTCCTTCAGCTTTTCGCATGTGCCCTGCGCGAGCGCCTGAGTTGCGTAGATCGCTGTCACACATAACGGCAGCAAAAGAGCGCGGATGAGCCGTTGGTTCATAAATGTTCTTTCAAGTCGGGCTCTACGATTCGGGCGTTTTGATCTGCTCCGCTGCGCCGAAGCGGCGCGAAATCTCCCGCGCTGCAAGTTTGACGCTGCTGATGTTGTTCTCGTCTTCGACATAGATCGTAACGCCGGTGATGCTGACCGCCGCGGCGACTTCGTCGGTCTCATCGAAAATGGGCGCAGCTACGGCGCGAATGCCTAGGAAAAGCTCTCCGTCGCTCACGGCGTAGCCTTGCTTTCGAATGCTCTCGAGTTCGGCAATTAGCCGCTCCCTCGAGTTGATTGTCTTGGGTGAAGTCTTTGCTAACTCCGAGTGATCGAAAAGCCCCATTAGCTGATCCTTCGGCAGATGAGCAAGCAGGACCTTGCCAAGCGCGGTTGAGTGCGCTGGATATCGAACGCCGATATCCATGTCGATTCGGGCCAAGTCCGGTTTCTCCACTTTGTCGACGATCATCACCCGGCCGCGCTCCAGGATTCCGATCAGAGCCGAAACTCGGGTCTGAGCCGACAGCCGGTGCAGAATCGGTTCAGCGATGCGCCGAAGCCCCATGTCTCGTAACGCGCCGTGGCTGAGGGCCACGATCTTCAGGCCCATTTCATACCGCCCATTTTCCTGGTCCCGGCGCAGATAGCCCTCGCGCTCCAATCGACTCAGGATGTAGGACGATGAGCTCGTCGGAATTTTGAAATGATCGCTGATCTCAGCGTTCGTGAGGCCCCCGGACTTATGCGCAACGAATTCCAGAATTGCGAGCGCTCGTTCGAGCGAATTTGTAGCACTTTCCGCAGTCACTAATTATCCACCGCCATTGCGTGCTCTCACCCTAAAATGGCCGGTCCCTTCAGTTCAACATATTGCTCAATAGGTTGAGCAGATCCAGCATACCCGCCCTCAAAATCCGGCGGCAGGGTGGATTGACTCAACTAATTGAGGATCGCGTTGACACTGCTGGGCAGAGGTGAGAATCTCTCAAGCAATCCGTCGCAAGACGTGGAGCCTATTTCGGATGGAACGCATGAAGAAAAACGATATTACTTCTCTGGTTCTCGGCACGCTCGTGATGGCGGCTGCAATCGCCGGCCCAAGTGCCGGCTTGCGCGCGCAAACTTCTACCGCCAGCATTTCGGGCATGACCTCGGACACCCAGGGTGGCCGCGTTCAGCACGCCAAAATCGTGGTCACGAATCTCAACACCGGCATTTCTACTTCGGTCGAGAGCGATGCGGACGGCGTGTACGCCGTTTCGAGCCTACCGATCGGCAGCTATCGAATTGAAGTGCAGCGCGACGGATTCAAGTCGAGTGCGCGCAGTCCCGTCGTTCTGAGCGTTGGCAAAGATGACGTGGAGGATTTCGTGTTGAGTGTCGGCGACTTTTCGCAAACGGTGGAGGTGGCGGCTAACGCAGCCACGGTCGATACCGCGACAAGTTCAGTAGGGTGGCTGGTGGGCCAGCAACAAATCCGGGATCTTCCGCTGAATGGACGCAACTACGTGCAGTTGACCTTGCTCGCTCCGGGCGTCCAGCCCGTTCCGCAGGAGGTTGGCGAGGGCGCGTCGACTCTTGTCCCGTTCGGGTTTGGATCGCCGCAGAGATTTTCCGTCGCTGGAGGCCGGCCTCAGGGTGAACTCTTTTTGATTGACGGTACCGACACCGCTGGGGTGTGGGGCAACGGTACTGGCGCAAATCTTGTCGGGACCACGCTCGGTGTTGATGGCATCGCAGAGTTTCAAGTGCTCACAAACACGTATACGGCGGACTATGGCGGGAACGGAGCCGCGCTCGATGCAGCTATCCGCTCGGGAACAAATGACATTCACGGCTCCGTGTACGAGTTCGCCAGGAATAGCGCGCTCGATGCGAAGAATTATTTCAATCCGACCATCGCAGCGCTGCCTTTCAGCCGTAACCAATTCGGCGCAACTGTGGGTGGCCCCATTATCAAGAACAAGACGTTCTACTTTTTCAACTACGAGGGGCTCAAGCAGGATTTGACCGTTCCCATCACGACCGTTGTCCCCGACCAAAATTTCAGAAACGGCTATCTGCCCTGCAGCCAAGTCGTTCTGGTGCCTTGCAATCCGGCAACGGGCCTGGCCCATGTAGGGGTCAATCCAGGGATACAGGGCATCCTGAACACGTATCCGGCTCCTAACGGCACAGTGCTGGGAAATGGAAGCGCACTTAACGTTTCGAATTTGGATTCACCGATCATCGAAAACTATGGTGCAGTGAGAATTGATCACAACTTTTCTTCATCCGATTCGTTGTTCGGGAGCTTCATAGTCGACAACGCGACCCTGAGCGCACATCCCCAGCCGGCCCTGACGGACAACGATTACCAACGGAATCAATACTTGAGCGTGGAAGAAAGAAAAATTATTTCGCCGACGGTTCTCAACGTCTTCCACTTTGGTTACGTGCGATCGACTATCGATGTGAGCACGGTTACGATTCCGAATCTGGTGATTGTACCGGATTCCGGAGCGAACCCCCAAATCGGCGTTGCAGGATTAAGCGGACTCGGTCTTAACGACAGCTCCATCGAATTGTTAAACCGGTTTACCTTTCGGGATCAGTTGAGCTTCACCCGTGGACGTCATTCTGTCGATCTCGGCTTCGAAGTCGTGAGGCATTACATCGACGCAGATATCCCAATCGTCAATGGAGGCGCTGTCGCGTACAATCCGCTCGGGCCGGAATCCTCTTTCCAGGCCTTCTTGATGAATCAGCCCTTAATCTTTGTAGGCGTTCCTTCGAATGCCAACGACTCCAGCCGGCGCATGCGTCATACGAACTTGTCGCCCTATATTCAAGATCGGTTCCAAGTCAACCGCCGGCTCACGCTGAATCTCGGGCTTCGCTACGATTTTGAAACGAATCCCACCGAAGTGAACGATAAACTTTACAATCTCATCAATCCGTTCACCGATACATCGTTTACGCGCGTTCCAAACGCGTTTGAGCACAACATCACCAAATGGAATTTCCAACCGCGTGTTGGTTTTGCCTGGGACGTTTTCGGCAATCAGAAGACTTCGGTACGCGGAGGATTTGGAGCTTTCGCAGATCTGCCGCTCGAAATGCAGGTGGCAAATCTCGTATCTGTTCAACCCCCCTATTTACAACGTCACTGAAATTCTATTTCCCACGATTCCGAACCCGTTCTCCGGAGGCGGCTGTCAAATCGGCTTGCCCAGCGGCCCTCAGCTCACGGCCTACAACTCCAAAATGAACGACTACATCATGGAGTACAACCTGAACGTGCAGCAACAATTGTTCGGCAACGCAATTCTGACGGTCGGCTACATTGGATCCAAAGCGAATCATCTGTTCATTGGGCAAGAAACAAACCCGTGTTTGCCGACCTCCGTTCTTCCGGACGGCACGATCGTCCGTGCTTACGCCGATTCTGCCGCCTGTCCCACGGTGAATCCGGCGCTGGGTAGCGTCGTCGATCGCTTCCCAGTAGGCACATCGAACTACAATTCGCTCCAGGTCGCCTTGATAAGGGTGTTGGAAAATACGTTCAGTTCAGGACCGCTTACACGTATTCGAAGTGTCTCGACTACGGCTCCTATTACACTGGCAACGACTCTATCGGCCCGAACGGGCAGACGGCTGGACTGCAGGCTGGGAATCTCGCCAATGCATTTCGTAATGTCGACTACGGGCCTTGCGATTTTGACTTGCGAAACAATTGGACCAGCAACCTCGTTCTTCAACTGCCCTTCTCTGGGAACCGCTTGAAAGACGGCTGGCAATTGACCGCGATCGCGTCCGTGCATTCGGGCACGCCTTACAGCGTCTTCGATGGAATCGATCAAGCTAACGTCGGACAGGCGGGCGCAGCCGAAAACGCTGAACGGCCCGATGTTGTCGGTAACAATAACAATCCCACAGGCATTCAAAAAACGGCGGTTGGTGTGTTCGGATTCAATCCTTCGGTCTTCGTGCTTCAGCCCGCGGGGATTTTCGGGGATCTCGGAAGGAACACGTTGACCGCGCCAGGTGTTCGGGAAGTCGATCTTGGAATAGTCTAAAAATACGAGAATCACGGAGCGCACGAGCTTGGTATTGCGACTGGATGTCTTCAATGTGGCCAATCACACGAATTTTGGTTTCCCGAATGCGGCTCTGTTTACGGGAGTTACTGCAAGCGGGGCCGGCGTGTTCCGAACCCTACGGCTGGGCTGATCACCAGCAACAGCGACAACATCCCGCCAACTGCAGCTGAGCGCGAAGTTCACATTCTAAGTGGGACTTATTCAATCCGATTCGCGCAGAGGCTATCTCAGTTGCGCTGGCGGAGCTCCAGTCTCTGCTCGGCTCTCGCGTCACGACGTCCGAGGTACAGCGCGAACACCACAGCCACGGCGAGTCGTATCATGCCCCGGCGCTGCCTGACGTCGTCTGTTTTCCGAAACAAACGCGCGACGTCAGCGAAATCATGAAAATCAGCGCACGTCACCAGATTCCGGTAGTTCCCTTTGGAGCCGGCACCTCGGTGGAGGGCCATGTCAACGCGCTACGCGGCGGTATCACAATTGATCTTCGCGAGATGAACAAGATTCTTCGGATACACGTGGAAGATTGTGATGCCACCGTCGAAGCGGGTGTGAGCCGTATACAGCTCGTCAAAGCCTTGAACAATACTGGCCTGACTTTCTTCGTGGATCCCGGCGCCGATGCCACCATTGGTGGCATGGCAAGCACTCGCGCGTCCGGGACGACGGCGGTGCGTTACGGAACAATGAGTGAGAACGTCCTCGGCTTAACGGTGGTGTTGGCCGACGGGCGTGTCATTCAGACAGGTACTCGCGCGCGCAAATCCTCCGCGGGTTACGATCTCACGCATCTCTTCGTCGGATCGGAGGGAACTCTCGGAGTCCTGACGGAAGTCACGCTTCGCCTGCATCCATTGCCGGAGGCTGTATCCGTTGCGGTGTGCTCGTTCGAGACGGTACGCGGCGCCGTCGAAACCGTCATCGAAGGCATTCAACTGGGAGCCGGGCTGGCGCGTGTGGAATTTCTGGACGACAAGCAGATCGAGGCCATAAACCGCTATTCAAAGATCGATCTAACCGTGCTGCCCACATTGTTTTTCGAATTTCACGGAATGAATAGTCATTACGTGAAAGAACAGGCCGAGCTGCTGCAGTCTCTCGCCGGGGAGCACGGCGGCTACGGCTTCAAATGGAAAACGAATCTGGAAGACATGGAAGAACTCTGGAGCGCGCGTCATAACGCGTACTTCGCCTCACGCGCTCTGCGTCCTGGAGCGGAGGTCCTGTCCACGGACGTCTGTGTACCAATTTCACGGCTCGCTGAATGCATCACTGAAACCAAACGCGATCTGGCCGATTTTTCGTTTCCCGCAACGATTGTCGGGCACGTGGGAGATGGAAATTTCCATGTCCTTTGCGTGATCGATCCGAAAAATCCGGTCGAGCTTGAAGAGGCCGCTCGATTTTCGGAGCGGATCGTACGTAGAGCCCTCCGTATGTCGGGAACGTGCACCGGGGAGCACGGCATCGGAAGTGGAAAAATGAAATATTTGGCGGATGAACACGGCGATGCGCTAGAAGTCATGCGGACAATCAAGAAAGCGCTGGACCCTGATAACCGGATGAATCCGGGCAAGATTGTGGATATCGATTAAGGGAGCCTATGTCAGTAACGAGTCGGCGGAAGTTTGTTGGAGGTGGAATCGCAGCGGCAATCGCGGCGGGCGTTGGGCCGCAGGCCTGGGCGCAGAAGTCGTCAAAAGCTGCGTCGAACCCCTACGCCTCTGTTGATCCGGAATTGCTCCCGGCGCTGAAGGGGTTTACCACTTTGAGCTTCAATCGTGAAGTTCTCGCTACGGCGCGTAAACAATCGCCTAAGCCGCCCCTCCCGACACCAGCGCCGCAACCTTTCGAACGACGCATACCTGGTCCAGCGGGCGCGCCGGAATTACGCCTTGTGATCGTCGATCCTGCGCCTGGCGCGAAAGATCGTCCTGCATTTCTCCACATGCACGGCGGCGGCTATATTGCGGGTTTTGCTGGACAAGATTCTCCCTTTCTTCAGAGCATTGCGCAGAATTGCGGATGCCTGGTGGTCTCCGTCGATTATCGCCTCGCTCCTGAAACGCATTTTCCCGGTTCGCTCGAAGACAACTACACCGCGCTGCGTTGGCTTTACAAGAACGCGGATTCACTCGGAGTCGATCGCAAACGCATTGCGATCGGAGGAGAGAGCGCGGGGGGCGGACATTCCGCCCAGCTCGCGATCGCCGCGCGTGACCGAAAAGAAATTCCGATTCTTTTCCAGCTGCTAATCTATCCGATGCTGGATGATCGAACTGGCAGTACGAGCCCTGTTCCGCCAAATATTGGCAAGTTTGTGTGGACTGCCGAGTCAAACCGTTTTGGCTGGACATCGCTGCTTGGAATGCCGGCAGGATCCGCGAGCGTTCCGGCGGGTTCCGTTCCCTCGCGTGTTGAAAATCTTGCTGGCTTGCCACCCGCGTTCATTTCCGTCGGCTCCATTGATCTGTTCGTCGACGAAGACGTGGAATACGCCCGTCGGCTGATTGATGCGGGAATACCGGCTGAGCTTCACGTCATTCCCGGTGCGTATCACGGATATGACCTGCTGGCGCCAGACACAGCGGTTTCAAAGCGATTCACGGAATCATGGACGGTTGCCCTGAACCGAGCGTACGCTAATTCTTGAATCAGCCATAAGCGTCCACTTCAAGGACCGATGTCTTGGTCTCCGCTCCGAACCTTCACCACCTCAAGCTTCGCGTCTCGAACGTGTCCGCCTCAATCTGGATCTTCTCTTCGTGGTGCTGCGATCCGTGAACCACACGCAAATCGTGCGGCCCAACCGCTAAATGGAGCGTAGCTGGCGTCTTTCCAACTAAGTTTCCATCCACGAAAACGTCCGAGCCCACCGGTGTCGATGTCACCACCAGCACGCCCATGCTCTTATTCAGCGGAACGTACAACCCACCCGCATCCGGCACCATGAAAACGCGGCGCGATATGCCGTAGCCATCCAGCTCCACCGCCATCGTATGCCGGCCGTTGGCCAATGCAACCGTGCAAGGAGATGTGCAAGTGGGTTTCCCGTCGACGATCATCTTTGCGCCCGGCGGATCGCTCACCAGATCAACATTCGCAACGCCGTTCTGAGCGGCGCCCGTGTTTTCGCTGGACGATGTCGCACTTGACGGCGTTGTCTGCGGCGTCTCGTGCAGCTTCGTCGAGCCACTTGCGGGCTTCAACGGTTGCGCGGTCGCAGCCGTCTGGCCGGTTCTTCCCGCATTGCCGCTTCGCTGCGCGCGTGGACCCGGTTCCATATTCTCCGGCGGAGGCGGCGCCGATGGGCCGACCTTCGTATCCAGCACCTGAACGGGCACACCCGAGGAGGGTTTCCAGTGTGTCGCGAAGACAATCACTCCGGCAATCGCCAGACAAATCGCGAGGATCGCGCCAATGGTGCGGGCTTGCAATCCGTCGCGGATCTCGCCTGTTTCGTCGCTACCACCCCGGGAACGCCGCCGCGTGATCGGCGTCTCATGACCGAATGTCGGTACCCAAGCTGGCGACGTATCTTCGATCTCGCCTTCACCGCCCGCAGCCGGAGGAGTAATTACCGATGCGCTCCCCCGCACTCTCGTTGCCCTTTGCAAATGCACCGAAGGCGGAGTCCATCTCGGAGGTGCGGGCGACCCGCCGGCCCGATTCCCGCCACCCGAACTCGCACTGGCCACCGCGGGTTCTGCCTCCCGAGCGGTCGCCGCTGCCGCGAACGCAGGCGCCGCTATCCATTCGGAATTCTCGCTGAGCGCAATGGATAAGGCTCCGATGAAATCCCCGCACGAGGCAAACCGTTCCTCAGGCTCTTTCGCCAAAGCTCGGCGGATCACTTTCCCGGCGCTCTCGGACGTCGCCGGATTCACCTGTTCAATCCCTTTCGGCTCCTGTTTGCAAATCGCATACAGCAGCCCCGAAAGATTCTCGCCGGCAAACGGCTTCTCGCCCGTTAGCAGCTCGTATACCATCACGGCCAAAGAAAATTGATCCGATCGCCCGTCAAGCGTCGTGCCATGTATCTGTTCCGGAGACATGTAGCTCGGAGTGCCAACCCTGACGCCTTTCTGCGTCATGTCGTTCGAGGCGAGCTTGGCAACCCCGAAATCAGTCACCTTCGCGACTGCTTCCGGTCGATCGTCCGAGATGATGATGTTTGCAGGCTTGATGTCCCGATGGATGATGCCCTTGCGATGCGCATAGTCGAGCGCGTCAGACACTTGCCGCAGATACTCGAGCAGCGCTGCCGAGTCAGGCATCGTTCCCAGCCGCAACATTTTTTCGAGCGAGGAACCGCTCACATACTCCATGAAGATGTATGCGAAATCCGATTCCTCAAGAATGTCGTATACAGTGACGATATTCGGGTGGGACAGGACTCCCGCCGACTGTGCCTCGTGCAACAGCCGGTCCCGAATGCGCTTCCGCCCGCTAACATCCGCTAAATCGGAGAGGCGAATCGCTTTAATGGCAATCGTGCGGCCAATCGCGGGGTCCAGCGCTTTGTAGACCACGCCCATCGCGCCGCGGCCGAGCTCTTCGACAATCTGATACCGGCCGACTTGCTCCACGCACTTATAAGTATACCGGCGCAGGAGTCGTGAAAACTATTTGAAACCCCCGTAAATCAAGCGATTTCCCCGCCTTGTTACGATGTTATTTACCTCGCGATGGTGCAACACGAAATTCCTGAAGGGCTTACCTTCGATGACGTGCTTTTGCAGCCCGCGCACAGCGAAATCGCCCCCGCCGAGGCCGACACCACAACCCGCCTCACCCGCCGCATCGAGCTGAAAATCCCCATCGTCAGCGCCGCCATGGATTCCGTCACGGAATCGCATATGGCGATTGCTCTGTCCCAGCAGGGCGGTATCGGCATCATCCATCGCAACATGTCGATCGAGCGCCAGGCCGAAGAGGTTGATCGCGTGAAGCGCAGCGAAAGCGGCATGATCGTCGATCCCGTCACCATCGAGCCGGAGCGCAGCATCTCCGAAGCCTTGGACCTGATGAGCCGCTACCGCATCTCCGGCGTGCCCGTCACAAAAAGCGGAAAGCTGGTGGGGATTCTGACCAACCGTGACCTGCGCTTCGAAACCCGCTACCATCTGCCCATCTCCGAGGTGATGACGAAGGATCATCTCATCACCGTCTCCGTCGGCACGACGCTCGAGGACGCTCAGAAGATCCTTCACCAGCACCGCGTCGAAAAACTGTTGGTCGTTGACGAGAATTTTGCACTCAAGGGCCTCATCACCGTTAAAGATATTCAGAAAAAGCTCAAGTATCCAAACGCTGCAAAAGACGCGCAAGGCCGCTTGAGAGTTGGCGCGGCCATCGGGGCCACGGCGGATTTTCTCGAACGTGCCCAGGAGCTTGTCCGGAAAAAAGTGGACGTGATCGCGGTCGATTCCGCGCATGGCCACAGCCAGCGTGTGATGAACGCCGTCAAGGCCGTAAAAAAATCTCTGCCCGATGTCGAGCTTCTGGCAGGCAATGTCGCGTCCTACGAAGCGGCACGCGATCTCATTGCGCTGGGTGTAGACGGTATCAAGGTCGGCGTCGGTCCGGGATCCATTTGCACCACGCGTGTCGTCAGCGGCGCGGGCGTGCCTCAAATCACTGCCATCGCCGAATCCTCGAGAGCCGCTCGTGACTCGGGCGTTCCGCTGATTTCCGATGGGGGCGTCAAATATTCGGGCGATATCACGAAAGCCATCGCCGCCGGTGCGGATGCCGTGATGATCGGCAGTCTGTTCGCCGGCACGGATGAAAGCCCGGGCGAAACCATCCTGTATCAAGGCCGCACCTTTAAGAGTTATCGCGGAATGGGCTCTCTCGGCGCTATGTCTCAAGGCAGCTCCGATCGCTACTCTCAGGAAACCAACGGCAAGCTTGTTCCCGAGGGCATCGAGGGGAGAGTCCCGTACAAAGGTTCCCTTGCGGACTTGGCATACCAACTGGTCGGAGGTCTACGCGCCGGCATGGGATACTGCGGCTGCCGCAACATCGACGAGCTGCAGCGCAAAGCCAAATTTCTTCGCGTCACCGCCGCTGGCCTGCGCGAGAGCCACGTTCACGACGTCATCATCACCAAAGAAGCGCCCAACTACCGTTTGGAATAATCGCGCACGCGTATATGCAACACCCCAAAGCTGCGCTTGCTGCGATCGGACTCAGTCTGATGTGCAGTGCAGTTTGCGCGCAGCAGCCAAAAGCTATCGCGAACGATTCGCCATCGGATTCGAAGGCGCCTTCCCAGAATGTCGAGACGATCATTTACTCGCATGGCAGCAAAATAATAGGTATATTTTTGCTGACTTCGGGTGCTATACCGCACGGAATGGTCATCCTGAGAGAATTCATCCATGCTCAAAGCGATAAGGGTGTATGCGGCTCTGATTGTCTGCGCGAATTGGCTTCTCGCGCAAACTCCGCGCGAGGGCAATTTCGTCATCCCTGATTTCCAATTCGCCGATGGCGAACGCATCCCGAAGCTGAACCTGCATTACACGATCTTCGGTCAGCCGAAGCGGGACGGCGAAGGTCATGTTACCAACGCGGTGCTGATTATGCATGGTACCGGGGGCAGCGGGAAACAGTTTCTGGCGCCGCAATTTCGCGACGTGTTGTTCCAAGCGGGTCAACTGCTTGACGCGTCGAAGTACTACATTATTCTGCCGGACGATATCGGACACGGCGAATCGTCGAAGCCGAGCGATGGGCTGCGAGGGCACTTTCCGCATTACGGCTATGCAGATATGGTCACCGCCGAACACCGTCTCGTGACTGAGGGGCTCCACGTCGATCATTTGCGACTGGTGATGGGCACGTCGATGGGATGCATGCATTCCTGGATGTGGGGAGAGCGGTATCCCGACCTGATGGATGCCCTGATGCCGCTCGCCTGTTTGCCCGTACCGATCGCGGGCCGAAATCGCATCTTTCGCGATATGTTGATGGATTCGATTCGCAAGGATCCCGCGTGGAACAACGGAGACTACAAAGAGGAGCCCCCGGGACTTACGGGTGCGATCTATATGCTGATCATCGCCGGGGGCGCGCCTATACAGATGCAGAAAGCCGCTCCGACTCCGCAGCTTGCAGACGAATATCTGGCGCGCGAGGTGGAGCGGCGTAGAAGGATGACGGATGCGAACGATCTTTTGTACGCGATCGCATCATCGCGCGACTACGATGCCGATATCGTCGCCGTCATTGAGGAAGAGGAGCGGAGACGTCGCGAAAAATGAGCTGTCCCAGCGCCACAATTTCTCCCGTGCAAGAGCGAATCACCGATGCTATCTCGCAAGGCGATAATCATACGGCAATTCGTCTGCTGCAGGGTGACCGGTCGTTGATTCAGGCTTGCGACCGAAGCGGCGCGACGCCGCTGCATATCGCCGCGCAAGAGGCGAATGAAGAGCTACTCGTGTGGCTGCTGCATCGGCGGGCGAATGTGCGGAAGCAGGACATTCACGGGTGGCCGCTCTCGACCGCGCCGCGTTGGCCGCCGATCCTCGAAACGGGAACGCGAAATTGTTCCCAGCGATCGCGAAGCGGCTGCTCGAGGCTGGCGCGGAGATGACGGCTCGCGCCGCCGCCGCGTTGGCGGATGCGCCGCGAATTCGTGAGTTGGTAGGCGAAAATCCTGCCCTTCTGCGAGAGATTAGCCGCAACGGTGGCCTGCTCACGCTGGCGGTCAAGCACGGACATCTGGAGATTGTCCGGCTACTGCTTGATCTGGGCGCCGATGTGGACGAACGCGTCATGCTGGAAGAGCTGGAAGAGCCGATGCTGAGTTGGGGCACGCCGCTGTGGTATGCGGCCTTGGCAGAGCAGCGCGATATAGCCGAGCTGCTGCTCGACCGCGGCGCGGACCCAAACGCCAATGTTTATGCTTCCGGTTGGCCGCTGCGCAATGCGTGGGGTCACAAGGACGACTCGGTCAAACGTCTGCTGCTCGAACAAGGCGCAAAGGCGCAGCCTTACATGGTCGCCTGCAGCAAACGGGCGGAGGCCTTGGATGCAGGGCACAACGGGGAGCTGTCATCTATCAACACCGGCGATGGTGTGGATGACCTTAACTACTCGCCCACCACTCACATCCTGTATGTAGGGGCGGCGAAAGACGGGCGGCTCACGGTTGCCCGAGTCGACGCCACCGGCAAGCTCAGCCTGATTGCAGTGGTGCCGACCCACGAGGGCGCTCGCAACGGAGTCGTCACGAAGGATGGCACCGTGTATCTCGCGCACTCGCAGCTTGGTCAATTATCAGGCCTCATCGTAGTCTCGCCGACCCGTCAGGCGGCTGAACCCCCGCACTAGGACGAGGCGTTCCCCCCTCAATGGAAGGTAAGAGCAGGAGTGCCAGCGGTGCGCCCAAGGATATAATTATCTCCTTACGAATAGCCTTGTCGGAAAGAGAAGGAAGAGGTCTTTATATGAAGTGCAGAGGTTTGTTGAAATGCCCGGCGGCCGTACGGTTCTTCGGGTGTCTTTTATTGGTGCTCTCATTGGCCATATTGCCGGCCCGCGCCAAAGCTCAGGACGCATTTGTGACCACGCGAGATTACGTCTTGCAATTCTATCCGCTGTGGTTCACCTATTACCAGACGCTTTTTGGCACTCCCAATCGCCTGGTCGGCCCCAACAAGATCTCTCCGCTATATCACTACGTAGTCGCCATCAATGACGATACGCTTTACGTCAGTTCGTTTCTCGACCTTTCGACGGGGCCGGTGATCCTGAAGGTCCCATCAACGCCTGCCAACTACTCGGTGCTCACACTGGATCGCTACTGCGACATATTCCATTCCGCGCTCCCTAAGAACACCGCAGGCACCTACGCGCTGTACGGGCCCGACTTCAACCCGAACAATCTTCCTGATGGCGTCAAACAGGTTCCCTTGCCTTTCAACTTCATGACGATTATCTTCCGAGTGGATAAGTTCAAAAACGGTGTGGACATGAGTAAGGAGGCCGATCACTTCCGACGCGGAATGTCCACCATGCCGCTGTGCGCCTATCTCGACAAGCACTGCCCCTCGGACGTGCCTCCTGGAGGCCCGGCTGACATCGTGCGGGAAATCTACTTTACCTTCCCGTTCAAGACGTTCGCTGACAGTTTGATCGCGGCAGACCCGATCGCTTTTTTGCGGATGCTCAAGATCGCCGTGGACTCCCCTTCAACCCCGCCGATGTCGTCAGAAGTGCGCGCCCTGTCGGAGCACTTCAACAAGTTGTTCGCAAGCGCGGGAAACAGGTCTGAATTCGCGAACGGCGCGCGGGCAGCGCACGATCGGATTATTGACGAGTACAAGGACCATACCGACGATACAAACTGGATCACTTTCGACAACATTGGCAAGTGGGGCACCAACCCCGACCCGGGGTCCTCCACAGCCGTCCAACGGTCCCAAATAACAGAATTTATCCAGTATGCAAACGACCATGACGCGGCGGCTTATTTCCACGCCTTCAAGGATGGGCAGGGCGATCGGTTGGATGGAACCGATCCTCGTGGCTACGTCCTCACTTTTCCCTGTGACAAGATTCCCGCTACCAGCCGCTTCTGGTCTCTCACAGCCTACACGCCGGAGGCGATCGAACTGGTACCCAATTCGGCTAACAAATACCTCGTCGCAAGTTACACCCCCGGCCTGCAGAAGAACCCGGACGGATCGATCTCAATTTATATGGCGAGAAAGCTCCCTCCGGGCGTCCCTGCGGCTAATTGGCTTCCCATTCCGCCTGGGCCCTTCAACGTGATGCTCCGTGATTACGGGCCGTTGGACAACGTTCTTGACGGCACATACGTACCGCCACCTATTGAGAAGGTCCACTAATCTGCATTACGCGCCCGATATACCTCTCCCATATCGCCGGCTCCAAGTGGCGCGAGGATTTCGTACGGTCCTATGGTTGTGCCTGCGGCGATGGTTGTGCTGCGGCGAGCGGCATGCTTCGTCAGGGGGTTCGACCGATTTTAGATCACAACGAACGGCGGCTCTCCCGGTTTCTTCTACGCCCGCCGTCAGCGAGATTCCATAGTTATCGATGCCTCAGGCGCCGTGTACACAACCTCTCCGTCGAACAGTGTCATCAGGCATTTCAGATCCTTGATCTTGTCCGAAGGAATGGAATAGAGATCGGAATCCCAGATCGCAATATCGGCTTTCTTGCCCACCTCGAGTGTCCCGATTTTGTTCTCGAGGAACATCTGCCGCGAGCCCCAGGCCGTGTAGCTGCGCAGAGCTGTGTGGATGTCGACGGCTTCCGCCGTTCCGAATGGGTGTGGGCCGTACGTGCCCTTCAACGTCTGACGTGCCATCGCGGCCCAGAGCCCATATCGTGCGGCAACCGGCGTTACAAAATAATCCGACCCGCCCGACCAGAGAATGCCTCTGGATTCGAGAGTTTTCAATGGCTCGAGACGCGGATCACGCACCGGGCCGTAATTGCCGGCATATATGTCGCCGATCCACCATAGAAATTCCGGCTGCATTTCCGGGTAACCTGCATCGTAGGTCTTTTGCAGCTTGGCCATCACATCCAGAGCGTGCGGAGTGGGCAAATTGGCGTGAATGATGCTGTGGCGCAGGCCCGGGTGCGGCTGCTCCTGCTCGACCAGGGCGTACGTATCGACCACCCAGTCCATCGCGCGATCCCCGACCGCGTGCGTACCGACAGGAACACCGTTCTGATGGAACAGCCGGACCATTTCTCGATACGTCGCCGGGTCCACTTGCGGGTAGCCGCGATTCGGCGCTCCCGAACTCGTGACATCCGGCGTTGTTCCGTTCCGCAGCCACGCGTCGTACATCCAGCCGGTGCGAGCGCCTCCGGAGCCGTCCATATAGATCTTCGCCCCGCAAGACAGCAGCCGGTCGTCGCCCAGCGCGGCGGGCAAGCGCGGGACCGCGTTGATCTCGGCCAGCGCCTTGCGTGCCGATTCCACCGTTTTTCCCGCATGCCACAGCACGCAGATATGTTCCTTCAGCTCCCCGCGGTCGAGCAGGGTTTTGTAGGCGTCCCAGTGGAGCTGAGTGATGTCCGGGTCTTTGACCGCGGTCATGCCTTCGCTGTGCAGGACCTTCTGAATGTAAAGGATGCCCTGTCGCATCTGCTCCGGGGTAGTGGGCGGAATCAGGCGCGTCACCTGCGTCATCGCGGCCTCTTCTTTGAGGACGCCAGTCGGTTTGCCATCGCGGTCGCGGTCGATCGTCCCGGCGACAGGATCGGGTGTCGCCGAAGTGATGTGGGCCAGTCTCAGGGCAAGCGAGTTAGCGACTCCGTAATGCCCGGTTGTGTGCAGAAGCCAGACGGGATTGTTCGGAGAGACCGCATCCAGGTCGGCGGCGGTAACGTAGCGGCGTTCGGCAATCTTGCCCTCGTCCCACCCGGAACCGGTGACCCATTCGCCGGGTTTTGCACGAGCGATTTTCGCTTTTACGCGAGCGACGATTTCACCGATCGAAGTCGCGTCTGAGAGCTTGACGCCGTAGAGTTCGGCGACACCTCCGTCCGCAATGTGCGCATGGGTGTCGATCAGGCCGGGAGTAGCGGTATGGTGATGGAGATCGATGACGCGAACACCGGGACCTTTGCCGGCGAGTGCTAAAACGTCGGCGTCGCTCCCAATTTTCACAATCAAGCCGTCACGAATGGCGATAGCTTCGGCTACTGAGTCCCGGCTATCCATCGTGAGGATGTGCCCGTGAACCAATAGCAGGTCGGCCGTTGGTGTTTGTGCAAAGAGCACCGAAGCCCACAGGAGGCCAGTGATCAGCGTGGTTGCCAAACGCGCTATGACGTGCAGCGACATGATTTCAGCATATGAGGTGACCGGCAGCCGTTCAAATCGGTGCATGGTGAGCGGCGCATTCGGCATCACCACGGATTTCCAGACCTTCACGTCATCGTTTTTAACCTGAGGAATACGTTGCGTTTGCGTGGCCGTATCCTGCGACCGGCTCACCCCACCGGGCTGATAAAAAATAATCCCGTGCCAACCAGCGCATGCGCCCGGTTCCGAACACTCGATCTTGAATTCGCACAGCTTCCCCCCTCCGTACGCGCGGGAGGCCCTCATTCTCGCCCGCGTCCTCAGTTACTTACATTGATTCGTCCTTTGGGTCACGATCTGCGATATCAGAGATCTGAGAGAGGCGACCATGGAAGACCTGATACGAGACTTTCGGCACGCCGTTCGCCAATTGGTCAAGGCGCCCGGATTCACGTTTGTTTGCATCATCACTCTCGCACTCGGCATCGGCGCGAACACAGCCATTTTCAGCGTCACAAACGCAGTCCTGCTGCGTTACCTTCCCGTGCCCAACCCGCAGCAACTCGTCTATTTCCATCTCGACAATCAGCCCCGCGGAACTTCGCAGACTGGCTATAACGACACCTCTTTCTCGCTGCCGGTTTACGAAGCAATGCGCACCCAGCGGCGCATCTTCTCCGACGTGATGGCGATGGTGCCAGTCGCCTGGGGCAAAGCGGCGGTTCGATTCGGCCCGCAGCCCGAAGAAGCCTATGGAGAGATGGTCAGCGGGAATTTCTTTTCCGGGTTGGGCGTCCGGCTCTTCTTCGGACGCGGCTTTACCAGAGAAGATGAGACTGCTCATTCGCCCCTCGTAATCCTTAGCTACAACTGGTGGACCCGCCGCTTCGCGCAAGACCGGAGCATCCTCGGCAAGACTCTCTACGTGAGCGGACTCCCGTTCTCAATTGTCGGTATCGCGCCGCGAGGTTTCGATGGAGCGGACCCCGAAAAGCCGATGGACTTCTGGATTCCCCTGCAAGCCCGGCCCGACCTGAACGCCTGGGGCATGCCTTCCAGCGTTCAGACACTGTACGGTTCTCCAAACTGGCTTTGCCTGCTGCTGGTGGGCCGCTTGCAGCCCGGTGTCACTCAGCGGCAAGCGATCTCGCAACTGACGCCCGTGTTTCAGCGCGCTCTGTACAGCGCGGTGAAGCACATCGATCCAACCGAGCCGAAGGCCCGGCTGTTTTTCTCTTCCGCGCGCGGCATTGAGGACTTGCGCGCCGATTATCAGCACCCGCTCACGTTCTTAATGGCGATGGTCTTTGTGGTTCTCGTCATTGCCTGCGCGAACGTGGCCCTCATGCTCACCGCTCGAAACGCGAATCGCCGCCGTGAATTCGGGGTGCGCATGGCTCTCGGCGCAAGCCGTCTGCAAATTTTCCGTCAATTGCTGATGGAAGGCGTACTGCTGGCCGGCGTCGGAGCTGCTGTGGGCTGGCTCTTCTCCTCCTGGGTAACACAGGCACTCACGGCTTGGTCCGGCCTTGATGTTATGGTGTATCCCGATCGCAAGGTTCTCCTCGTTACTCTGGTGCTCGCTCTGGCTTCGGCACTGGCATTCGGGCTTGCGCCCATCCGCACCGCAACAACTGTTCCCATGAGTGTCGCGATGAAGGCTTCTGCGGCGACATCGAATACAGACCGCACCCAGTATTTCGGGCGCAGACTCGTCGTCATGCTGCAAATCACGCTCTGTTTCGTGCTCCTCGTCGCGGCAGGTCTGCTATTCGGCAGCCTGCGCAATCTCCAATCGCGAAATCTTGGGATGCGTACCGATGGACTGCTCCTCTTCGGGCTCAACCCACAGAAAGACATTCGATCCGATGCCGATGCGATCCTGTTTCACAAAGCGATTCTGGATCGGATTCGATCTTTGCCCGGCGTCGAATCTGCCACGGTTTTACAAAACCGAATCGGGGCGGGGGTTAGCAATAACAACGGTGTTCTAGTGGACGGGCGCAACCCGCAGCCCGGCAAACCCATCGCTCCAATGCGCGATAACGAAGTCGGTCCTGGCTTTCTGCACGTCTCCGGCATTCCTCTCCTGCTTGGCCGCGACATTTCGGAATCCGATACTGCTTCTTCGCAGAAGGTCGTTGTCGTGAATAAGACCTTCGCCGATCGCTATCTGCCGCATTCCGATCCTCTGGGGCACCATGTCGCATTCCTCGACGACCCGAAAACGCAATACGCCATCGTCGGTGTGGCCCAGAACAGCCGCTACACAGGGATTCGCGAGCCGGACCGTCCCATGGCCTATTTTCCGTACACGCAAGTCCCCGCCGTTCGGGAGATGCAGTATGAAGTCCGCTCGTTCGCGGATCCCACCAGCCTGGTACCGGAGATCGCCCGTGTCGTGCGCGCTTTCGATCCCGACGTGCCGATGCAGAAACCCATTACGCAGCAGGCGCAGTTTGACGAGTCGGTCTCGCAGGAGCGGCTCACCGCAAATCTTTCTACTTTCTTCGGTCTGCTATCAGCGCTGCTCGTCGCGATCGGGCTTTACGGGACGCTAGCGTACAGCGTGAGTCGCCGGACGGTGGAGATCGGAGTTCGCATGGCCCTCGGCGCGAAGCGTGCGCAGATCCTGTGGATGATCTTGCGCGAAAGCCTGTGGGCCGCTGCGATCGGAATCGGACTCGCTGTTCCGATTGCCGCTTTGGTCGCCCGAGCCCTGGGGTCCATGCTCTATGGCCTCAGTCCGCTCGACCCCGCTGCGTTTGCGCTCGCCCTTCTCGGCATCACCGCCGTCGCACTGATCAGCCAGTTACATTCCGGCCCGCCACGCTGCCTCCGTCGATCCTCTAAAATCCCTCCGCGCCGAGTGATCGAAACAGCGCACTACCCTTAGCGAAGCCACTTCGACATGCGAACAACCGGAAGCGACGCTCCGTTCCTGAGCGGAACCTCGAAGCGTTCCAAATCTAAAAAGCCGTGCGCCCGATAGAGAGGTTCGCCGGGAAGCGTAGCCACAAGTTCCAAGCGTACAAACCCTTCTCTTGCAGCGGCCGTTTCGCACGCTTTCATCAGTTCGCTCCCAATTCCCTGGCGTGCAGCGGCAGGGTGCACAAAGAACGCACGAATTCTTGCGGCGTCTATATGCGGGTCCAGAAGGTTGTCGTCCTTACCCGGCACATCGTCGCTGCCGAAAAGAGTCTTTCGTTTGCTCCATCCTCCGCAACCTACGATTTCCGATTCGGCCTCTGCAACGAAGTAAGTCTCGTCGCGTATCAACTGCGTGTCTACGCCGAACACCGTTCCAATTGCTCCCTCCACTTGCTCGGGACTGTAGTATGCCCGTCCCAGCGCTCTCGCCGACTCCGCAATCAGCGCCTCGAGCGCCCCCGCATCGTCAAACGTAGCTCTCCGAATCTTCACGCGCACACGGTCAAGCTCCGGTCTGGTTACGCGATCGCGTGCGTGCCATGAGTGATCGCCGCACCGGCCCGAAGTGCTGCTGCAACCGCAACTACTTCGGCGATCTCCTGCTCCGTGCCACCCGCCTCTCGCGCCTTTTTCGCGTGAATTTCTATGCAGTAGGGGCATTGCGTCGTGAACGCAACCGCAAGCGCCATCAGCTCCTTGTACTTGCCCGGAATTGCCCCGGCAGCCATGGCCGCTTTGTCGAAAGCCCAAAACGCCTTAATCGCCTCCGGCGCATTCGCTTCGAGCGTCTTTAGCTTGCTAAGATTCTTCATGTCGTACATGGGTGTTTCCTCACTTTAAGGTAATCGACAGCGGCAATTCAAAATGGCGCTGCTCCAATTCGCGTTCATCGCTTTTACATCGATTTTCGTTCTGGTGGACCCCATAGCAGCCGTCCCGACCTTCCTCGCTATGACCGGCGATTCGAACCGCCTCCAGCGGCGTCATATGGCGATCCGCGCGGCCTGCACGTGCTTCATTGTGTTGCTGACATTCTCGATTGCTGGGTCTTTGATCTTCAAGGTGTTCGGCATCACGCTCGCAGCCTTCAAGATCGCCGGCGGACTCATCCTGGGCCTGATCGGACTCGACATGCTCAAGGCCCGACGGTCGCCGACGAAGGAAACCCCCCCAGAAACGGAAGAAGGCGCTGAAAAGGAAGATGTCGGGATTATCCCGCTCGGTATTCCGATGCTCGCGGGCCCCGGCGCCATTTCTTCTGTAATGGTCTTGATGAGCCAAAATCGGGATTGGCGGCACGATGTTGTCGTCGTAGCCGCCATCTCGGTTGTAGCCGCCGTTTCCTTCCTGATCCTGGCCGCTGCGGATCGAGTGAGTTCCTACCTGGGAGAAACCGGCATCCGGATACTGACACGCATGATGGGTCTGCTGTTGCTAGCTATTGCGGTGCAATTCGTCCTGAATGGCCTGCGGGACGCAGGTTTCTTAAGGTGAACGTGGTGTCCCGCTACTCGTACCGCAGCGCGACGATCGGATCAACCTTGATCGCGCGCCGAGCGGGAATGTAGCAGGCGAGCATCGCGGTCGCCGCTAACACCAGCGAGACACCTCCGTAGGTAATTGGATCGTGCGCGCTGATGCCAAATAGCAGAGTTCCCAGCAGCCTGGTGATCATCAGCGCCGTCAGCAGCCCTATCGCCAATCCTGTGGCTGCGAGCCGCAAACCTTGTGTGATCACCAGCCGCAGCACTTGACCCCCTTGCGCCCCGAGCGCCACGCGAACGCCAATCTCCCGCGTCTGCTGGGTCACCGAATAGGACAGTACGCCGTACACTCCAACAGCCGCCAGGATCAGCGCGAGCACTCCGAAGACAGTTAACAAACCGGCACCCATCCGCGGCGCCCAAAGCGCCTGACTGATGACTTTCCGGATCGAGCGCACATTTGTGATTGCCAGGTTCGGATCGAGTGCTTGGATGTTCCTTCGGACACTTCCGATCACCGCCTCCGGCCTGCCACTCGTACGCACCTCGAGCGTTGCGGTCGGAGAAAAGTCCTGTGTCATGGGCAGATACGCTACCGGCTGAGGATCTTCTCCAATCTGGTTTTCGACGGTGTTCCCGACCACCCCCACAATCTCGCGCAAAACCATGTCGCCAAAAAAATGGAATCGTTTCCCGATCGGATCCTGGCTGGGCCAAAAATGCTTTGCCATTGCCTCGTTCGCAATCGCGATGGATCGCGTGGTCTGACGATCGGAATCGGTGAAAACGCGTCCGCGGATCAGCGGAATGTGAAGCGTTTCGAAAAAATTTGGCGCGATATCGTCGAGTTCGGTCAGCGTTCCGCGGTAACCGGAAGCTTCGGACTGCCCTTCCGGGAAAACGGTACGCAAGAAGCCTCCTCCCAAGGGAGGGTTAGACGCGATGGTCGCTGAGTCAACGGCTGGAGACGACTTGGCGCGTTCTATTGCCGCGCGAAAAAACTGCTGTGCTCGTCCTTCCCCATAATGCAGAGCGCCTAAATCGAAAGCCATCACGAAAAGCTTCTCCGATTCGAACCCCAGCCTGATCTTCTGTGCCTCTTGCATACTGCGGATGAAGAGGCCGGCGCATACCAGCGCTACCAAGGCCAGCGCAACTTCCGAGATGACAAGCAGGCTGCGCAGCGGATTCCGTGACCACCCGACGGTTCCGCCACGTCCGCCCGTCTTCAAGATTTCCGAGATACCCGGGCTCGCTGCCTTGAGAGCTGGCGCAATGCCGATGAGTAGTGCCGTCAATAACGCAATGCCCAACGTAAACAACAGCACCCGTGAATTCAGGACGAGGCTGATGTCGTTGTTCTCAATGAAGGGAGGACGCAACGACCACAGCGCAGCACGGCCGCCGTACGCGATGCAAAACCCCACCACTCCGCCAAGCAACGAGAGCACCAGGCTTTCCGTCAAGAATTGCCGTAAGACACGTGCGCGGCTGGCTCCGAGTGCCGCGCGTAAGCCAATTTCCCGTTCCCGGCGCGCAGCTTGCGCGAGCAATAAATTCGCGAGATTCATGCACGCAATCAAAAGGACTAGGCCGACAACCCCCATCATCAGCCCGCCCGCCAGCGTAATTTGAGCACGATTGTTGGCACCCACCGCGGCGTCGGCGAGCGGAGTTAACACGACGCTGCGGCCGCCGTTGTCCTTCGGATATTCACGCTCGAGATTCGAGGCGAAGGCCTTGAGCGATGCCTCGGCCCCATTCAAAGTGAGCCCCGGCTTCAGGCGACCGATCACGGCGGTTGCCAAAAAGCGCCGAGTATTAAAATTTTCCTGGAAGAATCCCGACAAAACCCTGGGATACATGCTCACCGGTATCCAGATTTGCTCGGCGCTCGAAAACGTGAAGGTGCCTTTAAACCCGCGCGGCCCGATTCCGATCACCGTATACGGCGCGGCATTGAGCGTCAGCGTCTTGCCGATTAAACTCGGATCGGAGCCAAATCGATTCGCCCAGAACCCATAGCTGACAACGGCAACATTATGGCAAAAGTCATCTTAACGACGTTCTTGTACGTCTCTCCCGTGCAGACGATACCGCCGTGGGACCAGACGGGAGTCCCCGGCGTTGTCGGCTTGACCCACTTCCACTCTTCAACGATCTCAGGGTCTGCCTCGTGTATGATTGCGCGCACTTTCGCGAGCATCTTGGCGCGCCAGTCCCCAAGTTCCTTAATCTTCTCGTCGATTAATGCAGAGGCGGATTCAACCGGGACGGGCCTTTTCATGCACAGCTCCAGTTCTCGCACCTATTTTAGCTGCGCTCAGCGGCCGCCCTCCCGTTCCTTCGGCTGGGTCGCCCCCTGCGCCACTTGCCCGTATAGGGCAGCACGAACAAGTACAGGCCGGTGAACAGGAGCAACGCGAGCGGGAACACTGCCAAGAGGCCCACCCAGGTGGTATACCTGCCTGTAACCACAGCCACGAGGTTGACGATGACGGTCACGGTAAAGGCAATGGACAGCCAGCGGTGGGTCTGCCGAACCCATTTGTTCCAGTTCAACGGACCTCCTCATTCAACGGCGAACTGCTTTGCGTACTCGGCGTTCAATCGCTGCCAGCCGCCGAACTTCATGGCGCCTCCACCAGCGATGCGGCCGATGGGATTTCCGCTGAGAAGGCGATCCAGAACATCGAAACAAATGTGCCAGCCCGCTGCGCCCCACGAGATGAATCGGCGATCGATGTTGTGCCACAGCTTCAGGCGCGTGCCGCCGCCAAAGTCTTCGAGTTCCCACCGCATATCGTTGTACTCAAGCGCGTTGGGAGCATCGGCTCGTGTCACTCTTGTTTCGATAGCCTGCTGCGTTCCCGCCCAGGTGAGCTTCACCGTGCTTCCAACCGTACCTAGGCTCCCATCAGCTTCAAAGGGAGCCCACTCGCGCAGATGCGCTGGGTCGGTGAGCGCCTGCCACACTTTTTCCGGTGAGTGGCGCAGTTCTCTGGTGAGAATGAGCGTCCACCTTTCTCCCTCCTTTCGTACTTGCGCCCCGCTGGCCGGACCCGGTGTGTACTGCTCGCGATTGGTCATCTTCTTCTCCTTAGCGTGAATAGCGTGCCAGTTGCGTGACCTGAATGAGATTGCCGCAGGTGTCGTTCAGCATGGCGATCTTGGAGGCCGTCACGTCGGTGGGCGGCATCGTGAACTCGGCGCCGCGCGCTTTCATACGCTCGTAATCGGCCTGCACGTCATCGGTGTAGAACATGGCCGCGGGCTGGCCTTGCTGGAAGATGGCCTGCTGATACGGTTTCGCCGCGGGGTTATCGTTCTTGGCCAGCTGCAGCTCAGTGCCGTCCGGCTCCTCGGGCGAGGCCACGGTCAGCCAACGATGGGCCCTGACTGAAATCGGCCTTCTTGGCAAAGCCCAGTACCTCCGTATAGAAGCGCAGCGCCTTATCCTGGTCGTCCACATATATGCTGGTCAATTTGATTTTCATTTCGCTTCTCCTTTGTCACGTTCGCGGTTTGGGCCGCGTCGTCTTCTCCTTGTCTTCCTTTTCGTTGGTGTTAACGAGCGCACAGGGCGTTTGGTGCCCGTTGTGCGCGATTCAAATTGATCCATGCGGTCGAGGTGGCGTTCCAGAGCATCTACGTGAGCGGACCAGAACCGCCGGAACGGAGCCAGCCAGGCATCCACCTCCTGAAGTGGTTCAGGTTTCAGCCGGTAGAGACGGCGCTGTGCGTCCACCGTGGATTCCACGAACCCGCCCTCTCGCAGCACTCGCAGGTGCTTTGACACGGTCGGCTGCGGCATACGAAGCTGACGCTCGATCTCTCCAACCGACTGTTGAGACGAGGCCAGGAGGCTCAATATCGCGCGGCGGTTCGGCTCCGCAATGATTTCGAACACAGATTCCACCCTGGTAATATACTCCACATGGCATATGCGTGTCAACGTATATTTAACGTGCGAGCCAAGCGACGGTTTCAGTCGGCGTGCGGCGATGCACCGTCTGATGCGTTTTTGGCGGGTGCGATTCAACGGCTGTCATCGGTAAAGTAGCCGGTGGATGGTATTGGCGTAATGGCGGCTTGCGCCTGGCGATAAGTTCGACCGCGCAGTATTGTAGACATCCTACATCCCAAGTAGTAGAATGGCTACAGCTTCATGCCCCACGAAAAATACCAGAACCGGATCGAGCTGCTGCAGGGCACGCTCGACATGCTCATCCTGCAGACGTTGCAATGGGGATCCCAGCACGGCTACGGAATCGCCAACGCCATCCGCGCAACATCCGGCGAACTGCTGCGAGTGGAAACGGGCTCCCTGTATCCGGCTCTCCATCGGCTCGAGCGGCAGGGTTGGGTCAAATCCGAATGGAAGCAAACGGACACGGGCCAGCGCGCGAAATATTATCGGCTCACTCCGGCGGGCAAAAAGCAGCTTGCATCGGAGCGTGACCGCTGGAGGCAGCTCGTCGGCGCAATAGCGGGCGTGCTGAACGCAGCGCAAGACGAGGGATGAGCCATGAAATTCCGCCGTCATCCGCATCGCGATCTCGATCTCGATCAGGAGATCCAGGCCCATTTCGAAATGGCTGTTCGTGACCGGATCGAGCGCGGCGAGAGCCCGCGGGAAGCGGCCAGCTCCGCGCGCCGCGAGTTCGGCAACCGCACCTTGATCACGGAAGTCACTCGCGGGATGTGGGGCTGGACCGCGGTGGAGCGTCTTCTGCAAGATCTCCGCTATACAGTACGAACTCTGCGCAAGAGTCCTGGTTTCGCGGCTGTCGCGATTCTTTCGATCGCTCTTGGGATCGGCGCGAATACTGCGATTTTCAGCTTAATTGACGCGGTCATGTTGAAGGCGCTTGCGGTGCCGAGCCCAAACCAGCTCGTCATCGTCGGCGATCCCACCCGTACCGGTGGTCGGTCGGTAGGTGGTGGCCGGCCCGACCTCTTCGCCTATCCTTTTTTTGAGCTCTTCCGAGCCCAGCAGCGAGTGTTTAGCGATGTATATGCCAGCGGCCGGTGCGAGCACCTCGATGTATCCCTAGCGAATGGCTCGCGCGTCGGTACGGATGAAGACCGGATCCGCGGCCGATTCGTGACCGGTAATTTCTTTTCAGTCCTTGGCGTGCATCCCTTTATCGGCCGCGAGTTCACAGAGTATGAAGTACGCACCCCCGGCTCGGCGCCTGTGATCGTCGTCAGCCACGGGTTCTGCCAGCGCACACTCGGCCAGGACCGCGGGGCCGTAGGACAGACGCTTGTCATCAATGGCTATGCCTTTACCGTTATTGGCGTGATGCCGTCCGACTTCTCGGGTGACATCATTGGCGCCCCCACCGACATCTGGTTCCCGATCACCATGCAAGCGCAGGCCAACCCTGGCCACGATTATTTGAAGGATCCAATGGCGAGTTGGCTGCTCCTCATGGGGCGGTTGAAACCAGGCGTATCGCTTCCGCTGGCGCGCGCGTCCGTCCAGGTCCTCGGCCATGGCATCTTTAAAGATCTATACACAGGCAAAAACTCGGCGGAAGACTTACGAGATCTGCTCGGCAAGGAGATTGAGGTCACGCCCGGGGGAAAAGGGTTCTCGCGCGTGCGCCATGATTTTGCAACGCCCCTCCTGATACTGATGGGCATCGTGGGCCTGGTGCTGCTGATCTGCTGTGCCAACGTGGCGAATGTTCAGCTTGCCCGTGGGGTCGCGCGAGGCCGGGAAATCGGTTTGCGGCTGGCCGTGGGTGCCGGACGCGCGAGACTCGTTCGTCAACTCCTGGCGGAAAGCCTCTTCATCTCTATTCTTGGCGCGTCGCTCGGATTGTTGCTAGCCGTTTGGGGCAGCCATTTATTGGTCCGACTTGCCTTCGATATTGGGCCGCTGCCGCTGGACATTCACTTGGATCGCATGGTGCTCCTGTTCACCGCCGGGACTGCCATTTTCGCGGGGCTGCTGTTTGGTCTCGCTCCGGCCTTTCAAGCCACGCGCCTGGACCTGATCTCGTCACTGCGAGAGAATAAAGGGCAGCCCAGGCCCTTCGCGAAAGGTTTCGGCAAATCGCTTATCATTTTGCAAATCGTATTTTCGCTGGTCCTGCTGGTCAGCGCGGGCCTGTTCATTCGCACTCTGCAAAAACTCGAGAAGCTCGACCTCGGCTACTCACGTAATGGCCTGGTGCTCGCGAATCTCGATTTCAAGACTGCCGGCTATATCGATAAGCGAATGAACCAGCTCACGCTCGCGTTGCTTGAAAAAATCCGTGAGATACCGGGTATCGAAGCGGTCAGCGCTTCCGAAAACGGCCTCTTCAGCGGCACGGATTCCGAGACCAATACTGAGATAGAAGGATTTGTCGGGCATTCGTACGCGGATAAATCGAACCATTACGACCGGGTCGGCCCGAACTACTTCAACACGATCGGAACGCGCATCATTTCCGGCCGCGGCATCGGGGCGCAGGATGTCGAGAACGCGCCGCGAGTAGCTGCGGTCAACGAGAACATGGCTCAGTTCTACTTCCCGCATGAAAACCCCGTGGGCAGACATCTCTTCGACACCGATCCGGACGGCAAGCGCCGGGCTGCGATGACAATCGTCGGCGTGGTTCGAGACGTGAAGCAGAGCCATTTACGACAGCCAGCTCCGCGGCGCTTCTATACGCCCCTGTTACAACACGATGCCGATAACCCAATCGATGAGCTGAACCTCGAAATTCGAACCCGTACGCCGTCACCATCGATGCTCGCATCCGTGCGGCGCGCCATCAAGACCGTGGATCCCAAACTGCCGATTCTCGATCTGAAATCCGCCAACGACCTGATCGGCGACGAGCTCCAGGAAGAGAAACTCGTTGCTAGGCTGTCAAGCTCCTTCGGTCTGTTGGCAGTGTTGCTCGCCGCCATCGGCTTATATGGCGTGATGTCGTATCTGACGGTCCGGCGGACGGCAGAAATTGGCGTTCGCATGGCTCTCGGCGCGCGGCGGCCGGTTGTGATGATAATGGTGCTTCGGGAGACGTTCCGCCTCGTCATCATTGGCCTGATCGTCGGCATCGCTGTATCGTTCCTATTTGCGCGTCTTTTGAGAAACGAGTTGTTCGATCTATCGCCTTTCGATCCTGTCAGTATCTTCTCGGCCGCCGCGGTGATTATGATCGCCGCTACTCTGGCCACCTATCTGCCAGCACGGCGCGCATCGAAAATCGATCCCATGATTGCCCTGCGGTATGAATGAACGGGAATCGTCGGAACCCAAGTCTACGCTGGCGCGCGCTCCGGCGCCAGCTCGGCCGCCATCCGCTTGATCGCGCGTAGATCCAGCTTGCCGCTGGCGAGTGTGGGCAGGCTTTCCACGATGTGTATGTCTTCCGCCTTCGGAACCCAGATATTCGGTAAGCCGGAGCTCATCAGCATTTGCCAAACGTCGCGTGCGCCCGGTGCGGTTGCTCCGGAAAGGAACACCATCAGTCGTTCGCCTTTGCGAGCATCAGGAACCGAGGTGACCGCCGCCTGCACGCCTGGCACGAGCTTCTGCAGAACCTCTTCTATCTTGCCGTGAGGGATCATCTCGCCGGCGATTTTGCTGAATCGCGATTGCCGGTCCACGATTTTGATGAACCCCTCCGCGTCGATGGTCACGATATCGCCAGTCACGTACCACTCATCCCGAAAAACAGCATTGGTTTCGTTCGGGCGGTCCAAATAACCCATCATGCGGTTCGCTCCCTTCACCAGCAACAGACCCTCTTCGCCATGTGGCAGCCGATCGCCGGTCTCCGGATGCACCACTTTCGCCGCGACACCCGGAATCACTCTGCCAACCGTGCCGGGATGGATATCGTCTATTACGTTGACCGCGATCGCCGGAGCCGTTTCCGTTACCCCATATCCTTCGAGGAGCGGGAATCCGAATTTTTCCTGGAATGCCTGCGCCAAGCTAGGCTGCAATTTCTCCGCGCCCACCCACACGTTCCGCAGCGACGCAAACTGCTCCTTGGAACAGCCGCGGACATACGCCTGAATGAATGTCGGGGGCGCCGGCAGGAACGTGGCTTGAGTGGTTTCGACCAAGCGTCCCACGCCTTTCGCGTCAAGCGGCTGTGGGTGATAGGCCGCGCGCGCCCCATTCAGAAGTGGAAACCAGAATGTGAAGTTGAAACCAAACGAGTGGAACAGCGGCAGCACGCCGACGATCGTTTGCGTTCGATCGACGGGAAAAAGCTTATGAACGGAATCGATATTCGCGAGAAGATTCCGGTGCGACAACATCACGCCTTTTGGTGACCCGGTGCTGCCGCTCGAGAAGAGGATCGTCGCAAGATCGCCGGCTTTGACGGGTGGCGCAAGCAGCCAGGTGGGCAGTACACGGCCTGCCACGAAGGCCGCCAATTTTGAAAATTTGCCGAACAAAAACAAATTTTCGACAAAACGCATTTCCGGTCGCCGCTCCGTCTGTGTCTTCGCGAGAAATTGTGAAGACGTAAAGATCGTGCGTAACGAACATTGCTCAATCGCGCTGTCCAGCGCTTCCCGGCCAGCCGTGAAATTCAGATTCACCGGCACGCGCCCCGCGAGAGTGATCGCCAGGTTAATCAAAGCGGCGGCCGAGGACGCGGGGAGCATAATGCCGATCATCGATTCGCCCGGACACTCGCGCTTCACCCTCCGAGCCCCCAAAAGACCCGCGGCCAACGACTGGCCATAGCTCAGAGTCCGGCCGCTCGAATCGGTTACCGCACAATCGCTCCAATGGCGTTTTGCGCTGCGGATGAAGCGGCGGGGCAGGGAATCGGCGCGCGCCGAACACGAAATCTCGGCATCGGCATCGAGTTCGCAAACCGCATCGCGAACTTCGGGTGCCGTCGGCCGGATCATCGGTGCACCGAAAGAAATCGTGACCGGAAACGGCAGCTTGGACAATGAGCGGATGATCGATGCCTGCCGGTCATGGCTGAAAATGCTGCCCCAGACACCCCCAAGGTGAACCGGTATCACAGGGATATCGAGATCCCGCGAGATCTTTTCCAGACCGCGATGGAACTCCCCGAGAGTGCCCGTGCGGGTGAGGCTGCCTTCCGCGAAGATGGCCACCACGTGGCCTTGTTCCAGTTCTTCGCGGGCCAGCCGGATCGCGTGGACGACGCCGCGACCGCCGCTTGGCACCCGAATCGCATGGATCATAGAGAACGCTCGAGGGAACCGGTCATACCACGTCTCGTAAACCATAAAGCGCACGAAGCGCTGCATGCAGGAGCTGATCAGAAATCCATCGATGTAGGAAACATGATTCGCGACCAGAAGGGCGGGGCCCTTCCGCGGAATATTTTCCCCGCCCATGAGCCGAATTTTGTAGATCGTGCGCGTGAGAAACCAAATCGTAAAGCGCAGCGCGAAATTCGGAACCAGCTGGAGCGCGCAGAACGCAGCGCACAGCGTAAGAACTGAAGAAACGCCAATCACTCCGGCAGCCGTCAGATGCAGCCGCTCGTGAAGTACCCACAAGACTCCGGAAGCCACCATCATCCCGGCAGTGTTGATGAAATTTGCAGTCGCGATCACGCGTCCCTTCTCATCCGCCGGCGGACGGTGCTGAAGAATTGCGTTCAAAGGGACGATAAAGAGGCCGCCCATGAAACCGATGATTGCGAGGAGGACGGCAGCGACGGTGAAGTTATGAGCCGCGTACCCCAGGAAAAACAACCCGGCAGCCATGCCGAACCCGCCGATCGGAATCAAGCCCGGCTCGATCTTGTCGCCCGAAAGCCGGCCTGCCGCCATGCTGCCCGCGCCGATCCCTATCGCAAGGCTTGCCACCAGAAGACCGATTTCCGTTTCTCCCGCGTGCAGCGTTTCCTTCCCGAAGAGGAGAATCAGCATCTGAAACAACGCGCCCAGAAACCAGAAGTAAGTTGTCCCCAACACCGTGAATCGCAATGTACGATCCCTGCGCAGTCCCCCGATCCCGGAGGTGATATCGCCCAGCGGATTCCACGAAAACGGACGTGGGTGGCTCGGCCGCGGCGTGTGTGCAATGCCTAAGCTGATGAGAGTCCCGATAATCGCGATTCCGATGAGAAACAGGCCAATGTATCCGGGCTGGTGCTTCCACTGCACCACCAGCGAGCTGCCTCCGATGGTGCCCAGGATAATCGCAACGAACGTGCTCATCTCGAGAAGCCCGTTGGTCCGCGCGATGTCGCGTTCGGGGACCAGTTCCGGTACGATGCCGTACTTAGCCGGGCTGAACACCGCCGCCTGCGTTGCGGAAAAAAACAAAATTCCGAGCATCCAGACCAATTCGCCCGCTGCGCAGCGCGCAAAATGCGAGCGTCATGGCCGCGATCTCAAAGACTTTCGTGGCGATGATTACCGAACGTTTCTCGAATCGATCGGCGATCTGCCCGGCATAGCCCGAGAAGAGAAAATACGGCGCAACGAAAATAAACCCCGCGAGCGACAGATACGTCGCCGCGCGGCCGTTGCTTCCCGCGATTACCACAGCCAGCAGAGAGATCGCGATTTTGTAGAGATTGTCGTTGAACGCGTTCTGGAACTGCGTCCACAGAAACGGCTGCACGCCCTTAACCGTGAGTACTTGGCGATAACTGCCCGAGCTGGTCATAAACGGAATCGTGTGCGCGTATGTTCATTTAACGATATCCCGACCGTTCTTGCCGCGCCTTTTCCTCGTACCATCCGCTTAAAGATTCATTCCCGGAAGGGTTCCGCTTGACGTGCTGCGCACCGGCCAGGTGCGCGCAGTTACTTCAGCTTCGCGTACTCGGATTTCGCCGCGGTGAGGATCGAGATGTCGGCATCGGCGTCCTTCCACAGTCTGAAGAAATCTTGATACGCGGCGCGCGATCTGACATTATCGCCCTGCAGTGCGTAGGCGCGGCCGAGCTGAAGACGTGCCAATGCTCCCAACGGGCAATTTACGGCGACGCCGCGGTAATCCAAGAACTTTTGGAACTCCGCCGCTGCCTCGTTTCCTTGATGCAGCAGCAGATACACTTCGCCCCGAATATATACAGGATAAAGAGACCCACCGACCTCGAACTGTGGAAGCGGTGTGCCCAACTCGTACGGGGCTGTGGTCCGGAGGTCCTCCAAAGCCTTTGCCGGATTGTGGCGTCTGATCTCGATCGAAGCGTAGGTGGCCGGCAGCCAATAGCGGTTTATCGCGGTATTGAGGGGAAAGCGTTTAGCTAAACCGTGTGCCATCCGCTCTGCCTGCTCGATATCTCCGAGTCGCGCGAGTGCCAGAGCCGCCAGAACGCTCACATCTCGCGTGGGGGCTTCGGCCAGCGCAGAAGCGATTTCCTGGCGGGAGCGCGATGTATTATCTAGCTCGGCTTCGCGCAAGGCGGCATTCATCCGCCATGCCGCCGCTGTTTCCTTTGAGTCATTGCTGTGAGCGGCGTCGATAGCGCGTAGGGAGAATTTACGCGCGCTTGCCAGGCGCCCATGGAATGCCTCGGTGTCTGACTCGAAGGAAAGGAGCACATCTTCCCCCGCTTTGCCACTGGTGGCGGCGGCTTGCCGCTGCATTTCAGCCGTATCGTTCTCGAGAAACGCTACCCCATAGCGATTTCCATGCAGAACTGGGTTATCAACGTTGTGTGCTATGGCCTGCTGATACTTTAGTTTCGCGTTGTCGGGATGATTTACAGCAGGATAGAGACCTACGAGATTGGTGTACGCAGCCGCGCTGCCCGGGTTTAAGCGGAGATCCTCGATACTCGCGGCGATTCCTTTTTCATATTGCCCCAAGTAGGTGTAAGCGACCCCCAAATTTCCAAAAGGTTCGCTATTTCGTGGATAAATCTGGGCCCACGTTTCATAAGTTTGGATAGCCTTTTCAAGTTCGCCCGTGACGAGAAGATAATAGGTACCCGACACCCGAAATCTCTCTCTCTCACTTACCTTATTGCGCAAAGCATAAGATCGTTGTAAGTTCTCGTTGGCCAGACCGGGCTCTCGGAGATTGGAGTACGAAATTCCCAAGGCTTGGTAAGCGGCCGCGAAATTAGGATCGAGTTCGATAGCGTGTTTGAAGAAGGGAATCCCTGCGGAGCTGCCCTTTTCTCCTACAGCCTTAATTCCCTCCGAGAGCGCCTTCAATGCCTCGAGAGAAGGTGTTGTGGCCTGATCTAGGGGGGCGTCGAACTTCTCCACTGTGTTGAGCGATTCACCAAGCTTCTTCCGCAGCTTCGTCGCGGCCTGATCTAGCGCTTTCAGGATGTGTTCTTTGTTTTCCGCCGTCACCTGTTCCTGTGCGAGGGGATCGCCGGTCTTGCAGTTCACTGCATTGAGGCCAATCACATACTGACTGCCCAGCCTCGCAATCGAGCCCGAAATGTAAGCCTTACCTCCGGCGCGCTGGCAAAGATCGCTCGCTACTTCCGGTGTCAACTTGCTATCGAACGGCTTTGCCATCAGCTTCAATGTGGCTCGCGTTCTTGCATTCGAGAGGAGGTTAAGGAAAGGGGACTGCCCCAACTGCACCGAAATCGCCTGCTTCAAAGTGTCATCGAAGACCGGGTCTCCGGTTGTATTGGTAAAGTCGGCCAGCACAAGCGTGTCCTCGTTTGTTAGCTTCGGCGTGTGATGCAGAGACAAATAAATGCCCGTTATGGCAAGCGCCGCCGCTGCCAGAGCGGCGGAAACGATGACCCTCCAGTGCTTCCTGGCGCGGCCCGGCGCCCGCGCCTCCTTCGCCTGCAATCCCGCCGAACCCGATCCACCCTTCAGCCGCTGCAAGTCGGTCCGCATCTCGGCTATACTCCGGTAGCGTAGCTCGCGGTCTTTCTCCAACGCCTTGTCGATAATCCCTTCTAGCTCCGGAGGCAGGTCAGGGTTCAGCCTGGATAGAGGAAGCGGCGATCGATTCAAAATCGCATCATGAATTACGGCAGCGGTGTTGCCGGGGAACGCCATCCGTCCCGTCGCCATCTCATATAGGACCGTACCGAACGAGAATAAATCCGTGCGTGCATCTAGCTCATCGCCGCGTGCCTGCTCCGGTGACATATACGCGATTGTGCCCACCGCGCTGCCAGGGCTGGTCAGCGCTTCTTGCGCGGTTGCTGTCGGCATCGCAGAAACGCTACTACCCTCATGGAAGGTGGTAAGCTTTGCCAGACCGAAATCGAGAATCTTCGCACGCCCTCCCTTCGTCACAAAAATATTCGCAGGCTTAACGTCACGGTGGATAATGCCTTTTTCGTGTGCCGCCTCAAGTGCATCGGCAATTTCCGTGCCCAGTTCAAGCACCTGTTCAATGGGAAGGGGTCCGCTGTCGATCATCTGCTTAAGCGTCTGCCCTTCCATGAGCTCCATAGCGATGAAGGAAGGCCCATGATCTCCGGCGATTTCGTAGATTGTGCAGATGTTCGGATGGTTCAGCGCGGAAGCAACACGCGCCTCGCGTCGAAGGCGCTCCAGAGCTTGCGGATCTCTGGCCACGTCTTCGGGAAGGAACTTCAGTGCAACGCGGCGGCCGAGGCTTAAGTCTTCGGCTTCGTAGACCACACCCATTCCCCCACCCCCGAGTTTTCCCAACACGCGGTAATGGGAGATTGTCCGACCGACAATCGGAGAGGAATTATTCATTGGCGGTGCATCGTACGCCAGAGTACTGCCGTAGGCAATCGTGTCCGATCGTGAAGACGCTTGCCAACGACATAAGCCGGATGGCTCGATAAAACGCCCATTTTATGAAACTGGCCGGAGCGGTGGCCTTCATTTTGCGAGGGTTCGCGCATCCCCGACCCTGGCGGGACGGGAGTCCAGCGATAGTCCACAGTGCCTGCCCGCCAGCGCGATACGTTCCGCTCCCATGGAACAATTGTCACAAGTGCCTGAAACACTCGTCCGTTTACCGAATTGCGCGGAACCGATCCCACTCCCAAACGGATGGACGCAGCTCGCCGACTCCACACCTCTGACTCTGGTGGGCCCCGAGCCCGACCTTCGAATCGCGCTCTCCGTCGTCCCCAAAACGGAGAACCTGGAAGACGCTGCGTATGGCGCCTGGCACGAGTTCGATCCCGAGTTTCGCTATCCCATTCTTCAGCGCGCGGAAACTCCTTCCGCCGAAGGCTGGGACACAGTGTGCCAGATCATTTACAACCTTCCTTCATCGGAGGGAAGAAGTGGAGTTGCCATTCTTCGAATGCTCGGCGGCGACGCCTACGTCTGCCTCATCGACGCTTCGAAGGCTGCGCTCAGCCGCAGAATGGCGCAGATCAGCGAGATTTTGGAAGCGTGGAAGCCGGCCGCCCTCCAGTCCGTCAGTTTGGCAGCACGCCAGCAAGCAAAGTGGGGAGAGGAGCAGAGCCGGCAGATCAGCGAATTCATTCTCGATGGCATGGAAAAGCTCTTCATCCCTGGCTTAGCCATCGGCGTGGTGCAAAACGGGGAGGTGGTTTATGCGAAAGGCTTCGGCGTGCGCGGACTCGGGCATCCGGAACCGGTAACGCCCGCTACTCAGTTCATGATCGGCTCCTCCACAAAGCCGCTGACCACTCTTTTGATGGCGCGACTCATTGATAAGGGAACCTTCACCTGGTCCACCCCTGTCCGTGACCTCCTGCCGGATTTCGAGCTCGCCGATCCCGAGATCACGCGCAAGCTCGAAATGAGGCACACCGCCTGCGCTTGCACTGGCATGCCGCGTCGTGATCTGGATTTCGTGTTTCGATTTAAAGGAATTTCTCCAGAACAGCGGCTGGCGGAAATGAGAACCATGCGCCCCACCACCGGCTTTGGTGAGACATTTCAATATTCCAATCTCTTGGTCGCGGCGGGCGGATACGCGGCAGCTCATGCCTTTCAGCCCCATACCTCGTTGCAAGTCCGCCTACGAACAGGCGATGAAACGTTTGATCTTCGAGCCGCTCGGGATGACGAACTCCTCGCCGGTGCGGAAGCACGACGCCAACGGCGATGCAGCCGCGCCTCACAGCATTGACTTTGACGGCCATTGCGCGCCTGTGAATCCCGACATGGAGCAATCTGTGATTTCTGTAGCGCCCGCAGGAGCAGCGTGGTCGACAGCGGACGACATGCTCAAATATCTTCTTCTCGAGCTCCGGCGCGGAAAAACTCCTGACGGCCACCCATTACTGTCGGAGGAAACACTACAAAGCCGCTGGCGCGCCGGCATCAAGATCAATGATAGGGCCGCCTATGGACTCGGCCTGATTCTCCTCCAGGAGCAGGGATTGGAAGTGATGAATCACGGCGGAAACACCTTTGGCTTTACCTCCGATATGTATTTCCTCCCCCAGCGTAATCTCGGAGTCGTGGTGCTCACCAACTTGCGGGCCGCGAACTCATTCTTAGGTGCCATCCAACAGCGGATCTTTGAAATTCTCTTCGGAGCCGAGCGCAAAGCCGAGCAGATGGTCACCGCAATCGCTAAGTTCCAACAGGAAACAACGCAAAGGTGGCGCGATCGCGTCAAGATCGATTCCGCTTCAGTAGCGTGGCTCGATGACTACGTAGGCGAGTACCGAAGCGCGGAACTCGGCCCCGCCACGATCACGAGGAAGGGCGGCCAGTTTTGGGCCGAGTTTGAGAGCTGGGCCAGCGCGCTGGGCGCGGAGACCCAAGAAAACGGAGAGCGCCTGATTGTCCTGATCAGCCCGCCCTGGAGCGGCACTCTGCGGCTTCAAACCTCGCCTGACACCGGACATCTCGTCATCGACGGCAGGACAGAACAAATACACCGTTGCGAGCAACGAGTCGGCTGAATCGTCAGCGTTCCTAATGCCGTTGAATCGAAACCACGCCATGGTCAACCAGCACGCCATCGGTCGCATTGAGCCGCCCGTATGACTGACCGTTCACCGACAACTCCGCGCCGCGAATAACCACCACCGCGTCCCGGCATGGAGCGAACCGGTAAGTCGTTTCGACACCCGCCTGAATCTTCTCCGGAGATGGCACCTCGGTTCGATAGCAGTCGGTCACCACCACTTTATGCGTGCCCACCGTTGCTGTGACACGCCCCAGCAAAAGATTGTTGCCCGGACCGCATCCCGAGGACAAAGCGACGGTCGCAAGCGAAAATGCGAACGAGAGATTCCTAGTCACATGCACATTCCCTCGAGTACCCACAGTGTCTCTCTTCCACTTTGCATAATATTATACTCTGTACGGCAAAGTAAATCGGGAACGACCCTGGAGGGCGTAGCCGCCTTGCATGCACCGCTCTCGACCTTACGAACTGAATTCCTGGCTGAGGCGCCCGAGCGCCAATGCCCCCAACAATAATCCGAGGTCGCGCAAGGCGATATCGAAGTATCCAGGAAGGATCAACAGGTCGATGATGATGAGCAGTAACCAAAGGGCTACAATGTAGGCGCCGATCCGGGGTTTGACGGCGACGATAATGCCGGCCACGATTTCAATCACCCCAACCACCAACATGAGCCCATGCCCTCCAATAGGGGACAAATGTGCGATTGCCGGGGCCAAGTACATATCCCAGTTCGTCAAGAAATGAAAGAATTTATCCAATCCGGCAATAATCGGGGCGACAACAAACGCAACGTGCAGAAGCTGGTACGCCTGATAGCTGGGCGAGCCGTGCTCGCTCCGCGGAATGCCACCTCCCTCTCGTTCAGCGACGGTGTGTGCCATAGTTCACTCTCCTCTGCCGGCATACTCGCCGGGCACCATACAGAGTGGCGCGACGAGAATTAGTTACAACTCACAGCCGGAATCTGTAACCTCATGCGTTAATTTGACTCTGTATCGAAGAGTGATCTCCGATTCGGCGCGCCCGGCAATGAACTTGGCCTGGAACTCGCCATTATCCGACGAGGAAGTCGTGGTCCGCGTGCGTGGCGGGGACACGGCGGTCTACGAAGTTCTCATGCGCCGCTACAATCAGCGCCTGTTCCGGATCGCTCGTGCAATTCTTCGCGACGATGATGAAGCTGAAGACGTCACGCAGGAAACCTACGTTCGAGCGTATGCCTCGCTTCATCAATTCGCCGGAAAGGCACAGTTCTCGACATGGCTGGCGAAAATTGCTGTTTATGAGGCTTCCAATCGTTTGCGGCAGCGGAAGCGCCTTCAGGAGGTTCCGGCAAGCCCGGATCGAGAGCGTCAAACTATGGAAACGATAAAATCATCGGATCCAGATCCCGAACAACAAACTTTGAGGCGCGAAACCGTCTCTCTGCTGGAGCAAGCTGTCGATACCTTGCCGGACACGTATCGCTGCGTTTTCGTGCTGCGGGAGATCGAAAACATGAGCACGAATGAAACGGCCAATTGTCTGGAGTTAACGGAAGAAACGGTCAAAGTGCGCCTTCTTCGAGCTCGCCAGATGCTTCGAAAGGAACTGTACGCGCGAGCCGGGGCGACCAGTTCGCAAGCCTTTCAGTTCCTCGGAGCGCGTTGTGACCAACTTGTGCGCCGGGTTTTCGATCGGCTTTCCAGGTCGCACTCGGAGTCAAGCTGATCAATCCCTTTCGTCATCTGAAACGCCTCTCGCGGACGCTCTTTCTTAAGCAGTCTGCCTGGTTCCTCACACCGCTTGCCGCCGCAGCAATTTAAATGCGTGGTCCGGGCCTTGCTTTTGGTTCAAAGCCAGGTCGATCCACAACATTGCGAGGGGCTCCAGGAGACGCGCATTCTTCAGCGGACCAACATCCACCGGATTCAGGCCAACCTCTTCGATCAATTGCTTCACCACGTTCTTCGATTCCTGGTGATCGCCGCAATAAAATCCATCGGCACGTTGCATCCCGAACTGCGCGTTGCCGAAGTTTGCCGCGCCGATCGTATTGAACGCTTTGATAACCCGAGCGCCGGACGCCCACGTCGCAACCATTTCCGCTGCCGACGTTGTGCACCCGATCACAAGGCCCTGCAGATCGGGCGATAGCGGATTCGTGCAATCAATCAGGATCTTGCCTTCGAGTGGACCCGCGCTTCGAATCGCTTCCTGAGCGGCGGGCCACGGCACGCTGAGAACCACTACGTCCGCGCCGGCCGCAGCCTTCTGATTGATCGTGACTTCGCCTCCCGCGGTGATCTCGCGCTTTTTCTTTTGAGGATCGGGGACTCCGAAGGCAACCGTATGACCTTTGCTCAACCAAATTCCGCCTAAGGCTCCGCCCACATTCCCGGCGCCCAGTACAGCAATACGAAGCGTTCTATTCATGTTGCTCATGATACCCGCCGGCTGGCACTGAAGATACTAGCCGATCAGGCAGATCCGCGCGCCGGTGCTACGCTGATTGCATCAAGAGTGCCCCGCGCGGATGTGGCGGAATTGGCAGACGCACTGGATTTAGGTTCCAGCGCCCGCAAGGGCGTGGGAGTTCAAGTCTCCCCATCCGCACCAGCTACGAATAGTTTGAGCTCTGCTCCACATCTGCCCCTTTCAGCCGGTTAATCGCGGAAATGCGCAATCAATTCCGCAAAGCTCGCACCGGATCCGTCCGCGTCGCGCGCCAAGCGGGCCAAAAACACGCTGCTAAAGAGGCGATCGCCATGACCACGAATGCCGATCCGAAGGCCAGCGGGTCGCGAGGGCTCACCCCGTATAGCAGATACCCGAGCAGCCGCGTTAATCCCAGTGCCACTGCGACGCCCAACGCAACCCCGGCTGCCGTCAACGCGAGGCCGTGCGAGATCACGAGTGTCAACAGGTCTGACGCGTCCGCGCCCAGCGCCATCCGTAATCCCAGCTCCCGCGTGCTCTGCGAGACGCTGTACGATATGACACCATACAACCCTATCGCCGCGAGCAACAGCGCTATTCCGCTAAAGATCATGAGTAAAGTGAATGCTGCGCGCTTGTTCCACGTCATTCGGTGGATTTGTTCGCGCATGGTGATCACTTCGGCGGGTGCGAGGTTCGCATCCAGTGCTTTCACCTCGCGAGCCAACATCTTGGCCATGGCTCCCGCTCCCAGCGAACTACGGATTTCCAGAGCCTGACCCATAACGCTCTGTCGCATCGGAACGTAAAAAAACGGTTTGGAGGTTTCAAACAGGGTCTCGTACTTGGAATTTTTCGCGACGCCGACTACCTGAATCCACCGCCCGTTTAGCTGAAGGCGGTTGCCGACCGGATCTTCGCCATGCCAGAATTGCCGCGCCATGGTCTCATTCACGACGGCAACCTGCCGAGCCGTTTCGTTATCGGCCCGCGTAAACTCCCGGCCCGAGATCAGCGGAATCCCCATCGTCGCGAAGTACGCAGGGCCAACTTCGTCATATTCGATCACGGGCTGCTCTGCCGGCTCCGTCTCATATCCCTCAACTTCTACGGGCCCCGAAGAATAGTCTGCTGTAGGTGATCGGCGTGACGCGCGCAAACGCGGCCGATTCGACGCCGCCAATCGCCTGGATGCGGTCGAGCAATCGGTCCTCGAAACTCTTGATGCGCTGTGTATCATAACCAGCCGCGATCATGCCCACCCCGGTCGTCAGCACTTGGTCCGCTGAAAATCCTGGATCGGCGTCTTGCATCGCCCGGACGCTCTTGAGAAGCAGACCCGCGGCAACCAGCAACACGAAGCTAAGCGATAACTGAATCAGGACGAGACTGGAACGCATCCAGGCCTTCCCGCGGCCGCCCAGCGTTCCGCCTGAATCGGATTTCATCGCAGCCGCTAGATCGATCTTGCTGGCTTGCATCCCGGGAATCAAGCCAAACAGCAGCGTGGAAATCAAGCAAACTCCCGCGCTCAGCGTGAGGACGCGCCAATCGATTTCGGCCGGCAGATTGACAATCCGGTCGGGATATCGCGGGAACAGCAGCATCATCAGATTCCGGCACCAATAGGCGACCGCAAGGCCGCCACAGGCTGCGAGTGCCGCGAGAATCAGGCCCTCGGTGAGCAATTGCTTCAACAGGCGGCCGCGCCCGGCCCCCACCGAGAGCCGGACAGCCATTTCATGACGTCGCCCGAAGGACCGGAAGAGTAGCAGATTCCCGACGTTGGCGCACGCAATGAGCAGCACAAAGCAGGCAACCACGAGCGAGATTCGTAATGTGGGAAGCAGCGTGCCGGCTCCGTTGAATGGCGTCTGCCAAAGCGGGAACAGCTTAATGCCGCGTCCGCGATTGGTTGCTGGATAATCGGCCGCCAGCCGTTTGGCAATCGACGACATCTCGGTTTGCGCCTGCTCGATTGTTACTCCGGGCTTGAGTAGCGCGAAACCTTCAATCCAGCGCGCGCCGCGATTCTCCAGTTTGTAGCCGCCCGCCTCGAAAAGCTCTTCCATCGATGCAGGGACCCAGAACTGAAACGAATAGCCGACGAATGTGCCATAGAACCCTTCGGGCGCAACCCCGATGATCGTGTGCTGCACTCCGTTCAGCATCTGCGTCTTGCCGATAATGTTGAGATCGCCGCCGTAGCGATCCTTCCACGCCTGGTAGCTGATCACGGTCACAGGATGGGCATTCCGGCCAATCCCGTCGGAAGGGGAAAAAGCGCGACCAAGAATTGGACGAATGCCGAGAGCCTGAAAATAGTTCGCCGATACGATGCCCCCGGCAGCTCGCTCCGCCCGCTGGCCGATACTGAGCGTCGTTCCGAAGATCTTGTCCGCGATTAACGACTCGACCGACGCGCAGTTCGTTCGTAGGTCGACGAAGTCCGGCCAGGATACGTCAGTGCGGCCGTTGCGATCCGTGCCCGTGATCGCCACCAGCCGGTCTTGGCCAGCGACGAGCGGAAACGGGCGCAGAAGAATCCCTTCCATCCAACTGAACACAGCCGTCGTCGCGCCAATCCCGAGAGTTAGGCAGAGAACCGCGAGAATCGAGAAGCCCGGACTGCGTCGGAGCATCCGGAACCCATACCGGGTATCATTCATCAGATCTTCCACGATCCTCACCTTACGCATATCCCGGCACTCCTCCTTTCGTTGCTCCAAACCGACCAAATGGCGACGAGCGGTGCGTTTTGCTTGTTCCGAGGTCAGGCCGCGAGTTTTATTTTCCTCGATTTGCCGTTCCAAATGAAACCGAAGCTCTTCGTCCAAGTCCTGCTCAACCCGAGTTCGCAGGAAAATAGATCGCAACCGCAGCGGAACCGTATACAACCAATGTTCTAGTCGCACTTTCAGGCCTCGCTCAGCCTCGCCCGTGGACTCGGTTACCGAGGACAATTCTACAGCTTTTGCCTTCGGTAAGCAAGACCATGCGAAGAACGTGAATCACAGGAATGTTATCCTCAGATTCGTTTCTACCCAAGGAGGCATTGCTCGTCATGAAGAAATATTTCAGTCTGGCGTTCGGATTGTTCGCCATAACACTGCTCTTGAGGTCCTCACAAGATACAAACCAGCACGGGGCGGCAGGCGGCAGCGGAACCGTGCGAGTCAAGCTGCACTATACAGGTTCCGGAACTGTCGATGCCAAGCACAAGATCGGTGTCGCCCTTTGGAACTCGACCGACTTTATGAAGCAGGGTAGCTCAACCGCTCCCCTGGCGGTCAAAACTGCCACAGATAAAGATGGAGCGGTTACATTTTCCGATGTCACTACCTCTCCGGTTTACGCCAGCGCCGCCTACGATCCTAAGGGCGATTGGGACGGCCAATCAGGACCGCCGCCCACAGGTTCATCGCTCGGCATGTACAGCAAAACGCCGGGCACGCCAGAGCCTATCAACGTCAAGCCGGGGAAAACCGTAACTGTGGAACTGTCCTTTGACGATACGACCAAAATGCCATAGGCTCTAGGGTTCTACAGGTTCGGTCATCACCGGACTTGAAAAGCATCGGCTATCTCCATCGCTGGGTCAGAAAAATCCTCTAGAGCCGCGTTGTGCGCGCTCGTGTGCTTGCCTCCGGCCGCGAGGCGGGTTGCCAAACGCCCACACCCCAAAGAAACTGAGAAACTTTCTCGCAAAGCAGCCACTGGTAAGCTGCATGCCTACTTTTACCAGCCTTCGTCAAGCGCTCGTCGAGCGTAAGCACTTTCGAATCTCACCGGTGGCATTCGTGAACAGTGCGGGATTGCTGGCGCTGATAGCGTTTCCATCATCTTTGCTGGCACAAGTCAATTTCGCGGAATTTCCCATACCAACCGCAAGTAGCGCGCCTCAGGGAATTACAACTGGCGCCGACGGCGCAGTCTGGTTCACGGAAACTTCGACCGGCAACATCGGCCGCGTCGACGTTGTCGGCAAATTCACCGAATACGCTTTGCCGGCGGGCAGCCAGCCGCAGCAGATTGTGGCTGGTCCCGACGGCAATCTCTATTTCACCGAGCCCTCAGGTAATTTCATTGGACAGATCACCACCTCGGGTACCGTGACCGAGTTCGCCCTCCCCACGTCGAACGCTTCGCCGGTTGGCATCACCGTCGGCTCCGACGGGAACATCTGGTTTACCGAGGCTGCGCCCGGAGTAAACGCGATCGCAGCCGTTTCCACGTCGGGAAGCTTCGCCGTGCAAACACCGATCGCTATACCCACGGCCAGCAGCATCCCCACTTCGATCACCGTCGGGCCGGACCACAACATCTGGTTCACGGAGAAAGGGAGCAACAAAATCGGGACGGTTCGATCCGGTGCGATCACCGAATACTCCATTCCAACGTCCAACAGCCAACCTTTCGGAATTGTTGCAGGTCCGGACGGCAATCTCTGGTTCACAGAGAGGAATGTGGGCAAAATTGCGAAGATCACGACCAGCGGAACCGTGACGGAATATGCGTTGAGCTCCGGTTCCGCGCAGCCGCTTGGAATTACCGTTGGGCAGGACGGCGCCTTGTGGTTTGCCGAGGAGGGCGCGAGCAAGATCGGTCGAATTACCACCGGGGGTTCCATCACAGAATATGCAACCACCACCGCCGACAGCGGGCCGTATGGAATCACACTCGGACCCGACCATGCCCTCTGGTTCACGGAAGACTTGGCTGGCAAGATCGGCCGTCTCTCCGCCATCAGTTTCGAAAGCTTCGAGCAAATCCCGGGTGCTTTGATGCAACTGTCGGTAGGCGCAGACGGCGCCATCTGGGGAATCAACAGTGATCAAGAGATTTACACATACGATTACGCGGCCGCAACCTGGACGGCTATTCCCGGCGCTCTGGTCAAGATCGCAGTGGGTTCCAGCACGGCAGTATGGGGCATCAATGCGCAAGGGATGGTTTACCGCTGGGATACAACCGCCAACACCTGGGATAACATTCCCGGGGGCCTGACCCAAATCGCGGTGGGCTCAGACGGAGATGTGTGGGGACTGAATGTCGCAATCAAGTATCTACCATTACGTCGGTCGAACGCAGATTTGGAATCAGATACCCGGCACACTAACGCAAATCGCGGTTGGATCGAGCGGCGCGGTCTACGGAGTGAATGCAGCAGGTACGATCTACTGGTATAACCCTGGAACCGGCAATTTCCAGTATCATTTCCGGTACCTCTGGATTCACGCAGATCTCGGTAGGGGTGGATGGCGATGTCTGGGCCGTAAAGAACGACGTCGCCTATCACTACAACGTGCTGCGCAACAGAATGGACGCAACATCCGCCAGCATTTCGCAAGTAACCGTCGGCTCCGGTGCCGCAGTCTTCGGCCTCGATTCGTCGCAAGACATCTTCCAATGGGACGCGGTGTCTCAGACCTGGGTTCAGCTTTCGGGCAGCCTGGCCAGCATTTCCGTCGGCGCGAATGGCACGATCGTAGGCGTCAATAGCGCGGATGAGATCTACAAACTGTTGGGAGCGCCCACCCGGCCGCACCACGCGTTATTTGCGGTCTCGGGAACTTTAGACCAGATTTCAATCGGCGCGGATGGCAGCGTCTGGGGGGTGGACTCCTCAGCTTTTGTCACTTTCTTCAACTCCGGAACCCAGACCTTCCAGGAGGTTCCCAGCCCGCCCTCGATGGCACAGGTTTCCGTAGGCGCGCAAGCCGATGTATGGGGCGTCGATTCCTCCGGCACGATCTACCAATACAGTGCCTCCGGAGGAACCTGGAAAATTATTCCAGGCGAGTTGAACCTCGTCCAGGTAGGCGCCGATGGGTCGGTGTGGGGCATCAATGCCGCGGGTTCCACCTACACCTACGACTTCGCTAGCTCGAGCTGGACTCAGATACCCGGCCAGCTCGGCACGCTTTCAGTGGGCGCGGACGGCACGGTGTGGGGTATCAATGGACAGCTCCAGATCTATCGCTTCGACGCCGCAACGCAATCGTGGGTCAACGTTCCAGGATCGTTGGTTCAGATCTCGGTCGGCAGCGCCAATAGTATCTGGGGCGTGAACGCGCAGGGCCAGGTTTACCGCTATGACACTACTGCGCAGAGCTGGGTGAACATCCCCGGTGCGGCGCTCGACGAGATCTGGACGACGTTCGATGGTGCGGTTTGGGGCGTTAACGCGGCCGGCAACCTCTACCAGTGGAACGCGAGCACGCAGACTTTCAACTTTGTTGCCAGTAATGTCACCGACGTTCTTGTCGGAAATGCCGCGAACGTGTGGGCTACCGACGCCACGACGGGCGGTGTGTTCGCATGGTTCTAGAAGAATAGGGAACGTGGCTGCACATGAGTGCAGCCACTACTCGTCCACAAGGAAGCCACGCGGCAGATCCCCCGTCTTCGAGTTCCAGCCTCACGCTTCAAGCCTCGTTCAATCGCACAACGGAAGTAATGGCGCCGGACAGCCGCTCCCAGTTGGCCGCCTCTCGTTCAAGCTGGCGCTTTCCAACTCTGGTAAGCGAGTAGAATTTCGCACGCCGTCCGAGTTCGCTCGTCTTCCACTCGGCGCGAATCCACCCCTCCTGCTCCAATTTGTGGAGCGCGGGATAGAGTGAGCCGTCACTGACTCGCAACACGTCGCCCGAGACCTGGTTCAAACGTTGGCTGATTGCCCAGCCATGCATCGGCTCCAGTGCCAGTATCTTGAGCAGAAGCAGATCCAACGTACCTTGAACCAGATCAGAGGGTTTACTCATTCGCAATATCCTCGATTACCGAGAACAATATACACCCACCCGCCGCGGCACGCAAGAACCGGCTTCCGCTAAATGGTTTTCAAGAAGCGTGCTGATACGGAGGCACCGAAGCGCGTGCCCGCAACGGATGTTTGCAGGAGTGCACCGCTTATGTCTTCTTCTGAAGCTTCGCCCAGGTGTCCCGCAACTCGACCGTGCGATTGAAAACGAGTTTCTCCGCCCGGCTGCACGTATCCGCGCAGAAATATCCAAGACGCTCGAACTGGTAACGATCGCCCGGCGCAGCCTTCGCCAGCCACGGCTCGGCCTTCCCCTGAACCATTTCGAGCGATTTTGGATTCAAGTATATCGTGAAATCGCTATCTTCCGGGTACGTTGTTCGGGTTCTCCACCGTGAACAGCTTGTCATAGAGCCGCACCTCCACGGGAATCGCCTGCGCCGTGGATACCCAGTGAATGGTCGATTTTACTTTCCGCGTCTGGCGGCCACTGCGCGTCTCGGGATCGTACGTGCACTGAATCGCCACGATCTCGCCGGTCCCCGGATCTTTCACGACGTTGTGGCACTTGATTATGTAACCGTAGCGGAGCCGGACCTCGTTCCCCGGATACAGGCGGTGATAGCCCTTCGGAGGCACTTCGCGAAAGTCCTCCTGCTCGATCCACAGTTCCCGGCTGAAAGGCACCCGCCGCGTTCCGGCGCTTGCGTCCTCCGGATTATTGATAGCCTCCACAAACTCCACCTGGCCTTCGGGATAGTTGGTCAGTACCAGTTTTAGGGGGCGTAATGCCACCATCACGCGCAGAGCCGTCCTGTTCAAATCCTCGCGGATGTAGTACTCGAGCTTCTCAAGCTCTGTGGTGCCGTTCGTCTTCGACACACCGAGGCTCCGGGCGAAATTCCGCAAACCCTCCGGCGAATAACCGCGCCGGCGCATCCCGCTAATGGTAGGCATGCGCGGATCGTCCCAGCTTTCCACCACGCCCTGCTCCACTAATTGCAGCAGCTTGCGCTTGCTCATCACCGTGTACGTCAGGTTCAAGCGGTCGAATTCGATCTGCTGCGGGTGAAACACGCCAAGCTGCTCCAGAAACCAGTCGTACAGCGGGCGATGGCTTTCAAACTCGAGCGTGCAAATCGAATGCGTGATGCCCTCGATCGAATCGCATTGTCCATGCGCCCAGTCGTACATCGGGTAAATGCACCACTCATCAGCCGTGCGATGATGCTCGGCATGCACGATCCGGTACATCACGGGGTCTCGCATGTTTAGATTCGGCGATGCCATATCGATTTTGGCCCGTAGTGTGCGCGCGCCGTCAGGAAACTCCCCGTTCTTCATGCGCGCGAAGAGATCCAGATTCTCTTCCACGCTTCTGTCACGATACGGACTGTTCTGCCCGGCTTCGGTGAGCGTGCCGCGCGTCTCTCGCACCTGCTCGCTGCTCAAGTCACAGACGTATGCTTTGCCTTTCCTGATGAGGTCTACGGCCCAAAGATACAACTGCCCGAAGTAGTCGGACGCATAGAGGGGCCGATCGCCGAAATCGCCGCCCAGCCACTTCACGTCTTCGATGATCGATTCCACGTATTCGGTCTCTTCCTTCGCAGGATTTGTGTCGTCGAAGCGCAGGTTGCACGCGCCCCCGAACTCCTCTGCCAAGCCAAAATTGAGCATGATGCTCTTGGCATGGCCGACGTGGAGATAGCCATTTGGCTCCGGAGGGAAGCGCGTGCGGACGCGTCCGCCATATTTGCCACTCGCGTTGTCGGAGAGAACTATGTCGCGAATGAAATTAGAGGGGGGCGAGTCGGTATCGTTCATTAACAATTCCTAGTGCGGAATCAATGCGAGCCAGCACGGCGTCACGCCCTAGCACTTCAAGCGTTTCGAAAAGTGGCGGCGTATTCTTGCGCCCACAAACCGCGACACGAATGGGCTGGAACATCTGCCCGGGCTTGAGCTTCACTTCATCGGCAGCATGGCGTAAAGCCGACTCCAGTGTTCCGCGATCGAATGCAGGAACAACAGCCAAACTCTCCCTAGCCTTACGGAGCACCAGCTCAGCCATCGCGGCATCTCCCTTCTGCGGAATCAATTCCGCGGGATCGTAGGGCTTCAGTTCTTCGGAGAAGAAGAAATCGGCCACCGTACCCACATCGCGTAACAGACGGATCCGCTCCCGGATCAACGGAGCAATCGCACGGATCTTCTCGGGCGTGGCATTTGTCAAACCAGCTTCTTCGGCGTAAGGCATCAAGCGTCGCGCGAGTTCGTCCAGATCGAGCGTGTGCAGATGCTCAGCATTTAGCCAAACGGCCTTGGGATCGAATGGATCTTCATCGGTGAAATTGATGGTTGCGTTAGCGCGATTGATGCCCGCCAGCGAGAATAGCTTCACCAGCTCCTCACGGGACATCTTCTCGCGATCGTTCTTTGGCGACCAGCCGAGCAAGCAAAGAAAGTTCACGAACGCATGCGGCAGGAAACCTGCATCACGATACGTTGTGACGCTAACCACCGGACCGTGCTTGCGCTTCGATAGCTTCGCGCCATCAGGCGCCATCAGCAGTGGCAAGTGAGCCGTCTTCGGCATGTCAACGCCCAGCGCCTCGAAGATCAGCACGTGCTTGAACGTGTTCGCCAGATGTTCTTGGCCGCGTAGGATGTCCGTGATCCGCAGATCGGCGTCGTCGGCGCAGGACCCCATGTGATAGGTCGGCATGCCCGTCGAGCGGAGCAGCGCGAAATCCTCTAGGTCGCTCGTGGCCTTGGTTACCGTCCCATAGACACGATCGCGTACAACCACGTCGGCGCGCGTTTCCCGCGGCACGCGGAAGCGCAGGACAAAGGCCTCGCCCGCCGCGGCCCGCCGATCGCTCTCATCTTTGGAAAGCTCGCGCATCCCGGGATTCGAGAGCCAACCTTCGCTTGAATTCTCCGGTGCCGTCGATGCGGGCGTGAAGTCCCGATAGGCCATCCCTTTCTCGAAAATGGCCCAGGCAGCCTGTCGATGCAGATCGACCCGGTCCGACTGGCGGTAGAGCTCATCCCAGCCAAGCTCAAGCCACTCAAGGCCTTCGTAGATGGAATCGAGTGATATCTGGGTGTTCCGCTCAATGTCCGTATCATCGATGCGAAGAACGACCACGCCGCCATGGTGGCGAGCATACAGCCAATTGAAGATGAACGTTCGCGCGCCGCCTATGTGGAGGTAACCGGTAGGCGAGGGCGCAAAACGGACGCGTGTCATACAAAAAGCTTAGAGAATAGCTAAATGGTATCGAATGAATCGCAGAAGTGCCGATGATCTCTCCGAATTACCGGCAAAATTAACGCGATGCTCCCTTACTTGATGGACCGGTGCTCCCTCAGTATCCGCATTGTTTTGTCGATTGGCAGCGCTTCCACCGTGTGTCCATTCGCGTGCATCGTCGTTGCTCGAAACATCGAGTTGTATATCGCTTCTTCAGTCGCTTCAATCACAGCCAGAAACAGCGGCGACATCGCGTCATTGGTCAGCAGTTCCACATGTCGCGTTAACGATTTGTCAGAAGAAGCGTGAATCCGCACCTCGGACGCGGTAGAGAATGCAATTGCGTAATCTCCGCTGCCGTTGGAGGCCGAACTGCCGGCGCGAGCCATGCCCAACCAAGCCCTCGCTGCCAGGCGCTTCAGATTTCGTGCATCAGTGGGTGCATCTGTTGCGATGATCATCATGCATGACCCATCTGCCTTGTTTTTCGCGCTGCCTTGCTGCTCGATTTCCTGACGCAGGTAGTACTGGCCAAGTTCCCGACCGACGGGAGCGCCATTAATCGTCAGGACGCCTCCAAAATTCGTCTGCACCAGAACACCGACTGTGTACCCGCCAAGGTTCTGAGGCAGCTTTCGCGATGACGTTCCAATGCCTCCTTTCCAACCGAATGCCACAGTCCCGGTGCCGGCGCCGACGGCGCCCTCCTCAACCCGGCCGCTTTTCGCATTCCTGATCGCCGCGAACACGTCCTCGGGCGTGATGTGACCGCCGCGAATGTCGTTCAGATACCCGTCATTGGTCTCGCCAACCACTGGATTGACGGACCGGACATCGTCGTTTTCCGGCAAAATCAGCATGTAACGCATCAGCGCGTCGGCCACCTGCGGGACGCTCACCGTGTTTGTCAGCAGGATCGGAGTTTCGATCTCGCCCATTTCCTCCACCTGCGTAGATCCGGCTAGCTTTCCAAACCCATTACCGATGAAAACGGCGCCGGGTACTTTTTCGCGGTACAGGTTTCCCGAATGTGGCAGAACGGCGGTCACACCGGTTCGGATGTTGTCGCCACGAATAATAGTGGTCTGGCCAACCTCAACGCCGGCGACATCCGTGATCGCATCGAGCGGCCCGCTCGGGAGAATGCCGACCTTCAGCCCCAAATCCGAAGCGCGAGGCCGTGTGTCGGAACCTGCGCTTTGAGCAAAAACAACGGAAATGAGAAGCAGGAACGGAGCTGCGACGAGGAGTCTGTAAGACATAAAGAAATAGTACGGGTAAGGAGCCCGCCTCCATGCTATTCATGGTCATCGAGCAATTCCGAAATCACGATCCAAATCCCATCGGTGAGAGGTTCGCCCACTCCGGTCGGCTCTTGCCCGAAGGCGTTGCCTATCACGGAAGCTGGGTGGATGCGTCGAGGGCGCGTTGTTTCCAAGTGATGGAAGCCGCGAGTTCCGCCGATCTTCAGGTCTGGATGGATCGATGGTCGGATCTGATTGATTTCGAGATCATTCAGGTCATGTCCTCTACCGAATATTGGGCCGCAGCACGTTTGCCACTCGACGAAAGCTGAAGCGGTTATTCGTATCTAAGCGCCACAACCGGATCCACGCGCATGGCTCGCCGGGACGGTGGGTACGCGGCAAGAAGCGCGATGGCTAAGAACAAAGCGGACACTCCGACGAACGAGATCCCATCCACGGCACTGACTCCGTAGAGCACACCCCGAAGCGCGTGTGAAGCTCCAACCGCGAGAATCATCCCGACAAGCAATCCAGCAATCACGGGCCGCGTGCTTTCGCGCAGGATGAGTGCCAGGACGTCGCGTTTTTGTGCACCGACAGCCATGCGGATGCCGACTTCACGCGTGCGCAGGACAACAATATAGCTGACAGTGCCGTAAATACCCATCAAGGCGAGCAGGAGTCCGAGTAGGCCGACGCTGGAAGCGATCGCGGCCGAAATACTGGACGTTATAAACGGTGTCGAGCGGTGAAGCATTTCCTGGAGCGTCGAAGATGTCGGCAGCAAATCGGGGTCGACGGACGAGATCAACGGGTCAATTGCTCTTATGACCTGTGCAGGGTCGGACTGCGTTCGAATCAGTATCGGGTGGCTCGGGATCCGGTCGTCAGGCAAAGGTAGATAGACCTGCCTGGAATCGCTCCCATCAAACTCAACACCACGTGTATCGCGCGCGACTCCGATGATCTGGTAGGCCGGACTGTCGGCCAAAAGTTCGCTGGAATGATGTGCCCGCTCGTCGGTCGGACCTAAACGGAGGCTGCGGCCGATCGGGTTCTCACCCGGCCAGAGTTCCTTGGCTGCTGATTCGCTGATAATAACCGAGTGCTCGGGTTGCCCCTGCGATGGAAAGCCGCGCCCCAGAAATAGCGGTATCCCGAGAGTCTCAAAGTAGTTTGACTGAACGTATGTGTAGTAGATGATCGACTGCCCACGTTGCGCGGAAGCTTTTCCTTGCTCCACCGAAACCGTGGCTGTTCGAAAGCCGTTATCGTCCGGCGAGTGAGCGCTCGTTACGGCAACCACTCCGGGCAGCGCTGCCAGGCGGGTGCGCAACTCACGGGCGAGAGCAAGTTTGCGATTCGCCGTGTATTTCGACCCCTCTGGGAATCGGAAATCGAGATTGATAACTTGTTTGGTGTCGTAGCCGGTCTCCATGTTCAGCGAGTGAATGGAGCTGCGAATCAACATACTTCCGGCGATCATGAGTACGAGAGAAAGAGAAACTTGGGCTGCTACAAGAGAGTTTTGGAGTCGGCGCGTGCTGAGTGGAGAAGTGCTACCTCTTGCGGCAGAGGCAATTGCGGAACCGGAGCTTTCCACGGCTGGGGCCAGCCCGAACAGGATGCCGGTAAACAGAGAAATGGCCAAAACGTAGGCAAAGATTTCGAGGTCGGGAGCCACATCGAAAATGAACGTGCCGTATTCGGCCGGCAGGGCTGCTGCATAGAGGGTTACGAATATTTTCAGCAACGCCCACGTGAAGAGCAACGCTACCGCGCCGGCGAGCAGCCCCAGCAGCGCGCTTTCTGTCAGCAATTGTCTGATGATGCGCAGCCGGCTGGCGCCAAGCGATAGACGCGTGCGCAACTCGTGCTGGCGAGATCTGGCACGAGCCAGTTGCAAGCTCCCGACATTTGCGCAAGCTACCACCAGCAGCATCGCGGCAGCAACCATGATGAGCAGAATGGTCAGCTCCAGACCACGGTAGAACTTCAACGGCAGCGGGAACGGGGAACCCGGCCAAACGAGCGCGTTTGCCCGTTTTGCCACGTCAGAGTGAGGATCGTGCAGCGCGCGGAGGTGATCGGCCATGATCGCCATTTCCGCTTGCGCTTGACTGATGCTAACGCCAGCAGCAAGCCGGCCAAACATTCGGCAGCACTGATTTTCACGGTCGCGTAGCCAGTTATCGTCAGCATGAAGCAGCGGCTCGAGACTCAGCGGAATCCAGAAATCGGGCACGGCAACACCCGTACCGACGAAATCGTGCGGCGTGATTCCGATGATTTGAACGGCGGCGCCATTGAGACGAATGGTTTTTCCCAGCACCGCCGGGTCGCTCGCAAACCGCCTCTGCCAATAGTTTTCGCTGATGAGAACGGAGGGCGAGGCAAGAAGTTCAGGAGCGCGTATGGATTCGAAGGTGCGGCCGCGCACAGGAGCCACGCCGAGAACCTCGAAATAATTTTCGGAAATAGCGAAGACACTGGCGAACTCTGCATTTCTCGCGCCGGAAGGCAGCAGCCCCAATCTTCCTATCACCGATTCAGCCGCAGAACTGCGCTGGCTAATCATGGCACCGGCATCCGAGAGCCTCATCTGCTCAGGGTGAAAAGCGATCAGGCCGTTGAAAGAATGGACGGAATCCCGATACGCTTCGTAATCGGGATAGCTGAAGGTGTAGTCGGCCGCACCCGATCGACGAATCAGCGCGATGTTCACTATCCGGCGGGGATCGCGCCCATCAACAGACCGGGCGACCATTGCCCTGTACGCGGTAAACACCGCCGTGTTGACCCCGATACCAAGCGCCAAAGCGAAGACCGAGACGGTTGTGAACCCCGGATTGCGCCGGATCTGACGCAATCCGTAACGAACATCCTGGAACAGCATCTCAACGGATTTCCACCCGCCGCGGCTACTTCGAGAATTCCACCGTGCCGTCATCCAGCTTGTAATACGCCCCAACCACTTTCACACCGGACCCACCGGCCTTGCCATGCAGATCGTTCGTGACGAGTTCCACCATATTTTTCACATTCTTCCGGATCGCCTGGTCCCATTGCACCTGATCGATATCGACGTGGTGCTCGCACGAGGAGAGAGGATTTCGAACCGCCGGCCGAATGAGATCCCAGATCACATCGATGTGCGGCCCCGGCCTAGGGCAAAACGCCGCTTCCACTGCGCCGCAACGCTGATGCCCCATTACCACGACAAGCCTGGGCCCGAGATGGCCAACTGCGTACTCGATGCTGCCCAGCGCGGCTGCCGTGGCGACATTCCCCGCCAGACGGACGACGAACAGGTCGCCGATGCCCTGATCGAAAACCACCTCGGGCGGCACTCGGGAATCGGAACAACTCAGCACAATTGCAAACGGCCTTTGGCAGCACGCCAGCCGCTTCGCGCATTTAATCGACTGGTGAAGGTGCTTGGGATCGGTTCGGAATCGAACATTGCCCTCGCGAAGGGCATCGAGCTCCGTTCCCGTGCGAGGCGGATCGCACACCGGACACGGCGCGCCTGTCTGGCACCCCGCCTGGTTCTCCGCCTTGAATGCCGGGACGACAGCGAGCGAGCAGAACAACACGATTGCTGGAATTTTGTGCATGCTTCGGACCTGGTATAACAGCGTACACGATTTGCGCGGTACAGTGTGACAATGCATGGCCACTCACTCTCGTCGCACGACGATGACCGTCCCGATCTGGTCTCCGTTTCCATCACCATCTCGGTTGTGGCTGTACTGCTCGCGGTGGTCTCATTGCTCGGCCATCGCGCCCACGCGCGCACCATCCTTGCACAGAACCGCATGGGCGATGCGTGGGTGCACTATCAATCGAAAGCGTTGAGCCGAGTTAGCTATGACGCCCTTCTGGACTTCTTATCCTCCGCTCAGTTGAGCGACCCTGCCAACGCGGAACGAGTGAAAGCTGAGTACCAGCAGAAGATCGACCAGGCTACCGGAGAGCAAAAAGCAATGGAAACCAAAGCGCTCGCTTTCGAAGCTGAAGCGGAGCATCGGGAGACCGCCGCGGATCGATTTGATCTCGCGGATGTTCTTTTGGAAGCCGCAGTCGTGATTATCTCGATAACTCTGCTAACGAAGCGGTGGCTTTATTGGGGAATCGGAGTGGCGCTGGCCTGTGTGGGATTGCTTATCGCCGCAACCGGCCTTTTCGTTGGCTGAGCCGCAAAGGGATATACTACTGGAGTTTTCCGTCATCACCTTTCGAGGAGAAATAGAATATGAATGGTCGAATCCCAAGAATGATTGCTGTGGCCGCTTGCAGCCTGACTCTGGCCGCTGCAGCTCCGAGGCCGCAAGAGCAGTCCGCCGCTCCCGATGCCAAGCAACAGGAAACGTTGCGAATTGCCAAGGAAGTTCGGAAGCAGATTTTGATGCTCCCGCAATACGGAGTGTTCGACAACATCCATTTTGCGATTAAGGGAAGGACCGTGATCTTGCGTGGGCAAGCATCGCGGCCGATCCTGAAATCGAGCGCCGAAAATGTGGTGAAAAAGATCGAAGGCGTGGAAAGCGTGGACAACCAGATCCAGGTGTTGCCGCTATCGCCTAACGACGATCGCATCCGAGCCGCCGTTTACCGGAGCATTTACGGCTACGGCCCGCTTCAGCGCTACACTTCAAATCGCGGCGGCCCCAGAGGTGGGCGTTCCATCGCGCGCGAGGCCGGTGGCATCACAAACGATCCTCCCATTGGCTATCACGCCATCCACATCATCGTCCAGAACGGCAACGTGACTCTGACCGGCGTTGTGGACTCCGATGCCGACATGGCTCTCGCCGGAATGCGAGCCAATTCCGTTCCCGGCGTCTTCAGCGTTGATAACGACCTCCAGGTGCCGAATAAAGAAAAATAGATCGCCATCGCGACGATGAAGCTCGACGTCTGGCGCTGGTGTCCGGCATCGCTGCCTATTCTTCGTCCGCTCGGCTTCGCTCAAATTCGTCGAGGCGCGCGAGTCTCGAGGATGCGCTGCGCCGGGAGCGTCTGAATGCAAACAGGAAAACCGCAGTCAGCAGGGCGAGTAGGAGCAGGCTCATTGCGTACGAAAAGCGGCCCTCCGCGCCTCTTCGATAGAAATCCCATGTAAGCCAGGGCACAGCAATGGCCACTTGAACAGTCAGAAACCGATAACCAAACCTTACTGCGCGGAGGCTGGCGATGCACCGTTTGCGGTAGGCTATCGCGTATTCGGAAGTGGACTGATGGCTTGTTCTCCACACACTGCGCCAATTCCAAATCGCGAATGAAGCCGCGGCGACGGTGGTGATCCAGACCACGATGGCCCATGCCAGGGTTTCAGCACGGAAATCGCGCGACAGTACCAAAGCAGCGAAGGCGATCAACGCGACGGCAAAGGCGAGCTCGAAAACGTATTTGGCCCGCAACCCGCGCTCATGACGAATTGCCTCGGCGCGAACGTCAAAGCCGGTCTCAGGTTCCACAGCTTCCACGCTGGTCTTCCAGGCTTCGCGCCAAATCTCGAATTCCGAATGAGCGCTCACGGTGATCTCCTCAATCTCTGGCCGAGCAGCTTGCGGGCGCGATTCAGCCGAACTGCGACGTTGTTTTCGCTGATACCTAAGACCGCTGCAATTTCGGATTGCGGCAAATCTTCGAGTGCCATGGTGATGACCTGACGATATAAGATAGGCAATCCGCGGATCAGAGTCAGTAACTTCGCGCGATCTACGCTACGGATCGCGGAGGATTCCGGATCGGATTTTGAATCGATTACATCAGGGGCATTTTCGGCGGGGCGCGGCTGAGAACCGCGCCGCCATACATGCGTAAGCGCCCGGTTGTGGGCAATTCGATAAACGAAGGTTCGCAAAGAGCATTCGCCCCGGAAGTTGCGCAGTGCGCGCCAGATGGCTAGCCGAATATCCTGCAGCAGATCTTCTCGGGCATCGAGCGATGATTCGTAGGCGGCCGCTAAACGGCAAAGACTCTGGCCATACTCGTTCCACAGATTTTCATATTGCTGCTCGATCTGCTCGCGGGTGGCTAGCGCGGCGCGACCCGCTTCGTTCGGTGCGCGCGATTCCATTTCGGCCAGATGTAAGGACTGATCGCTAGACAAGTGTTGACTCGCAAATGCTCCGAGAAGTGAACACACGCCGCATCTCTGTTCTAGTTTGTCTCGCGAGAGAGGGACGGATTACAAGATTTTTTCATTCGGATCGGCGTCGCTACTGCACACATTCACCTTTTGTAAGAGCTGATTCGCTTGCGGGACTGCCTGGAATGAAAGGAATCGGAGTATCTCGTGAGCTTCAAAGAAAACGTTCGTACACGGCAGGTTTTTCTTGGGATTCTCGCTGCGGGTTGGTGGTCCTGCTGCGGCGGCGTTCCCCAGCAACATGCAGCGACTCCGCTGACATCTACTGCGAAAACGATCTGGGCGCAGGCTCGGGTCGGCGGGCAACCGGCTGGCTTTTATAGCGAAAGCTCGGAAATCGGGGCCGATAATCACATTCTCACCTCAATTGAAAACGACATTGTGTTGAACCGTTTGGGCACCAAAGTAGAAATCAAATCCACCTCGCATTACGACGAGAGCCCCGACGGCCGTCTGCTAGGCGTGAAGAACGATATGAGCAGCTCGGCGCAGACCACCCAGATGGAAGCGGTCGTGAAGGATAGTTCATTGGTAATTCGAACGAGCACAGGAGGGAAAACGTACGAGCGGACCGTGTCGTTCACGGGAACGCTTCTGGGTCCGGAGGGAATTCGGCGACTCACTCTCTCACATCTGAAGTCCCCTAACGACGCGATCTCATACCAGATGTTCTATCCGGAGGTCGGGTCGGTGATAACCGGTACAAACACGTTGGCCGGACGGGACCTAATAACAATCGGCGATAAGCGCTGGTCGAGTTTGAAGCTGGAAGAAACGATTTCCGCGATGCCCGGCAAAGCAACGCTGTGGGTGGACAACACCGGCTGGATGCTGCGTGAGGTTCAAACCACCCCCTTCGGCGACATAGAAACCACTCGCACCGATGCCGAAACAGCGCGCGGATCCGCCGGCACGGGCGCTTCCCTGCCGGATGAAGTCTTCAGCCGGACGGTGGTGCGTTCCAATATCCGGTTGCCAGAAGAACGTTTGATCGAAAACCTGAAGGTCCGAATCACGCAGAAGGATCCGGAGCTCGGATGGCCGGATCTCGACGCCGACAATCAGAAGCTTTTGGAGAGGGCTTCGGATCACGTTGTGCTCGAGATTAGCCGCCCAGTATTACGACAAGACGGCAAGCGGCCGGTTCCGAGCACTCCGGCGCTCGCACCGTTTCTGGCGCCGAATGCGTTGCTGCAGTCGGACGACGCCACGGTCCAAAGCATTGCTTCGAACGTTGTCGGGAATGATAGCGATTTGTTTCGTTCGGCGCGCGCGTTACAGAAGTGGACAAACGACAACATGCATTTCGATCTGGGGATTGCGATTGTGACGGCTTCGGAGGTTGCGCGCGATCGCCGCGGAACGTGCCTCGGATATTCAGTGTTGCTGGCGTCGCTGGCTCGGGCCGCGGGAATTCCGTCCCGGATACGGATGGGATTCGTGTACGCGGGGGGTGTATGGGGCGGTCACGCATGGGTTGAAGTTCTGGTCGGGAATGATTGGATTCCGCTCGACGGGGCACTGTATTCGCCCGGGGTTGCTGACGCGGCTCGCTTCAGTTTTATGACCAGTGCACTCGAAGAAGGCACACTTACTCAGATCGGCTCTCTAGCGAAGCTGTATGGCCACGTTGATATCCAAATCCTGGAATACACAGTGGACGGCAAGCGGGTGACGGTTCCAAACGATGCGAAACCCTTTGTGGTGGAGGGCGATGTGTATCGGAACCCGTGGATCGGACTCACAGTCGTGAAGCCGAAGTCATTTCAGTTTGCGAAGCTCGACGCGACATGGCCTGACAGTACGTTGGTCGCGATGGAAGGCCCGCTGAACCAGCGAGTCGAAATCGAAAGCCGGTCGGAGTCGCTGCCGACTTCGGAAACTCCGGATGCGGTGACGTATTTATCCAGCGCCGGTGTAACGGGCTCGCGAAGCATTCAAGCAATTGCGGGTCATCCGGCAGTCGTCGTATCGTCGGGGGATAAAGCGGGAGCTTTACTTGTAAATGGCGGTGGCGTGTGGCTGATCAAAGCAACTGGACCGGACGCACTGCACCTACTCACGCAGGTCGCTTCCACGATTCGGCTACGCGGCCGGCCGTAGCGGCACGCCAAAACGAAGCGCCTGGAAAAAACGCCGCCCATTTCCGTTATTCTGAACAGATAAGGAGAGCTACCGTGATTCGTTCCGCCCTCTGCTTCTGCGCTGCCTTGAGCCTTCAGGCCGCCACACCTCTCTTCCAGAGTCAATCCGATAACGCCTGGACAGCGGTTCACGGCTCGGCTGTATTCGACAGTTCCGTCCGCCGCGATAACAGTAAATCGCTCCGCCTCGAACCCACCGCTTCGAGCACCGACGCCAGCGCTCGCTCCCATGCCATTAACCTCACAATCGGCAAAACGTACGAGGTCAGCGGCTGGGTCCGAACGGAAAACCTCACGGTAAAGGATCGCGATCGTTCTCCGATTGCCTCGGGCGCCGCACTCACCATGGAATCCATGCCGTTCGATGTGCACTCGCCCTCGCTCGGCGGCAATCATGACTGGACGCGCCTCTCGCTTCGTTTTGTAGCAAGCCGCGCCCAGGATCGCATCGTTCTCACGGCGGGCGGCGGCGGAGCACTTCAGGGGAAGGCGTGGTTCGAACGCGTCAGTATCGATGAAGTCTCGCCTGCCGAAAGCTGGCCCGCGCGCGATGCCGTGCGCACCTTCGGCCCCGCTTACCGCTATCCCGCCGCCGGATGGATCTATCTGCATATCGAAGGGAAGCCGTACGATCGCGGATATCAGCACGGTTATTTGATGGCGAAAGAGATCCCCGAATACTTAACACGCTGCGCCACCGAGCTGGCCGGCAAGGCCGAGAAGCAGAGCTGGGACGCGTATCGCACCAGCGCAGACGCGCTTTTTTTGCGCGGATTCAACAGGGAGATCCTGGAAGAAATGCGAGGCATCGCCGACGGCGCAAACGCCGGGGGCGCGACATTTCTGGGACGCAAGCTGGACCTCCAGGACATTGTGCTGGCGAACACTACGGTCGAAATGGGCGAGCTGGCAGCGGCGATGCCCAAGACTCCCACGGGTCTGGAGGGCATTCCCTTCGATGCGCCGCCTTACGCTTCCAAAGACGATTCTCGAATGGATCACTGCAGCGCCTTCGCCGCTACCGGCCCCGCCACGCGTGACGGCAAAATGGTGATCGGTCACGTCACCTGGTGGCCGCAAACGCTCGCCGAGCAGACCAATCTCATGCTCGACATCAAACCGGAAACCGGACATCGCATGCTGATCCAGAGTTACCCGGGCGGCATCGAAAGCGGTACGGACTGGTATCAGAATGACGCCGGAGTTGTCCTCACGGAAACCACGATTGAACAGACGCCCTTTAATGCTGAGGGTACGCCGGTTGCGTTTCGCGCGCGCATGGCGATCCAGTACGGCGGCAATATAGACGAAGTCGTCAAGGAGCTGGGCACGCGCAACAATGGCCTCTACACGAATGAGTGGATCATCGGCGACGCGAAGACCAATGAGATCGCCATGTACGAGCTTGGTACGAACCACACGAAGCTGTGGCGTAGTTCGAAGGATGAATGGTTCAGCGATACGCCGGGTTTCTATTGGGGCGACAACAACGCGAAAGATCTCGCAGTGAACATGGAAGACATGCCCGACCCGCAGGGTGCACCGGGATACATCCCTTACGTGCCCGGCACGCGCGACCTGGCCTGGATGGACCTATACAAGAGATATAAGGGCCAGATTGACGAGCAGTTCGGATTCAAAGCTTTCGATAGCGCACCGCTGGTTTCCGGCAGCACGATGGACGCCAAGATCGCCACTGCCGATATGGCGAATCATCTCTTGGTGTGGGCCGCGTTTGGCCGCCCCAACGAGAGCGTGGCGCCGCCGCACGATTCGAATTATGGGCTCTTCCCGGGCGGCTATTATCTTTTCAGTGCCGAAGCTTCCGAGGCGCTCAATGCGTCTGTTGCGGAGAACGAACGCGCGCGGCTGCAAGCTGGAAACGCAAAACAGGAGGCCAGCAAGCCCGAGCCGGTTTCTTGGCGTGATCGTGCCGACAAGCTCTGGAAGGGTTGGATTCTGCCTGCCTCCGACGCCGATACGTGGTTTGTCGCCGGCTCGGCTGAATATTATCGTTTGCTGCAATCGACCGATGTTGACAAAGCAATCGACGCGCAAAAGATTCGCTATCGCGGGCTGAAACTCTCGCCCGATACTCCGATGAATCGCTTTCTGCTGGAGGAAACCGCGGGCACACTCTTCCTTGATTCTTTGCGCCACAAGATGGGCGATGACCGCTTTTTGGAACTAATGAACCGCTACTTCTCCGCCAACACCACAAAGACCGTGACCGCACAATCCTTCCTCGATGCGGCTGGAGCAAAGTACGCCGCTCCCGATCCCGGCGATGGCCCAGCATATCTGCCGGGCGATATCACGCGAAGGCTCGCATCGGCCGTCATCGTCTACGGAACGGTGCGCGAAGCCGGAACGAATCGGTATGTAGCCGAGCGATTACAAGCTCAATATCGCGAACGGTACCAGCGCGATGTCCCCATTTACAAGGACTTCGAGGTTGGGGATGGTTTGCTCGCCCACAAAGACGCGATATTCATTGGACGCCCTGAAGCGAATTCGGCGCTCGCCGCGTGGCGCGAAAAGATCGGACTCGATTATGCGGGTGCGGTGTTCAAAGTGGATGGCAAGACTTATGCTTCCGAGCGGAACGCGCTCGTGTACGCAGCGACGAATCCGCTCGATGCAACCCACATGGTGGTCGTCTACGCAGGTAATTCACCGCTCGAAACGGCTCGGTCAGTGGGTGCTACGGGCGCAACCACCCCGGCAGTTGTCCTCCAGGATGGCAAGTCCGAAGGCGAATTAGAATAATGGGCGTGAAGCTCTTTGCCGCGTTGTTCTGTGCTGCCAGTCTGCTATTTGCGCAAATGCGCGATGGTAATCTCGACATTCGCTTTGCGCCGACCGCCAAGCTTCAGACGGGCGCTCAGATCCCGTTCGATATTCATGTAAACGATGCGTTGAACAAGCCTTTCATCAACGCGACAGTCACGTTACAAATTGAAAGGCCCGATCATACGTCGGTCAAGGTTTTCCCGGCCGCCCAACTTGACCCCGGCGTTTACATGGCAAAGCCTATTTTTCCGAGTTCCGGGTAGGTGGAATGTCTATGTCGATGTTCACCGCGCGAATCAGGAAAGCGCGCGGACTATCGAATATAACGTGCCCGAATAGACACCTAAAACATGTAGAGAGGCGTACTCGCGATCGGGATCGCAACTTCGTCCGCCGCGCCCGCCGGAACCGGCTCGCCTTCTAGGTCACCCACTTGACGGCAATAGATTCCGTTGTCGCCCACGTAGACCTCCAGCTCCGCAGGGCGGGGAAGTGATCCTTGGATCAGCGCCTCCGAAAGTGGATCTTCGATGTATTTTTGAAGTGCCCGCCTCAGTGGCCTTGCCCCGTAGCTCCGGTCTCCGCATGTCTTGTCCAAGATGTATTTCGCGGCTTCCGGGTCCAACCGAATCTTAATCTGTTTGGCCACAAGATTGGCGTTTACTTGTTCCACCAACAGGCCGATAATCTTGATCAAATCCTCGTCGATCAGCGATGTGAAAAGAATCACTTCATCCAGACGGTTTAGAAATTCCGGATTAAACGCGCGCTTCACTTCGCCCATTACTTGATCTTCGATCTTGGGAGGAAGCCCGGTGGTCGACGGAGTGGAAAATCCGATCTGACTCCGTTTGTCTAGGAAGCGTGCCCCCAGATTCGAAGTCATGATAATGATCGTGTTCTTGAAATCGACCGTGTTGCCCAGTCCGTCTGTGAGTTGGCCGTCCTCGAAGACCTGCAACAAAATGTTGTAGATATCGGGATGCGCCTTTTCAATCTCATCGAGCAAAATGACCGAGTACGGCGCCCGCTTGACGCGTTCCGTGAGTTGACCGCCCTCCTCGTATCCCACATACCCAGGAGGCGAGCCGATCAACTTCGAAATCGAGTGCTTCTCCATGAATTCCGACATGTCGAATCGGATTAGCGATTTCTCGCTCCCGAACAAAAACTCGGAGAGCGCCCTCGCAACCTCGGTCTTTCCTACGCCAGTGGGACCCAGAAACAAAAACGATCCGGAGGGGCGTTTCGGCGACTTCAGTCCCGCACGCGACCGCCGAATGGCCCGAGAGAGTGCCGAGATCGCTTTCTCTTGGCTGATGACGCGCTTGTGCAGCTCCTCTTCGATCCGCAAAAGCTTGCTGATTTCTTCTTCCTTGATCGAAGTCATCGGCACGCCCGTCCAACGGGCGACCACGTCCTCGATATCGTCCTTGGAGACAACTCCCGTCGACGTATCGTCCAGGTTGTACTTCTCGCGAAGCTGGCGCAAGTTCTCGCGCTCCTTGCGTTCTTCGTCCGAGTAGAAGCGCGCCTTTTCGAATTCATGATTCGCGATCGCATTCTCCATCCGATGGACGATGAACTTGATGCGCTTCTGGATATCAGCAACCTCCGCCGGCAATGTCGTCTGCCGCAGTTTGACCCGCGCACCGGCTTCGTCGATCAGATCGATCGCCTTGTCCGGTAAGAAACGGTCGGGTATGAATCGGGTTGACGTGTAAACCGCGGAATCGATCGCCTCATCCGTGTACGCAACCGCGTGAAACTTCTCGTACCGCTCTTTGATGCCGAACAGAATCCGGATCGCGTCGGCTTCGTTCGGCGGAGGCACCTTAACGGCTTGGAATCGCCGTTCGAGCGAACGGTCTTTTTCAATCGATTTTCGATATTCGGAGGGTGTCGTCGCCCCGATGCACTGGATCTCGCCGCGCGAGAGCGCCGGCTTCAGAATATTTGCAGCGTCGAGCGACCCTTCAGCCGAACCCGCGCCAACGAGCGTATGAAGCTCATCGATGAAGATGATCGCGTTCTGATTTTCCATCAGCTCTTTCATGATGGTTTTCAAACGCTCTTCGAACTGCCCGCGGTATTTCGTTCCCGCGACAATCAATGAAAGATCAAGCGCCAGAATGCGTTTTTCCGAGAGAAACGACGGCACATCGCCATCCGCAATCCGCTGCGCCAAACCCTCCACAATGGCCGTCTTTCCAACACCCGGCTCTCCGATCAGCACTGGGTTGTTCTTCGTCCGGCGGCACAGGATCTGGACCACGCGATCCACTTCCGAGTCGCGCCCGATCAATGGATCGAGCATCCCATCGATCGCCGCCTGAGTCAGATCCCGGCTGAACTCGGCCAGCAGCGAACTTTCTTTCGGCCTGCTTGCGGATGTTTTTTCAGATGCGGAGCGCGCGATCTCTTCGCGGACCGCTGAGAGCCGCAACCCGCGCTCATGCAGAATCTCTGCCGCGAAGCTCTTCTCTTCGCGCAGCAGACCCAATAAAAGATGCTCAGTACCTATGTGCTTGTGGCTTAATCGCTCCGCTTCCTCCGCGCCATAAGCCAGGACTCGCTTACATTCATGGCTCAGCGGAAGATCGACCGACGTCGACACCTTCTCGCGGATTGTTGTATGCGCTTCAATCTGCTTGCGAATCGATTCGATCGCCGCGTGCGACCGCAAGAAGCGATTTGCAAGCGCCTTGTCCTCGCGCAACAAACCCAAAAGCAGATGCTCGGTCTCGATGTAAGGACTCCCGAACTGGCTCGCCTCATACCTCGCGAAAAAAATCACCCGGCGTGCTTTCTCGGTATATCGTTCAAACATATGTGCCACCGCCAAGACGGGTTGCGTCTTGTACAACTCCCGCGCCCTGCAGCTCCATCTTTGATGTGGCGTGCAGGCCGCCCTCTCTTAACTCTAAAACTCGATCGCAGCGACTTGGCGAATTCGAGATTATGCGTGACGAACACTGAAGTCAGCCCGTACGCATCATGTAGATCGCCCAGCAGATCGGCGATCATCTCCCCGGTTCGGAAATCGAGACTCCCACTAGGCTCATCGGCCAATAAGACCTGGGGCTGACCGGCCAAAGCTCTTGCAAGCTGAACGCGTTGCTGCTCACCGCCGGATAGCTCCCCTGTTTGATGCGATTCGCGCGCTCGAAGTCCCACTTCCGTCAATCTTGAACGGGCAATGCGACCGGCTTCCTCTGGTGCTACGCCTCGAATCAGCAGCGGCATCATAACGTTCTCTAGCGCTGTAAACTCAGGCAGCAGCGACGGGTTCTGCCAGACGAACCCAATTTCCCGATTGCGGAAATCCGCCAATTCGCGCTCCGAAAGCGATCCAATGTCGCGATCGCCGAAATAAATGTGTCCTTCCGAAGGCCGATCCAGCCCACCGAGCAGATGCAGCAATGTCGATTTTCCGGCTCCCGATTCGCCAATGATCGCCAAACGCTCGCCGCGACGCACTCGGAACGAGAGGTCCTGGAAGATCACCAAGTCCGTGTTTCCCGAGCGGTATTTCTTGGCCAAGCGATCAGCCCGGATCGCACTTTCTGTGCTCAAAATTGCCGCCTATATCTCTAGGTTAGAACAAGGGCCGCGAGATCTCGCGTTTACAACCATTTGTGGGTCATTTCACAACCAGGTTGACCAGCCGATCAGGGACGATAATTGCCTTCACAACGTGCTTTCCCGCGAGGAACGGCTTCACTTTCTCGCTTTCGCGAGCAAGGCGCTCTACTTCTTCTGACAATGCTCCAAGGTGGGTCTGAATGTGCCCGCGCAGCTTGCCATTCACCTGAACTGGTATTTCCAACAGCTCCTCTCTCGCGAGTTCCGGATCAAAACTCGGCCACGGCTGCCGGAATACAGGACCGTCCATGCCCAGCGTCTCCCATAAATCCTGAGCGGTATAAGGTGCAAACGGTGCAAGCAGCAGCGTCAGTTGCCTACAGATTTCGCTGGGGGATGCGGACAATTCCGGTTCCAGTGCGATGAGTTGGTTCATCAATTCCATCAGCGCTGCGATCGACGTGTTGAAGTGCCACCGGCTGTCAAAATCGCCCGTAATTTTGTGGATGGTTTGATGCAGTTTGCGCAGCGCCCGACGGTCCGCCTCGCTCCGCTGTCCTGCATTCGCGTCGCCGATTAGCGTTTCGCGTCACGAATCGGTACACGCGAGCCAGAAAACGGTATTGCCCCTCGACGCTCGAATCGTCCCACTCCATATCCTTTTGCGGTGGAGCGGCAAACAAGCTGTACAAGCGGCCGGTATCAGCTCCGTATTGCTCGATGATGGCGTCCGGTTCGACAACGTTGCCTTTCGATTTGGACATTTTTGCGCCGTCCTTGATCACCATGCCCTGGGCAAACTGCCGCTTGATGGGCTCGCTGTTCTGCACAATGCCCATGTCCCTCATCACCTTCGTCCAAAACCGCGAATAGATCAGGTGCAGAATCGCATGTTCCACGCCGCCGATGTACTGATCGATCGGAAACCATCGCGCGATCACGCCCGAATCGAAAGGGGCTTGGCTGTTTCGCGGATCGCAGTAGCGATAGAAATACCAGGAAGAATCGATAAAGGTATCCATCGTGTCGCTCTCCCGCCGCGCTGCGCCGCCGCACTTCGGGCACTCGACATTCATGAATTCCGGAACTGCCTCAAGCGGCGATCTCCCCTCGCCCGTAATTCTGACGTTCTCCGGAAGCATGACCGGTAGATCGCTCTCCGGCACGGGAACAATGCCGCATTTCGCGCAATAAATGACCGGAATCGGCGTGCCCCAATATCGCTGCCGCGAGATGCCCCAGTCCTTAATTCGATACGTAATTGCCGCGGACCCGAAACCATTTTGCTTCGCGAACGCCGCCATCTTTTCTCGTGCTTCGCTGCTTGGCATCCCGGACCACGGGCCGGAGTTTTCAAGCATCCCGTATTCAAGAAATGGTTCTGTCATCGACGTGCCGTCGGCGATGTTGCCATCCGCGGGCCGGATGACCGGCACAACAGGAATTCCATAGCGCCTGCAAAACTCGAAGTCCCGTTCGTCGTGCGCGGGCACGGCCATGATCGCGCCTGTTCCGTACGTCATGAGCACAAAATTTCCGACCCAGATCGGAACCTTCGCGCCGCTGAAGGGATGTATCGCGTAATGCCCAGTGAACAAACCGGTCTTGTCCATCTTGCCCGGTTCTTGCCGCGCCGCCGCGTCCGCCATCTCCTTCAGCTTCAGCCGGCTGTCCTCATCAGTGACTAAACTCCCGACCAGCGGATGCTCCGGCGCCAGCACCACACACGTCGCACCATAGATCGTGTCGATCCGCGTCGTGAACACGCGGATACTCTCGGATCGGCCGTCTAGGCGAAAATCGACCTCCGCTCCTTCGGACCGCCCGATCCAGTTCCGCTGCATCGTCAGCACGCGCTCGGGCCAACCCTCTTCAAGCTGCTTCATGTCGTCCAGCAGCTCGTCGGCGTAATGCGTGATCTTCAAAAACCACTGCTGCATGGCGCGCTGTTCCACCGGGGTCGTTTCGTGCCGCCAGCAGCATCCGTCCACCACCTGTTCATTCGCGAGAACGGTCGCGCACTCCGGACACCAATTGAGCAACGCCTCTTTCCGGTACGCTAAGCCCCGCTCCAGCATTTTCAAGAAGAACCACTGGTTCCAGCGATAGAATTGCGGTTCGCACGTCGTCACCTCGCGTGTCCAGTCGATCGCAAACCCGAGCCGCTGCATTTGACGCTTCATATGCACGATGTTGCTGAGCGTCCAATCGCGCGGATTCCTGCCTTCTTTCAACGCTGCATTCTCGGCCGGCAGACCGAAGGCGTCCCACCCCATCGGATGGAGCACGTTGTAGCCGCGCATCCACATGTAGCGCGCCAGCGCGTCGCCGATCGCGTAATTCCGCACGTGTCCCATATGCAGTTTGCCGCTCGGATAGGGCAGCATTTCGAGAACGTAGTATTTAGGTCTATCGGGCTGGTTGGCTACGTAAAGCGACGCGTCTTTCGCCCACCGCTCATGCCACTTGGGCTCGATTTCTTTCGGCTCAAACGCTTTTTCGGGGATACAAGCTCCTTCAGTGCTGTAACGTTGCGAAGATCGTCACCCGGTTTGTCGACGGGAGTTTCGAGGATAAACGCTTTCTCCTGCAATTCTGGGCGATTCAGAATGCGGCGAAAGCCTTCTAAACCAATATATCCACTGCCGATATGGGCGTGCCGGTCGCAATGAGAATTGAGCTGCGCCTTGGCGTCGTTCGAATGAATCACGGGGACGTTCTCAAGACCCAACACTTGCGAAGCGGTCTCCACAAGCTTTTGCAGCCCCACTTCGGTCGCGACGTCGAATCCAGAGACGTAGCAGTGGCAAGTGTCGAGGCAATAGCCAATCGGGATATCGACATATGGCCCAGCTAAAGAGCGTATGGTGGCGAGCTCTTCGAGCCGGCCGCCCAGTTGCGCACCTGCGCCTGCCGTGTTCTCGAGCAAAATGCTCAGCCGTGGCTTTCTCTTGAGCTCTATGGGCACGCCGCGCCAGGCGAGTGCAATCGCTTCAGCGACATTCAGCATGCCTTGTTCCGCGGTGAGTCCTTTGTAATTGCCGGGGTGCGCCACCACGTATTCCGCCCCGATCAGAAGCGCGCGCTCCAGTTCGCTCCGAAATCCCTCAATGGATTTCTCACGGATCACGGAAGCCGGCGCAGCAAGATTTATCAGATAACTGTCATGAATGACCAAGGGCGTTATGTCGTGCTTCTCGCGCCTTTGGGCAAGCAACTGGATTTGCTCCGGGTCCGGTGCTTTCGTTCGCCACATCCGCGGGCTAGCGGAGAAGATCTGGAGCGCATTTGCTCCTAGCTGATTCGCCTTAACCGCAGCTCTTTCCAGCGATCCCGCAGTAGAACAATGGATGCCGATTCGCAAGTTCCAGGATAACTGCGCGGGTGCCTTGTTCGGCTGCTATACTCAATCTGCCTTAACTCGCCTTTGTAAGCCGTTTTGCCGCGTGCCGCGATTCTTTACTTTGCTCCAAGCCGAGACACTTTTGCCGGACTGTGGAACGCCTGCTCCGAATGCTGATCGAGCGCAAACAGGAATATGAAAGCGCGGATGCCGATCTCAACCGCATTAAGCAGCGTGTTGCTCTCGCCGGCGGCATGATTCCGCCCCGCGATCGCATAGTCGCGCTTCGACGCGCCAAAGAAGCCGCCGCCCAGGCGCTCAAGTCAACCTTCGAAGAGTTCCAGGAAACCGGCTGCCAATTGAAGGACGTTGAAACAGGACTCATCGACTTCCCGACCCTGTATAGAGACAAGGAAGTATATCTTTGCTGGAAGCTCGGCGAGTCGGGCATCAGCTTCTGGCACCATGTCGAAGACGGCTTCCGAGGGCGCCAGCCCATCAATGAAGATTTTCTGGCAAATCATCGCGGTGATTCGCCGTCGTGATTTTCCCGGGTTGTTAAACTAGCGCTCGGATGCTATTGGCGCGAGAATTCATCAATTATCTCTCGAAACAGCTCGTCAGTCGCCTTAGTCCCGCAGCTTTCGAAACCTCCAGTCCGAACGCCGGTGCCGAGGTCATCGCTCACGTTATCGAAGAGGATCTGACAGTCGAAGATCGCCTCAACGATGAAGTTCGGGACCTTCTCGACGAGTACAGCGACTACATGCGCCGCGAAAACGTCTCATATCAGGAGATGTTTCGCAAGATCAAGAACCAGCTCCTCGCACAACGCAAGGTCATTCGCGCCTCGGGCCGCGATACGAGTGACCAGATGAAGCTTTCGCGCGATAAGGTGAACGATTTGTCGCATAAGATCGTCGCCGCGATCCGCAAATCGCGCGATTTCAGGGTGCGCAAAGACGTTAATGAGCTTCGTCTCGCATTGGTCCGCGAAATGACGGACCTGCTTCAGCTTGAGGATCGCGTCGACAAAGCCGCACGGCAGAAGATCCGGACCCAAAAGCGGGACATTACCGAAGGCGGCGAAGAATACGACCTGCTCCACAAGCGCTATTACGCCGAGGAACTGAAAAAACTCGGAATCAATTTGACCGGTTGACAAAGGGTCTTTTATGCCATTAATCCGCTGGCGCCGAATTAGCGTCGCCTCCTGTTTTGCCGTTGCGTGTCTGCTTACTGGCGCCGATTTACCCGCGCCTCCGGTGGCCCCGAAAATTCCAGTGACGGAAACGATTCACGGCGTTTCCATTACTGATAATTACCGCTGGCTGGAGGATCAGAACAGTCCGCAGACGCGGGCGTGGATCGCAGCGGAACAGAAGTACACGAAGGAGTTCTTCGATTCAATCGGAGACCGCGACAACATTCGTGCTTCACTCGCGCCGCTCGAACGGGTGGAGCGCGTCACGTTGCCGATCGTGGCGAATGGCCGGTATTTTTTCGAACGCCGGCAGCGCGTCCGAGGAGCAGGCGTCTATTTTTGTCCGGCAAGGGCCGTCGGGAACGGACCAGTTGCTTATAAATCCGAATGTGCTGTTTCCAGACCATTCGGCTTCAGTGTTGATCGCCGAGGTCAGCAAAGATGGCAATATTCTGGCGTATGAGATCCGCAAAGGTGGGCAGGATGAAACGGCCGTTCATTTCTTTGACGTGAACGCGAAGAAGGATCTGCCTGACGTCCTCGCGCCCGCCCGAAATACTCTGTGGGCGCGCCACGCATTCGCAGCCGACAACTCGATGCTGTTCTACACGCGCAATGAAGCGACCGGTCCGCGGGTGTACCAGCATCGAATGGGAAGCCCGGCAAGCGAAGACAAGGAGATTTTCGGAAATCAGTACGGACCCGGTTACTTTGCATTCTGCGGCGTGACGAGCACGTCGAAGTATCTCGTTTGCCAGTTCAACAAAGGAGCGGCTGGAATGGAGGGCGACCTTTACGCTGAGAACCTGGCGCAGGAGAAAACTCTACGGCCCATCGCGACGCATGTCCAGACGCTTCTGGCGGTAGCCCCGTATCGCGATCACCTTCTACTCTTGACGGCAGATCATGCGCCGAATCGCAAGATCATGGACGTCGACCTGGATCACCCCGCGCGGAGCGAATGGAAAGAAGTGATCCACGAAGGCAAGGCGCCGATCACATCGTTTTCCGTAGCCGCGAACAAGTTGTACGTCGTGACATTGGAAGGTGTCTCGGAGCATTGCCAGGCGTTTCAGATGAACGGGCATCCAATCGGCGCCATTGAGCTGCCTGCGGTGGGCTCAGTCGAAGGAATCGCAGGAGATGAAGAGGGATCGGAGGCGTTCCTTCAATTCTCGTCATTCGCTTACCCGCCCACGATTTTTCGAATTGCGAGTAATCAGACGGCGAGTGTCTGGTGGCGAGCGGCCGTTCCCGTGGCGCTCGACCAAATCGACGTTAAGCAGGTCTGGTACGCGTCCAAAGATGGCACGAAAATCCCTATGTTTGTCGTTAGCAAAAAGGGACAAGCGGAAGGTGCCCGGCCAACCCTCTTGACCGGGTACGGCGGATTCGATATCGCGGAGACGCCTCGCTGGTCGCCTGACGTCGCCTGGTGGGTAGGGCAGGGAGGCGTATTTGCGATTCCCGCACTCCGCGGAGGGAGCGAATTCGGCGAGGCATGGCATCGGGCGGGCATGTTCGAAAACAAGCAGAATGTGTTCGATGATTTTCTGAGCGCCGCTGAATATCTCATTCACTCCGGAATCACATCGCGCGATCAATTGGCGATCTACGGCACTTCGAACGGCGGACTGCTGGTAGGAGCCGCGCTGACACAAAGGCCTGATCTGTTCCGCGCTGTGGTGTGCGGCGCGCCGCTGCTCGACATGGTTCGATATCAGAAATTCAAGATTGCAAAATCATGGGTCTCCGAATACGGATCATCGGAGGATCCCAACCAGCTCCGCTACATTCTCAAATACTCGCCCTATCAGCACGTCGAGAAAGGCGTGAAATATCCCGCCGTGATGTTCTGGACCGGTGACAGCGACACACGGGTTGACCCTCTGCACGCCCGAAAAATGACTGCGGAAATGCAGGCCGAAGCAGCCCCAGGACGAATTGTGATCATTCGATACGACACGCTGACGGGTCACAGCGGCGGCCGGTCCGTGGATCAGCAACTCGATTTCGACGCCGACTTTCTGGCGTTCATGAAGAGCCAGATCGGGTGAGGGTCAGGTTTTGGGGGCCGCTGGCCTCGTGCCTTGGGTGACGAGAGATTCACTTGGTCGGCGCTGAAACCGACAACAAAGACCGCGAACAGGCCAGGCCAGAAATCGAGTTTCGCGAGCTGATCTCTCGCGGCCGCTACACTCTCCGGAGCAGCAGCTCGGACCGGCGCGAGAGATATAGCTAACGCGAGGATGTGCCGGATAGTTGTCTTCGCGAAGTGCTGCAAGAGTTCCCTCCGTGCGAAGCATCCTATCACGACGTCGCGGAAAGATCGCTAGAATGGCGGTCGTGCGGGTGTTTCTGCTGTTCTTCGTGTCCGCGATCCTCCTGTTTGGGGATTCATTCAAGCTCTATTTGCGAGACGGGAACTATCATCTTGTCCGTGAGTACCAGGTGCAAGGAGACCGGATTCGGTTTTACAGCACGGAGCGGAGCGATTGGGAGGAAATCCCGCTGACCTTGGTGGATTTGAATCGGACCGAGGCGGAGCGGAAGGCCAAAGAGGCCAAACTCAAGAAAGAAACACGTGAAGCCAATGAAGAAGATGAGGCGGAACGTGCCCTTAGGCGGGAAATCAAGGCCATTCCGGCGGACGCTGGAACTTACTACAAGGAAGGCGATGTAGTGAAGCCGGTACCCGTCGCGGATTACAAAGTGGTCACGGACAAAAAGCGCCAGGTTATTTCGGTGCTCTCGCCAATTCCGCTGATTCCGGGGAAGGCGTCGGTGGTGATTCAAGGGGACCACTCGAAGTTCATCGTCCACGAAGACCGGCCCTCGTTTTATCTAAGATTAGCGAAGCAGGAGCGATTCGGAATCATCAAGCTCACTCCAAAAAAGAACGTGCGGATCGTGGAGAACATAGCGATTGTTCCGAAGTCGAAGGAGAACATCGAAGAACGAAAGCAGATGGATACTTTCGATCAGCAGATTGCAGAGAATCTGTACAAAGTGTGGCCGGAAAAGACGCTGACGCCGGGCGAATATGCGCTGGTGGAGTACAGCGAAGGTGATGTCGATATGACGATCTGGGATTTCGCGTACCGGGAGGGCGGGGGTACCGGATCGAAGTAGGGCGCGTCCTATTCGTGCCGGAGCGCCACCATCGGGTCGACTTCTGTCGCGCGGCGCGCTGGGATATAGCACGCCAAAACGGCTACCGCAGTCAACACAAGCGAGACAGCGATCAAGGTCAGCGGATCGCTCGTTCCGACCTTATAGAGTAGGTGGGAGAAGCTTGAGAGCAGTCGAGTGAGAATTAGCGAGGCCACCGTCCCGATCGCGAGACCGGAAAGAGCCAGCCGCAAGCCCTGTCCAATTACCATTCGAAGCACGTTCCGTTTCTCGGCGCCGAGCGCCATACGAATCCCAATCTCATGTACACGCTGCGTCACGGAATAGGAAACCACGCCGTAAATTCCGACCGATGCCAGCAAAAGGGCCAAGGCTGCAAACACCGTGAGCAGGATCATTGGAAGACGCTGTGATGAGATCGATTCCGAAACAAGCTCTTGCATCGTTCGCGCGTCGTACAACGGCTGGCCGCTGCCGACTCCGTAAACCGCGTTCTTGATGGCGGGCATCACAGTCGCCCAGTCGAGTGCAGTGCGTACGGCCAATGTGACATCTCCGCGAAAGCTTGGGATCGCCTCATTCGGAAGCTGGTAAAACGAGTAGTAAATTTGCGGTTTCTCGCCCAGCGAGGCGTCGAGCCCGTACTGTTTAACGTGTCCCACGACACCAACAATCCGAGCTGCAACGGGCCGAGCCGTGGCCCAATGAGGAATTGTTATGCTCTGACCCACGGCGTTCCGATCAGGAAAATACGTGCGCGCCAGGAGGCTATCGATCAGAACGACCAACTCGGAATGGACGTTATCCTCTCGGGTTAAGAATCGGCCGCGAAGCAGCGGGATTTCCATGGTGCGAAGGTAATCCGGACCGGTCGGATACCAGATCGCCCGCGGAATCTCGGCCATGGACGCTGGCTGGCGCGCGCCAACCCAAAAGGGCCCTTCGTTCGAACTGTCGCTCATTGGCACGAGCGCCGTAAGGCCCGCCGACTCTATACCGGGAATCTGGCGAATACGCTCGACTAATTGCTGGTATGCAATGCGCACGCTCGAGCCCGTCTTGCTTAACGAAGGCGAAAGCCCCACCTTGAATGTGACAACGTGCTGCGCGTTGAACCCGGGATTCACCTCCCATAAGTGGCGGATCGTGCGGAACAAGAGACCGGCGCCTACCAATAAAACCAGCGTCAAAGCCATTTGTACGATCACGAGGCTGCTTTGGACGCGATGATGGGCGCTCGTGGAACCGCGGCTCCTCTCCTTCAGCGCGGCTTCAAGATCAGGGTTCGAACTCTTCAAGGCGGGTGCGAGACCAAACAGAATTCCAACCGCAATCGAGATCGCAAACGCAAATAGGAGGACAGAAGTATTCACGCCGATGTTTTCGCTGCGGGGCAGGCTTCCCCCTATTGTCGCCAGCACCGCGTGGAGGCCCCATTTTGCAACCGCCAGCCCCAAAGCTCCGCCCGCGAGCGAAAGAAGCACGCTCTCGGTGATCAACTGCCGCACGATGAGCGTCCGATTCGCCCCCAGTGCTGCGCGAATGGCAAACTCGCGCGCGCGGGCTGCTGAGCGCGCGAGCAACAGATTGGCTACATTCGCACACGCGATCAGCAAAACCAGCCCCACAGCTCCAAAAAGCAACAGAAGCGTTCCGCCCACGTCGCCAACGAGGACCTGCTTGAGCGGAAGCATCTCCGTTCTGAGGCCTCGCTCCGCGTCTGGATAGAGCTGGTCAATATTCTCCTGGATGGTGTTCATCTCCGCCTGCGCGTGGCCTTGACTCACCTCGTGCCGTAGGCGTGCGACACAGGCGATGTCGTGGATCGTACGGTCGTTAAAGGTCACCGGATCGCGCTGTCCGAGCGCCGTATACACATCTGCGCGCCGGGATCCAAAACGAAATCCTGATGGGAGAACTCCAACCGTTGTATAGTCGACCCCGTCCAAGGTGACGGGCTTGCCGAGTGCCGCCTGGCTACTTGCGAAGCGCTTTCTCCACAGGCGATTGCTGATGATGACTCCTGGCGCTCCGCCGTGCTGGTCTTCCTCTCGCGAGAACTCACGGCCAAGGGCTAGCTTCACGCCCAGGGTGCTGAAGAAGCCCGACGAAACCTGCATCCCGTCAAGATACTCGGGGGTCCCGGGATTAGTCAGATCAAACCCTTGCTGCGTAAACGCCGCGATCTGTTGAAATGAGCGGGCATTACGCCGCCAATCGAGAAAGTCAGGGTATGAAAGATCCGTCGCGTATTTGAGAGCTCGGTTGTACAGCAACACCAGAACCAACCGGTCCGGCTCGCGATACGGCAGCGGGGCCAACACGACGCCCTCCAGCACGCTGAAGATAGCGGTGTTCGCGCCAATGCCGAGCGCCAGCGTGATGATGGCAACCACTGTGAAAGCGGGATTACGCCGCAGTTGCCGCAAACTATAACGAATACTCTTCGATCTTTGTTCGCCTATGACATCGACTGGCGCTATTCGTACCGAAGCGCTTCGGCGGGCGCAATGCGGGACGCGCTGCGCGAAGGCTGCAAGGTGGCGAAAAAGCTGGTGGCCAGCGCGAGTGCGGCGACCCAGATGCCATCCGTCCAGTGGTTTTGAAACGGCACATAACTCAAGGCATAGACCTGCTCATCAAGTTTCAGCCAGCGATAGTGATTCAGCAGCGCTGCGGCCGAGTATCCGAAGATGAGTCCACCCGCAGAGCCGATCGCGCCGATTGTTAAACCCTGTAGCACAAAAATCCGCTGAAGCTGCGCGCGCCGAGCTCCCATGGACATAAGAATGGCAATGTCGCGATGCTTTTCCAAAACCAGCATCACGAGAACCACTGCAATGTTGAGAGCGGCGACAAGCTCAATCAGGCTAACGGTGATTACGCTAACGATCTTCTCAAGTTTCAGGGCATTCAATAACGAGTGGTTCTGGTCCATCCAGGTAGTCGCTATCAGTCTTGGCCCGACGATTGCTTCCGCTTGCCGCGCGACGGCCGGGGCTTTAAAGACGTCGTCGAGCCGCAGCTCGATTGTGTTCACGACATCGTTCAAATCGAGCACGTGCTGGGCCTGCGGCAGACCCGTAATCGCCCAACTGGAATCGAGATCGTACAATCCCGACTCGAAGATCCCAGCGACGTGGAAATGAAACAGCGTGGGAACCACACCGACCGGCGTGAGCTGTCCCTGATAGCTGATGATCGTAACCGGGCTGTGGAGGACGACGCCGGTCTGCTCGGCGAGCCGGGAGCCAAGAATAATTGCGGAATTGCCTTCGGGCGTACCAAACGAGGCGAGCGAACCCGCTTTGAGATGCCGGAGAAGCTCGGGTACGGGCGAGTTCTTTCCTAAAGGAACGCCCTTGAGGTTAGCCCCGTTGCCGACGAGCGGACCTTTCAATGCCACTTGGCCGTATAGAGCTGGGGAAACACTAACAACATGCGGAAGGCGGCGCAGCTTCGGGATCAGTTCTTCCCAGTTCTCGATGCCGAACGCGGGGTTGCGCTCGAGAATGTTGATGTGCGCGGTGGCGCTGAGAAGGCTCGATTGAAGCGTGCTCTGGAAGCCGTTGTTAATGGCGAGCGCGATGATGAGCGCGCCGACGCCGGCCGCGACTCCAAGAATCGAAATCACAGTGATGACGGATATGACCGTCTGCTTGCGCTTGGCGCGAAGGTAGCGCAGTGCCACCGTCCATTCAAACCGAGACATCCTAGCCAGGAAGATCGCGCAGGCGATTCAGCAGGCCGATTTCGCCTTCGGGACGAAGCAGCGGAAACAGAATCACATCGCGGATCGATTTGGAGCCGGTGAAAATCATCGTCAAGCGATCAATGCCGATGCCTTCGCCGCCGGCGGGAGGCATGCCGTAGCAAAGTGCCCGGATATAGTCTTCATCCATGACGTGCGCTTCTTCGTCTCCGCTCGCGGCACGCGCAAGCTGCTGCTCGAAACGGCGGAGCTGCTCCTGAGGATCATTCAGCTCGGTAAACGCGTTGGCAATCTCCATGTTCGCGACGTAGATCTCGAAGCGCTCGACAATTCCGGGCTCGCTGGGTTTGTTTTTCGAAAGCGGAGAAACTTCCACCGGGAAATCGTAGATGATGGCCGGCTCGAAGAGTTGATTCTCCACGTGGCGCTCAAATAGATCGACGAGCGCCAGGCCCGGAGAAGTTTCCTTCGATTGCCGCGCCAGCCAGTCGGGATCCTTCACTTGATCGAGTGTTGGCTTATTCGTCATCCCGGCCAGAACTCGACGACAGCTTCGCGCATCGAGAATCGGCGAAAGTGCGCAAAATCGAGAGCTACGGCCCTGGTATGTGACACAAGCTGAGCCGGTTGCCTCGATCGCTGCCTTCCGCAGAAGGTCCGCCGAAAGTTCCATCATGTCCTGATAATCGGCATACGCCTGATAGAACTCGAGCATCGTGAATTCAGGGTTCCACTTAAAGCCGAGACCTTCATTGCGGAAATTGCGGTTGATCTCGAACACGCGCTCGATCCCGCCCACCAGAAGCCGCTTCAAGTAAAGTTCCGGCGCGATGCGCAGGAACAGATCCATGTCGAGAGCATTGTGGTGCGTCTTGAACGGCCGCGCAACCGCGCCGCCATGCAACGGCTGCATCATGGGCGTTTCGACCTCGAGAAAACCGCGCTCACTCAACTGTCGGCGGAAAGATTGAATGATCTTCGATCGGCTAATGAACACATCGCGAACTTCGGGGTTCGCGATCAGATCGAGATATCGTTGCCGGTAGCGAGTCTCCACGTCTTCAAGGCCATGCCACTTCTCGGGCAAGCTGAGCATGATCTTCGAAAGAAAAAACAGCTCCTCTGCATGAATGGAAAGCTCGCCGGTTCGTGTCCGGAACAAATAACCGGCAACTCCAATGATGTCGCCGATATCTAGCAATTCGTAGAGCTTGTAACTCGGCTCCGGAACCGCGTCTTTTTTCACGTAGATCTGAAGCGTTTTGCCGTTTTGGAGCAGATGAAGGAAGCCGGCCTTCCCCATGCGGCGGAGCGTTCGGATGCGGCCCGCGAGGCGAACGCGGACGGCAGTCTCGGTCAGTTGCTCTGCGGTTTTGTCGCCGTACTCCGCGAGGATTTGGGGAACCGTATGGGTGTACTGAAACGCGTGACCGTACGGGTCGCATCCGAGCTGGCGGATTTGCTCCGCGCGCTCGTGGCGCTGCCGCAGTAAGTCGTCTTCTAGAGCCAACGAGAAGGAATCTCCGAACTTTGCATTATAGAAACGCCGCCGGTTGCGGACCAATCCCGCGCGAAGCGATTTATCGGCGGACGATGACTTCGCGCAGATGATCACGCGTGAGAAAAAATTTCACCGAAGCGCTTCTGCTGAAGATTTTCTCGAGCATGCGGTTATTAAAGTGTTGCACATGCTGGAATGCCCCGGCGTGTCGCGGCACTAATGCTAGGGTTTTCTGATCCTGGATGCGGTAGTTATAGATGGGAATGCGGGTGGTCTTTTCGTCGGCGTTGAAGAAAGCGAGGACCAGGCCCCCTGGGCGCATGACCCGAAGAAGCTGGCCGACAACCTGGTCAAGGAGCGGGCCGTTGAAAAATTGCAGCGTGTCCCAAACCAGCGCGCCGTCGAAGGATTCGTCGGGAAACGTAAGGGTCTGATCTAGAAATCTCTGCGCTTTTGCCGGTATCTTCTGCGTTTCGAAAAAGTCCTCGCCGAAGCACTGCTCCATCGTGCCTACGATGTCATCGGCCGAAATGCGATGGCCCAAGCCGGTAATGAAGCTGATATTGGCTTGGCTTGCGCCGGAGGTATCGAGAATGGAAAGCCCGGCGGACGCATGCAACATCGCATAGAACTGCTCAAACCCGCTGCTCCGGCGCGTGACAGTGGCTAGAGATTCTTTGCCGGGCAGGCTTTCCCCTCCGAACGTCTACTTCAGCGAGGTTGCCGTACCGGGAGCCCCCACCGTGGCGGGGCTGGGCGGCTGAGAAGACGGTTGCGCCTGAGTCTGCAATGCCGGTTGGCCTTGCGGAGTCGTTTTCGGCGGCGGCGCGGCTTTTGAGATATCGATGCTGCCTTTGAAGTAAGCGCCGTCCTCGATCACGATGCGGCTGGTTTTGATGTCGCCCACCAGCTTCGCTTCTTTCTTAATGTCGATCTTGTCCGCAGCCTCCACGTTCCCGTGTATTGACCCATGAATCACGATTTCACGCGCTTTCAATCCAGCTTGAACGCGCGCATTCGGACCGATCGTAAGCCGATGTTCGTGACACTCGACGGTGCCTTCCACCTCTCCGTCGATCGTCAGATCTTCGCGGGCAAAAATTTGACCCTTGACAGTGACGTTCTTTCCTAAAGCGGCAGAACCGGCGCGAACGGCAACGTGCTCTGGTTCGAAGGTTCTGGATGGCGATGACATGGTGCTGACTTCTCTCCTCTGTGTTTCATGCGCAGGCGCGCCGGCGGGCGGCGTGACAGCTCCTCGTTCCGGGCGCTGCGGCAGTTCGTCTTGGGTTCGTTTACCCCACATGGGAAGCGATCTCCTCGAAAATTCTCCATTCATGGTATCAAGCCGCAAACTGTTTGCCATAATTAAATCGGTGTCCAGAAGCCGCGACTTGGAAATGCGCCTGGAACGCGCCGAACAACAGCTTCAACTCTTTCAGCGAGTTAGCCGGATGATGACGCGCGATCTGGAACTGGATGAGGTTCTTAAAGAGATTGTCCGATTAATTCGCGATTTTCTCGAATGCGATTCCTGCCTCATCTATCTGAAAGAAGATCCTGAGCTCGTGCTGCGCGCCTCATGTGACCCGACCGAGAAAAGCGTTGGCCGGGTTCGGCTGCGGCTGGATGAAGGCCTGACGGGCTGGGTTGCGCGAGAGCGGCGTCTCATCGCCATCTCGCGTGAGGCGTACAACGATCCGCGCTTCAAATTCTTCAAAGATCTTCCCCAGGACCGGTTTGAAGCATTCCTCTCGGTGCCCATTATTTCTCAAGAAAAAGTTATGGGCGTCATGAACGTTCAGCATCGGGATCCGCGCACCCATACGGGGAGCGATATTGAGATGCTGAGCACGCTCGGCGAACAGGTAGGATGTTTGCTTGCGCTCTCGCGTCAACGGGCCGAAGCCCCCAGAATTGCGGTTTAAGTCAGGTTGTAAGTGAAAGGCGCCTGTACACGCCGCGCGTGACGCTCGACGTACCGGGCGCGGTAGTCCGCGAACGCCTGCCGCAGGCGGCCCAGAGTCGCCGAATCCTGATGAAGCGATTCGCCATCGATTTCGGATACAGGAAGTAAGTCTCGAGTAGTCGAAGTTATAAACACCTGATCGCTATTTTCTAAGTCGGATGGCGTAAGTTCGCGCTCGGAAATAGAAATTCCAGGAACCTGTATCTCCTCGAGAAGAATCGCTCGAGTGACGCCGGGTAAGCAACCGGAAGATTGCAACGGAGGAGTCCAGACGCAGCCGCCCTCGATGACGAAAATGTTTGCAGACGTGCATTCGCTGATCTGATTGTATTCATTCAGCAGGATCACCTCATCGAAGCCGCGCTCGTGTGCTTCTTCGTACCAGACGAGGTTTTGGGCCCACGAGGTAATCTTGGCGCCCGAAAACTGAGATGCGCTGTACCGGCCATTAGGCAGGTATGACAACTTGGCCGTGTCACCCCAAGTCGTCAGGTCCACCGTGAACGCGATCAAATCGGCATCACGCCTGATTCCAGGCCCTTCATACGCTCCTCCCCGGTTGCGAACGATTGCCACCCGCAATGTCGCATCGAAGGCGCGATTGGCTTCGATCAGCATCAGCAATGCCGCTTCAAGATCGGATTGAGAGGTGTCGAACGGAACACGAAGCCGAACAGCGTCCCGGCACATGCGCCGGTAATGGCGCTCGAAAGCGAACAAGACGCCTTGAGAAACGCGGATGGTGCTAAAAACCCCCCAACCGTTCATGAATCCGACTTGACCCGGAGAAAGCAAGCGGTCGGCCGTGCTCCGAATTTCGCCGTTATGAAGCAGGTTGGGATGCATCAGTCGAGAGACCCGCCAGCTTGCGGCCGGTCTCATTCGTAATCTTAGCGAAAGCTCTTAAGCAATGCGCGAAAGGCTTGACCGCGGTGGCTGACGGAGAGCTTTTCTTCAGGTGTGAGTTCCGCGAAGGAACGGCCGAGAGGCGGATAGAAAAACAGAGGATCGTAACCGAACCCGTTCCGGCCTCGCGGTGCGGTCGAGGATCTCGCCCGAGGTCGCGTCCCTGGGCCGTCGCCAGAATCACTCCGGCGCGGGCAAGAGCAATGACGCAGACGAATGCCGCGGTGCGGGAGTTGCAGTTGCGGAGAACGTCCAACAAAAGAGCATTGTTGGCGTCGTCGCTCGAGTTTGCGCCCGCGTACCGCGCTGAGTGAACACCTGGAGCGCCGTCCAATGCTTCCACCGAGAGGCCGGAGTCGTCTGCCAGCACGATCTCGCGAGTGAAACCTGAATAGTAGATTGCTTTCGCAATGGCGTTTTCTTCGAATGTCGCGCCGTGCTCGTCAGGCGCGGGAATCTGGCGCAACCCGGGAAGCGGCTCAATTATAAGATCTGGAGCCCCTGATTCCTGAGCCGCTAGTCTAAATTCAGCCAATTTGCCGAGATTTGTGGAGCACGCATAAATGATCATGTCTCCTGCGCCGCGAGCGCGTGTTGCTGAAAAGTGCGGAGTTCGGCGATTCCTGCAGTAGCCATATCAAGCAGCGCCATCAGTTCAGCGTTTTCAAACGGAGTGCGTTCCGCGGTGGCCTGGATTTCGACAAGTTTGTTCGAACCGGTCAGAACGACGTTCATGTCGACATCGGCGCGAGAGTCTTCTTCGTAGGAGAGATCCAGCACGGCTGTTCCCCCGACGATCCCGACGCTGGTTGCCGCTACCGAATCTCTAAGGGGAGATTTCGGGATCACTTTGAACTTGACGAGCGTGCCGATCGCGATGGCAAGCGCGACATATGCGCCTGTGATCGCGGCTGTACGCGTCCCACCATCGGCCTGCAGAACGTCACAATCCACGATGATGCTGCGCTCTCCGAGCAGAGCCAGATCGACGATCGAGCGCAGGGAACGGCCAATCAGGCGCTGGATCTCGTGGGTTCGACCGGAGGGCCGACCTTTCGTAACCTCGCGTGGGGTGCGCGTTACAGTCGAGCGAGGCAGCATAGAATATTCTCCGGTAATCCAGCCTTTTCCGGTGCCGCGGAGAAACCCGGGAACCGTGTCTTCGATGGTTGCGGCGCACAGGACCCGAGTGTTGCCGGCTTCAATTAGCGCCGATCCCTCGGCAGTGTCCAGATAATGCGGAGTGATTCGCGTGGGCCGGAGTTGATGAGCGAGTCTCCCGTCGGTTCGCATCTGCCGCTCTTTATCCGGTACTGCGGACAGCAAAGAAAAGAAAGACACCGACCAACAGAAGAATAAGGGCGAGCACAATCAAGCACGGAATCGCACCCTGCCGAGGCATTGCGGACGCTTTGCTTCCGGACGTTTTCTTCTTGATTTTGGGAGCAGCCATTCAGACGACGAGAGCGGTCCGGCAACGGACTTCAGGGGCCGGCAGACAATACTTGCTTACTTCTTGAATAAGCTATCAAATGCCGCGCGCGCGTCCGTCGCGCTGCGAGGGCCCTGGAGCACATCTCCATCCGCAACCCTTGCCGCCGGTCCAGACGGAAGTGAATCTCGGGCAACCGTAACGCGCGGGGAGAATAGCTCGCACATGTTGGACTGATCCTTTAGCGCAATGCGCGCGGTGATGGGCTTGACGCACTGGAATCGCATCGAAGAATCGAAATTGACGCACTGCTTGCAACAATGCAGAGCGGCGCCGCACTTGGGACAGGTGCCTCTAAAATCCACGCTCGAATGAAGTGTCGTGCCGCAATTGAAGCATCGCGCAGCAACGAGGGTTTGAACGAGGCGCGGAAGTTTTGGCCCGGTCGCGTCAAGCGGGGGTCTGGGGCCGGATTGCCGCTGCCGTTCCGGCCGATTATTACCGGAAGGTCGTTCTGTGTCTTGATAGCCGTGTTGGCGGTATTTGCGATCTCCGTCCATAGTCGTGGATCGGCTCCTTCGTATCGTTCGGCGGGCAGGGCAAAGACACGCAGTCCGGGTGTCGTCCTGCTCCGTGAACGTGCATCATTTAGAATCCAGTACTTACGAAGTAAAAAACGTCCTGGAGGTGCCTAATTCTCGCCTGAGATTGCGGGGTCTCAATAATATCGGAAGGGCTTAGGTGACGGATCCCGCTTGCACCTACTGTCTATGTACCACAAATCGTGACTTTTTGCTAGTGGATCTTTCGATTCTTGCGCCTGCAACATTACGATCCGTTCTCAATCCGATACCCACTTCAGGAGTGCGTTACAGGGCCGCGTAAGGGGAATATCGAAATGATTCGGGGTTACTCGAACGGAATAGCCCACGCGACCCGTCTGCTGAACGGTGAATTCATTTGCGAAGACAACCGCGGTTCCGCGTTCGTCGATAGCGGCCAAGGGTAACGTATACGTATTCTGCAATTGACCGTTCACGCCGATTTGACCAATAACCGCTTCAACGCGGACTTCAGATGGCTTAAGCCCGGCGAGGTCTACAGTTGCGCGGAGCGGTATGGCGGAACCGCTCAGTACGTGATCGCCGGCACCATCACCAAGATCTACAAATTTGACGAGGTGCCACGCTTCATTGACGCGTTTTTCCCAGACACTCTTCCGGCGCGCGACTTCGAAATTGTCCTTCGAAATCGCTGTCCACATTTTGTGCGCGGGCTGATACAGCTCGGACATGTACTCGGCGACCATGCGCCCGCAGCTAAACCGAGGCGTAATGTTGGCAATACACGATTTCATGCGCCGGACCCACTCCAGCGGAATTTCCTGCTCAGAATCCTGATAGAAGAGCGGGACGATGTCGTTTTCCAGAGTGGAATAAATGCCGCTCGCATGAATTTCGTCCTGATCCTCTGCGTAGGGAATTCGATAGCCGATTGCCCAACCGGAGGATTGCTCATAAGCCTCATCAAACCACCCGTCGAGCACGCTGAGGTTTAAGACGCCGTTCATGGCAGCTTTCATTCCGCTGGTTCCGCAAGCTTCCTCGCCGCGGCGAGGATTGTTCAGCCACAGATCCACGCCTTGCACCATTTCGCGAGCCACCTGAATACCATAATCCTCGACAAAGATAAGCCGCTTGGCAAGTTCGGGATCTCTCGAAAGCGCCACGATTTCGCGAATCAGCGTTTTGCCGGGATGATCTTTGGGGTGCGCTTTGCCGGCAATAACGATTTGCACCGGCATCTTCGGATTATTGAGGATCTTTTTGAGACGCGGCACGTCGTGAAACAACAGTGTGGCGCGTTTATAAGTGGCGAACCGGCGGGCGAAGCCGATGGTCAAAACGTCGGGATCCAAAACCTCCGAGAGAAGGCGGACTTCGGAGGACGAAGCTTTGCGTTGAAACGCGGCATGCCCGGCCCGCTCGCGCACGAAAGTGACGAGGCGCCGCTTGCGCTTGCGATGCATCTCCCAAAGCTCTTGGCTGGGGATCTCTTGAACGAGCTCCCACATCTTCGCGTCCTCCAAACGCTCGCGCCAATCGGGCTGGAGGTACTGATCGTAGAGCGTGGCGAGATCACCGTTGATCCAGCTTGGCGGGTGCACTCCGTTGGTGACTGACGTGATCGGAATCTCATCCACCGGCAAGCGTGGCCATAGGTCTTGGAACATGTCCTGCGAGACGGATCGATGAATTACGCTAACCGCGTTCCGAAACGCGGATGTTTTCAACGCGAGCACAGCCATCGAGAAGCGCTCAGTGGAATCATTGACGTGTTTGCGTCCGAGCGCGAGGCACTTTTCGAAGCTGAAACCTGCGCTCTGGCAGTACTGTCCGAAGTATTCGTGGATGAGGCTCGAATCGAAAATGTCGATGCCGGCCGGAACCGATGTGTGCGTGGTGAACACGTTGCTCAAACGGGTGGGTTCGAGAGCTTGCTCGAATGTGAGCCCTTTTTCCTCCATGAGGACCCGAATGCGCTCGATCGCCAAGAAGGCCGAGTGGCCTTCGTTCATGTGGTGAACGGTGGGTTGAACTCCCAGTTTTTTGAGAGCGCGAAGGCCGCCGATCCCTAGGACAATCTCCTGGCGAATGCGTTTGTGCGTATCGCCGCCATAGAGCTGGTCCGTGATCTCACGATGATCGGCAGAGCTATTTTGCGGGATATTCGTGTCGAGCAGGAATAATTTCACGCGGCCAACGTCGATGTACCAAACTTTGATGAACAGCTCGCCCCCGGGGAGGTTAAGCGCGACGATTACCTCGTCTCCGTGGCCATCGATGCACGGGCGCACTGGAAGCGTATAGAAGTCGTTTACCGGGTTACGCTCCTGCTGCCAACCGTCCGGGTTCAGGTATTGCTGCAAATAACCGCGCTGATACAAGAGTCCGACGCCGGTCAAGGCAAAATCGGAGTCGCTGGCCGCTTTGAGATGGTCCCCCGAAAGGATCCCCAAGCCGCCGGAGTAGATATTCATGCAGTCCAGAAGCCCGTACTCCATCGAAAAGTACGCGATGAGAGGGGTGTCGGGCGTCGGCGCAGCACTGCGGAGATAGCTGTCCTGGCGTTCACAGGCGCTCCTGTACATGTTGACGAAGCGCGGATCCGTAGAAGCTCGATCCAACGCCGCCTGCGGAATGCGTCCGAGTAGCTGGATCGGGTTATGATTCGATTCTTTCCAAAGATTCGGCTCGAGGCGCCGGAAGAGAGCGCGAATCGTGTGATCCCAGCTCCACAGCAGATTATAAGCAAGCTCAGAAAGGCGATTCAGCGATGCGGGAAGGGCGGGGCGAACGAGGAATTCTCTCTGGGGCTGAATCTGGTACGGCATGCGGGCTAATAACGATAGTGTCTGGAAATTCCTAAAGTTAGCAGCTTAAAACAGTTCTACGCAACGCGGAAGCGAGAAGGAATGGCAATGGTTGGCGGCTTGAATTCATTATGCCATGACCAATAATGGCTCTTGAGGGAGCGAGACCGCCTGCCGTATCTTTCGTTTCAAGAGGTCAGTTACGAGGTTCGTGGACGCACGATACTCAACAAGCTGAGTTTCGAGGTATCGCGCGGCGAGACGCTCGTGCTGCTGGGCCGAAGCGGGTCCGGGAAGACGACGGCGCTTCGCCTAGTCAACCGGATGCTCGAGCCGAGTGCGGGCAGGATCCTGATTGACGGCCAAAACACGGCTGAGCTGAATGCGATTGAGCTGCGGCGCCGCGTGGGATACGTGATTCAAGAGTTCGGGCTTCTGCCGCATTGGACCGTCCAGCAGAACGTGTCACTCGTACCGCGATTGCTTGGGTGGCTCGGTGCGAGACAGCATGAAAGAGCGCGCGAGCTGCTGGAGCAGGTGGGCCTGTCGGATGGTTTCGCCACCCGGTTTCCGCATGAATTGTCCGGCGGGCAACGGCAGCGTGCGGCGGTGGCACGAGCGCTTGGCCGCCGATCCCCCGCTGTTGCTATTCGACGAGCCGTTCGGCGCGCTCGATCCCGTCACACGTCATGATATGCAGCAGCAGTTTCGCGATCTGCGAGCCCGATACAACGTCGCCTCGGTATTTGTCACCCATGACATCGCGGAAGCTCTTGCGCTCGGAACGCGGATCGCGGTTTTGAACGGTGGAATGCTCGAGGTGATGGTCACTCCGCAGGAATTCTTCGGAGTGAAAACACCTATGGCGCAGGCGTTCCTGGAGACATTACCTGGTCAACGTTCGATCCGACATTCGCAAAATACTTGATACTGAACCGCGTGCATCAGATCCGCACAAGCCCCAGGCTAATCTGTATCGCTTCGTCGACCTTCGCCATCGTGGCGGTATCCATCACTCCCAAACGGCGGATGAGCCGCTGCTGATCTACCGTGCGAATCTGATCCAGGCGAATGGAGGAGCGCGTCTCCAGACCATTGCTCGCATCCGCGTCAGCAATGACTTCGATCGGATAGGGAACAGAAGAAATCTTCGATGTAATCGCGGCAACGATCGTTAGAGGGCTATACCGGTTTCCCACATCGTTCTGGATAACCAGCGCAGGCCTGGTTTTCCTAATTTCGTGTCCTATAGTGGGGTCGAACGCGCAAAGGTAGATCTCCCCGCGGAGCAGTCGGATTATTTTGTGCTTCTGTGCTTGCGATTTTCGCGAGACTCTTGCCATGCTTCTTCTTCGAGAGGAAACCACTCTGCGGCAATCTTCAGGCTCTCATCCGCGTTGGCCAAATACCCAGCCTTCAGGCGATCCCGTAGGTTCCGCTTGCCGCGATCGTGCACGTAATAGAGCACGGCGTCCGAGACAAATGCTCCGCCGAGCCGCGAGACAGCCCTTCTATAACACCAGCAAGTACGACTTCGGCCGCCTCCTGAACGACCCCGAAGGTCTCGCACAAAACCTTCTCCATTACACGAAAGCCTTTTCCAAGGAAACCCGCGAGCTCTTCGACAACTTCGGGTTCGATCAGCAGATCCAGAAGCTCGATAAATCGAATCGCCTCTTCAAGCTCGTCCAAAAGTTCTCCGAGGTCGACCTGCACCCCAACGCCGTTTCCAACCTCGAAATGGGGCGCAGCTTCGAAGAACTTGTCCGCAAATTCAACGAAGCGGCGAACGAGGAAGCCGGAGACCACTTCACCCCGCGCGAGGTCATCCGCCTCATGGTCGACCTCCTGTTCGAGCCCGATAGCGACATCCTCCGCCAGAAAGGCGCCGTTCGCACCTTGCTCGATCCGGCTGCCGGCACCGGCGGCATGCTCTCGGAATCGGCCCGCTACATGCGCGAGCTCAACCCCGACGCCAAGCTCGTCCTCTTCGGCCAGGACTACAACGCCGAAGCCTATGCCATCTGCGGCTCCGACATGCTCATCCTGCGGCGACGACATCGAAAACATCCAGCTCGGCGACTCACTCGGAGACGGCAGAACTTTCGACGCCTTCTCCGACAAGAAGTTCGACTACATGCTCGCCAACCCGCCCGTTCGGCGTCAAGTGGGAATCCGAAGAAGACTTCGTCCGCAAAGAACACGAGTCGAAGGGCTTCGACGGCCGCTTCGGAGCCGGCCTCCCGCGCATCAATGACGGCTCCTTCCTGTTCCTCCTGCACATGATCTCGAAGATGAAACCGTACTCCCATGCCGAACGCACCGGCTCGCGTATCGGCATCGTCTTCAACGGTTCGCCACTCTTCACCGGCGATGCCGGATCGGGCGAAAGCAACATTCGCAAATGGATCGTCGAAAATGACTGGCTCGAAGGCATCGTCGCCCTCCCAGACCAGCTCTTCTATAACACCGGCATCAACACCTATATCTGGATCGTCACCAACCGGAAAACCCGCAAGCGGAAAGGCAAGGTCCAGCTCGTCAATGCCGTCGATCTCTACTCCAAAATGCGCAAGAGCCTCGGCAATAAGCGCAACGAAATGCGCCAGGAACACATCGAAGAAATCGTCCGCATCTACTGCTCCTTCACGGAATCGGAGCACTCGAAAATCTTCGACAACGAAGATTTCGGCTATCGGAAAATCACCGTCGAGCGCCCGCTACGCCTGAGCTTCTCCGTAACTCCGGAACATATCGCGCGATTCGAAGCATCGCGAGCCTTCGAAGCCCTCGCCGTCGTCCCGCAAATCCGGCAAACAAGGCAAAGACGAAATCGAGCGCGGTCAAGCGCTGCAGACCTCAGTTACTCGCCGCCCTGCAGACGTTGCCTCATGACAAGACGTGGACGAGACCGCGAAAGAGTTCACCGCCGCCCTCGATCAATTGCTCAGATCGAATAAAATCGTAGTTTCAACACCTGTGCGAAAGGCAATCGTAGCCGCGTTCAGCGAACGCGACGAAAACGCGCCCATCTGTACCGACCCGGAAGGCAACCCCGAGCCCGATCCCGAGCTGCGCGATACCGAAAACGTTCCGCTCAAAGAAGACATCAACGACTACTTCAAACGTGAAGTGAAACCGTTCGTTCCCGACGCCTGGATCGATGAAGACAAGACCAAGATCGGTTACGAAATTCCGCTGACACGGCACTTCTACAAATACACGCCACCGAGGCCGCTCGCAGAAATCGAAAAGGATATACGGGAGACCGAAGGCGAGATTATGTAGGGTGCTCGGGACGGTGGGGCGGTGAACTCACAAAGGCAGACGCGGCTCAAGTACCTCGTTCGAGCGGCTTACGACGAAAGGCACCGTCGAGCGCCGAGTTTTGTACGTCTGCTAGCGTAGACCGTGGACGCCGTTTGAAAAGAGACGCGCCGACTGATCGGGCGACATCCGTTTACGTCCGCAACGCGTACTGCGGCAAATCCGACCGTATATCTCTCCGCGCAACTCCATTCCTTATATTTCATTCATCGCTACCTCGCGAAAGTTTATATCGCAGAGAGCAGGCATCTGCACATCCGAGATGCTGGTACTACGCCCGTACGCCAGGAGTATTGCCGGAGTTTCCTGTTCTATCAGTCTGCATCTCGCAGATTTCATCGACTTCGTGAATTCGATCGACGTTTGGATCAATAGATGCCGCGCGTCAGATTGCGCAGCACATCGCCAACCGTCGCTGCGTATCCGTTCCTCGACACTCGCACTCAGGCGAGCGTCGTTTCGTTCCTCGATGCGAAACTCACTCGAAATCGACGACCTCATCGCAAAAAAGCAGCGCCTGATCGAACTGCTCGAAGAAAAACGCTCCGCCCTCATCAGCCACGCCGTCACCCAAGGTCTCGACCCTAGCGTGCCTATTAAAGACTTGGGCATTGAGCTGGCTCGGCGCGATCCCGGGCACTGGAGCGCGATGCGTTTACGAAGTTCCTGCTTAGCCGCTGTGATCAGAGTGGCTCACGTCGGACATTGGCCGGATACTCAGCGATTCCGGACGATATTCCGCGTATCGCAGTAACGTGAGCCGGGACGGTATCGACCTGCTGACAGATGATCTGCAACGTCGTCATCTCCGGCCCGACGGATTCTGAAGGCGCGCGAACGAGAGCCCAATGTCGGCGACTTGCTGCTCTCGTATCACCGCGTAGAGTCTGGCGCTATCTCGGGCACCCGATGGCTTCGCGCTTCATGCAGTCATACGCACGTCTGCCGGCCAACCGCTATTCAACCGAGGTGGTCTCTCTACGCTCTGTACTGCATCAGCAAAGCTGCAGCTCTCGCAGAAGTCGATGCTACGGTGGAACCCGTAACGTCAGCTTTCGCTCGACGACATGATCGAATATATTCTGTTCCGTCCCGCCCGATGCGGAGCAGCGCGATTTCCGCGCACCTGCGACTAGCATGTTCGAAAGCGAGGCGGACGCAGAGCTTCGGTGCTGTCCGCCATCGATCTCCTTCGCGAATACCGCTCCGCGCTCATTACCGCTGCCGTGACCAGCCAGCTCGACTCTCAAGAAACACGAAGAGAAGATGGAGGTCCTAGCCTCGTGACCGATCACCGCGAAATCGCCTTCGAAAATGCTATCGTCCATTCGCTCACCACTTCCGGCGGGTACGAGCTCGGCGACGCAAAGCTTTACGATCGCGCTCGCGCGCTGCATCCAGCATCTCGTTCTAAACTTCATCCAATCACCCAACCGAAACGCTGGAAAGCCATCGCCGAATACTACGGCGCGAGCACCCAAGAAGCGTTCCTGAACGAGCTAACGATCGCCCTTGACACTCGCGGGACGCTCGACGTTCTCCGTCACGGCATCGATTTTTTCGGCCAGACGTTCGAATTCGCCTATTTCGCGCCCGCGAGCGGAATGAATCCCGAAACCGCGCGTCTCTACTCCTCAAAATCGCCTGACCGTCACTCGCCAAGTCCACTTCAGCCTGCCAGCATGAGCAATCCATCGATCTCCTCTTGAGCGTCAACGGCCTCCCGTTGCCACAGTCGAGCTAAAGAACGCGTTCACGGGCCAAATCACCGAAAACGCCATCCGGCAATATCGCAGTCGCGACCCGCGCGAGCTATCTGTTCTCGTTCAAGAAGCGCGCGCTCGTGCATTTCGCCGTCGATACCGACGTCTGCTACATCGTCCACCCGTCTTGAAGGTGCGGAAACCAAGTTTCTTGCCCTTCAACCGTGGCAATCGAGGAGGCGCGGGCAATCCCGAAAACCCGAATGGCTACCGCACGCACTATTTATGGGAACAAATCTGGCAACGGGATAGCTGGCTCGATCATCCTGGGCCGCTTCCTCCACCTGCAAATCGATAAACGATAACCGGCATCGGAAGCGTTCTCATCTTCCCGCGCTTCCACCAAATTGACGCCGTTCGCTCCGCTGATCGCAGATGCCCGCGCATCGCAAACCGGAAAGAACTATCTCATCTGGCACTCAGCCGGCAGCGGGAAGAGCAACAGCATCGCGTGGCTCGCGCATCGCCTCTCGAGCCTGCACGACGCCGAAGATCGGAAAGTTTTCGATAGTGTCATTGTCATAACCGACCGCCTCGTTCTCGATAAGCAGCTTCAGGACACCATCTATCAGTTCGAGCACAAGACCGGCGTCGTCGTGAAAATCGAAGACGATTCCAAGCAACTCGCCGACGCGCTCGAAATCGGCGTTCCAATCATCATCACCATTCTTCAGAAATTCCCGTTCGTGACCTAAGCACGCGGGCGATCTCCCAGAACGCCGTTACGCGGTCATCGTCGACGAAGCGCACAGCTCGCAGTCGGGCGAGAGCGCCGCGAAGATGAAAGCCGTGCTCGGCGGCGAACGCATTCGCGCCATCGCACGCCAGCGCGCACGAAGAAGAGCAGCTGCCCGATTACGAAGAGGAGATTATCCGCGTCGTCGAAGGCCGCAAGCAACAGCCCAACCTCAGCTTCTTCGCCTTCACCGCCACGCCTAAAGTACAAAACCATAGAAGTTTTCGGCCAGCGCGACGCTAACGGCCAGCCCCAACCTTTCCACCAATACTCAATGCGGCAGGCCATAGAGGAAGGGTTCATCCTTGATGTTCTCCAAAACTACACCGTCTACAGCATCTACTACAAACTCCTGAAAGCCGCGCAGGACGATCCCGAGGTCGAAAAAAAGAAAGCCGCGAAAGCCCTCGCCCGCTTCATGCGCCTCCACCCGCACAATATCGCGCAAAAAACTGAAGTTATCATCGAGCACTTCCGCCAGAATGTTCGCCATCGCATCGGCGGTAGGGCTAAAGCCATGGTCGTTACCGGCTCCCGCCTCGAAGCCGTTCGCTACAAGAAGGAAGCCGATCAGGTACATCCAGCTTCAGGGCTATGACGATCTGCGCACACTGGTCGCCTTCTCCGGGATCAGTCATAGACCCCGATGATCCGAATCAAGAGGAGTTGACCGAAGTCAAAATGAATGGCGGGAAAATCAGCGAAAAACGGCTTCCGGAAGAGTTCAAGAAACACGAATACGGAATCCTGATCGCCGCCGACAAGTACCAGACCGGATTCGACCAGCCATTGCTCCACACGATGTACGTCGACAAGCGATTGGCAGACGTGCAGGCGGTTCAAACGCTGTCGCGGCTCAACCGGACCCATCCGGGCAAAGAAGACACCTTCGTTCTCGATTTCGTAAACGACCCCGAAGAGATCCAGCGCGCATTCCAGCGCTACTACGACACGGCGCCCGTCATCACCGGCCAGCCAGATCCGCGTCAACTCTACTCTCTTACGCGCCGAAATGTACGGAACCTACATCGTCCAGGAAATCGAAGTCGACCAGTTCGCTGCCGTTTTCTTTAAACCGCGCCGGAAGGAGAGCCCAACCGATAACGCGCTGATGAACTCCATCGTCGACAAGGCCGTCACGCGCTTTGAGCAGGCGATAGGAGATGACCAAGAGAAACTTCGCAACCGGATCGAGTCCTTCCGTCGGCTCTACTCATTTCTCTCGCAGGTTATCCCGTTCGGCGACAGCAAACTCGAAAAACTCGACGCGTATCTACGCTTCCTCGAAACCAAACTCCCAGCCCGCGAAGCGACCGGTCAAACTCGATCTCGGGGACGATGTGCGCCTGAAGTATTACCGCCTGCAAAAGATCGCAACGCCTGTGGCCCGCGCGTTCCTTGAGACCCTGCCGGCCGCGATAATCTCGAAGCGCGAACACCTGTAAATAGGCCCTTTCCAGTGGGTTTTTACCGTCTATAGAAAAAGCCGCGCGTGCACAGTTTACGGTGCCGCGAACAGCACTGGACCCAACACGTTCATTCGAGGCGTAATCCCCAACCCTGACCCCGTGGGAGCAGCCAACCGGCCCTGCTTGCGCTCCGGAGCTCCGTCGGCGATGCTCACGGTGACGTAGCTATTGAAGTCAGTCGCGGAGAACAGGTATGGAGCAGGCGTGCTGTGGGCGAGGTGAGCGATTGCAGCAGTCGTGATATCCCCTCCCCAAGTGTCTTCAATTGTCATCGCGATTCCGAGCGAAACGGCTAAGTCACGGATCTGGCGAGCCTTCGTCAGGCCACCGACCTTCGAGATCTTCAGGTTGATAACATCCATCGCCTTGTCCGCGACCCCGGTTACCAGCATGTCGACTGAGTCGATTACTTCATCAAGAATGAAAGGCCTATTCGTGTGCTGTCTTACGGCCAGGCACTCGCGGTAGCTAAAGCACGGTTGTTCGATGTACACATCGACATCCCGGATTGCGTCTGCGACGCGAACAGCTTGATGTTGCGTCCATCCGGTGTTTGCGTCGGCAACCAAAACCTCTCCAGTGCCCATTTCCGCTGCCACACTTCGGATTCGATCTATGTCGACATTGGGATCTCCGCCCACTTTCAATTGAAATTTTGTGTACCCCTCTGAGCGATACCGAGCGATCTTCTGAGCCATCTCGGCCGGAGCTTCTTGTGATATCGCTCGATATAGAGGGAAGGAATCCTCGCGTCGTCCGCCGAGCAGGGTAACGAGCGGGAGCTTTGCCACTTGTCCCAAGATGTCCCAACAAGCCATATCAAGAGGAGATTTCGCGTATGGGTGGCCGCGGAGAGCGCGATCCATTCGCTCATTGATAACCGACAACTCGGTCGGGTCAAGCCCAATCAGTTTTGGCGCGATCTGCGCAATGCCTGTGCGGGCGCCCTCGGCGTAGGCGGGAAGATAGGCTGGTCCCAAAGGGCACACTTCTCCGTAGCCGACTATGCCTTGGTTCGTGTGAACGGCGACGACCGTGGTATCGAAGACCTCTACTGAATTGCCTCCGGACCAGTTGTAGCTGCCCTCATGGAGAGGCAAATCTACCTGGTATATTTCGATTCTTGTGATTTTGGTTTCCGTGGCGCTTGCCCTTACGGTTCTTCCCCGATCGCTTTATAGGGAACATAACAGCTAATGTCTTTGGACAGCAAAAACCTTAGACCTTCGGTAAGGGCTCTCCCTTGGACAGTGAAGTGATCGGCATCAGGAAACACTTCAATCTTCAGGGCCTCGAACGCTCCTGGACGGCCATCGAGAAGGCGTTTCAGCGCGAGGACATTAGCGACCATCGCGTGTGGAAGATCTTCATCTTCGCCGACGAAAATAGCTAGTCGGCCGCGCGGCTGAAGACCTGCCTTAAGCGCCGCATCCATCCTAGTAACCGCGAACCGATGGTCATACCAGAGCGAAGGGCTCATCGCGAGATGATGACGGAACGCATTTGGGGCTTGAGCGATTGAGCTGATCGTGAAGAGGCCGCCGAAGGAGTGCCCAACAAGCACAGATTCCTGCGGATCGACCCCGTACTTTTCTTGGATGAGAGGCTTCAACGTCTGAACGAGAAAGGAAAGAAAGTTCGCGCTGCCACCATACCGCAGCCCAGGTCTGGGGTGTTCTGGATTTTCTGTTGGCGTCAGATCGAAGCTGCGGCGGCGTTCTAATTCCTCCGGATCGTCTGTCGGATACCCAATCGCTACAGTTAAACATGGCGGTACGTCCCCTCCCCATTGCATATATCGAGTCAGGTCGGTGGTCATTCCGAACGTGTCGGCCCCGTCAAGCACATAGATAGCGGTAGCCTTCCTGCCCCTGATCATGAGCGGCAGATCGGCCTCGATCGCATGAGGGTGACCAATTCGAATACGGTATACGTTGCCCTCCGCAGATTTGAGGTCAAACTGCTCTGACCGAGGGATGGTGGCCAGCGGCTGCGCGCTGCCATCGGCCGGCAATCGAGCGAGCGCGGGATATCCGAAGCAACCTGACGCCGCAGCAAGCTTAAACATGCTGCGGCGGTTAATCATGACGCTTCAGAAGATGTACTTCATCGCGAGTTGGATCTGTCGCGACGTGCCGAATCCTAACGTTGCGCCGAAGGTTTGAAAGATCTGGCCAAAACCAGGCGTTCCAAAGGTGGAATCCGGCTCGCCGAAATTCGGGTGATTGAACACGTTGAACACTTCGGCGCGGAATTCAAGATGTGTCCCTTCTGTGATCGGTGTTTCTTTCAAGAGCGATGTATCGATCTGGACAAACTTAGGGCCATAGAACGTGTTTCGTCCGAGATTGCCAAACGTCCCGTTGGCTGGCATCGAGAACGCTGCCGGATTAAGCCAGCCGTTTACGCTCGGATTGGCCGCATACTGGGATACATTGGGAACCGCGTTGGGGCGTTGATTCGTGAAGTTACCATTACCGAATGGGTTCGAGCCGATGTACACGGTATCGGCAACGCCTGAGTGAATGATGGCCAGACTTGCCAATTGCCAGCCGCCCAGCACGCGTTGCGTCAGGCCGCTCGCGTTACCCAGAAATCGTTGTCCATTGCCGAACGGGAGTCCATACACCAGGCCGTACGAAAAATTGTGGCGAATATCTCCGGAACTATTGCCTCGCTCCGCCTTGAAGTTATTGTTATCTTGCGGCTGGGCCGAAAAGAGCCCCTGGTCTTGCACATCGTCGATCGCGTGAGCCCAGGTGTAATTAAACTGGCCCTGAAAACCGTGGCGGAATCGCTGAACCAAGCTCACCTGGAGACTGTGATAGACGTCCTGACCGCTTGCCGTTTCGATATTAACGTCTGAAAAGCCGGGGATCGGACGTCGTCCTAGCGCAGGATCGAAAAAGTTGATATTCAGATTGCGCCGCAGATTCAACCCGTGATTTCCGACATACGCGACGGTGAGGGCCGTGGAATCGCTGAGCTGCTGCTCCACAGTGAAGTTCCACTGCTGAACGTAAATGTCCGGTTTGTCCCAATTGAACCCGCTGACGGTGGGTGGAGGAGCCACGCCTCGGGAGAGGAACGGAGTGAGCGGGTACGACAAATTTGGAATCTGGAGATTAGAAAGCGTGGTGTTTCCAGGTATGTTATTGGCCGGAACGCTATAAGCGCCAAAGCCCACCGGGTAAGTCTGATAAAAGATGCCATAACCGCTGCGGATCACAGTCTTCGGAGTGACTTGCCAGGCGAAAGCGAAGCGGGGCCCAAAATCGGTGAGATTGTCTTTGAAGTAGGGATCTCCGGGCGGCCCCAGCGTATTCGTCCGCGTGTCGAACGTTTGTGCCCTGTGTGCGGGATCGTACGGCGGTGTCTCGAAATCATATCTCAGCCCGTAATCAAGGGTCAAAGTAGGTTTGACGTGCCACGTATCCTGGACGAAAGCACCGGTTTGATAGGCCCAGGACGAGATCCCGGGAAGAGCTATCAGCACCTGCGCGTTGGAGACTTTGTTGTTTATAAAATCGTTCAGAGAGGCGAAAGTCATCAGATATTGTGTCAGCGTTTTTTGGTCGATCTGGATGCGATATTCGTTAACTCCCCACTTGAAATTATGCGAGCCGTGACTCTTGCTCATCGTATCCCCGATCTGATAGCTGGTGTTGTTGTCTTTGTAATAACCTTCATCGCCGGGCGTGATCGTCAGTCCGGTGATGGTCGCCATCGGAATCGCCTCATTCGAGATGATATGGCTTCCCCAGCGCTGCATGCCAACTTCAAACTCATTTATGAACGTTGGGGAAAAGATCTCAGTATCATGAACCGCGAAATTACTGGTGCGCACGGGAACGTTTTGGAAATCGGTCAGGCCAAAGGCGGTGTTGATTACGCCGAACAGCGGACCGAAGACATGGGAATCGTTCACGTTGACACGAACATAAGCGGAATTGCGCTCGGAGAAGTTCTGATCGATCCGGATGCTGCCCGTATCTTCCCGAACATTCGAAACGCCCGTTGTTGCGTAGTTTTGGACCCGCGGATCGGATGTGATGCTGCCATTTCCGAGAGGAATGATGTCGACAACTGGCGTGAGTGCCGGGGATGTCGTCAATACATCCGCGCGGCCGAGCGCGCTGAGAACCGTACCCGTTGTCGTGATGCCTATGAGCTGACGTGAGCCTTCATAGTTCGCGAAAAAGAAGGTCTTATCTTTCTTGATGGGACCGCCCACGTTGCCGCCGAAATCGTTGAATCGGTATTTCGCCATGGGCGTCGGTTTCGTGTTGAAGAAATTGCGCGCGTCGAAGAAATCATTTCGCAGGTAATCGTACGCATCGCCGTGAAACTGGTTCGCTCCGCTCTTCGTGGCGATGTTCACATAGGACCCCGCCGCGCGGCCATATTCAGCACGGTAGTTACTGGTTTGGACACGAAACTCCGCGATCGTATCGAGGCTGCCAGTCAGGAGCCGGGCTCCGCGCTCAAAGCCATTGGACATGTAGGGCTGGTCGACCCGCGTCGCGTCGATGCCGTCGATCGCAAACTGATTGTGCACGCTGTGAAGACCGTCGAACGAAAGGTCAGCAATGTAATTACTCCGGGCAACTGCTCCTGGCGTGAGCAGGCTGAAGCGTCCGTAGTCGCGGCCGTTGATCGGCAGCTCCTGAACATCGCGATTATTAAGCGTCTCTCCTTGGCCTTGGTTGGGATCGACGATCGGCGCCTCGCCGGTGACCGTTATGGCCTGATTGACTGCACCAGGAGTCAAAGTGAAATTTACGGGCACAGATTGGCCGACAGCGACGCCGACAGGCTGCTGGATGGCGGTTTCGAATCCCTTCTGGGCGACAGTTAGTTTGTATTTTCCGATGGGAACGTCGGGAATGGTGTAGCGCCCACCGCTGTCCGTGGTCGCCTCCCGGTGCTGTCCATTGGCCAAATTGTCAGCCGCGACGGTCACACCGACGATCGCCGCACCCGAGCTGTCCGTAACTTGACCGGTAAAACTGCCAGACGTTTGGGCCGATAGTGGCCAAACAGCCAATATGGCCAGAGATAACGCTGCGCTGAATCGTTTCATAAACCTCCTCACCTGAATAAGAAACATTGTAGTCGTGTTTGCAATTTCCGTCCAGAATTATTTGAAGAACTTGGCGACATCCGCACTTACTCACCTAGCAAGACGACTGACCGTCTTAGAGTTTGTTCCGAAAGAGCGGCTAATTCCCCCATAAGCTCTCCAGCTCCTTGGATTCGCGACACAAGTCCAACGCTTTGGCCCGCATACAGCGCAACGCTTGAACATCACCCGTCATGCCCGGCAACGGGATGACGTCGCTATACCGAAACACCGGCGAGCCGTCGGCAAAAGATGCAACTTGTTCTCCCTCGCCGGGCCGAGGATCGGGCGGACGACGTGTTTGCACATTTCAGTGGTGCTGTTTTTCAACATCTGTGCAGAGTAGTTTTCACCCCCAATCCAGCCCGTCGCTAAGGATGGTCGTTCCACCACCAAAGGGGGGCCAAAGCTTTTTGCCGAGGCCAAAGTTCGTTGAGTGTGTCGCCGTCGAACAACTCGCCATTTTTCATCACGTATCGGATTGCCATCGTATTGTGAATGTCATCCAAAGGGTTCTTTCGCAGAATTACTAAGTCGGCGAGCTTACCGGGCTCGATACTGCCCAGGTCTTGCGCCAAGCCAATCGCTTCTGCGCCGTTCAGAGTAGCGGCCCGCAGAGTCTCCAAGTTACTGAGGTGCCCCGATTGCAATGACCACAGCTCCCAGTGGTAACTGAGGCCTTGAAACTCACCGTGCCCGCCGACGCACACCTTGCCGCCGGCGCTGAGAATTGCGGCTGTATCTCTGGCGGCTTGCGGATACGAATACTCGTCTTTGCGATACCACGTCATCCGGGTTGCCTTCGTATCGACAATGTTATGCGGCACAAATCGACGGACTTTGGGATTGTCATGGACGTCGGTGGTTTCGTAGTAATAGTTTTCCGCACCCGGCCCGCCGTAACCTTCAATGACATACGTGGGCGTGTAAAAGACACCGGATTGCGCCACGAGGTTAATAACATCTTTGTATAGCGGGAAAATTGGAAACTGGTGTTCGTTACCGCTGAATCCATCGATGACGTGAGTGAGGTCGAGCATCATATCAGCGGCACCCTCCGTGGTCGGCATGACCTGAAGACGGTTGCATGCTTCCACGACATACTGCCGTTGGCGGCGATTGCCGACGAGGTAAGACTTCACCATATTTGTGCGGTAGTAATTTTTGTACCGAGAGATGACGTCGGCAGCTTCGTCGACGTTTTGAAAATCGTTGACGTAGAAAATACCCGGACCGGTGGTGTAAACCCGCGGGCCGATAGTCTCGCCCGCGTCGATCAAGTCTTCATAGGGGAAAATGTCATTGGTTCCGGTTTGCGGATCACGACCTGCAGTAATGCCAAACGCGAGCGTAGCCAAAAGGTCCCACGCCGGAATGTCGAGTACGCCGCGTCGAATCTCGAACCAGTGCGCGTGGGTATCGATGAATCCGGGCACAATCGTCATACCGGACAAATCAAGCACCTTTGCGCCCTGAGGAACGTTGACGGAGCCGCGGGGACCCACAGAAACGATCCGATTGTCTTTGACGACGAGATCGGCGGCCGGCAGGACCTCATCGCCTCGCATCGTGATGACGCGTGCCCCGCGCAGAACAATAGTTCCGCGAGGCCGGTATCGCGCCGCTTCGATATCAACGTGCATTTCGCGAGGATGGAACCGCTTCGCACCCTCGGGACTGTTCGGTTGAGGGCCGGGCTGCGAAGGATTCCCAGCTTCCCGCGACTCGATTGCCGATGTCACGTCGCTGAGGGGCAGCTCAAAAAAGCTGGCGCCTACGGACCAAGTAATCGTCTTGCCTTGATCAGCCCAGCGAGTCTCATCCGCTCCTACAGTGGTCAAGCGGACTACGGCGGCAGAGGGAGAACTCACGTCCAGAACCGGAGGCTCGCCGCCCGGGCTCGGCACGTCGATGAGATACAGCTGATACCGGTGCGCGGCGAGCGCTCGCTTTCCATCCGGATTCATGTAGATCTCGGTGATCGGCGAAAACTCGGCGCCCCACACGTCCTTGTTCTTAAGGGTGAATAGCGTTCTCCGGTCCGAGCCATCCCATCGCAAAGACAGAAGTTGGTACTCTGCCGCAAGCGGGCCTTGCGATTTGGTCAACGTGACGTAGATGCGATCGGGATCGCGTGTGAAATGCGGTCCACCGAAACCGGCGGCCGAAGCGATGACGGTTGGCGCCCCTCCGGCAGCGGGAATCCATACCAGGTCAAGGATGTTCATCCCGTGACCAAACTCTTCCGGCTGGATCATTGCCTGATGTTGCGAAGCCCTCAAAGCCACGATGCGCGACGAATCGGGCGACCACGCAAGATTCTCGTAATAGGCAGGAGCGGATGTGAGGCGTTGCGGCGCGCCCGTTCCATCCGCGCGCATTTTCCAAATCGCGCCCTGTTCGTTGGACCAGGTGACGTAGGCTAGCCACTGGCCATCCGGTGACCATGCGGGCTGATACTCGCGTTCATCCCCCGTTGTCAGGCGCCGAGCCGAGCCTCCGCCCAGATCCGTTCCGTAGAGGTGAGTGAGCGCGGAGAACGCCAGTCGTTTACCATCCGGCGAGGCCACCGCCCCCTGAATGATGCGCGCGTGCACTGGTCCTTCGTCCACTCGCGTCGGAAAATGGAGCCGGGGACCCAAGCCGCGCGATATCACGGCGGTGAACGGAATCACGCGATCTTCTTTCGTTTCGAGGTTGAGGCGGTGCAGCTTCCCACCGTATGAAAGAACAATTTCGTTTCCGCCCGGAAAGAATGCGTACCCGGGCAGCAAATCGCGACTGGAAAAATAAGACTCCTGATCGTCATGCTGAACCGGATACTTCAGCCAGCGGTCTTCACCGGTTACGAGATTGCGGAGGCGCAATCCGGTTCGCGAATCGTACCGTGTTGCGTAAATGAGTTCTTTGCCGTTAGGCGACAACTGCGGCCGGAATGCGCTGCCGGCTTCGTCTGTAATGACATCTTCTTCGCCGGTGCGCAAATCGCGGCGCGCGATCTGCCAAAGCGGAAACTTCACATTTTCGGAGAAATAGCCCGACTTTTCGGCGTAGTAAACATACCGTCCGTCGGGAGATGGCGACACGCCGAGCGCGTTGCGCCACCTTTCCGGCGGAGTTGTGTCATTAACGTTGCTCTTTGTGATCTGAACGCCGGAACCGCCGTTGAGATCGTATTCCCAGAGCTCGAAGGTGGCTTTGTAAAAATGGGGCTTTTTGCGCGAGACAAGAATGTACTGGCCGTCGGGAGTCCACACGGGAGAAGTAAACATCGCGTGCTCTTCGGAGCTGAGCGCCCTCGCATTAGAGCCATCCGCATCTGCGATCCACAGGTTGTCCGCGCCGGAACGATCGCTGACGAAAACAATGTGCTTTCCGTCAGGTGAATATCGCGGCTGGCTATTGAAGCTCATGCCGCTTGTGATTGCTTTCGCCGTTCCGCCCTCGACACCCAGGGTGTAGAGATGGCCAAGAAGATCGAACACGATCACCTTTCCGTCAGGTGAAACGTCCACAGACATCCACGTTCCTTCATCCGTCGGAAATTCGATGGTGCGGGTTGGCTTCAGCGTCAGTCCGGGCGCGGGGACTTCAGAATTCGCCGGGGCCTGCTCGACTTTTGCACGCACTGGGGCGGATGTAAGTACAACCCCCGTAAGCATGGCGGCGGCAATGGACGCCAACATGAGACTCCGGCTGGCGGGGCTTCTCATGTTCATGCCTTGACGCTCGACGCAATCGTGCGATTTTGGTGCGTACCCGCTCGGCGCAAAGCCGCCCACTTCTTCTTGAGCGATCTATTCCACCACATGAGATAGCCAGTGACAACCATTCCCGCCGGTACGAGGCCAAGGAAGGCCCAGACGATCTTGGATGCCACGCCTCCGAAATCTCCGAAGTGAACGGAATACGATCCGAGCGCGATTTTTTCAGGAATGGACCACTTCGCGCTGCTTTCGTCATCGACGATTTGTCCATTTCCTGGGTCGAAGCGAACGATATCTTCGAGTAGAGTCAGGGGCACGCTTGGATCGCGAGAAAGAAACACGGTCACTTGACCGTGAGGGCGATAGACATCCATGTAAAGATAGGCGAGCTTTGAATTCGGGTACAGCCGCCAAGCTTTATTCAGAAACACGTCTAACCCGAGCATCCGCTGCTTGGGCATCCACTGGGATTGAAGGCCCCCAGTGGATGAGAGGAGCCCAAACGCGTTATTGAATTGCTGCGGGAATATGAAGTACGCCCCAGTCAAGCCCCACATCCCGATGAACAAGACGGTCCAAAATCCAAACGCGCTGTGCAGATCGAAATTGAGGCGTGGACCTCGGGCATTCCACTTCACCTTGAGCGCTCGTTTCCAATTTTTTCGGCCAGGCCACCAAAGGATCATCCCGGTGGGACACATCAGAAAGAGAAATGCGCCGCCTACGCCGTTAAAGATCGCTCCTGTTCGATTGCCGAGCAGCTCGTTGTGAAGAGGTTCGAGAAATGACATCACCGGGTGTTTGTCCTCGGTGACTGCCTCAGCGACAACCCGGGATGAATACGCATCGAAGTACATGACGCGATGTTTGTCGCCGGCTTTCAAGGTGACCGCGACCACGCGCCTGTCGCCGGTTCGCATATCGATCGAATCGAGCGGCTCTTTTGGATGAGCATTCATTGCTGCCTGTGCGATCTGTTCGTACGTAAACCGCGAGGCGTTCTTCGGCGCGGGGGGCAGCTTCGGGCAATCGTATATCAGATCCCGCTGAAACACGAGCACGCTGCCGCTGACGCAGATCGCGATCACGTACAGGCCGATAACGGCTCCCGTCCATAGATGTACCTGGAAAATCGTCTTGCGCCACCAAACGAGCTGGGGCCGCTCGACAAATCCCATACTCCGTTGTAGCCCTGTTTTGCGGTTTCCGTTCACAGTTGTCGTATTTTCGACAAAGGTTGTCCTGAGATCGAAAGAAGAGCGGTTGAAAAACTGAAACGATAACGCTTGCCAGCGTCCGCCGGCGTTCTTCGGTTGGATAGCGTGTAGCCGGCTGCTGTTGTTCCTTACGACCTCGATGCGACACTTTGGGGAGCTGAATGCAGGTTGATCTTATTTTGGCGGGCGGCCGGATCTGGACTGAAAACCCCGCGCAACCGGAGGCGGAAGCGGTCGCGATCAGCGGCAACAGGATCGCGAAGGTTGGGACGTCGAAAGAGTTGTTGAAGCTGCGTGAGGCAATACGCGTGTCATCGAGCTTAAGGATCGACTAGCGCTTCCCGGGTTAAACGACGCCCACGTGCACTTCTACATGGGAGGCGCATCGTTATCGGGCGTCCAACTTCGCACGGCAAAGAGCGGGGCAGAATTTCGCGAGCGAATAGCGGAATTTGTACGCTCCAAACCGCACGGTGAGTGGGTCCTGTTCGGGCAGTGGGATCCGGAGGACTGGGTACCGCCGCAACTTCCCGGCCATTCGCTGATCGATGATGTGACCCCTCATCATCCGGTTTTCGTCAGCCGGGTGGACGGGCACACCAGCTTTGCGAACTCCCTCGCGATGCAATTAGCAGGTGTGGATAGGCATACAGCCGATGTGGCAGGTGGTGAAATCGAGCGGGATGCTGGCGGGAACCCCACGGGTATTTTCAAAGATGCAGCAAGAAATCTGATTGCACGAGTGATTCCCGCGGCAACTATCGATCAGATGGCCGGCGCGTTGTTATCGGCCCAGGAGCACTCAATACAGCACGGAGTGACCAGCGTTCAAGACATGGGTTTGCTGGGGGCAGATGCTATGGCTAACTCGCCCGATCTGCTGCGCGCTTACCAGCGGCTTCTTCATCGAAACGAATTGGCGGTACGAGTTTCACTTCACACGCCGCTGCCGGCATGGGAGAGATTGGCCGATCTCGGAATTGTGGCTGGTTTTGGCAATGAAAAATTCCGAATCGGAGCGGTAAAGGGGTTTGCGGATGGCTCGCTAGGTTCCACGACGGCTTGGTTTTTCGAGCCGTATACGGATGCTCCGCATACGTGCGGCGGCCCGAGCGACGAGTTGTGCGACGAAACGGCAATGTATCGCAACATCGCCGGAAGCGATAGGGCAGGGCTTCAACTGGCGATCCATGCGATTGGGGATCGGGCCAATCACAAAGTTTTGGATTTCTTTCAGCGACTCGAGCTGGAGTGCGGTGCAAGGGAGCGCCGCTGCCGTATCGAGCACGCCCAACATTTGAGAGCTGCGGACATTCGCCGGTTCGCCACGCAGCACGTAATCGCATCGGTGCAGCCGTATCATGCGCTCGAGGACGGCCGGTGGGCAACCCGGCGCATCGGAGCGGATCGCGCGCGGCTCAGTTGGGCCTTCCGTTCGCTGCTAGACGCCGGAACAGTTCTCGCCCTCGGGTCGGACTGGTGGGTTGCTCCGATAAACCCGTTACTTACTATTTATGCCGCGGTGACACGCTGTACGGTCGACGGCAGTCACCGCGAAGGCTGGGTGCCCGAAGAAAAGATTTCGGTCCGAGAGGCGGTTCATGCCTACACTGTCGGTTCCGCTTACGCCTCCTGCGAAGAGCACATCAAGGGATCGCTCGAGCCGGGCAAGCTCGCCGATATCGCTATATTGTCCGAAGATATTTTTCGCATCGACCCAGGCGAAATCCAACACACAAAAGTGGACGCGACCATTTTAGACGGCAACGTAGTTTATGAGCGGCGCTGAGCATCGCGCGTCCGGAATAGATTCCCGATCGACCGCAAGCGCCGCGGGCGGCAAGCTGATTCGCCAGCTCGGGCTGCAAGACTCGATCGCGATTGTCATGGGCACGATGATCGGGTCGGGCATTTTCCTCGTTCCCGGACCCATTGCGCGGCAGCTCCATTCCTTGAGCTCCGTAATACTCGTCTGGCTTGTAGGCGGCGCTCTGAGCCTTTTCGGCGCCCTCTCGCTGGGAGAGTTAGGCGCAATGTTTCCATCCGCCGGAGGCCTGTACGTGTATTTGCTGCACGCTTATGGGCGAGGTATGGGCTTCATTTACGGCTGGACGGCGTTCGTCTTGATTAACACCGGTAGCATCGCAACAATGGCGGTGGGGCTGGGAACGTACGTCGCGCCGGTGCTGCACCTCTCGTACGCTTCGCAAAGGGTTCTTCAGATCGCGAGCATAGGCGCGTTAACGGCGATTCAATGTTTCGGCGTGAAGCTCGGAAAATCGGTACAAAATCTGCTTACGGCCGCCAAGGTAGGAGGCTTGGGATTCATGGTGATTTTTCTGCTCTCCCACGGCAGTTTGCACCGGCTGGGAACGAATTTTTGGCCGGCTCCCGATGCTCGCCTGGCCGTTGGCGCGGTTGGCATAGCTCTGATCGCTACGTTATGGGCGTATGACGGGTGGCATGTTGTGTCCTTTACGGCCGGCGAAATTAAGGATGCATCTCGAACTCTGCCCCTGAGTCTGCTGATTGGGACGCTACTCACGGTGATTATTTATGTGGTGGCAAATGTCTCGTATTACGCTGTCCTCGAGCCCGCCGCGATCCGCAGCAGCGATCGGGTGGCCGCGGTCGCTATGTCACACGTCATGGGGCCTGCGGCAAGCGGGATTCTCAATGTCCTGATCATCATGTCCATTCTTGGCGCGATGAATGGGAACATTTTTACGACACCTCGTATCACCTGGGCTATGGCGCGGGACGGCCTTTTCTTTCGTATTTTCGGGCGAGTTAGCCCCCGATATCACACGCCAAATGTTGCCATCGCTTTTCAAGGCATCTGGGCTTCGCTCCTAACACTTATTGGGAGCTTCCAGGACCTGTTCACATACGTGATGTTCGTGGCGTGGATCTTCTACGGATTGTCGGTGGCAGCCGTGGTCATTCTTCGCGTTCGCCGACCCGAGCTGCACCGACCGTATCGCTGTCCCGGCTATCCGTACGCGCCAGCTCTCTTCCTTGTTGCGACCGTTTGCCTCATTGGGAGCACGGTGGTGGGCGATCCTAAGCACTCGCTGCTCGGAATTTGTCTCGCGGCTTGCGGCTTGCCGTTGTACTTGGTCTTTCGCCGGTCAGGCAATGAACGCGCGAATCCAGGGCCCGCATAGGAACGGCGCCATGCGCCTCCTTTCCGGGGCACGAATTCTCAACCGAATTGTTTTCGAAATAGCGTCCCGGGGTGGTTCCCAAAATTCTCTTGAAAGCCGAAACGAACGCGCTGGGAGCGCTGTATCCAGCAGAGATGGCCACGCTGGTAATTTTCTCGCCTTCGGCAAGAAGTTCCAGCCCGTGAAGAAGCCTTAGCTGTTGCCGCCATTTACCGAGGCTCATCGCCGTGTCTTCATAAAAGCACCTCTCAATGGTTCGCCTGCTTGCGCCGGCAGAACTGCAGATCTCATCGAGAGAGCGCTCATCGCTTGGCTCGGTTGAAAGGAGCTGGGCAACTCTCTTGGCTCTTTCGTCTAGTGGGGTGGGAAGCTGCAACGGGATGCTTTGAAGTTGCTCGAGCTGATCGAGGATCATGCTGACCAGATGCGATTCTGCCCGAACTGCCCGGTGCAAAGTCGGAAAGTTGCATGCGTAACGGATCAGCTCTTTCAGAAGCGGAGAAACATTCGCAACACAGCAATTTCTGGGAAGCGCGCGGGCCAGGCGAGGCTTGAGATAGAGGGTCATGAGGCAGATCGATCTGGAGACGCGAACGGCGTGGGGAATGCGAGCCGGGATCCATACAGCGCGTTGGGGCGGTGTTACCCAAGTGCCCTGATCCGTTGTGATCGTCATCACCCCCTGGCATGCGTAGATGAGTTGATCTCGTTCGTGGAAGTGCTCGGCGAAAACGTAGCCTTGGACGTAGTCGGATTTCAGGGTCGCAATCAGGGCATCCCGGTGACCCACCTGATCGAACAGAGCAGTTTGTCGCGTTTCCGACATAGGTTGTCTTTATATTGAATGAAAGTCTTGCCCAATTGATGACAATATAAGCCATCTGGGGTGGCGAAGCTCCGGATCGGCGCCCGTTTCGGCGTCAAAGGACGTTAAGGAGGCTTTTATTTCCATGGCAAAAAGGCCGCCTTGTTGGACCAGCAGATCGCAGAAGTGGTTCGCAGCAGTATTGCTCAGTTCGGCGTTTTGCTTGTTTACGTGTCGCGGTCTTGAAGCGCAGACGGCGGCTTCGCCGCAAACCGCAACGAACCCGGAAGCGGGTTGCAAGATTTCCGACCCAAGCCAGGCAGTCGAGCTGTCCGGCACAATTTCGGATCCGTCCGGTGCTGCTGTTGCCGGGGCCACCATTACGCTGAAATGCGGGAGTTTCCTCCAGCAGGTCCACACAGGCGCAGACGGGTCCTACTCAATATCTGCTTCCTCAGGCCGGTACGCGTTGCAAGTGGAGGCTCCGGGGCTGGAGTCGGTTTCGGAAAGCATAGACTTAACTGCGGCTCCAAACCAGAAGCAGACGCTTGATTTTACTCTCAAGCTGGGGCGAGCAACAAGCATTGTTTCCGTCACCGCGCCTGCCGGATATGTCGCGGCCGCCGCAACGACGGCAACAAAGACAGACACGCCCTTGATCGAAACTCCACAGTCGGTCTCGGTGATAACGCTCGATCAGATGAGTGAACGTAACGTTCAGACTCTGAGCCAGGCGATAGGCTTCACATCAGGCGTGGGGATCGAAACCTACGGCACAGAAACGCGGTTTGACTGGTTCAATATTCGAGGATTCGACGAATCGACGTATGGGTTGTTCCGAGACAACTCGCGCTGGCAGAGCGGAATGGTTGAAGGGCAGATCGATCCGTATGAATTGCAAGAAGTGGACGTCATCAAAGGTCCGAGTTCCGTTCTGTATGGACAAAATACGCCCGGCGGGCTGGTGAATCTGGTTACGAAGCGGCCAGAATCTGAGCCGTCCTACGAAGTCGTCCTAGATTTTGGAAGCTATTCCCGGAAGCAGGTGGAGGCAGATTTCGGTGGGCCAATCGACGGAGCCGCTCATTGGCGCTACCGGTTAGTTGGGCTTTTCCGCGATAGCGATACGCAGGTAAACTTTGTTCCCGATGATCGCCGGCTGTTTGCTCCTGCATTGACATGGGCGCCTTCAGAAAAAACCACGCTTACGTTTTTGGCCGATTACCAGCACGACAACACAGGTTGGAGCCAATTCCTTCCGGCAGAGGGAACGTTCATGGCGAATCCATACGGCCGGATTCCGACGGATTTCTTTACAGGGCAGCCGGGATTCGATTTTTTCAGGCGGCAGCAATGGTCGGCGGGTTACCTGTTTGAGCACCGGCTCAATCGAGTCTGGACAATAAGGCAGACCTCAAGGTATTCGAAGATCATGTTCGACGGCGATGATGCTTTCGGCGGCGGCTTGCAATCCGATCTGAGAACTCTCAATCGGTTTGGATTTTCGGAAGCACTTACGTTAGGACTTTACACGCTCGATAACCAGGCGCTCGCGCAATTCAAAACCGGCTCCGTGGAGCATTCGGTTCTGTTCGGCGTCGATTACTCGCACGCCTATTCGGTTACGGTCAGCGGGTTCTCGCTCGCCCCGCCAATCGACATCCTTGCGCCTAATTACAACCAGGTGATACCCACCCCCGTCACCTACTCCAACGCGCAGCAGCCATCTTGGCAAACTGGGCTCTACTTCCAGGATCACGTGAAGTTTGCGCGTCACGTTGTGGCGACGCTGAGCGGACGCGAAGACTGGACAAACTTGACCACGCGCCAGCTCGTAGGGAATACCACGTCAGTGCAGACTCCGAACCAATTTACGTGGCGGGCAGGAATTACGTATCTCTCCGATGCCGGAATCGCGCCGTATTTCAGCTACTCGACGTCATTTCTCCCCACAGCGGGAGTCAATTACTTCGGAGCGCCATTCAAGCCGACAACTGGCGATCAGTACGAGGCAGGGCTCAAATATCAGCCCAAGAGATCGGATACTTTCATCACAGCGTCTTTCTTCAACGTCACGGAACACAACGTTGAAACCCCCGACCCGACGAACCCTTTGAATACGTTGCAGACAGGTGCGATACGATCACGCGGGGTGGAATTCGAGGGCGTGGCAAGCATCTTCCATGGCCTGGATGTGCATGCTTCGTATTCCTACCTCGACGAGAAAGTTACCGAAACTACGGATCCAACGCAGCTCGGAAAGCGTCCCACTCTTATTCCAAAACAATTGGCCGCGTTGACGTGGAACTACACCGTCACGAGGAGCGAGTTCGCTGGCTTCGGCGTCGGTTTCGGGGTACGCTATGTAGGCACGACGGCCGGCGATCCGCAGAACACCTTCATCCTTCCTGGATATACTCTTTTCGAAGCTTCCGCCCGGTACGATTGGCGAAAAATAAGATTTCAAGTAAATGCGATGAACGCAGGAGACAAGATTTACGTTCCTGTTTGTACGTCGATTTCCTACTGCAACTACGGGTACCGCCGCAACGTGATCGGCAGTGTCATCTACCGATGGCAGAACTGGCGGAACGTGTTCTGATCGAGAGAGCTTGTTAAGCGTCGCTGCGGGCGACATTATATTTTCGGATCATTTCGGCCAAAGCGATGTTGGTCGGGCTCGGCGCTTGCGTGAGGTGCTCGGCGACAGATAGAGCGTCTTTCTTCGGTTCGTCCTGGCCCAGCTTGAATTTGCCTTCGAGCCGTTCGATCTCAACTTCAAATCCGACGATCGCATTCAGGCGGCGGATAATTTCGGATTCCGGAATCTCAGCGGTTCGCCAACCGTTGGCAATTGGCGCTTCCATCCTGTTCGTGAGTATTTCAAGCCAGCGGCGGAGCGTGGCATTATCTTGAATCGTGATTTTGCCGTAGCAATGGATCGCGGTGTAGTAGACCGTGGGAGGCATGTCACGGTTCGGATACCAGGAAGAAGTGACGTAGCTGTAAGGTCCCTGGAAGACGCAGAGGGCGGGAGTGGATGCCGAGAGGATCACGGCGGCGTGCGGATTCGCGCGAGCCATATGGCTGACCAGAACGCCTTTGGATCCTCTTGATCGATCCAGAAGTATGGGAAGATTTGTGGCGAACGGAGCGTCAGAGCCGTTGCTCACGAGCAGCGCCCAGGGATGCTGCTCGATGAGAGCGTACACTTCTTCGTCGGAATCGGGTTTCCAGCTTGGTCTTACAAACATCTGGTGTGAGCCTTTTCTAGACAGGCGCGAGGGCTGTGAAGGGGCACAATACTAGCAAGCCTAACAACTACTTTGGGTTTCCCACAACCCTTTGAAAGTGGGCGATAGTGCTTACTCGTCGTGACGACCTCCGCTTCACATTTTGTCGCTCGGCCTTGTGCCGATGGCTCGGAACCCCGGGTGGACGCCTTTCAGTAGCCGCTGCTGTGCGGCGACTCGTTTTAGCAGATCGGCGAGTTGGCGCTGCTCTTCGGGTGAGAGCGCGGTAAGTAACTTTTCCTGGTGTTCGCGTGCAATCCGGCCGACCACCTGAAGCGTCGAGATGCCCTTCTCGGCGCCTCTCTCGATTTCATGCTGAAGCAGCACAGCCGTGGTATGGATGATTGGTGGATCCGACTGTTCTCAGAAGCCTGTTGAGGGATGTCGCCGAGTTGACGGGGCAGCACCTCGTCCTGGTCACGGTGTCTTGCGGAATCGCTATCCTGATCGGCATCGGGGTGGGTATCCTGGCGACGCGGCATGCGGCGGTTCGGCGCGTCTCGGTGGCAGTCGCGAGCGTGTTGCAGACGATTCCCAGCTTGGCGCTGTTCGGGTTTTTGCTTCCGATTCCATTTATCGGAGGCATCGGGGAGCACACGGCGATCATCAGCTTGGTTCTGTATTCATTGCTGCCGATCTTGCGCAACACGATTGTGGGTATCACGAGCGTCGACCGGCCTGTGCGCGAGGCGGCCATCGCGATGGGCATGACGGATCACCAGTTGCTGCGGATGGTTGAGCTTCCGCTGGCTGCGCCGACAATTATCGCGGGAGTCCGGATCGCACTGGTGACGAATATCGGTACGGCTGTAATCGCGGCTGTGATCGGGGGCGGAGGTTTGGGCGTGCTGATTTTTCGAGGCGTAGCGTCGGTGGATACCGCGCAGATTCTTGCGGGCGCCATTCCTGCGGCGGCCCTGGCGCTGATTGCGGACTACGGCATCGGATTTGTGGAGAAACGGGTCGCTCGGGCATGAGGCGCAGTTTCGCAGGTTTGCTCGTTGCGGCGTGTTTGTGCTCGTGCTCGCGGCACGGAGCGATTGTGGTGGGATCGAAGAATTTCACGGAGCAGGTGATTTTGGGAGAAATTGCGGCTCAACAATTGGAACGGAAGCTGCACGTGCGCGTGGAACGGAAGTTGGATTTGGGCGGAACCCTGCTGACGCACGAGGCTTTGGTGAAGGGCGACATCGATCTCTATCCCGAGTACACAGGAACGGCCAGCAGCGCAATCTTGAAGCAGAAGATTCCCGAAGATCCGGTACGAGCCTACACCGAGGTGAAGGACGAGTATCGGGAACGGTTTCATCTGCTGTGGCTTCCGCCGCTCGGTTTCAATGACTCTTTCGCGATGGCTGTGCGAAGCGACGATGCGCGCCGGCTTAGCGCGCCCGAGTTGTCGGCTGCAACGGTGCGGTCGTGGCGTCTGGGAGTGGGCTATGAATTCCTGACCCGGCCAGACGGTTTGCAACGATTGAATAAGGTGTATTCGCTGCGATGGCAGGGAAGCGCTGAAACCATGGACCTGGGGCTGCTGTATCAAGCGCTGAAACAGAACAAAATCGACATGGCGGCCGGCAACTCGACAGATGGGGTATTGACCGATCCGAAATTTACGGTGCTCGCCGACGATGAGAAAGCGTTTCCGCCGTACACCGCATGTTATGTGGTTCGAAATAATGTGGCGGAACGTAACCCGGGAGTGAAATGGGCGCTCCTCATGCTGTCGGGACGGATCACTGATTCCGCGATGCGACAGCTAAACAGGCGCGTGGATGTGGAGCATCAGCCGGTGGTGAAGGTGGCCAAAGATTTTCTCGCCGATCAGCCTTGAACGGGGCGATCGCGTGTGCCGGGAAAAGAGAAATGATCAACAAACTGGTAATTGAAAACCTGAAAGACCGCTGGGTGCGTACGCTGCTGTGCGCGCTGGTAGTGGGAGTTCAGGTGATGTCCATTCTGACGCTAATCGGGCTGAGCCGGGGGATGCTGCAGGAATCGGCAGCCCGCGCCAAGGGAACCGGCGCAGACATTTTTCTGAAGCCGGATACGCAGGGAACATTCGCGTTTTCGTCAGGTCAGATGAACGAAAAATTTGTGAACTTCATTCAAAAACAGCCGCATGTTACCCAGGCTGTCGGAGTGCTTTCGGTTCCGGTGGAACTGATTACGACCATTAACGGAGTCGATTTCGCCCAGTTCGAGCGCATCAGCGGAGGGTTTCGTTTTCTCGCGGGAGGGCCACCGAGCGGGCCGGACGACCTGATCGTCGATGTTTATTACGGCCGACAGAATAAGCTGCATCCCGGTCAAACGGTAACGCTGTTGAACCATAAGTGGCATCTCACCGGGGTGGTCCAGGGCGGGGTACTGGGCCGGTTGATCGTCCCTTTGACAACGCTGCAGAACCTGACGGGCAATGCAACACCGCCGCGCATTTCGGAAATCCTCGTGAAGCTCGACAATCCGGCGCTGACGAATCAGGAGGTCGCGCGATTTTAATCAGCTCCTGAAAGGCAATTTGAAAGCGATTTCCGTTGAGGCATTCGTTTCGCAGTTCAACGTGAATAATATTCCTCAATTGCGGGCGTTCATCGGCGTCATCACAGTACTGGCGATCGTGGTGGGTTTTCTGGTTGTTTTTCTCTCGATGTACACCGCGGTGGTGGAGAGGACGCGCGAGATCGGAATTTTGAAAGCGTTGGGAGCGAAACCCATTCGGATTTTGGACATTTTGGTTCGCGAGGCGATCGTGCTCGCGGTGGCGGGATGCGTGATTGGAATTGCGCTGTCGTTTGGAAGCCAGGCGCTGGTTTCGACGTTAATGCCCGCGTCGCTGCACGTGGTAGACGTTCCGGACTGGTGGCCGATTGCGGCGGCGATTGCAATCGGGGGGGCGTTGCTCGGCGCGATCTATCCCGGGCTGAAGGCCGCACGCCAAGACGCGATTGAGGCCCTCTCGTATGAGTAGCGGAGCGCCGCTTGCGCAGCCGGATCGCGACGAGATTATCCGCGTGCGGGGTCTCGAAAAGGTTTTCCACGCGGGCGATGTGGATGTTCGAGCCCTGCAGGGTGTCGATCTTAATGTTCTGCGCGGCGAATTTCTGGCCGTGATCGGGCCGTCCGGTTCCGGCAAATCGACGCTCTTCCATATCCTGGGTGGGCTGGCGCCGCCTACTGCTGGGCACGTGTTCATCGACGGGGTCGACCTACGGAAGCTCACGGAGACACAGCGCACCGAGTTGCGGCAAAAGAAGGTTGGGTTCGTTTTCCAAAAGTACAATCTGCTGCCTACACTGACGGCGCGAGATAACATCGCGATCGCCCAAACGCTCTCGGGGACCGCGACGCCGCCGTCGGACTTCGACGAGATCCTCTCGCTTCTGGGCGTGAAGCACCGGTTGGATCACAAGCCACGTGCGCTATCGGGCGGCGAACAGCAGAGGGTGGCTATTGCGCGAGCGCTTGTGAATCAGCCGGCGATTTTACTGGCCGACGAGCCCACCGGTAACCTGGATACGGCGAACTCCGATGCCGTGCTGCAGATTTTGCGCGATTTGAATGGGCGCACGCGCCAGACCATCCTGATGATTACGCACAATCCGGAGGCGGCCGCGTTTGCCGACCGGACGGTCACGATGAGAGACGGCAGGATCGCGGCGGGCTGACGGTTAGTGGTTGGCGCCGGCGCTCTTGGTGTGCGACCAAGGCAGCGCTTCGTAGGTCCAACCGCGCGTGTTGTAGTCGCTCACGGTGAGCAGGATCATGATGAACAACCAGACCAGCCCCGCGACAACGAACAGCTTCGTGAGCGTAGTCACATGGCGGACACCCATGAAAATCCAGACGACTAAGGACGCCTTGCTGACCGCGATTAACAAAGCGATCACGATATTCGCCCAGCCTAAGTCAAAGTAGGACACGATCGTGGTTAGGCCCGTCAGACAGATCAGCACCGCCCAGACGACGACGAGTATCTTCAGTGTCGAGACAGGCTCGTGAGCCGCTGCGAGTTCGGTGTTCATGTCAAAACTTTCGGTGTCCGATTAGATACAACAACGGGAACAGGAAAATCCAAACAATATCGACAAAATGCCAGTAGAGGCCGATCATCTCAACCGGCGCATAATACTGCGCGTGGAAAACTCTCCGACCGGCCTGTACAAGCAGAAACGTAAGCAGCCCCAACCCAACCACCATGTGCAGCGCGTGCAAGCCGGTCATAGCGAAATATAGGAAGAATAATATCTGGGCCTTGTACTGGTACTGAGGTACGGGGTATTGGAAATCGAAGCCAGGCACGAGGTGCTCCACCCATTTTTGGTGGTACTCGACGCCCTTGATGATCAGAAAGACGGTTCCGAAGATCATCGTGAGGATAAGAAACAAAATCAGATGCCGTCGATTGCTTAATTGTGCCGCTCTCACCGCCAGCGCCATGGTCAAGCTGCTGCAAATCAGGACCGCGGTATTTGTTCCTCCGAGCACCACGTTCATGTAGTCGCTCGAATTCGCAAACGCGCCGATGTACATGTTGCGGTAGATCGCGTAGCTGGTGAACATACCGCCAAAGAACAGCACTTCCGTGATGAGGAACGTCCACATTCCGAGGGTGGACGCGTCCATCTGCTGCGCAGGCGTCGCAAAGTGGTGGCGAAGATGGGTTACTTCCGCCGTGGGTTCTTGACCCACTGGCACGATGGTTTCAGCCAACGACTTCCTCCAATGGTCCGTAGTTATACGCTTCCTCGGTTACGGTCGGCGTTTCATCGAAATTGAAAGTTGTCGGGGGCGACTGGATCTGCCACTCGAGCCCCGCCGCTTGCCAGGGATTCGGTCCTGCTTTGGGCCCATTCTTCAGTGACCAAAAGAAATAAACCATCGGGATGATGTAGCCGACGCCCAGGACCGATGCGCCTGCCGTCGAGAGCACGTTCAGCATTTGAAATTCAGGCGGATACGCATGATAGCGACGCGGCATACCCAGATAGCCGAGTATGAATTGCGGAAAAAACGTCAAGTTAAAGCCAACAAAGATGATCACCGCCGAGAGTTTCGACCACACCTCGGGATACATGCGCCCAGTCATCTTCGGCCACCAGAAATGCAGCCCGCCCATGAACGCCATCACCATTCCGCCCACCATCACATAATGGAAATGCGCCACCACGAAATACGTTCCGTGCGTCGGAACATCCACTGCCAGCGTCGCCAGATACAAACCCGTCAGGCCGCCGATTGTAAACAGTCCGATGAAGCCGAAGGCGTACAGCATGGGCGTGTCCAGCGAAACCGATCCCTTGTACATCGTGGCCGTCCAGTTAAATACTTTAATTGCGGACGGAACGGCAACCAGGAAGCTGAGAAGCGAGAAGGCCGTCGCCGTGTATACGCTCTGGCCGGTGATGAACAGATGATGTCCCCATACCATAAAACTCAGCACCGCGATCGCCATGCTCGAAAACGCCACGAAGTTATACCCGAACAGACGCTTGCGCGAGAAGCACGCCACGATTTCGCTGATCACGCCCATGCCGGGCAGAATCATGATGTACACCGCCGGATGCGAGTAAAACCAGAACAGATGTTGGAACAGAATCGGATCACCGCCGATGTTCGGATCGAAAATTCCAACGTGCGCGATTCGCTCGAAAGCGAGCAGCGTAAGCGTGATGGCCAGCACAGGAGTTCCCAGCACCTGAATGAGCCCCGTCGCGTAGTTCGACCACACAAAAAGCGGCAAACGCGACCAAGTCATGCCCGGCGCGCGCATCTTATGGACCGTAACGATAAAATTCAAACCGGTCAGAATGGATGAAAACCCAGCCATGAACACGCCAAAAACGGCCGAAAGTACGTATGAGTTCGAAAACGTCGTGCTGTAGGGCGCGTAAAACGTCCAGCCCGTGTCCACTCCGCCCCGCACCACCGCGTACATCGCCCACAGCGCTCCGATCACATACAGATACCAACTAAGCAGGTTGACTCTCGGAAAGGCCAGGTCCTTCGCGCCGACCATGATCGGTATCAAGAAATTCGCGAGCGTTGCCGGAATCGACGGCACCAGGAAGAAAAACACCATGATGATGCCGTGCATCGAGAATAGGCGGTTGTAGACTTCTCCCGAAAACAGGCCTTCCGGGTACAGAAGATTCACGCGGAACGCCACTGCCGCCGCGCCGCCCACAAAGAACATCAGCGTGATGGAAATCAGATACAGAATCGCAATCCGTTTGTGGTCCGTAGTGAGCAACCAGCTCTTCCACGTGTGCGAAACGTTCAGATAGTTCTCTGGCTCGGCTATTTCGGGCGTTCCGTGCACTGCAATTGTTGCCATAAATCCTGATTCTCTCCTACCGCTGCGGCTGCGAATTCACTGGCGTCTTCGAAGCGGGCGAATTGCTTGTCGGAACCGTTGCGCCGTCCGCCCGCGGCGCGATCACGATCGGCGGCTGTTGGCTGCCCTGCTGCGATTCCGGCGTGTTCGGCGATAGCGACTTGATATACGCGATCACATTGATAATGTCTTCTTCCGTCACTTGCCCCTTGAAAACCGGCATGATGCTCGCCTGGAAACCGAAGGGAACTTTTGCATTCGGATCCAAAATCTTTTCTCGGATATAGGCGTCATCGGCGATCACGATTTGGCCATCGGTCAACTGCACGGGCTTCATGTACAGCCCTCGCAGATTCGGGCACCGGCCCTGCTGGTCCATCAAGTGGCAACTCGCGCAGCCAAGCTGTTCAAATCTCTTTTCGCCCTGTTCGGCGAGTGTCCCCTGATTTCCGCCGGCGCCACCTTTCCATTCGGCGTATTGCCGCCGGTCCAGCACGTCCACCCAGCCATTCATTGCAGCGTGTTGATTCCCGCAGTATTCGGTGCAGTAAAAACGATAACGGCCGGGTTTCGTCGCCGTGAACCAAAGGCTGTCATAATGGCCCGGCACGACGTCGTGTCTGACCCGAAACGCGGGGATCCCGAAGCTGTGAATCACGTCCTCAGACGCCATCGTCAGCTTTACCGGCTGTCCCTCCGGCACGTGCAGCTCGTCGATCTCGCGGCCGCCGTCCGGATACTGAATCTTCCACATCCACTGCTTGCCCGTGACAAAAATCTCCATGGCATCCTTGGGCGGCGATTGCGCGGCGAAAAAGAGTTTTGCCCCCCAACCAAACATCACCAGCATCACTAGAAACGGCAGAATCGACCACGTCAGCTCCAGTTTCGTCGATCCTTCGATTTGTGTTGCGTGAACGTTCACCCTGCGCCGATACTTCGCCGCGAAATATATGATCGCAGCGAAAATCAGGACCGTCATGACGACGGACACAGCGGTCAGGAAGAAGTAGAGCGCGTCGATGTCGCCCGCCTGTTTGGACGCGGTTGGCGGAAATAGAGGCAAGTCCGCCAAAACCGCCAGGCTAGCGAACATGGGGCACCCCGTCCCAGCGCATGGGCGTCTTATTTTTCTTCTTCTCTCCACGCATCAACAGGAAAATTAATCCTCCCAATAAGACCAGCGTTAAGCCGCCACCGAGCTTCAGCATATTGAAGATCGTGGCTGTATATTTCCCCTGCGATACATCGTAGTGGAAGCAGAACAGCAGAAACGCATCCACCGGAGTTCCGATTTTCTCTTTCGATGCTTCCACGAGCGACAGCCGCATGTCCGCGGGGGCATATCGGATGCCGTAAAAATAGCGCGAGAGCTTGCCGTCCGGAGTGACGATCATGATTCCGCCGACATGGACAAACTGGCGCGTCGGCTCATCCCACCGGTATCGGAACCCTACTGCGGAAGCAAGGCGCGAGATGGAATCCTGGCTGCCCGTAAGAAAATGCCACCCGGCTTGGAACGATGACGGCCGGCCAAACTCCTTCGCATAATTTGCCTTTTTCTCAGCGGCAAGCTGAGGCGTCTCCGAAGGATCGATACTTACGATCACGACGTTGTAATCGCGTCCTGGATCGAGCGACACGCGCCGCAGCGAATGCACCATTTCCGTCAGAGTCAAATTGCACAAGCTCGGACAGCGATAATAAACCAGCGCCAGAACGACCGGCCGGTCTCCGAAATATGCGCGCAGCGGGAGCAATTGATTCGCCTCATCCCGGAACGTGAGATCCAGTGGCACGGGCGAATTCAATTTTTGATCGAGACCCACGCCATTCGTGATGGTTGGCCGCTGAATTTGCGCGGCGGCGAAAGAAGAAATCGCGAGGAGCAACCACGCGGTTAAAAACAAGCTACTTCTGCGCACGTTTGCGAATCTCTCCCTGAATCTTCGGACGTTGGTAAGCAGGGGGCATATTGTTTATGCTGCCCGCGAAAGCGCGGCCCTCTCCACCGGGTACCGTAATGCCAACGGGCGCATTGGGACGAATGTTCAACTGTGACACCACCATATCCATGGCTTGGTTGATCGGGATGCGTAGCTGCCCTTCCGAATCGCGTGCCTTGCCATTCAACACCGCATCTTCGTGATCCCGGACATCCGGCAATGTTTCCCACGGATGCACTTGGATCTGCGGCGCCGGCGGTACCACGCGCCAGGGAGCGAGCGGACTCCGAGGCTCGCCCAGCGGTGTCGTCTTTTCCAGCGATTTCTGAATCGGAATCGTGATCGCGAACGCGATCACCAGCGTCAGCGCAATGATCCCGAGCGAGGTCAGGATCAACTTGACGCTCGCATCTACGCCTTCGAACCGTGTGTGCTCGTGTCCCGCATGGGGCTCGGTCGGTTTCGGCTCGCCGTAAGGCGAGACCAGCGGGTTCGGTTTATCCCTCCGCTCGTCGATCAATGCGCGGCCTCCGGCAAAGGAGTCATAACGCGCGGATCGCGCAAAGGCAGCAGCGGCCGTTTCCGTAACTGCCCAAGAAACACATACACCCAGATCCCGCCCACACCGATGAACGCGGCGAAATCGGTCCAGTAAATGGCGAATCCCTTGGTGCGGAACGTGGGTTCGACGATCCAAAATATATCGACCACGCGCGCCGCAAGGATCCAGATCGCGACGCGCATCAAACGGATCGGATCGCGTTTCCTGGCCTGCGACAACAATGCCAGAAATGGAATCGCAAACATCACCAGCGAAACTGCTGCCGCGATCACCCGCCACCCACCGCGCACCCGCACCAAATACCACCCGATTTCCTGCGGCAGGTTCGCCGGCCACACGATGATCAACTGCGAGACCGACAGATACGTCCAGAATATCGTGAATGCGAACATCATGTTGCCGATATCGTGGAGCACGACTGCATTCACTCTCCCGCCAAACCGATCGCCCCGCGACGCCAGCACCATTACGAGAATCGTCAATGCGAACGTTTGCAACACATCCCCGAACAAAATCATGGCACCGTAAATCGTCGAGAAAAACTGCGCGTCAGCGGAAAGGATCCAGTCGATATAGGCGAACGTCGCCGTGAACGTCACAATGAGGCAGCCCGGCGCGCTGAATTTACGCATTCGCTCTCTGAGTCCTGGATCGCCAGTCTCGTCTTGTTTGTCGGACCACTTGTATAAGCGAATACCCCAAAACAGCCAAATCGCAAAATAGACCAATGTCCGGATTAAAAAGAAGGGCCAGTTCAGGTATGCCCGTTTGTGATACAGATACGCGCGGCTGGGCTCGGGAACCAGGTTGGGATGCATCCATGGGTAGAGTTGGTTCATTCCGAACAGCAGCACGATAAAAAACAAGAGAAGCAGCGGCAGCGTGCGCATCTGCGCTTCCATAAATCGCCGCGAGGTCACGCCCCAGCGGCCGCCTACTGTGTGATTCAGCACCAGGACGCCCAAACCGCCAATACTGAAGCCGCCCCAATACAAGAACGCAAACAGGTACGACTGATAGAATTCTTGGCGATTCCAGAAAAACGCCACGATACACAACAGAATTCCAATTGCGCCTATTACTCCCGAGACCCGCTCGATCCTAGTAGCTTCCGGCCCGAGCCGGATGTCCGGTATCGGCTCGTTGGACTCACGTTGATGGCTGCTCACTGAATCGCCCCCGCTTGCCCGGTGCTGTGAGCCGCTCTCATTCGATGTGTTTGCCGCGGTCGTGCGCGTGCCCGGCGCATTCCGGCCGAGCTGCAGCGCGCGAATATACGCTGCAATCCGCCATCGGTCGTCATTCGCGACGCGTGAAGCGTAACTGAACATCGCGCCATAGCCATTCGTCATGACATCAAAGAAATGCCCGATCGGCGCGGTCACCAGCCGCGGTTCGTAGTAGCTCGGCGGCTGACTCAAACCGCGCATCACGATCATGCCTCGTCCGTCCCCCAGCCGTCCATGGCACGGCGAACAGTAAATGTCAAATCGCTCATGCCCTCGCTCGACATCGGCTTCCGTAATCTGAATGGGAATAAAATCCACATCTTTCCCATTTTCCTTCCCCGTGTATCGCGCATCATCGAGATGCAGTTGTCCTCGCGCCACCGTGTCCGCAATCGTCGGCCTTTCCGACCGCCCGTCGCCAAAAAATGGAGTAGCTTCAAACGCGTCGTAACGTGGCTGAATGTGCATATCCTGACGGCACGCCGTCATTGCTGCCGTGGCCGCGAGTACGCATGCAAGGCCAACTCTATGCCGGAACAATCGTGACCTCCGTGCCTCCAATATCCCGAAGGAACTCGGCTGTTTCGTCGATGCGGAACATCGGATCGGACGATTCGATACACAGAAAGAACTTGTCGATCGAAGCTCTACTGAATCGAGCCACGTTGAATACCGGGTGGTACGGCTTCGGAAGTCCGTTCATGGCCAACATGCTGAATAGCGCCGTCAAACCGGCGACCAAAACCATGCATTCGAATGTGATCGGAATGTATGCCGGCCAGCTATTCAACGGCCTGCCCCCGACATTGTGCGGATACGCAACCACGGTGATCCATTCGAGCAACGCAAACCCGCCGCACGCCCCCACGATCCCCGCGATCAAAACGCAAAATGCCACCCAGTTCCGCTTATACCCGATCGCCTCGGCAAGTCCCGTCACCGGCATCGGCGCATACGCGTCCATGCGCCGGTAACCCTCCGCATACGCTCGTTCGCAAGCCGCCACGAGGTCTTCCGGATTATTAAACTCCGCCATGGCGCCATGAATCGCAGGAAGCTCGCTGAGCTGCAAGTCGCTCATAACTTCTCCTCATAAGCGCGTTCCATGTACCGGTCGTGGTGCACCTCTTCGCGCACCTCAAAGATCGAGATCGACGGCAAAAAGCGCACGAACAGGAAGATCAGGAACAGGAAAAACCCGAGCGTTCCGGTGAACGTCATCCAGTCCCACTTCGTCGGGATGTACATGCCCCAGGATGAGGGCAGGAAGTCCCGATGCAGGCTCACCACCACGATCTCGAAACGCTCCAGCCACATGCCGCAGTTCACTACCATGGCAACAACCCACACCAACACGATATTCTGCCGCACCCTGCGCAACCACAATGATTGCGGAATCAAAATGTTGCACAGGATCAGCAGCCCATAAGAAAACCAGTACGGTCCCGTCACGCGGTTCCAATACATGAAGCTCTCGTACTTGTCGCCGCTGTACCAGGAGAAGAACGCTTCCATCGCATATCCATACGCCACGATGAGGCCCGTGCCCAGCATCAGCTTGGCCGAGGCGTCGATATGTCGCAGCGTGATCAGATCGCGCATGTTGTACCAGGCGCGTAGCGGAATAATCAGCGTCAGCACCATCGCGAATCCGGAATAAATCGCTCCGGCGACGAAGTACGGCGGGAAAATCGTCGTGTGCCAGCCCGGCAGGATGCTGATCGCAAAATCAAAGCTCACGACGGTATGGACGGATAGCACCAGCGGCGTCGCCAAGCCGGCTATCAGCAAATACGCTTTTTGATACCGATGCCAGTGAATCGCCGAGCCGCGCCACCCGAGCGCGAGCAACCCGTACGTCCGCTGCATCCACAGTTTCGGTGCGTTGTCGCGCATGCTGGCGAAATCGGGAATCAACCCGCAATACCAGAACACCAGCGAGATTGTGAAATACGTCGATACCGCGAACACGTCCCATTCGAGCGGGCTGCGCGGCTGCGGCCACAACCACATCGAGTTCGGATACGGGAACAGCCAGTAGGCGAGCCACGGCCGCCCCAGGTGCAGCACCGGAAACATGCCCGCGCACGCCACCGCGAACAGCGTCATCGCTTCCGAAAAGCGGTTGATCGATGTTCGCCAATCCTGCTTCAACAAAAACAGAATTGCGGAAATCAGCGTTCCCGCATGCCCGATTCCGATCCACCATACGAAATTGACAATCGCGAAGCCCCAACCGATCGGAATGTTGACGCCCCAAATGCCGATACCCTTCGTAAACAGCACCCACATCGCCAGCATTAGGATGTTGACGAATACGAAGGAGATAAAAGCCCCGACCAGCCATTTCTTGGGCGATTTCTTCCACGGCAGATAGACGACATCCGAAATTCGGTCCGTGACGGTTGCGTAGTTGTGCCCCGGCCCGAGAATGCGGTCCGGCCCCGGATCGATTAGTTCCTCGCGCCTAAGATTCTCTGTCGTTGCCACGCTCGCCTCTCAACGCTTCATTCGGATTTCGAACATAGCCGAGATACGTGGTCCGCGGACGCGTATTCAAATCGTCCAGCAGCCCGTAATTCCGCTTCAATGCCTGAAGCTTCGCCACTTTACTGTTTCGGTCGTTCAAATCGCCGAACGTGATCGCCTCCGTGGGACAAACCTGCTGGCACGCGGTCAGAATCTCGCCCTCGCGCACGCCCCGGTTTTCCTTCTCCGCATTGATCTTCGCTTCCTGAATTCGCTGCACGCAATAAGAGCACTTCTCCATCACGCCCCGGCTGCGCACCGTGACATCGGGATTGCGCACACCGTACAGGCTCGGAGTCGTCCAGTCCGAGTACAGGTAAAAATTGAAGCGCCGCACTTTGTAAGGACAGTTGTTCGAGCAATACCGCGTGCCGACGCAGCGGTTGTACACCATCTCGTTCAACCCCTCCGTGCTGTGTACGGTGGCTGCTACCGGGCACACCACCTCGCATGGCGCTTGCTCGCAATGCATGCACGGAACGGGCTGGTTGTACATTCGCGGCGTGTCAAGATCGCCCGAATAATACCGATCCACCCGAATCCAGTGCATATGCCGCCCGCGCGCGACCTGATCTTTGCCAACCACCGCGATGTTGTTCTCCGCCTGGCACGCGATAATGCACGCGCTGCAGCCGGTACACACATTCAGGTCGATCGCCATGCCCCACTTGTAGCCGTTATACGGATAAATAGGCGGATAGAGGGTCAGATCTTTCGGTAGCGGCTTTTCTTCCGCCTCCATTGTCGGGAAGTCGGGATGCTCGCGGAACTCGGCGAGATCCGCCGCGCGGACCGGCGCGCGCCCTGCCATGGTTTGCGTCTCCTGCGTGTTGGCGAGGCGATACGTCTTGCCCGTTTTCACGAACGACCCTGCCGCTACGTACGGCGTCGAGGCGTTTTGGATTGCAAACGCGTTGTATCCGATGTCGTTGCCGACTCTGCCCGAGCCCGTTCGCCCGTATCCGAAGCTGACGGTCACGGAATCTTCCGCGTGCCCTGGCAAAATCCACGCCGGACCTTCGATGCTCTTGCCGCCCACCGTCACGCGAATCAGATCGCCTTTTTCAACCTTCATCGCCGTAGCATTGTGCGGACTAATGAGCACAACGTTATCCCAAGTCATCTTGGTTTGCGGCTTGGGAAGCTCTTGCAGCCAGCCGTTGTTCGAATAGGTGCCGTCGGCGATCGTTTCGTCCGGCCGGAACACGACTTCAGAGCCGCTGATCGGCTGCACTTCAAGCGCTGGAAGCGCGACCGCGCCACCCGCATTTACTTCGCCAATCGCGCTTCCTGCGATCCAGCCATCGTGCAGTGAGGTTTGCCAAAACGCTGTGAAATCACCGCCGTTTCCAGCCGGATATTTCGTCTGCCAGTAGCCCTTCACGATATCGTGTGAGCTGATATCGGGCTTGCCTTCTAGAATCGTGAGCACGTCGTGCGCCGATTTCCCGCCATACAGCGGCTCAATCAGCGGCTGCTGTATCGTCACTGTCCCATCGAACGCGCGCGAATCGGACCACGTCTCGAGATAATGCGCCTCCGGTATGTGCCAGTGGCTCCAGCGTGATGTCTCATCGAAAAATTGCCCCAGCCGTACCACCAGCCTGGCCTTGCGAATCGCCGAGGTGAAGTCGAGGGACGAAGGTGCGGTATACACGGGATTCGAGCTCAGGATGATCAGCGTTTCTACATGCCCGCTGTTTAAATCGCCGGCGAGCTCCTCGAGCGAGTGCGTCTGATCAGGCTCCACGCCTTCGAGCAGCCGAACAGTCTTCCCCGTATTTCCCAGCGCAGCGTTGATCGCGTACGCCGCTAGATGAACGCTTTCCGGCTGGAACTCGCCGGGAATAACCACCGAGCGGCCCTTCGCATTCGTCAGATCGGTTGACACGGCGGCCAGCCACTCGGGCGCTGTGCCATTCACGTCGGGAGCATTTACGCCGCATGCTTTGGCCAACTGATACGCGATGGACGGTACCGCGCTGCTCTTAACGGGCAGATGATGATCTGCGAGCGAGCCGCTCACCGACGGTGTCGCTTCAATCGCATAGAGGCGGCAGGGCGCGGCGCCGTTATCGACCGCTCGCCGATGAGCGAACTGCCGGGCATACGCGAGCGCCGCCGGCCCCGTATTCAAAAAATCGGCCTCCAGGCTGACGATTACGTCGGCTTGAGACAGATCGTATGCAACGAAAGCGCTTCGGCCCGCGATTTTCTTGGCCGCGCTCGCGATTGCCGGATTCACGCACGGTTCGTGGATGTACCACTTCGCTGACGGCCACCGCCCCAGAATGTTGGTCATCTGGTTCATCAAGGTCGGCGATGTGGTCGCCCCCGTCAGAATCGCGAGACCCTCTCCGTTGCGCGCATTCAAACTGCGGGTCTCGTTGAGGAGTGCGCCCATGAACTCAGCCCAGATGCTCAGTTCGCCTACGTGTAGCACCGTTTGCGAGCGATCCGGATCGTAGAGATTCAGGACCGAGCCTTGGTCGAAAATCGTCGTCGCGCCCAAACTTGCCGGATGATCCGGATTGCCTTCGATTTTGGTGGGACGGTTCAGGTGGCTTTCGACCAGCAAGCCGCGTGCATAACCGGCCGTGGGCATTGCTGTCGCGTAGAACAGCGGCAATCCGGGAATGACGTTTTCGGGCTGGCGCACGTATGGCACGATCAACTGCCGCGGCATTTTTGTGCACGCCGCCGCTCCCGCCATCGCTAGCGACGCCGCCATTACCTTTAGCAGATTTCGCCGGTCGATGCCTTGCGGTATCTGCCCGGACAGGCCCGGAAACTCTTGCTCGATATAGTCCCGCAGCTCGTTGCTTTCGGCGGCTTCTTCGAGCGTGCGCCAAAACGCCGGCCCTCGGCCCGCTGCCAGCTTCGTCCGCAGAGCGTCAAGGTCCACCTTTGCCGTACGCTGCGGCTCCAGCAGCGATTCGAGTGGGATGAGCGGCTGATTCATCGATGGCACGTCACACAATCCGTCAAACTTTGCGCGTGATATTCGTTCATCAGCTTGCGGCCCAGCTTCATCTGTTCATCCTCGGGGGGATACACGTAATCCACGTTGAACACCTCGGACTTGGGCCGGATGAATTTTGCAGGGTCGCGATGGCAGTTTATGCACCAGTTCATGTTCAATGTGTTCACCTTGTACATCAGCGCCATTTCATCCACCCGGCCATGGCAGGTCGAACATCCGATGCCTTTATTGATATGGATGCTGTGATTGAAATAGACAAAATCCGGCAGTTGATGCACGCGCACCCATTCAATCGATCTGCCGCTCGTCCAGCTATCGCGAAGCGGCTGCAGCAGGGTCGCGTTAATCCAGATCTGCGAGTGGCAGCTCATGCATGTTTCCGTGGGCGGAAGCCCGGCGAAGCTCGAGGTCTCCACGCTCGTATGGCAATACCGGCAATCGATGCCGTCGTCTTTTACGTGATGTTTGTGGCTGAAAGGAATCGGCTGTTCGGGCGCGACCTCAATGGACGTGATCCACGAACCGCGATCCATCGTGTACCCGATGGCCAGCAGACCGCCCAAGAACAGGACGACCAGCGCAATCGAAACTTTCGCAACAGTATTGGAGCTGGGCCGAAAGAGTTGAGGCATTCCAAAAATGCGTATCTGTCTTCAACTACAATTCGCGATTATATACTGTGCCGCGCGTATTTTGCGCTCTCACCGTAATTTTTCGGATGGATGGACGGTTCGTGGGAAATCTGCGGACGACCCGATCAGAGATGAGAGGTTTAGAGGTACTCGCGGGAAGTTCGGTTACTTGTCGAAAGTGATTGTGCTTTCACTACTGTACTTGTGGTAATCGCGAAAATCGATGGTGTTCCTGGAGCAGATGGTCGATCCTCGTTGGCAGCTCAAAACCTCGGCGTGCACGGGCAGCAGATAGGTCGCGGTTCCCAATCGCACCTCGCCATAATCGACCGCAGTCTGTATCTCATCGAACGGGAAGTCTTTGGGTATGTTATCGGCCTGCTTTTCAATGCGCTTGACGTGAGCCGATGCGCGATCGATCCACACGCTGCCGCTGTATGCGGGATGCAGAGTTTGGCCGCCCACCGTGATCGACCAATCGGAATGCGGTAGCGTCACCTTGAAATCGTAAATGGCGCTGGGAGACTCGCCGGTGGTGTCCGATCGATAGAACTTGAATTGAGTTTGCGTCCACGGTGCAAACATTCCCTGTAGAATCCCGTTGAATTCGCCGGTCGAAGTGGTTCCACCCAACTCCATCATGCTTTTGTTCGTCTTTTTCCCCCCGACCGTGATGGCGCGATACTGCTCGTGACCGTCCTCATATAGGACCTTTGCCGTGATCACATCTTGCGCCTGCCACCCCGAGGCCCGGGATTGCTCCATGTACCGCGTGGTGTCCTGCTCGCAAATATAGTTCGGCAGCCCTTGCATAAAGCTTGCAGCCCACTCCCGCGCGCGCGAGATCAGCTCGTCAGAGGCGGGAGTCGCGGCGCCTGGTTTAGGAGACGAATTGTCAATCGTGAAATCTGTCGAATCTTTCTGCGGCGCGGGGGGCGCGGGCACACCCGTCTTGCCGCTTGAATTCGCAGCTGCCGTAGTATCGTCTGAATCCGATTCGGCCGATTTGGGAGCACCGTGCCGGAGAATGGGCCGACCGGGAGCATCGGGGGTTTGCATCAGCGTGGGACGCGCCAAATCTTCCTCGGCGGGCCGCGCCGGTGCGGATGTCGATCCCGGGGTTTCCGACTCCGGGGGCGCTTCCTTTAATAGCTCAACCTGCATGGCCGTGAGAAATGCTTGATCATCTTCCGCGGCCCGCACGTGTACCGTGGTTCGCGGGACAATCGCACTCGAGGGGAGGTTGGCTCCCGAATGCGTGAATGTTGTGCTCGCGCTTAGTTGCAGCGTCAACGTTCGCCCGTCCTCAGTGGCAACGACCAACGTCTTTCCGTCGTTTGAAACCGTTTTGCCGTCGGCCTCGAGCGTCACGGCGTTCGCCTCGGCGTTCTTCTGAGCCTGCTTATTCTTGTGGCCTCGCGAGGGAATCCCAATGCCTCCCGTCCCCGGATTCTGGCCGGGAGGATACTGACCGGGAGGATATTGACCGGGCGGATACTGCCCAGGATATTGGGCAAGCAGCAGCGCAGGCGCGCCGAGCGTCAGCGCTATGGCAATCGAGCACAGCTTGGACATCACAGTTTAGATGAGCCTCACGGGCGATTCGGTTTCGGCGACCACTACCACCTCAGCAGGACGAGCTCGGAGCAGAACCCCGGACCCATGGCGGCCAGCAGACCCCAAGTTCCGGGTTCGGGCCGTCGATTCTTTATCACCTCTTCTAATACGAACAAAACGGAGGCCGAAGAAAGATTCCCGGTGCGCCGCAGGCACTCCCAGGAGGCCTCGAGTGCTTCCTGTGGTAGCCCGAGCGCCTGTTGGGTTGCCTCAAGAACTTTCGGGCCGCCGGTATGGATGGTCCAACTCCCGATGTCTTGCCGATTGAGCCCGTTTTCTGCCAGAAACTCGTCGACATCTCGGCCGAGGTTCTGTAAAACCACATCCGGAACATCCCGAGACAAAACAATTTGAAAGCCTTTTTCCGAAATGTCCCAGCCCATGACGTATTCGGTGTCCGGATATAAAACGGACTTGGTGGCGAGAATCGCCGGGCCGTCGTTTGCCGCTTGGTCCTCTCCCGAAACGATTACCGCGGCAGCGCCATCCCCGAATAGGCCTGTGCTGATCAAGTTTGCGACCGAAAGATCATCTTTCTGCACTGTAAGCGAGCAAAGCTCAACGGACAGAAGAAGCGCGGATTGGCTCGGGAAGGCTTTTACGTAATCGGCAGCACGGGCGATTCCGGCTGCCCCCGCAACACACCCGAGGCCAAAAATAGGAATGCGTTTCGTCGAGCGGCTCAGACCGATTTTGTTGATCAACCGTCCTTCAATGGAAGGACTCGAGACGCCGGTAATCGAAGTGAAGAAAAACGCTCCGATGTCCTCTCTCGCGATTGCGTTTTCCTGAAGCGCGCGGCAAATCGCCTGGTATCCGAGATCGATCGCGGTCTCGATCCAGATGTTATTCGCTTGTCCCCAGCTTCGGAGCGGATAGGCTTCGATTGGAAGGGAAAGATAGCGGCCATTGACCTGAGTCGCCGCATGCAGGCGCGCGAGAATATCGAAACGCTCGATGCGAGGACCCCAATGCCGGCGGAACGCTTCGATCAACACACTTTGGGGATAGTAGTGCCGGGGCAGCGCACTCGCGACGGCGGTGATCCTCATCTGGAAGGTCAGTCACAGTATCCCAATGTTCTGGTCGCGGCCCTAGATAGCCGCGACCGGGGTGGTCCAGGTCGCGCAGCTCGGCGGGCCCGGTACGAAAGATGCAGGGACTGTTCGGTTATTCCTTTAAGGGAGGGAATGTCGCGGTCATAGGTTCGCACCAGATCACGTTAGTCAGTTTTAATTGGCCTGCGATGAATTTGAAAAACAGTCCGCGTCCGATTCGAATGTGGAAGGTTCCTCCTTCTTTCGGAATGATCGCAACATCTGAAAGGCGGAGTTCGTCGGTGCGTTGCTCTCCAGCGCCGAGCGAGTCGCCGAAAATAGACATCATCTGGGAGCGCTCGATCCAAGTGCCCTCTTTGGGCCCGGGTCGCCTAGATCCCACTTTCGGGAGTTCGGGTGCCGGCAAGCGCCGTCCTGCTTCGGTTGTAATCAGGCCTTCGTAGCTCAGGCGGAACGCGTTTGAAAAGCCGATTTTGTCGTCTGTGCGGTTCACGAGGGTTACGCTGGCCGTCCGGGTTGCTTCGTTAACGCGGCAAGAGATGTTAACGTCGGCCGATGTGGCCCGGCGTTCCGGTGAATTCTCGGGCTGGTTCTGCCGGGTCTGAGCCACCATGCACGCGGCAGTGACGAGGAGCGCGGCTCGTCCGAGGCTTGACCGATTGCCCATCACTTGCATGTGTAATCCTGGCCAGTGTTGCTGACGACGGAATACCAAACCGGCCAGTAGGCGCCGTACTGGATCTGGGGCGGGTTTGAGGGATAGGTTGCGCTCGTCATGCCCCAGACGCCGTTCTGGAGGGTCTCAGTTGCTCCCCATGTCCAGTTGGTGGATGAAATAGGGACGGGGATGGTCGTCACATTGTTTCCCAGACTGGGTTGCCACTCGAGGACTGCGGAGAGGGTTTGGCTAGGGGCAATGCTCGTTCTCCCGCTGGTCCCAGCTGGTTGGTTGGGGCTGTCCGGGAGATCGGCGTTGGTTACCAGCACAAGATGGTTGTCGAGCGCCGGCACTTGCTGCGTCAGGCTGCAGGCGTGCTGCGATCCGTCAGTCGCAGTGTAGGTCCACCCCGCTGCATCCACGACTTGAGTCCATTGATAGTTACCCGAATAGCCGGTTGGCGGGGTAATGGCGGCATGCAGGTTAATGCAGTAGGTTGGTGCAGATCCATTTCCGCAGAACGCGGTCACCGTCGAGCCGCTTGATGAGGATGTCATGTCGTTTCCGGGGATGGTCGCCGTAACCGTGACCGTCGGAGCGGCGACCATGAAGGTGGCGCTGGTTGACGAACCCGACGCTGTGTACTTGATCGCATACCTGCCGCCCATGACCCAATAAAAGGTGTTAGTCGTTCCGGAGGTCGCAAATGCTGAAGGGCCGCCGGTCTGAGGCGGATTGCCAGCCCCGTACGCCCAGCCCGCGGCGGCCGTGCCGTTGGGCACGGACCAGGTTCCCCCGCCCGGGCTTCCCGTAAGAACGATTTGCTGTCCGATGACGGCGTTCTGGGTGGTGGTGTTGCTGATGACCGTACCGTTCCAACTGATGCTGGGCGTAGTGTTCTGCGTGTTCTGGGGCTCGAAATACTTGGTGAGACAAACGCCGTTCCGTTCGATGTTCCCTTCCAGCGTCAGCTCCGCCGAGCCACCTGTGCTGCCCACGCCCACGAACTTGGTATACGCCTTTGCGAGCGTTACGACAGCGCTGTTGCCGCTCGCCCAACCGGTAGCTTGATCGGTAACGTCCTGCCAGCCGTCCCCGCAATTTTCTTCGGCGTCGGCCTCGTTATATGCCCCCGTCGTCATGGCGCCCCCCATCGGATTGGGGTCCATCCGACTTGCATAGAAGCCGCAGCAGCCGGCGCAGCCGTAGTACCCGTGCCCCCAGGTCTTGTCAATGATGAGCTTGCCCTCGTAAAGATAACCGATGCCCCGATGATCCAGATCGCGTAATTCGTAAGATCCCATCATGACGTCCGGCGGAATGGTTTTCCCCTCCTTGTCAGGAATTTGTGCGCGAATGATTTCGCCCACATCCGCCCAAATCTGTTCGCCCGGCTCGAGCAGTTTCTCGATCGTGTAAGAGGATTTCCCGTCGTTATAGAAAAGCGTCATTGCGGCGCGCGTCGGTTCGCTTCCGCCGTTGCCGGTGGTGATCAGTGAATTGGGCCGCCCGTCGACATGCCACATGCTGCCCTTCCAGAGACGCGACACGCCTTCTGAGAACGGCGTCTGCAAGCCGTAGCGGCCACTTGCGTCGAAGCTGGCGGTAACGGGCACCAAGTCACCGGATCGGCCCTCGTATTTCACGACCACTGTGCCCAGTAGGCATCGGCAGGAAGCGTGGCGTCAGCACTCCCGCCCGCAAGATCGAGCGTGCGGATCTCGCCGGGAGCGAGCTGAAGTGGCGGCAGCGGTAACGTGCCGGTTTGGCTCGCGCTCCGCCACCGAACCGAGACCGTGGCGCTTAGTGACACTGCGGTAGAGTTGCGCAAAAAGAGCTGTGGAACCAGCGCGGTGCCGCTCGGAAACTGCAACACGGGATCGGGCTTTGCAAGCGCCATCATCGGCGCGCGCATGGTATGCGCCTGCGGTTTTTCCGCCGGATCGCGCTCGAACGTCTTCATGGTCGCCGACATGCCGGCGGTTCCATCGAAGACGATGTTCGACGCGATCAGGTTGCCAGCACCTGACGGTACCGAAACCCTCACGCCGCCTTTAAAACCGCCCAAATGCGCCGCCTGGGTGATCGCGCGTAAGTCGAGGCGCTGCATCTGCGCCGGTCCCAGCGCAACGGGCTGCTGAACACTGTGCCCGGCCGCATCGGAAACCGTCACGGACGCTGCGAGCGGCTGGCGGGAGCCGTTGGCGAGAATCAAGTAATCCGACGAAGTGGGGGGCGGCAGCCACCAAATGCTCTCGGTCGTGCCGGACCCGTATCCTGAATCTATTGGCCCCGCGTCGAAGTGGAAGCCGATGCCTGTTCCCGTGCGCTGCACCATGTTCGCCGCGAAGACGTTCGCGTCGGTGTTCGCGTTGAAACGATACACAACGGAACCGAACGACCCCGCGCGATCGACCAACTCGGGAGCCGCGGCCGCGAGCGCCTCCCTCACATCGATGGCCGCGATAGCGTTGGGCGCGATCATGACCGGTTCCAGCTCGATTTCCGCCCCGCAGCGGTTCTGAGCACCGGCGTTACGGTCACTTCCCGCCGCGCGACGTTGTTGCGGATCTCGAGCTGCGTGCTCCAATTCGGCTCGACCGTCCAGTAGGAAACGAAGATTTCCTGCGGCTTCGGCTCCCATTTCGCCGGACGCGGCGGGTGCGGCTGACGGGGTGGTGGCGGAGATTGAGCCAGAAGCGAAGCGCTGGCGAGAATCGCGAAGAACAGCGATACGGCGGAGCGGAGGGACATGGATGAGCTCCTGGGTGGGAATTCGGTGGCTATAGACTAGATCCCGTTCCGGGGAATGTCAAGAGAATTCTGGCTTTCAGGAAATCTTCTGGCCCGTCACCGGAAATTGCTAAGATGCCGGGATGCCGCGTGTACGGCTGCTGCATTGGAATGCGCGTGAAGCCGCGGGCGATCTTGAGAGATTGAAGGCCGCACGGTACAAAGTAGACTACGATGAGGCGTTCCGGCCGGGCATGATGCGAGCCTGGCGTGAATCGCCGCCGGATGCGTTTGTGATCAACTTGTCGCGGCTGCACCAACATGAGCGAGAGCTTGATACGTGAGACCGGAATCGACTTAGGATTAGTCGATTACAAGATCTGCTCGGTTAACCAAGCCTGGAGCGGCATCCTCTTTGCGACGAGGAAGTCCGCACCGAAGTAAGTACTCCCGCACATAAAGGTGGTCCGCTGTTCCGTCGATAAAGCACGTAGCATGCGTGTACCACTTCGCTTATGGCAGGTGTGGGTTCTGACCGCTCTTTGCCTTACTCCCGCGTGGGCCCAGCGATACACGTTCAAAGAGTACGACGAGGGTTTGGTCAACCTCAATATTCAATGCATGCTTCAGGACCGAACGGGCTATCTGTGGCTGGGTACGCAGAACGGTCTTTTGCGGTATGACGGCTCGCGATTTCAGGAGTTCGGCCGCGCCGACGGGCTGCTGGGAACTTTCGTTGTCGCGCTTCACGAGGATACGTCCGGCCGACTTTGGGTGGGAAGCGATGAGGGGCTTTTTTATCTTCGGGATGGCCGGCGCTTCGAAAGGGTTCAGTATCAAGGCAACAACCTCGAAATTCCTCTCGGATCGACAATTTCATCTTTGCCCGACGGCAGAGTCCTGGCAGTAAGTCAGCTAGGTCTTCTGCTCCTCAAACCGAATCCGGGAGGAGGTTGGGAATCCCAGCTCCTCCTGTCAAAAGCTGATGCGGCAATTGCCGGAAAGGTTCAAAGTGTGCTTTCCGATCGCGACGGTTCGATTCTGTTCGGCTGTGGCGATGGGTTTTGCCGTATTTTGAATGGCCACCTGACGAAGTGGGGCGCGGGCGATGGCCTCCCGAAAGAAACCTGGAAATGTCTTCTGCGGGACGGCCGCGGCCAGCTCTGGGTTCGAGGACCATCTCACATCGCCGTCCTTCCCCCTGGCGCGAGTCGATTCCTGGTTCGCGATCTCCCTCACAGTGGATTTCGGGAGCTGTATTTGAGCTTGGCGGAAGACCGTAACGGGCGGGTTCTGACAGGCTTGGATACCACCGTCGCCCGATACGAGAAGGACCACTGGCACATCTTCTCCCATGCGAATGGACTGTCCCAAGACACGGTTTCCTCCGTTCTCGTGGACCGGGAAGGCTCCGTATGGTTTGGTCTCCTCGGCCGAGGATTGCATAAATGGTTAGGCTATGGGCACTGGGAAGACTGGACCACCGCCAACGGTCTGCGAAACAACGTCGTTTGGGCCATAGAACGAGACGATAAAGGACGTTTGTGGGTGGGCGACGAGCATGGCGTCAGCGTTATGGCTCCGGGGAGTAAGCAGCTTCAACCCTGGAGCGCGCCGGGTATAGAAACGGACCGCAGCCAATCAATCGACGCAGGTAACGGTTCGGTTTGGATCGGGACCGCGACGGGCAATCTCATTGAGGTCAACACTGCCACGTTAAAGGCAAAACAACTGCGCGGCTTCAACGATATTTATCGCGTTTTCGTCGACTCGAAAAACCGCGTCTGGGTTTTGACGAGTCAGGGTCTGTTTAGGCGAGATGGGGTGGGTTCAGGCGCACTTTTCGCGCGCATACACGATCCCGTTGTCACCGATTTGAGCTATTCCGAAATTTGCGAAGACTCAAATGGGCGGATTTGGGTGGCGGCGCGAGACGCGCTATATAGCTTCTATGAATCCGCATGGAGCCGGGTGGACTTCACTGCGAAGACCCTGGGTGGGCACATTAGTGAGATGACCCTGGACCACGCGGGAGACATATGGCTGGCCGGCGGATTCCCGGGAATCGCGCGATTGCGTATTCGCGATAACCGCGTGGTGCGAATGGAGCACATTTCACGTCCAACGCTTGCTTCCGAGCTCGTGGTCCTGCTTTGTACCGACAGCCGTGGTTGGCTTTGGGTGGGCAGCGATCACGGAATCGATGTATTCGATGGTCGAAACTGGCGCAGATATACGCAGGACAGCGGCTTGGTTTGGAACGACACTTCGTCACAAGCGTTTTTTGCGGATGGTGATGGCAGCGTTTGGATCGGCACTGCCGGGGGAGTATCACATTTCCTCACGCCGGGGATGGCGTCTTCCGCTCCGCCGCCACAACCTGTTTTTGTCTGGGCAAAATACGGCAGCAAGGACCTGCACGGAGAAGGCAGTTTGAAGTATCGCAACGATCCCTCTGACGATCGGCTGGGCTTCCCTAAGCTTCCGAAACGAGAAAGCGATCCAATTTCGCTACCGGCTGGTGGGCCTGGAACAGGAGTGGGTGGAAAGCTCCGATCGTGAAGTTCGGTATGCGCGGCCGGCTCCCCGCGATTATCGTTTCGAGGTCATGGCGATCGATGGCGCAACCGGAAAGAGCTCACCCATCCAGGCGCTCAACTTTCGCATCGTGCCTCCGTGGTGGCGGACGGATACCTTTGACGTCGCGGCATTTGGCGGACTGATGCTACTCGGCATTGTAATCTGGCGGTGGCGAGTGCGCGCCCTCGTTTCACAACGTGTTGAATTGGAGCGCTTGGTGGCGGAGCGAACCGAAGAACTGGATCGGAAGCTCGCTCAGGAGGAGTTGCTAAAGGCCGCGGCCGAGCAGGCGAGCCGCGCGAAAAGCGAGTTCCTGGCGATGATGAGCCACGAAATTCGGACACCCATGAATGGGATTATCGGGATGACTAGTATCCTGATCGACACGCCCCTCAGCGCTGAGCAGCGCGATTACTTTAAGACGATCAAGGAATCGGGCGACTGCCTCGTCGCGATCATAAACGACATCCTCGATTTTTCGAAGATCGAAGCCGGCAAGCTCGAGCTCGAGGCAATCGCGTTTAATTTGCATTCTGTCGTGAACGACTGCACGGAATTAATCGGTGAAGCGGTCCGCCGTAAAAATCTGCGGCTGCGGGTTGTGTTCGACGAAAGACTGCCGGATTGCCTGATCGGCGATCGAGTTCGTTTACGCCAGGTTTTGCTTAATCTGCTTTCGAACGCAGCGAAGTTCACAGAACGAGGCAGCATCACGGTCTGTGTTTCGCGCGAGAAATCGAATCACCCTGATCGAGCGGGGGTGAGATTTACCGTGAACGACACTGGCATCGGTATATCGAAGGAAGCGCAGGAGCGGCTGTTCCAGAGCTTCACACAGGCGGACACCTCGACCACGCGCAAGTACGGCGGGACAGGTCTGGGACTTGCCATATCGAAACGCCTCGCCGAGCTGATGGGTGGAACCATCGGCGTTCACAGCGAATTGGGCCAAGGCAGCAGTTTCTGGCTAACGATTGATCTGCCAATTGCGACGGATGAGCAAAGCATCCGCGAATGCGCTCCCGCTGGTGTTGTCGCGAGAATTCGCAGCTGGGGAAGAGTATTGGTGGTCGAGGATAACAGAATCAACCAAGAGGTGGCTCGGCAATTACTGCGCCGGCTCGGTTGCGCCGCTGACATCGCCGCTAACGGAGCAGAGGCGGTCGAGATGATTCAGAAATGTTCGTACGACGCCGTGCTGATGGATTGTCAGATGCCGGAAATGGATGGCTTTGAAGCCACAAAGGCGATTCGCGCGATCCCCGGGCCTTCCGCCCACGTGCCGATTGTTGCAATCACGGCCAACGCGCTCCCGGGTGAACGCGCAAAATGCCTGGCTGCAGGAATGGACGATTATGTTGCGAAGCCCATCGGCAAACATGCAATCGAAATACTGCTCAGCAGGTGGCTACCCGAGCGTAGCCCGTCGCTCGAGGAGACGGCGCCCGCTGAACCGGTCGCAACATAACCGCCAGCACCCCGCATAGCTTGTGCTACAGTCGCCTCCGGCGAGCCTAACAGGCTTGCATCGGAGAACGACTTCACATGAACTCTGCTCTTATTGCCGCGGTCTTTTTGCTTTTGCCCGCGACTGCCGCGCTAGCCCAATCACCGCCGGCGAAGCATGCGTTTACGGCTGACGATTGGGCGGCACTGCGCAGCGCTCAAGCTGCGGCTGTTGCTCCGGACGGATCCACTGTCCTATATGAGGTAACTTTCGGGGGCGAGAAAGGGCCCACGAACCATGAATGGCATCTCATCCATACGGACGGGAGTGCCGCGCGGAAGCTGGAAACTCCCGCCGATTTTACGCCGTTCGGTTTCACGCACGACGGCACGGGGCTGTACGGCTCATACAAAGTGAACAAGCTAACCCAGTTTGCGGTCTTTTCTCTCGCATCTCTGAAACCATCCAGTGCCCCTGCTTTGCTCATCGCGCTTCCGGCAGGCATTCAGTCCGCCGTACCGTCGCCCGATGGCTCGCGGTACGCCATTCTCGCCGATCCGCGCGAACCGGATCCACTCGCAGACACGCACACCGTCATTGAGCCTGATCAGACCAGCGTGTACGTCGTGAAGGCGGACGGCACGGAGGGAAAGTGGTGGTGCCCGGATCTGAAGTACGTTAGCGGCGGTGTAACAGGACCTGGTGTTTCCTCTATCGCCTGGTCACGCGATAGCGCAAAGCTGGCGGTCCTTTCGTTGACACCGAAGATCGGGTACAACTACGTTCATTCCTTCATTGATTCATGCTCAATATCCGGCGCACAGCGTGTTGCGGAAATTCCAAACGCTGTGAACGGTGTCGCGTGGGCGAACGGCGGAAACGATATCGTTTTCATCAGCACCGTCTCGTCGGTGCTGACCCCCGACCATGTCTGGACTGTTCCCGCTGCAGGAGGCAAGGCCGTCGATCGCACACCCCACCTCGATGCCACGGCTGTCGGGGTGTCGGCGGACGCACACGGCAATACCTGGATTTTGGTGAACCGCGGCGTTCACGCCGAAGTCGAGCGGTTTACGAACGACGAACTCACGCCTGCTTACGCGTGGCCGCAAGGATATATCAGCCCACCCGTATTCTCCCCGTATGCATCCGCATCACCCCAGCTCGCGTTCACCGTTGATGATCCGCAGCATGCATCGAATCTGGCGATTTCAAGTCCTGACGGACTGCGCAAGATCACCAGCGAAGGTGACGATCAGCTTGCGAAGATCGATCTCGGCGGTTCGCGAGCTGCGCACTGGAAAAGCCGGGAGGGCGTCGCTCTCGAAGGCATCGCCACGTTTCCAGCCGGATACGTCGAAGGGCAGAAATATCCGTTCTTAGTGCTCCCGCACGGCGGACCCGAAGCCAGCGATCTGCTGGGACTCGATGCGGTCGCGCGTATTGTCGCCGGACTCGGTTATGTTGTCCTCCAGCCCGAATACCGCGGCTCAACCGGCTACGGAACGGCCTTCCTCGATGCCATTTACCAGCATTTCGGTGACCGGGCGTTTCGCGATGTGGACAGCGCGACGGATTACGCCATCGCACAGGGCTGGGCCGATCCCAACCGGCTCGCGATTTTTGGTTGGAGCGCCGGCGGATTTATGACTTCCTGGACGGTGACGCAAACCAACCGTTATCGGGCAGCGATCGAGGGCGCCGGCATCACGGATTGGGCCAGCTTCATGTGGACCAGCGATGTCCAGCAGATCGATTACGATGACCGCTGGCCGGACCAATTCCCGGAGGCCTTTCGAAAATTTTCTGCGATCGACTACGCTGCGAAGGTCGCTACGCCACTGCTCATTTTGCACGGTGCGAATGACCACCGTGTTCCCACATATCAAGGATTGGAACTGTTCGAATCACTGGCAGCCCGCCACAAAACGACACGGATGGTGGAGTACCCAGGCTCGCCGCATTTCCCGACGTTGTGGGAGCAGCGACGGGATGTCTTCCGGGAAATTGCCGAATGGTTGAAAAAATATAATCCGTAGCTTCGGGCGAGAGCCAAAGCCAAGCGGCGGCACGTATTCGACGTGGCGACTCCGGCTCTGACGGAAGAAGAAGCGCTTCACTGGCTGGCTCTGAGGATGACGCCCGGCCTGGGGACGGTCGGCACGGGGCGGCTGGTACAACAGTTCAAATCTCCGCAACAGATCTTCCGGGCGTCGGCATCGGAGCTCGAGGCCGCCGGACTGAGTCCGGCGCAGGCTCGCAACGTTGCAAGTGGCTGTTCCTTTGAGGATGCCGCGGATCAACAGGATAAGCTGAAGCGCGCCGGGGCTCGGCTGATTTCCATTCACGATCCCGAGTATCCCGAGCGGCTCCGGGAAATCTTCGATCCTCCCCTGGTGCTGTTCGCGATAGGCAGGACGGAGCTTCTGAGATCACATTCCATCGCCGTCGTGGGTACAAGGCGCCCGACTCCGTATGGAATCGCTGCTACGGAGCGGCTTAGCGCCGATTTGGCCAAGGCCGGATTGACCGTCGTAAGCGGAATGGCGCGAGGCGTCGACACGGCCGCGCACCGAGCCGCGCTCGCGGCCGATGGGGATACTGCCGCAGTGCTGGGTTGTGGAGTGGACATGCTGTATCCAGCCGATAACCGCAAACTCTACGAAACGCTCGCGACCCGGGGACTACTTGTTTCGGAGTTTCCCATGGGCGCTCCAGCGTACCCGCAAAACTTTCCGATCCGGAACCGGATCGTGAGCGGCATCTCGTTGGGAGTTTTGGTCGTCGAGGGCGCTCAGCACAGTGGATCGGCAATAACCGCCAAACTGGCGATGGCGCAGGGCAGGGAAGTCTTCGCGGTGCCGGGAAACATTACATCGAAAATGAGCTGGGGACCCAATCTTCTGATAAAAGATGGCGCCAAGCTCGTTCAGGAGTGGACGGACGTTACGAATGAGCTTCCAGCGGCCGTGCGGCGCGAGCTGGTGACGAGGGCTCAACAGAAGGTCTTGGCCGACGGAGGCGAGGACGGCGCTGGAAATGGTACCGCCAAGACCCCAGACGAGCCGCTGAAGGTGCTTGCGCGAAAGTTGCTTACCCACCTTCAAATCGATGTGCCTCAACAACTTGAGAGCCTGGTTGAAACTTTTGAAGGGGTCTCGTCATCTGAACTGATCGGTGCCCTTTTCGACCTTGAGATGTCGGGTTTAGTCCGGCAACTCCCAGGCAAGAACTTCGTCAAGGTGTGGTAAAAGGGTACCGTTCCTCTGGGAACCTCGTACAATCGTCCGCAATCAGATCTCAGGTACAGCACAGCATGGCTAAGTCACTCGTCATCGTGGAGTCTCCAACGAAGGCGAAAACTATCGGAAAATACCTCGGCAAGCAATACGTCGTGAAAGCGTCGCTGGGCCATATCAAAGACCTTCCCAAGAAGGACCTCGCGGTTGATGTCGAGCGCGATTTCACGCCGAAGTATGAGGTAATCGAGGGCAAAAAGAAGCTGATTGGCGAGCTGAAGCAAGCTGCAAAAGGTGTTGACTCCGTCTACCTTGCGGCTGACCCGGATCGCGAAGGCGAAGCTATTTGCTGGCATCTGAAGGAGGAACTCGAGCCGAAGAAGCCTGGGAAGCCCGCCGTTTTCCGGGTGATGTTCAACGAGATCACCGCAAACGCCGTGAGACAGGCTTTCGATCACCCGTCGGCGGTAAACGTACACCTAGTCGAAGCGCAGCAGGCGCGGCGGGTGCTGGATCGCCTGGTCGGGTACAAGATATCGCCGTTGCTGTGGGACAAAGTGCGGCGGGGCCTTTCGGCGGGCCGCGTTCAAACGGTCGCGCTGCGGTTGATTGTTGAACGCGAGCGCGAGATCCGCGCCTTCCAAAAGCAGGAATATTGGTCGATTGACGCCCTGCTAAACGCCAAGAAGCCGCCGGTGCTGACCGCTCGGCTGCACAAGCGGGGCGACGAGACACCGGAGATTGGTAACGAGAGCGCAGCCTCGAGCATCGTTAACGACCTGGCCGATGTTCCGTATCCGGTTCGGTCGGTAACAACGCGCGAAAAGCGGCGCAACCCGGTCCCGCCGTTCATTACGTCCACGCTGCAGCAGGAAGCTTCCCGGCAATTGCGGTTCAGTGTGAAGCGCACGATGATGCTGGCCCAAGGGTTGTACGAAGGCAAGGAGATCGGTAAGGAAGGATCGGTTGGCCTCATCACGTACATGCGAACGGATTCCACGCGTGTTTCCGAAGATGCGCTGAGCGAAGTGCGAAGCTTCGTCACGGAGCGGTACGGGGCCGATTATCTGCCCAGTTCTCCGAATGTGTACAAGACGAAGAAGGGTGCGCAGGACGCGCACGAAGCCGTTCGTCCCAGTTCAGTTCTCCGCACGCCGGAATCACTTGAAAAATTTCTCGCCGAAGACGAGCTGAAATTATATCGATTGATTTGGAGGCGTTTTGTCGCCTCGCAGATGACGCCCGCTGTTTTCGACCAGACCACGATTGATATCGCCCCGGTCGGCAAGAGCGGAATCACGTATCTGTTCCGCGCCACCGGCAGCGTTCCTAAATTTGATGGATTCCGCAAGGTCTACGAAGAAGGAAAAGATCAAAAGGACGAAGATGACGAGGAGCTACAGCACAAGCTTCCGGTCGTCACTGAAGGCGAGGTCCTGCGGTTCAAGGAGATTCGTCCGGAGCAGCACTTCACGGAGCCGCCGCCGCGCTACAACGAGGCCACGCTCGTAAAGAAACTCGAGGCGGACGGCGTTGGCCGGCCGTCCACATATGCTTCGATTCTGTCCACAATTCAAGATCGCCAGTACGTCAGCAAAGAAGGCGGAAAGTTCGTGCCCTCGGAACTCGGCATGGTGGTAACGGATCTGCTGCTCGAGAGCTTCAGCGATCTTTTCGACGTCAAATACACCGCGCGCATGGAAGAGGAACTCGACGAGATCGAGGAAGGCAAACTTGAGTGGCGCGCCGCGATGGCTGAGTTCTACGGCCGTTTCCAGAGAGACCTGGATCACGCAGCGCGGCATATGACCGATGTGAAGCGCATGGAGCGCCCGACCGATCTGGTCTGCGAAAAATGCGGCAAGCCGATGGTCATCAAATGGGGCAAGCACGGGAGTTTCATCGCCTGCACCGGGTACCCGGAATGCACGAACACACGCGAGCTCACGGTGGATCTGCCCGACGTCGACAAGGCGGATTTGACAGAGCAGGACGAACAGGAATACTGCGAGAACTGCGGGCGGCCGATGGTTTTGAAAAAGGGGCGCTTCGGGCAGTTCTATGCGTGCTCCGGTTATCCGGATTGCAAGACTACAAAGCAAATTGGCGGCGAGCAGCGCAAGGACGTTCCGTTGGAAGAGAAATGCCCTGTATGCGCGAGCAACCTGGTGCAAAAGTTCGGCCGATATGGCGAGTTCGTCGCGTGCAGTAACTATCCGAAATGCAAGTACGTGAAGCAGAAGACGATCGGCGTGCCGTGCCCGAACTGCTCGGAGGGCGAGATCGTGGAGCGCCGTTCGAAACGTGGACGGACCTTCTACGGTTGCAATCGCTACCCCGAGTGCGACTTCGTGGCGTGGGGCAAGCCGATCGCGGAGAAATGCCCCGAATGCGGGAGCAGCTATCTCATCGAAAAGTTCCTAAAGGCCGGTCCGGTAGCTCAGTGTCCCAACACCGAGTGCGGCTACAAACGTCCGCAATCGAGTGTCGCGTAAATTTGATCTCCAGTTTTTGGAATCCAGCGGAGCCCTATGTCTACGGAAATCAGTATATCCTCTAGGTGATTTAGATTACCTCTTTCCTGTAGCCTCAAACACTTACACCGTTGGATTCTGGATTGCTCTCAGGAGCACGATTCTGCGGGAAATTTCCGCAATTCCAGGCTCCTCGAGGTGAATCCAAATGTTAAGTAAGCTCAATCTGCGGTTTCTCGTTAGTGTTTTCGCTGCGATGGTCTTTGTCTTCGTGGCATCCGCGCAAACAACCGTATCCACGGGAAGTATCTCGGGAACGGTCACCGACCCGACAGGCGCGGCAATCGCCGGTGCCAAGGTCACCATCACGAACAAAGCGACTGCGCAAGCTACTACCACAACGACTTCGTCGGGCGGCTCGTATAACTCCGGCGCTCTCATTCCGGGCGATTATGAAGTCCGGGTCGAGCAAAGCGGATTTTCGACCGCCGTGCTGCCCATCACGGTGCAAGTTGGCAATACCGCCAACGGCAATGTGAAGCTAGCGATCGGGCAGGCATCGCAGGTTGTCGAGGTCTCGGGCGCTGCAACGACCGTGAACCCGGATCAAGCCACTGTGCAAGGCGTGTTGACGGCGCAGCAGATCGACCAGCTACCCATTAACGGTCGAAACTTTCTCGATCTGGCGCAGCTTGAACCCGGAGTGCAGATCCAGGACGGTACCAATTTCGACCCAACCAAAGTGGGCTATTCTTCGATCTCGTTCGGCGGCCGCTTCGGCCGCACGGCCCGAATCTCGGTCGACGGCGTCGACATTTCCGACGAAACGGTCGGAACGACTACCGAAGATATTCCGGCGAGCGGTATTCAGGAATTTCAGTTGAGCCAGTCCAATCTTGATCTCTCGAACGATCTGACATCATCGGGCGCGGTGAACGTAGTCACTCGCTCTGGAACGAATGACTATCATGGCGAGCTGTTCTATTTGATTCGTGACAGCCGCTGGGGCGCCCAGCTCCAACACCCGGTAGGTATTCCCGCTCCTTATCAACGAAACCAGTTCGGCGCGCGCTTCGGAGGGCCGATTATCAAGGACAAACTGTTCTTCTTCATGGATTATGAACGAACAAAGCAAGACTCGTTCACGCCGATCCTTTATGCTTCGCCGTTTCAAGCTTTTTCGGGTGGCTTCGGTTCGCCGTTCCGCGAGAACGAGCCGATGGGCCGGCTCGATTGGCAGGTGAATAGCAATCTGCGGGTCTTTTATCGCTTTAACTACTACGACACGCTCAACACCAATACGTTCTTCTCTTCGAGCTACCAGCTTTATCACAGTAAGAATTACACCCGATCCCACGTCGCAGGCGCGGACTTCAATACCGGGCAATTCACGCACAGTCTGCGCTTTTCCTATTTAAAGTTTGAGAACAATATCGCGGACGCGGTGGTCGGAAGCGGCCTTCCGCTTGCGAATATAGGTGTCAATCTCAACGTCGCAAATGGGCCACAGACCGGTCCCAACCTGTTGGCTCCCCAAGCGACGCCCCAGCAGGATATACAGGCGAAGTACGATGGCGGCAAACCGCTCGGGAGTCATTTCGTGCGCTACGGGTTCAGCTACAACCATATCCAGTCCGGCGGCTTCGCCAAGTTCTTTAGCATCGCTCCTCAGATTCAGACGAACCTCATCGGCAACGAGGGGATAGCCGCTGCGGTCGGTCCGTTCCCGGGCGGCGCATCGAATCCCCTCAACTATCCCGTGGAGGTTGTCATCCTTGGAAACGGCCAAGGGTTTTCCACAGAGCACGCGGGGCTCGGTTATCCCGCCGGACTCCTGGGACCCGACAATCGCGTGGGTGCCTATGTTGGCGATACTTGGAAAATCCGCCCGAACCTAACGATGATTTATGGGGTGCGATGGGTCCGCGACACGGGTCGGACGGATAGCGATCTTCCGGGGTTCCCGCAGCTCGACGCTTTAGTTCCCGGTACCGGAGGGCGTGTTAACCAGCCCAACCTGAATTTCGGGCCGCAGCTTGGTTTTGCGTGGGACCCGAGCGGCAACGGCAAGACAGTCTTTCGGCTCGGCGCTGGCGTATTTTACGAAAATGTAATCTTCAACAACGTGTTGTTCGACCGTCCCTATCGGCTGCCGACCGGAGCGTTTCTCGCCACGCCGACTCCGTGCTTATTCGGCCAGACTCTGCCTGTTCCGGGCGTGCCGACCATTTCGCCGACGCTATGTAACGAGCCGATCGGTCTGGCAGCCTCCGGAATCGCCGCGTACCAGACTGCGTATCAGGCCGCCAATCCTTTTAATATCCATGCGACGAACCCGAATTATCTTCCGACGCTGCTGAGTCAAGGCATCAACTTGAACGTAGACGGAACGCTTTTCGCGCCCGACTATAGGACCCCGCGCTCGCTGCAGATGAATGCCGGATTCCAGCATGAGATCCTTCCCGGAATGGTGTTAACTGTGGATTATCTCCGAAACATCACCACCCATACCCTCCTTGCCATCGATCACAATCACGTTGGCGATGTGCGTTACTTCAATCGGACGGCGGCGCTGGGCGCGATTACCGCAACTGAAGCCCAGTTTGGGGCTACCAGCATCAATCAAGCTATCGCGAATGGCGCCACGATGTCCGATTTCGCCAAAAACGGACTAACTTCGCCCGGGTTGGATTTCGGCGGTGTTTGTCCGTTCACTTACGGGTGTGCATTCTCGGGCATAAACCCGGCCGCACCCGAAATCCCCGAGCTTGAGCCACTTGGACGCTCGGTCTACAACGGGCTGGACGTAAAGCTTACCGAAAACGTAAAGAACCCGATGCCAGGGATTCGAAACGCGAATCTGCAAGTCGCCTATAGTCTCTCTCGCTTCGTGAATCCAGGAGCTATAAATCCCGGCACGCTAGCGAACAACGACCAGGATTTCGTTTCGAGTGCGGTTGATAACGAAAACCCGCTCCGCTTTATGGGGCCCTCGTTGCTCGATCGCACCCATCAGCTCTCGTTCGGCGGAACGGCGGATCTTCCTGGATCCTTCCGCGCCTCCATCATCGGCCATTTCTATACCGGTCTACCGATCACTTTGCAGGTTCCAAATACTGGGAGCGCGGGTGAAATCTTCAGAACCGATTTCACAGGTGACGGGACGGTAGCGGATATTCTGCCAGGTACGACCATCGGTTCCTTCAATCGCGATATCGGACCGAACGGGCTCGGCGGTGTAATCGCGAACTACAACGCCACGGTTGCTAACCAGCCGACTCCCGCGGGCCAAGTTTTGGTTAACTCGGGTCTCTTCACGGTGGCTCAGTTGCAGGCTCTCGGCGGCGTCGCTCCGACCATCGCCGCGCCACCGCCCGGTGAAGTGGGCGTCGGTCCGCTACGGACATTCGACTTCAAACTCAGTTGGGATCACAAGTTCGGTGAGCGATTTGAGATTGAACCGAGTGTTGGCTTCTACAATCTCTTCAATATCGTAAACTATGATCTGCCTCCGAACGTGATCAGCGGCCTTTTGACCGGCTCGCCCAATACTGTGAACGGAACCACCCAGGCGGATCGCATTCAGAATCGCGTGAACGTCGGTACTGGCGTGTTCGCGCTTGGCGCGCCGCGTCAAATCGAATTCGGAATGCGAATTGCGTTCTGATACAGCACATCCCTCTCATCTCGAGACACGAGGGCCGGAGATATCCGGCCCTCTTTTTGTGTGATCGCGACCTTCTCAGTGGTATTCCATAAAGAGGGATGCCAGTAAATAAGGTCGTCGCCAGCGCGGACGAGGCGGTCGCCGATATTCCCGACGGAGCGACGCTCATGATTGGCGGGTTCGGGCTCGCCGGTATTCCGGAGAATCTCGTTCCCGCGCTCGTGCGCAAGCGCGTGAAAGGGCTGCACACAATCAGCAATAACATGGGAATCGACGGCTTCGGGATGGGCGTGATGCTGGAAGCGGGAATGGTTGATTCTCATATTGGCAGCTATGTTGGGGAGAACAAGTTGATGGAATCTCGCGTGCTTTCGGGCGAGCTTAACCTGACTTTGGTTCCGCAGGGCACGCTTGCAGAACGCATCCGGGCAGGAGGGGCAGGGATTCCGGGCTTCTACACGCCAACCGGCGTCGGCACCATCGTGGCGGAAGGGAAGGAAGTCCGCGAATTCGACGGGCGCAGTTATGTCCTGGAGCGTGCGCTGACGGCGGATTTTGCGCTGATCAAGGCTTGGCGGGGCGATCGCTTGGGCAATCTTGTCTACCGGAAAACAGCTCGCAACTTCAATCCGATGATGGCGACGGCAGCCAAGATCACCATTGCCGAAGTGGAGGAGTTGGTGGAGCCGGGCGAGATTAATCCCGACTGCGTGGTTACTCCGGGGATTTACGTCAAGCGTATCGTCAAAGGGGAGAAGTATGAGAGGCGAATTGAGCGTAGAACTTTGCGGAAGGCCTGAAAGCGCGTGAGCACGATACCGGCGAAAACGACCGCTAATCCCAAGCAGAAAGACGTTGAAAAACGCGAGCGCATCGTACGGCGCGCCGCTCGCGAGTTGCAGGACGGCTTTTACGTGAATCTGGGGATCGGGATGCCAACGCTGATCGCCAATTGCGTCCCGCCGGGAATCGAAGTCATTCTGCAATCGGAAAACGGGATGCTCGGAGTGGGGCCGTATCCGTTCGAAGGTGAAGAAGATTCCGATCTGCTCAACGCAGGCAAAGAGACCGTAACCGAGTTGCCGGGTACGTCTTATTTTTCAAGCGCCGATTCGTTCGCCATGATCCGCGGCGGCCATATTGATCTCAGCGTTCTCGGGGCCATGGAGGTTGACGAGGAGGGAAATCTCGCGAACTGGATGGTGCCGGGCAAGGTGGTCAAAGGTATGGGCGGGGCAATGGACCTGGTGGCGAGCGCGCGGCGCGTAATCGTGGCCATGGAGCACACCACCAAGAACGGCGATCCGAAAATTTTGAAGAAATGCACGCTGCCGCTGACGGGCCTCAAAGTGGTGGACACGATCGTGACGGAGTTGGCTTTCATCCGGGTCACACCCGAAGGGCTGGTACTCGAGGAGATTGCGCCCGGGACTACCGTGGAAGAAGTTCAGAAGGCGACTGAAGCGAAGCTGATTGTGAAGCGGCCAGTAAAGCTGATCACTGAATGGCAGCCCGGGCCGATTCTCGTTTAAGCTTGCTCGAACGGCCTACTCGTCGCGCAGCGCTTCAAGGGGCTGTATGCGCAGAGCCCGATGTATTGGCAAACTTGCCGCGATTACCGCGGCCACAATGAGAGTGCCCGCTCCAATTGCCCAAGCGACAGGGTCGAGATATGTCACGCCGAAGAGCTGCGCGTGGAGAAGTTTTCCCGTGAGCGACGCACCGGCGATTCCTGCCAGCATTCCGCAACCCACCGCAAAGCTGGTGCGTGCGCTAAGCGTTTCCACCACTTGGGACCGTGCCGCTCCGAGCGCGAGTCGAATGCCTATTTCACGCCTGCTCACTTCGACCAGATACGATAATGAGCCGTACAATCCCATCGAAGCCAGAAGTAGGCCGCCGACATTGGAACACGCGATGAGAAGCACCGAAACGACAATGCCGAACGTAAGCCACAGCCATGGTCGAACCGTTTCGGTCTGCTCTTGCGCAAGCGGCCGCCCGAGGAAGTGCCAACCCACGCTTTCGCGGTAGAAATCCGGCTGCTCAAGCGCAAGCGCGTGCCCGGCGCTGCGCAGTGCGGCATTCGCTTTGTCGAGCGTGACCCCAGGCGCTAGGCGCGCAAGCATGCGCAAGCCCTTCGATCCTCGATTTTGTTCTTTGAACCGGGAAGGCCCGAGTGCTAGCGGAATCCACAGCTGCGTCGCCCGGTACGGAAAATGGAACGTGCGCGGCATCACGCCGATGACGGTGTACGGTTCGTTATCGAGCCGGATCACGTGACCCAGTACGGCCGGATCCGCGCCGAATGCGCTGCGCCAGAATGCATCGCTCAATAGTGCTACTTTCGACGCGCCGTACCGATCGTCTTCGGCCGTAATCAGGCGCCCAAGTTGCGGCTTAATGCCGAGGATCGAGAATAAACTCGCCGACGCGTTCACAGGATCCACGTGCCGCGCCTCTCCTGCGCCGGTCAGCGTCAGATCGTTGAAGAAGTACGCGGCCGTCTCGCTAAATACTGTCGTGTGACGCCGGATATCGACGTAATCGAGCGCCGAAACTCCGGCTAACCCAAGCTCCGATTTCGAAAACAGATTGTGAACCGAGACCAGCCGATTGGGCTCGGGGTAGGGAAGCGGTTTCAATAGCGCTGCATAAACGACGCCGAACACAGCCGCCGAGCAGCCAATGCCGAGCGCCAGCACTGCCACCGCAGTCAGCGCGAAAGCCGGCCGCTTTCGAAACTGCCGCAAGGCAAACTGCGCATCGATTGCCAAACCCGACGCAGCTACACGGAGTGGTACACGGGCAAACATCTTATCTGCACCACATGATACTCTTTAGCTTCTCCCGCACTTATGCCGGATAAAAAGCTGCAGATTGTGCCCATCGGGGGGCTGGGCGAGTTCGGCATGAACTGCATGGCGCTCCGGTACGGGGACGACATCATCGTCGTCGACGCGGGCATGATGTTTCCCGAATCCGAGCTGCTCGGCGTGGATATCGTCACGCCTGATTTTAGCTACCTCGAACAGCACGCCGGCATGGTGCGCGGACTTGTTCTCACCCACGGCCATGAAGATCACATCGGAGGCGTACCGTTCCTATTAGCTCAGCTCGAAATTCCGGTGTACGGCACCGAGTTCACATTGGCTCTGGTCGAGCATCGCCTTGCGGAGCACGAGCTGCTGGATCAAGCGAAGCTAAACGTCATTAAACCGGGTGATCGCCTTACGCTTGGACCCTTCGAAATTGAATTCATCCGAGTGACGCATTCGATCGTCAGCTCAGTTGCACTTGCGATCACGACGCCTCTTGGGGTAATCATCCATACCGGCGATTTCAAGGTTGACCCCACTCCAACGGACAATGAGCTGTTCGATCTCCACACGCTCGCGGAATACGGCAAACGTGGCGTGCTGCTGCTTTTATCCGATTCCACGAATGTGGATCGGCCAGGATACACGGAAAGCGAACGCGCAGTGCGCCCGCGGTTCGAGGAGTTATTTTCTCGAGCGCCGCGGCGTCTGGTGATTTCGTGCTTCAGCAGTTCCATCCACCGGCTTCAGCAAATCCTGGAGCTGGCTCCGGAATACGGGCGCAAAGTCGCGTTCCTCGGCCGGAGCATGCTGAATGTCACGGAGATCGCGCACAATTTAGGGCTGCTGACCGTTCCCGACTCAACACTGGTGAGACCGCAGGACATCATGCAGATGTCTCCCGAGAAAGTAGCCGTGGTTGTATCCGGGACTCAAGGCGAGCCGATGTCGGCGCTCTCGAGGGTGGCTGTAGATAACCATAAGCATCTGTATCTGCAGCCTGGGGACATAGTCGTTCTCAGTTCGCGAATTATCCCCGGCAACGAAAAACCGATCTATCGGATGATGAACCACATCGCGCGCCGGGGCGCCGATCTTGTCTACGGCACCATGAAACCACCGGTTCACGTATCGGGTCACGCGAGCGAGGAGGAATTAAAGCTGATCCTCAATCTGGTCCGGCCGCGTTATTTCATCCCCATCCACGGCGAGTACCGCCAACTCTCGCGACACGCTTCGCTCGCGCAGCACCTCCGCTTTGCCGGCTTGAAGGACACGTTCGTCCTGGAAACGGGAGAAACACTCGAAATCGACGAGCTCGGCGCGCGCCGCGGGGAGTCGATCACGGTGGGCCGTGTGTGCATCGATTCAGGGTCCATTGATGATGTGGTGGAGGACGTGATCATCCGTGACCGGCGTCACCTCTCGGAAGATGGTTTCGTGCTACCGATCATCGCGATAAACAAGCACACGGGTAAAAGCGAGAATCTGCCCGAGATCGTGAGCCGGGGCTTCATCGGTTCGGATGGCGCTGGAATTCTGCAGGACGCCCGATCTGTGGTTGCGAAGACGCTGGAAACATCGACGGTCGAGGAACGGGGCGACTGGGGGGTCATGCAAGAGAAGATCCGGCTGGATTTGAAGCGATTCCTAAGTAAACAGACGCAGCGGCGGCCGCTGATTATGCCGGTGATTCTCGAGATCTAGCGCAGTAGTGTTGTTCGCAGCGCCGCTCAGTACTTTTCCTGGCAATGTCGATCGGTACCTGTACACGCTAGACCTCGATTTTGGAACGGAGTAGGGGCTTGCGTCGGAACGGCTTGGCGATGAGAAAAGCAGGGAAGATTTCATGAAGCTGATCTGCTATTTATTCGGGCATCGAGCTATATGGAGCCTGAACCGAAGCTCGGGGATGCTGCTCCCAAAATGCAGGCGATGTAGACGCAACATTATGGCGTCGAATTGCGCGCATCTCGACCCGTTCTATCTCTGACACGCGTTCGAGGTGACGGTGCAGCGCCTCAGGCGCGCGTCAGTGCTGGAATTCGAGGTTCAGTTTTCCGGCCGGCCCCCGATAGAGCACGGCCAAATTCTTCAGCTTGTGTTTTCCGTCAAGAGGGAAATAAAGAAACCCCTCGATAGGTTTCGCAGATTCGGCCGGCTGTAGTTGCTTCGCTCTTAGAGCCTCAAGCAGAGTATTGCTCCCCTGATTCTTTGGATCCATCTTTGAAGCGACAGTGGTGTTCTGGGGTGGTGGTGACCCGCCGCCACCCATTCCAAACGGCCCGAAACCCCCAAAGCCGGAACTCTTCTTCTTTTCTCCAGTCGTGTTCGTCCGTACCATCAGCGCTCCCTGGCCGGCAATCTCGGCCGGATCAAACGGCTTCGAGCGCTCTCCGTCGTCGTGTGCGAGAAGAATGAAATCATCCGGGCTGACGCGGACCATCTTTCCCGCTTTTGGTGTGATCCGAACCGCAACCAAAACGATACCGTCTCCCGGATCGGCGCCAAGTTTTTGGGTGACTTCCGCCTCGGTTAACGAGATCGTCGCTTCGACGCCGATATCATCATTGCCGCCCGAGGTTGTCGGCGAGGTCACTTTTTTGGCATTCAGAAGGGTAATCGCAGCGAAAAAAACCGCCGCAGTTTTCAAGATCCGCATAGGGCTTGCTTATTCTTAGGGTAACCCGTTTCCAGTGTGCGGTTTCTGTTCAGGTGAGAAGATGGGAACTTCAGGGCATCTCTATTTTAAATGCCGCTTGGGTATCAAAATTGCTAGACGCACGAGAGGCCTTCAAGGGAGTCCCCGGCATAGAGGTAAAGTCGTCGCTCCCCCGATGGATTTATCTCACGATCTGGCCGGAGATGAAGCTCAGAGAACGGGTCGTCCAGTTCTTTCGCTCTCATCTGTCCGACTTACCCGATGAGATCTGCGACCATCTTTCGATGGCGCTGCACGAGTTGCTCGGTAATGCGATCGAGCATGGCGACGGACGCGAGTCGCAGTCCGCAATCGAAGTTACGCATATTCGGACATCACGTATGATTCTGTTTCAAATTCGGGATGCCGGCAACGGTTTTTCGCTAGCGAACATCAATCACGCCGCTTTGAACAACCCTCCGGACGATCCCATAAAGCATGTCGAGTATCGCTCTCGCCTGGGCATGCGGCCGGGAGGATTCGGCATCATGGTTGTGAAGCAAATCGCCGACGATTTGATCTATAGCGAACGCGGGAACGAAGTTGTGTTCGTTAAGTATCTTGATTGAGGGCTCATGTTCCGTTCTTCAAGTGCTCGTCGAAAAACTCCGTCATCACCGTATACAGCGGTTTCCGCAGCTTTCCTGTAACTCCGTGGGTTTTCTGCGGGTAGAGCTGTAGCACGTAGTCCTTGTCAGCTTTCTCGAGCGCATTCACCATCTGCATCGTGTTCTGGAAGAGAACGTTGTCGTCTTCGATGTTGTGGACGATGAGAAGCTTGCCTTGAAGCTGCGCCGCACTCTGCACGTTCGAGCTGGCGTCGTAACCCTTCTTGTTCTCATCCGGCAAACCCATGTACCGCTCCGTGTAGATCGTGTCGTAATTGTGCCAGTCCGTGACCGGCGCTCCGGCTACACCCACCTTGAATATGTCCGGCGCAAGCAGCAGGCATCGAAGAGTCATGTAGCCGCCATAACTCCAACCCGTAACGCCGATGCGGTTCGGATCGACGAATCCCATGGAAATAAGGTGCTCTACGCCGAGCCGCTGATCGGCCACTTCCTGCTTGCCCAGCTCGTGAAAAATCGGGGTTTCGAAAGCATGGCCGCGGCCTGTTGATCCTCGATTATCCAGTTGCCAGATGACATAACCACGGTTCGCGAGAGCTTGCTCCCAGGTGACGCCGGACCACACGTTCCGAACCAATTGCACGCCTGGTCCGCCGTAAACATAGACAATTGCCGGGTATTTCTCGCGTGAGTTGAAATTCGCTGGTTTGATAAGCCGGCCATAGAGAACGGTGCCATCCGGAGCTCTCACCTGGACAAATTCGGTCGGCAATATGTTGTATTTGTCGAGGACCGTGAGATCTGCCGGCGCGAGTACGGCGACTTGCTGTCCATCGCCGTTCCGTAGCACTCCCTCGGGCGGCCGGCTCACACTTGAAAAGTAGTCCAGGAAATATGTGCCGTCCGAGTTCGCATTGATGAAGTGTGTCGCACCGGGATTTGTTAACCGGCTGCGTTCACCTCCTTGGAAACTGACGGCGTAGAGCTGGGATTCGAGCGGGCTGGTTTCGCTTGACATGAAGTAAATGCGCTGCTTCGTTTCATCGATGGCTTTGATGGCCGAAGCCTCCCATTCACCATTGGTAATCTGGGTCAAAAGCTCACCTTTGAGGGAATACCGGTAAATATGGCGGAAGCCACTGCGCTCGCTCGTCCAGATGAACTCAGGGCGGGATTTCAAAAGGTAGAGGTTATCTGTCGGATTGATCCACGTGGTAGAGGTTTCCTCTACAACAGTGTGCCCAGCCCCGCTCGCAGCATCACAGAGCAATAGATCGAGCTTGTTCTGCACCCGGGTAAAGCGCTCGGCAGCGACGGCGGACGAATCGGGAAGCCACGCGACACGCGCCAGCAGGCCGTCGGACATGTCCCCCACGTCCATCCACGTCGTATTGCCTCCGGACGCCGAGATGACGCCCAGCTTCACACGAGCATTGGGTGTGCCAGCCTGCGGATACCGTTCCGGCTCACTCAGCGCGCGCGTGCCAATAAGATCGATCTGCGGATACGTGAATTCGTCGTTCACGTTGAATTGCAAATACGCGATTCGCTTTGAATCAGGCGACCACCAGCTCGCCGTACCAAGATCGAGTTCCTCCGGATATACCCAATCAAGCTCACCGTTCAGCAGTGTCGAACTACCATCGGAGGTCAGTTGTTGCGATCGATTGGCCGCGAGATCGAAGACGTAAAGATTCGAATCCTTCCGATATAGAAGCTGCTTGCCATCGGGCGACAGTTTCGGATCCTCCCAAGTGGACTCCGCGGAAGGTATCTGATCGTGCTTGCCGTCTGGATGGACAACGAAGATATTGCCGTCCGCGGCGACAAGCAAATCCTTACCGTCGGGAAACCACTGATAGGAATTGGAAGACACGCGGCGGTTTCGCCAACCGAACGCCCTATCGGCGGGCTTCTTCGCGGGTTCAGCGAGTTTCGACGTGTCGAACCACAACTTGGCAGACTTGCCCGTGACGTCGTAGAGGTACACCGCATCTTTCTTCTCGTACGCGAAAGCTGTTCCGCTAGGGCTCCAGATAGGATTGATAGGTGAGGGCGGAGGTTGGGTTGTGACATCTTCTATCGTGATGGTTTTCTTTGCATCGCTCGCGAAGCCCAAAATTGCTGACCCGGCAAAGATCACGAATCCGAGAGTCATACGTATGCGCATGATTGACAGTTTGCCAGACTGCGCACGGCGTTAGATGAGCATGCGTCGGATTCCGGTTGCGACATATAGAATCCAGTTGCATGCCGGGTTCGGTTTCGATGCCGCCGCAGGAATAGCCGATTATCTACACGAGCTCGGGATTTCTCACGTGTACAGCTCGCCCTATCTGCAGGCAGCCCCGGGGAGCCAGCATGGTTACGACATCGTGGACCATCACAAAGTGAACGACGAGTTAGGCGGTGCGGAAGCTCACGACAGGTTTTCACTGCGCCTTGGCGCGGCCCACCTGGGGCAGGTGCTCGATATCGTTCCAAATCACATGGCGATCAGCGGGCGTCGAAATCGATATTGGTGGGACGTGCTCGAAAACGGCCGCGCTAGCCGGTACGCATCTTACTTCGACATCGATTGGGAACCACGCGAAGAAAAGTTGCGAAATAAATTGTTGATTCCAATTCTCGGCGATCGCTATGGGCGTGTTCTCAACAGAGGCGAGATTTGCGTTCAACGTCAACGAGGCGATTTCTCAATTCGGTACTTCGACCACGAACTACCGCTTGCGCCTGAGTCAATTGCTCCATTGCTTGCGTCAGCGGCTTCGCAGACCGGATCAGATTACCTGGCGTTCCTCGCCGATGCTTTGGAAACCCTAGCTGGTTCCACCAAGGCAAGCGTGCGAAACGGCGCCGCGCAGCAGCGGGATCAAGACATTCTGCGCGGGCTTCTGGACCGGTTGCTCGAAGAAACGCCATTTATCGCCGAGGCGCTCGATTCCGCTTTGGCTACCGTAAACAGCAGCCCGGACAAGCTTGACGAACTTTTGGAACGGCAGCATTACCGGCTCGCCTATTGGCGAACAGCGCAGGAGGACTTGGGTTATCGGCGTTTTTTCGATGTGAATTCGCTGGTCGGATTGAGGATCGAGGATCCGCAGGTCTTCGCGGCGACACATGCTTTGATTCTGCGTTGGCTGCGCGACGGAGTCCTTGATGGCATCCGGGTGGACCACCCCGATGGCCTACTGGATCCCCGTCGCTATTTCGAGCGGCTGCGTGAGCAGGCGGCCGATGTCTGGATCATTGCTGAAAAGATTATCGAACCCGGCGAGCGCTTCCGCGACGAATGGCCAATCGACGGCACAACCGGCTACGGATATATGAACCAGGCCGGAGGCTTGTTTGTGGATCCCGCCACCGAGCATGAGTTCACTCGGTTATATGAGGAGTTCACCGGGGAACCGACTGACTATTCCGCCATCTGCCGCGACAAGAAGCATCAAGTGTTGCGTGACCTCTTGGGCAGCGATGTGAATCGCCTGACAACCTTATTCGCCGACATCTGTGAAGGCCATCGTGACCACCGGGACTATACGCGGCACGACGTGCTTCGAGCTCTGCGGGAGCTGGTAGCGTGTTTCCCCGTCTACCGAACGTACATTGTTCCGCAACGCGATGAAATCGCGGATGACGACAAGCGCTACATTTCCGAAGCCGTCGAGGCCTCGAAACGGAATCGGCCCGATTTGGACCCCGCTCTTTTCGATTTCTTCGGCGAGGTGCTCCGCCTACACATACGCGGTGCTCTCGAGTCTGAATTTGTGATGCGGTTTCAGCAGTTCACCGGGCCCGTAATGGCGAAGGGAGTTGAAGATACTGCTTTCTATTGCTTTAACAGGCTGATTTCGCTGAACGAGGTGGGCGGGGATCCGAGCCGTTTCGGTAACTCGCCTCACTCGTTCCATCGGTTCTGCAAAAGAATCCAGACGGCGCGCCCTTCGACGATGCTTGGGTCTTCCACGCATGACACGAAGCGCAGCGAGGACGTCCGAGCTCGCATCAGCCTGCTCTCGGAGATCCCGCACGAGTGGGAGAGCGCCATTCGAAGGTGGTCTGCGATGAACCTTCCCCACAAAACCGAAGAGCTTCCCGACCGCAACACCGAATATTTTCTGTATCAAACAATCGTCGGAGCGTGGCCGATCGAGCGCGATCGGTTGGCGCCTTACGTGGAAAAAGCTTGCCGCGAAGCCAAGCAGCGTACCTCATGGGTTTCGCCGAACAAACACTTTGAGACGGCAACTCGGAATTTTGTCGATGCCCTGTACAACAGCGATACCTTTATCGAAGATCTGAATCGCTTTGTTCAGCGGTTGACTCGGCCAGGCCGAGTCAATTCACTTGCTCAGCTACTCCTGAAGTTGACCTCGCCAGGTGTTCCCGACATTTATCAAGGCTCTGAGTTGTGGGATTTCAGCCTAGCTGACCCTGACAACCGCCGCTCCGTAGACTACGACTTGCGAAGACGGTTATTGTCGGAGCTGCCGCGTCTCGGGATTGCCGAGGTCCTCGAAAGAATGGATGAAGGCATACCCAAGTTGTGGACCATCTATCATGCGCTGAGGACACGTCGCGAGCGGCCATCTGCTTTCAGGACGGAAGCTTGCTACACTCCGCTTTTCGCCGAAGGAGCAAAGGCGGAGCACGCCGTAGCATATCTCCGCTGCAATGACGTGCTCGTCCTGGTGCCGCGGCTGGTCCTCAAACTCAATGAAAATTGGGGTGATACGCTGCTAGAAATTCCTAGAGGCGATTGGAGGAACGAGTTGACGGGCGTCGTCGCCAGGTCTGGCAAAGCTCCCGTTCAGCAGATCTTGGCGGATTTCCCCGTTGCGCTGTTAACTCGTCAATGACGGTGCCGGACAGTTAGCCCGTTTCGGATGATGTGTCGGGTCGCACTTCTTTGTAAGTGATGCCGGCGGGTTTCGCAAACAGAGCCGCGTCGAACGGCATATCTTCATACAGAATGTATTCGTAAGTGTACGTGCCGTCTTTTGTTTGCCAGCTTAATTCAATAGGAATCTCCGTCCCGGATTTCACGACCAATACCGCGCTACCGTTTTTCGCGTTCAGGCGGTAGGCGTCGGTGGGTTTCGCGTTCACGATCGGACCGGGCTCCTTCGTTGCTTTCGCTGCTTCAAAGAATGCGAATTCGTCGCCGAACTCCAGCCGATCCAACTCCGGCAGCTCATGCTTCGGATCGAAGGGAAGAATGATGGGAAGATGCAGATCGTTGGGACCACCCTGATCGATGGCATGAGTGCCCTTCTTGTCGATCAGGTTGACGCTGTAAGCATCCGGCTCGGCAATGATTGTGAGCTTTTGTACTTGCTGCCGGGCATCGGGCGGATCTTCAATGCGGGCATAATGTGCGCCCGCCCGGTAGATTGTCCTCGGAAGTGCCGCGTGGGAACGGTGTCTGATTTCCGGGCCCATCAGCCGAACGAGCATCTTGGTCATCTTGTCCGGAGCCGGATACTTATCCACACATTGGCAAGCCAACGGACAAAACAGAATCGCGAAAATGACAGTTGAAGTCCGCATTAGAGAAGGCGCTCCGGCCGTGGTCTCGCCAGCCGCCGTTCGAGCCGCGCTTTTCGGTGCTGAAGAGTCGCGGACTGTTCGTATGCGAGCGCCTGGTTCGTATATTCGAGAGCAGCCTCGCAGTTGCTCTCTTCGTGTTCGTGGTATTTCGCAAGCTCTTCCAAAGCACACACGCGGTATTCGTTCCGGCAACTCGCGAGGTCCGTGAACGTGCGAAGCGCCGATGCCGAACGCTGCAGCCTTTTTTCCAGGAGTGCGATGTCCCAAAGCGTTCGAAACAGCAAAGAATCCGGAAGCCCAGCCGTCACGGCACGCTGAAGCAATTCCAGCGCCGGTTCCCGCTCGTTTGCGGCAAGGAGCCATCGTGCAAGGCCCGCCAAATCCGGGCCGCGCCTGACACCGATACGCGCCAGCGATTCCGCGTCCGTTCGCTGGAAAGCCGCCGGTACGATCGCGGTCAGACAGGCGAGTGTCAGAATGTCCATGGCATTGTGGTGAAAAATCGGCACTAGCTGCCGGGCCTCGCGCGAACGGACGTATTCGAAATATACGTACGGAATCAGTTCTCCGGGCAGATCGCCTTCGCGCTCAAACCCCAAAATCTGCTGTTCGAGCTCCACCAGACGGCAGCTCTCCAAGCGTAGTTTCCAAAGCCTCCGGGCACCGTGCAGCAGATCCAAATGGCCCAGTCTCGTAAATGGATTTTCGAGACGAACCATTCGATACCGAGCTTCGAGTAACGGCTGGTCGTAAGTTTTCCCGTTATATGTGATCAGGACCTCAAAGTTTCCGAGGTGCTCCTCGAGTGCGGCAAGCACGCTCTGCTCCTCACTGAAATCCCGCATGAAGAATTGCCGCACTTTGAACCCTTCGCGAGTGATCCGTCCCACGCCGATCAGGAACGCATACGTGCCACAACCGCCGGCGAGCCCGGTTGTTTCCGTGTCTAAGAACGCCCATCGCTCAGGCGAAGTACACGGAAGCGCACCGCCTCCCAAGCTGTGAAAGAAGTCGTCAGGCAAATCGGCCAGGGCGCCCACTTCGATTGATCCATGTCGCTTATTTGATGGGAATAGACGTTCCGTTTGGAAATGCTCGCCGCATTCGTTCTCGATAACCTGACCCTCCGACCATTCCTCGATGAACCATCGAGCGGGTCGCCCTTCGACGGGCCGCATGGGCCGTTCTTTGTATCGAGCATCGACTACCGCAATCCGACGCTTTAACTCGGCAAGCTGTTGTTCCGTATCCAGCACGTTCAGTCTTCGCTATTTATTTGCCAGTATACTGAACCAGAAATCGCCGCTTTTCTCGGTGCGATTAAGCTGGAATATGATTAGCCCGAGCGACCCTCCCGATCCCCAGCGCCCGGCACGTTCTTCGCTCGAAAGAATCGTCCCGTACACCACGATCGCGCTTATCATTGCCGTTCTCTACGTGGGCTGGACTTTTTATTCGCGGCATGAAGCGAACCGCAAGGCTGCAGCCGCACTCGCAACTGAAAAGACCGAGAAGGCGAAACAGGATGCAAACGCCATTTTTGGCTCGGGAGAGCTGAAATTCACCAATTTTTCAATCGATAAATCGGTGTTAACTCGCGGCGATACCGCCCAGCTCTGTTACGGAGTCGTGAACGCACGGTCCGTAAAGATCGATCCGCCGATCGAGCAGATCAAACCTAGTTATCAGCACTGCATCCAGATTGCGCCGAAAGTTACCACCACTTACACAATCACCGCTGTCGATAACTCCGGAGCGACCAAATCGGCGTCGTTGACTCTCCCGGTCAGATGATGCGCGCCGCCCGCGCGTTTAGCGGCGATGGCGCCAATATCCTCTGACCCAATAGCGGCCGGAGGGTCCATAAGCCCAGCGGCCCGGACACCAAACAGCGCCGTAATACGGTGCAGGCCCGGCGTAGCCATCGATGTAGGGCGTCGGAACGGCGTACGGAACCGGAGCTACATATGGAGCTATATAGGCTCCAACATACGGCCGCGAATGCCAATAACGGTGATGCGGCGCATAGTAGGCGTCTCCTCGCCATACTCCGGCGAAGGTTGCGGTGCTCACAAGGCATGAGGCTAAGAGTGCAATCAGGAATTTTATTTTCATAATTCGTACCGCTCCTGATCCTTATAAACGCATTGAACCCGCCGCAGGTGTACTCAGTTCATGGTTGCTTAATGAGCCCCGGCCATTTTCGGCGACACGCTAACTCCTGCAGTTCGCTACCCTAGTTGCTGGAGGAATGGCCGAGCGGTTGAAGGCGGCGGTCTTGAAAACCGTTAGTGGGGGAACTCACTCGGGGGTTCGAATCCCTCTTCCTCCGCCAGTTTCAGTCCATGTCCATTCCGGACACATGGGTCACGGTTTCGTTCCTAAGACATAGGCAACACTTTTGGATAGTCCGGCTCGCCGATCCCGCGATGGGGTCTGTCAGAAGCCGTCTAGAGTTCCGCTGGGCGATTTAGTTCATATCCATTCCGCACATCCCGCCTTGGCACATTCCGCCCCCGCATCCCGTCATGGGCTGGGGCTCCGCTTTCGCTTTTCCAGCGCGGGCAGCGAAGGTGGAGTACTGGGCGGTCAGATGCCTCTCGCCACAGGAAGGGCATCGCACTTGGTCCGCCTCTCCCGCCCGGCGCAAAAGCTTCTCGAATTTGGTCCCACAATCGTCGCAAGCGTATTCGAAAATCGGCATATTCCTACGCTATCAAGGACGGAGCCATTCTGGGCCGTGCGATTCCACCTTAGCCGATCGCGGTCTTCCGTCCTAAGTGGTTCCCGAACTCCTGTAATCCGTACCGGGAATTTCGCTCTCGCCCTTTTCCTTTTATCGTGTGAATCAGGCATATGAAAAACTTTACACAGCAACTTTCTCTGGCGGCTCTTCTGGTCCTGGGCAGCACGCTCACGTTCGCTGATTCCGTGACCATCCAGGGCCAAGCCTCGCCTACCTGGCAGCAGGGTAGCGCTTCGCAGCTCCAAAACAACGGCACACCCTATTGGGACAATCTGTCCTGGGATGGGACGAACAAAAATCTCGGATTCTGCTTGAACGCTTCGAGCAACTGCGGAATCAACAACGCGCCCGGTCTTAGCAATCTGTCTTATCTGACGAACTCAACCGGAGCCGCGCCCGCGAATTTCTTTTTCAACAACTCCGGCTCACCCGTGACCGCAACTTTCGACACACAGATCGCCGGCAATGCTCCCTACGACGCAATCGGCTGGTACGACGTGAACAATCCGGGCGTTGGCGGGCTTCTTTTCTCGGGTGTGACTGCGGCCGGAACTAACGTCACCTTCGATCCGTCCGCCGAGTACGGTCTCTTCTACATCAACGCGGGCTCGGATGTTCAGGGCCTCTATTTGTCCCAGTCCGATTTCATGCTGAACGGCGGTTTCGTCTCGACGGACCCGGGCAACCAACACTTCGCGGTGTTCGAAGATACATCGAGCAACTTCTATGTAGGCGCCGAAGATCTGCCGTTCTCGAATTCCGATAAAGACTTCAATGACACCGTCATCGAGCTCTCATCGAGTTCCTGTCCGGAGCCTGGGAGCACGATGCTCCTCGCGGCTGGGCTGCTCGCGCTCGCTGCGCTTCGTTTCGGTCGCACGAAGTCTGCATGGCCGAACAACTAAATACTCTCTCCCAAAGCTGCTATCCAACCCGCTATACTCCCGCCACAAAGGGCATCCAGTTCCGCTGGGTGCCCTTCCTCCCTTTTACGCTACAAAGATGCGAGGGTTTAGATTCGACCGATTCGAAAACTGCTGCTTCGAATGGCTGGGTTTATTCCTGCGCCGGCATCTGCTGATCCGTATCGCGCCAGGCGCTGATCTTCAGGCGGCGGCACACCCAGCAGAGTTCTTCAGAAGTTTGCGGTCCGGTCAGCGGGGTGCACCAAGCGCCGCATACGGCGCAGCGCTTGCCCGCCTGCGGTGTTTCCGGCCGCACCCACTGCTTCGCCATTTCCAAAATCTCGGGCGAGATGATCGGATCGGCGATCGGTTTCTTTTTCATTCGTGTCTTCACTATAAAACAGATCGACGGTTCGCCGGTTTTCCGGCATAGTACCTGTCCGAGTTCTTTTCAAACTCTTCGGGGTTATGCCGCACGGTCCCGCTTGAAAACGTATCCTGCATCGAGCGGCGAACCACAGTGCCCACATTTCTGACCCGGCTTTACGATCCAGCGTTTCGATCCCCAAACGATTTCGGCTCGAACCATATGCGTGCAGATTGGGCAGTACGCCTGTTCCAGGCGCATCTCCGGGGTGAGTGGTTGACGTTTGTTTACCATCGCGATGCCTCCGAGCGAACCTTAAACTCCGACATTTGGACGTGCAGGATTCATCGCACGGTGCGAAAAACGCATGAGATTTTTTTTGGCGAGTGTCCTGCTCGAACTTTCACTTGGTACTCCGAGTCTTGCTAGCGGATTAACATGAGGAAGACCGGCGGGCTTCACCAATGGCCGCCAGCCGTTTCTAATTTCACCTTCATTGAATGACCCGATTAGGTTTCCTGTTCCCCGGCCAAGGATCTCAGTACGTCGGCATGGGCGAGCGTCTCGCGGCTGAGTACTCGGAAGCGCTTGATGTTTTCAATGAAGCGGATCAAGCACTCGATTTTCCGCTTTCGAAGCTCTGCTTCAATGGCCCCGAGGAGGAACTGAGGAAAACCGAGAACACGCAACCTGCCCTGCTCGCCGCGTCAATCGCGGCGCTTCGCGTTCTCCAAAGGCATGGCTACAATCCCAGCCTGGTAGCTGGTCACAGTCTCGGTGAGTACTCGGCTCTGGTTGCCGCCGGTTCTCTCGAGCTGCATGACGCCTTGCGTCTCGTCCGAAAGCGCGGTCAGTATATGCAGGAAGCGGTTCCGCTCGGTGTGGGCGCGATGGCCGCGATCCTAAAGCTTCCCGACGGACAACTAGACCGGATTCTCACGCGTGCTGCACAAGCCGAGGTTGTCGCAGCGGCCAACCTCAACTCTCCGGATCAAGTTGTCATCTCGGGTCACGCTGGCGCTGTTGGCCGAGCGATGGAGCTGGCCAAAGCCGCCGGCGCGAAGCGTGCGATCGCGCTCCCGGTCAGCGCTCCCTTTCACTGTTCATTAATGCGACCCGCGCAGCAAAGACTCGCGGCAGACCTCGAGGCGACCCCGTTCCGCGACCTGGCAGTTCCGCTCGTCAACAATTGGGAGGCAAAAGCGATTCATCGTGCCGAGGATGCCCGCCGCGGGCTGTACGAGCAGATCCCGAATCCGGTACAGTGGACACAAGCGGTCCGCGAAATGGCGCGCCACGGGATCACTCACTTTGTAGAGGTCGGTCCGGGTGCTGTCCTTACGGGCCTTCTCCGCAGCATCGATCCGGCGCTGCAGGGGATGAAATTCGGTGAACCCCCGGATTTGGCAAAACTCAACGCCATTGCCGGCTAGGCTGTTACGCCTCCGAGCAGTGCATTTTCAAGCGGACGTCTGTCCGCTAGGAATAATCCTATGCATAAGCGGGACCGGCATCGTCCTACAAGTACAGTGAGGCCTAAGGGCGTCGTTATAGGGGGAACTCTTTGTTGAAGCCGTTCGCTTTTCTTCTCATTCCCATCTCTGCCGGTCTGCTGTTTGCTCAGCAACAGCCTGACATACCGCCGGACACCGAGACGCCCGCCGATACCACCAGCAACCCCGTTACTCTTGCCCACCCCGACGAGCAGTCGCCCAATTACTTCAACTTCTTTCTCTTTGCTAATGGCGTGTACGATTCGACAAGTCCCATCTTCGAGGCCGGGCAGCCGCAGTCTTCGTCCGGCTCGAGCGGTTTAGGGCTTGACGTGGGTGGAGGCGTTACAGGCGTTCACCAGTTCGCGGGAGGCAGTTTTGCCCTGAGTTATCGCGGCGGGTATCGCGATTATCAAAGCTCTGCGTATCCAAGCGGCACCGATCAGAACCTCTCGTTTGTCCTGACGAAAAGGCTCGGCCGCAGATGGACGACCATTTATTCTCAATCCGCAGGGATTTTTCTGTATGGCGGCACGTACTTTGCCGTCCAGCCTGTACAGGCAATTCCAATTGTCACCAACCCGTTTGCTACCGAGACAAAGTTTCTTCAGAGTTCCGTAACCGTGGCTTACCAGCAGACCCTCAGGCTCAGTTACGAATTCTCCGGGAGCTTTTACCTGACCAGATACAACGCCCCAGGCGCTTACGGGGCGACGGGCGCCGCCGGTTCCGGCTCCGCCCTCTATCGGTTTACTCGCCGCACGACGGGTAGCGCAACCTACAGCCACACCGCTTTCGATTATCAGAATCGCGGCGGCTCATCCGCCATCGACTCGGTGTACCTAACCGTCTCGCACGACTTCAACCGAAGCTGGCGGTTGGGTGTGTCCGGGGGCGTGAGCCACACCGATGCATCGGGCGTCGTGACAGTACCGTTCGAGCTCGCGATTGGTCCCGAGCTGGTTACGGGCTATGTAACCGGCCCGTTCCATCAAGCGTCCACCGCTCCGTACTTCCAGGGCACCATCACCCGGAATTGGCTTCATTCACAGTTGTCGATCACCGGGGGCCAGACGATCACGGCGGGCAATGGCTTTTTCCTTTCCGCCCGCGATCTGGGCGTGAGTGGGTTCTACTCCTACAGTTTTCAAAAATCCAGCCTGGGCTTCGGGGGCGCCTACGCTCATTTGAGCAGCGTCTCCAATAGTGCCGGAACATATTCCTCGAGCTCGTTCAGCGCCTCATATGGATACAACCTCATGCGCCACATCGGCCTCAACCTCCGTTACGATCACCTCACGTACGGCAATTTTGCTGCGTATCCCGGGCTCAAAGACAATCGCGTGTCGGTCGGAATTGTGTTCAACTCGAAGAACGTGCCCATCACGCTGTTCTAGCTCGGACCGCTTGCTGGCTCGCGACGGTTTGTTGCAGACGATCTGCGAAGTTTTCGCCCGATTCGGTCTGAAGTTGCCGTCGCAAGACCGGCAGAGATGAATCGAGCTCATGCACCAGCCGGAGCAGGCTCTTGATATTCGATTCAATCAAATGCACTCCCTCCGGAGCGCCGATCTGCGGCAGATAGTGAGCGTCGAGGCCGAAGTCAATCCTTAAATCGTCCTGGTCTCGCGCCCGCTGACCTGTTCCGTTATCGAAATCATCCCCGAAACAGGAGAGTTCTACGCGGGCCGGAGTCAATTTCCAATCGCCATCAAACTGCCACAGATCCCACCAGCTTTCAACTCGGTACGCAATGTCGTCGCCCTGGTAGTTGCGGAAAATTCGGACGATCTCGGAAATATCGAGCGGCGCGTTGAGAGGCCTCTCGAGCAGAGGAGGCTCTGTGGTGTCAACCGCTTCGATCGAAACGAGCGATTGCGGCTGCTCGCGCAGCGAGAATGGAAACACCCGCAACAGCTTCTCAAAATATTCGACGCGCCGGGCGCGCACCCGCGGCTCAAGCCAGATCGATAAAAACAACTGATCTGTCACATTCCCATTATCCGTTTCAGGGTGCTTGGCATAACGCGAACATATCTGTACGATAATGTTCTTATCGCTCGAGCCCGCTCGAAAGACACTGAAGTGACGTTCTTCCCCATTCTTTTGTTGTTGTGCTTATTTGTTGCCGTCGCCTTGGCAGCGTATGAACTTTCGGAGGCCCGGCGCTGGCGGGCTACCGCAACAGAGGCCCAAGCGCACAATGATCGGCAGCAAACGGCTCTCGATGATGCAAATCGCGCTCGTCTCCAGCTGGAGGCGGACAGCGGCAGACACCGCGAAGTCGCCGAGGTCCAGGTCAGGCTCCTTACCGAAACCCAGCAACAGTTGGAACACAAATTCCGCGCTCTGGCTTCCGACGCTTTGCAGGCGAACAGCCAGCTCTTTCTCGATCGCAGCCGGGACCAGATTCAGCACCTCGTGGAGCCCGTCACTCAATCACTTCGGCGTTTCGAGGAGCAAGTGCGTGCAGTCGAGCTTTCCCGAACCGGCGCATACGAAAGCCTCACGACGCAGGTGCAGGCGCTCGCTCAATTGCAAGAGCGCGTCCGCCAGTCCACGGAAGAACTGAAGAATGCGTTGCGATCGCCCGCCCAGCGCGGCCGGTGGGGCGAGATGCAGCTTCGCCGCGTGGTCGAGCTTGCCGGAATGCTGGAATACTGCGACTTTGCCGAGCAGAAAACGCTGTTCGGCGAAACTAACCAGAGACCCGATCTCATCGTCCGTCTGCCGAATCAATGTCAGATTGTGGTAGACGCTAAGGTATCTCTTGAAGCGTATCTCCGTGCGATCGAAGCGCAGCAAGAACCCGATCGTCTGCGCCATCTAAAAGATCATGCCGCTCAAGTGAAGAATCACGTGAAGTCGCTCGCCGATAAAGCGTATTGGGAGCGCCTCTCCTGTTCGCCTGAGTTTGTGGTAGCTTTCCTCCCGCTTGAGCCGTTATTCAGCGCTGCCTTAGAGTACGATCCGGCGCTCCTCGATTTCGGCATGGAACGCCGCGTCCTGATCGCAACCCCGCTTACTCTTATCAGCTTGTTGCTCACGGTCGCTCATGGCTGGCGTCAATACTCTCTCGCTGAGAACGCGGAAAAGATTTGCGCCAGCGGCACTGATCTTTATAAGCGCTTGCTTACAATGAACGAGCATTTTGTAAGGCTGGGAGATGCGATCGGCAAGACTGTCGAGACGTATAACCAGACCCTTGGATCGCTCGAGAAGAATGTCTTGTCTTCAGCTCGAAGATTCGGCGATTTGCGGCCTGCACAAGCAGGGCAACTCGAGGAAGCCGATGAAATTGACACCTCGCCGCGACCACTCGACCCCTCAAAGTGGCGCGCTTTGGAGGCGGCCAAGCGGTCTTAGAAATTCAGCCGCTCAGTGATTGTCACCGGAGCGGCCAGATGAAATGTTAATCGCGTCTCGACGGGCAATACGGCCTGCTTGCCATGGCTGGCGAGGGCTGCGCCGGCTCCGACCGCCCCGCCTGCTCCGGCCCCAATAGCCGCCCCCTTGCCGCCTCCAGCCATCGCGCCGATAATCGCGCCCAAGGCAGCGCCGCCCGCGATCTTTGCCGTGTCCTCGCCAGCGCTCGAGGCACCCTTCTTGTCCCATGCGGTGGTCGCGATCTTGATCCGCTGCCCGTCAGTGGTGTTGATCTCTGTCAAAGTAAGGAGCAGCTCGGAGGCGCTTCCCATCGGTTGTGCTTTGTTCAACCGGGCGATACGGCCCAAGACCTTCGATCCCTTCTCGGCGATGATGTATCCGTTACGAATGATCGGCGATTCAAGCGTCGCGCGAAACGTATCGCCCGAGTAGTTGTGATCCGTCGATAGGGTTTCTCCAAGCCGGACCACTACTCCGGTCCCGGATTGAAGTGTCACCGTCATGGGTTGGCGTGCAGGTGGTTGCGCCGGTGGAGTGTCTTGGAGGTCTTGCGGCTGCTGCTGAGGCGGTGTTTCCTGGGGAGCCGCGTCGTGCGGAGAGTCCGTCACTGTATCCACCAGCGTTGGAGCCGCCTCGGGTGCTGTGTCGGCTTGCCGGGCCACATCGGCGGGGGGTGCGGCCGTGCGATTCTGGGCGATTTGCAATACGGGCTTTGCCGCCGGGCGGCGGGGTGGAGCCGTGGTCTTAAGAGGCGCTGGAGTCTTCGTTATGTGCGGCTTGGGAGTGGTCTTTTGAAGTGACACCGAAGATTTATGAATTGGCGCAGGAGTCGGAGGACGATCCTGCTCTGAAGCTGCTTCCGTCTGGCTACCGGGGTCCGGAGCGTTTTGTGCTGCGACAGGCGAAAGGGGCGCTGGGCCTTCCTGTACCGCGGACACCGGCTGCGGGTGCGCGGCTTCGCTGACCCGGACGTACATGAGTGCGCCTCCGAGCGCGAGCACCACGCCGGTCAGAAATGCGGCAATCACTTTCGATATGTATGGGATGTTCACTTGCACCACACTCCTACACAGATGGAACGCACCTTGCGCCGCTGGCGTTTCGGCCGTCCACAGTTAAAATAAAGTCATCTAAACAGGTCGAGCTTGCTGTTCGGGCGCATGAGAGATCACTGCCAATTCGATTTTCCCACCGCATACGCGGTCGGCCCCATTTCCGTCCGCCCAGCAACGGTATTGGCTCCGATGGCGGGCGTCACCGATACTGTATTCCGACGTCTCATACGAAACCAGGGCGGTTGCGGTTTGCTGATGACAGAGTTCACCAGCTCGCACGGTGTCGTCAGCTCCGGAAAGCGGTCGAACCGTAGTTTCCGTTATTTGTACTTTGAGGAAGAAGAGCGTCCCATCGCCTGCCAGCTATTTGGCTCGGACGCAACCGTGATGGCTGAAGCGGCGAAAGTTTGTCAGGATCGTGGATTTGACATCGTCGATATCAACTTCGGATGTCCGGTAAACAAGGTTGTGAAATGCAACGGAGGATCGGGGCTTCTGCGTGATCTTCCACTTGTCGAAACGATTCTCAGGAAGGCTCGCGCGGCAATTTCCATTCCGCTGACGTGCAAGTTTCGTGCCGGATGGAACGATCGAGAATTGGTTTCCGTGGAAATGGCGAGGATCGCGGAAGATTGCGGGCTCGCTGCGATTGCATTGCACCCGCGCACGCGAGAACAGGGTTACAGCGGCCGCGCCGATTGGTCGCGCATCGCTGAGGTGAAAGCAGCGGTAAAAATCCCCGTGATCGGAAACGGTGACGTGGTCACGCCCGAGGATGCCGTACGCATGCGGCGCGAGACCGGCTGTGACGCCGTGATGATCGGGAGAACAGCCTCATATAACCCGTGGATCTTCCGTCAAATCGAGGAGTACCTGCAAACCGGATCGTACTGGATACCCCCTGACTGCGAACGCTACACGATGATGAGGACCTATTATCTGATGCTCAAAGAGCATGGCGAGGCGGATGCCATCGGCAAAATGAAGCAATTCGCGACGTATTTTACACACGGTGTGCGAAATGGAGCGAAGCTGCGCACCGAAATTTATCGGGCGCAGGAAGTGAATGAAATTCTCGGAATTGTCGACGAGTTTTTTAGAGGACAATTGAGCGAACCGCTCCCCTTGGAGTGTGCCGAAGTCGCTTGAAGCACGTCCAGCTCATTACGGACGGGGCCTGTAAAGGCAATCCCGGAAAAGGAGGCTGGGCGTGCATTCTCCGTTACGGCGAACACAAGCAGGAGCTGTTCGGATCGAGCGCTCACACCACGAATAATCGGATGGAGCTTGCCGCCGCAATTGAGGGATTGAAGCGCCTGAAGGAGGCCTGCTCGGTTGAGATCGTAACGGACTCCGAGTACCTGCGAGGCGGCATCACCAAATGGATTCACGGCTGGAAACGGAATGGCTGGAAGACGTCCGGCAAGAAGGACATCAAGAACCAGGATTTATGGATGATGCTGGATGAAGCCGCCGACTCACACGACGATTCAGTGGAAGTGGACGAAGGGTCATGCTTCGCACGAGGACAACAATCGCTGTGACGAGCTCGCCAGCCTAGCCGCTGACAAGCAAATTTCCAGCCACCCGAGCCCGGCCGAACGTCGCTACTGATCGAATGTCACTCTCGGGGCCGAATGGCCGGCGCCTTTGCGTGTTCGGAGGAACCTTTGATCCCATTCATAACGCCCATCTGACAATGGCGAGCGCGGCTCGTGATCGATTTTCGCTGGATCGAATTCTTTTTGTTCCGGCCGGTAATCCGCCCCACAAAACAGCCGGGTTCGTGACTCCCTATGAACAACGTCTTCGAATGGTTGAGATCGCCTGCGAGCCGTATTCGGATTTCATCCCATCGCGCCTGGAGGAAGGCGTCAAACGCAGTTATACTGTTACAACGCTCGAGCGTGTCAGGCAGGAGCTCGGTCCGCGTGACTCGCTCTTTTTCCTGATCGGCGCCGATGCATTTAGCGAGCTCGAAACCTGGAAGCGTTGGAGAGAAGTGGTAACACTCACCGAATTCATCGTCGTGGCGCGGCCAGGAATTCACGACCACATTCCCGAGAACGCGCGCGTGCATCCTCTAGATTTGGAGCTGCCCGTATCAAGCTCCAGTATTCGGGCGAGGCTCGCTGCGGGAGAGCCCACACCCGAGGTACCGGCCGAGGTTCGGCGGTATATCGATCAGCACGGGCTGTACCGCGCGTCAAAGCAGAGCGTCACTGCTTTTGAGTGACACAATATTGGTCGAAGGCTTGGGTCAAGACTTGCGCAATTTGGTGCGCATCGCGGTTTTCGATTTGATGACGATGAAGCAGAAAGACAGGCTTTCCGTCCCGAAACAAAGCGATTGAGGGAGATGAAGCCGGTTCCCCGCGGAGTATCTCGCGGACTCGCGCCACCGCTTCTATATCCGCGCCTGCAAACACCGTAGCGGTTACATCGGGCCGTATCTCGTGAGCAAGCGCAATTCCCAACTCCCGGGCGCGCCTTTCCGGCCGCGCAACCGCAGACCGAATTGACAACCATCAGCACCGTCCCACTGCCCGGCGCTCAAGGTCCGGTCTACCTCTTCCGGCGTTCTTACCTCACGAACGCCGTATTGAGTTAAATCCTTTCGCATTCCTGCGATCAGTTGTTCAGGGTATCTCATATCTGCTCCTGCTACTTAACTTGTACCAGCTCTGTTGTTTTGAACTTTCGGTGTCGCCAGATAACCCGCAATCACATCTTTTCTCACTTGATTGACGACAATCTCGTCCGGCTGCTTCGCCTTCAAGGTGTAAAACTGAATGGGCTCGTTGATTGTTCGGTCCTTCTTCTCGACCGTTTTATCGTCGGCGATCACTTCGATTGTGAACCGGTTGTGCTTCACATCGGCCTTCTTTAGTCGAACCATGACATCGCCAACGCGAGTCGGTTTTTTCGATTTCGTGATTGTGAATTCGGAATAGTTACGTTCCCCGAGTTGCCTCAGCGCGTCCAATTCCTTGCCGTTGGTCGCAATCAAGCTGGCGTGACTGTCGACATCTCCGGTCACCCGCTTCAGATTTGCGATCGTCTGTTCCAACTGCCCTTTGGTGGTCTGGACGTCGGTTTTCACGTTGCCCACGTCGGTTGAAACACTCTGCAGTTGTGTCGTCGCCGTGTCGGCGGTCTGCTTCACGGCCGCGATGGCCTGCTGCTGTTGCGCTTGCTCGTCTGCGACTTTTGACTGCAGCTGCTGGACTTTCCGCTGCGCGTCGATTTTGGCTTGACCGACGGCCGCATTAGCGGCGCGTCGCTGCTGTTCAAGTTGCGCCTGCAGCGCCTCTACGGTGCGGCGTGAACGCCGTACGTCTTCTGATGAATCGATCCGCATCTTTTCGACGGTACTGTTCAGGTCCGCGCTGAGTTTCGCCATTTCGTTGCGATTGTCGGTTTTGACGCGGTCCAGTTGTACAAACAGAAAGATGTTGGCGGCTGCTAACAACACCAGTACGATGATCAACAACGGCATCTTCCAGTTGGGACCAGACGGCGGCGGAATAATATACGTGGGCTGTTGTGGTGCATTACTACTCATGTGTTCTTCCTTCTTGGGAATCTATCTATATTATTGCAGCGTAGTGTCTCGTTAACCCGCAAAACGCCGTGTTTTCCCGACGCATCATTGAACCGGAGCTATTGGATCGTGCCACCCCGGACGAAGCGCGGTTGAACTTGGCCGACCTCGTCCGCATCAATCGTACATTCGGCGGCCATACCGTCATTCGCAAAATGCTCGCGGGGATCGTCCGAAGGAACGACAGATTTACGCTGCTTGATATCGGCGCGGCTTCCGGCGATACCGCGCGTATGATACGTGACGTGTATCCGTTCGCATCGGTTACCAGTTTGGATCAAAGTCCCGTCAATCTCGGCGAAGCGCCCCACCCGAAGCTGATTGGAAACGCATTTGCGCTCCCGTTTTCATCCGCAAGTTTCGATTATGTGCTGTGCTCTCTGTTTTTGCACCACTTCACCGACACGCAAGTGGAAATTCTTTTAAGGTCGTTTTACGCAATCGCGGGAAGGGCGCTCATGGTTTGTGATTTGGAGCGGAATGTAATACCTTACTTGTTTCTCCCTGCGACCAAACGATTGTTTCGATGGCAGCGAATCACGGTGCATGATGGACGGGTATCCGTTCGGGCCTCGTTTCGACGCAATGAGCTGTTGGCCCTGACAAAACGCGCGGGAATCGAGTGCGCGAGTGTTTCGCGCCACCGCCCCGCGTTCAGGCTATCAATGGTGGCTTTAAAGCCGCCGGATGTCTCAGCGCAGATAGAACAAGCTCAGGCGAGGTAGTTTTGCCGATTCGAGAACGGCCGTATCGAGATACCGGCGCTCCAAGAGTGCGAGCTGGTCGGCGGTCATTTTGCCGCGATAGGGCTTCAACTCTTGGTTGAGCCGCTGTCGAATTGCATACAAATCGTCATCGCTTTGAAGCATTCGTGCACAGGCGGCCATCTTGTCCTCGAGAGCGGTAAGACGTAACTCCAACTGTTCGAGACTGCCTAACTCATCTTCCACGCCGGCGGCCAGCGTTCCCAATGCATGCGCAATTTCTTGAAACGGGGTCTCCGGTCTTAGGCGCAATTGCTCGGAAGCCGTTTCGAAATACCGCCGCAGCTCGTCAGCTGTGAAAGGCGCCTCGCCGGATGAAGCACTGCGTGAAGGGCTTGAAATGCGCTGAGCAGCCTCCATGACGGCCTGCGTACAATACGCAACCGAATTGACGAGCCGCCGTTTTATTTTCCTGCTTCGCCACGCTTTAAAGGCTTCGTCAATGCCTTTTAGCACCGCTTCGAGCGGAATACCGGCGTCTTTCCAGCTCTCGATGAGTGCCCAATCGAGTGGCGACAATAAGAACAGCCCGGTCCCGCGCGCGCGTTGAAAGTGCTCTTCAATATCCGTGAAGTAATTGAAATAGTTTGCAGCCCAATCGGCGGCTTCGCTGTCCCGAATGTCAGGTGGATTCATGCTCCTGCAAAGAGGTGATCCGGTCGAATGCCGCCTGTGGCGATGCGTTCCATTCGCCCTTCGTCGGACCGCACCAGTAAATATCCGCTTTCATCGATTCCCGCCGTAACGCCTTTGCGGCCGGTGTCCTCAATTACAATTCGCCGGTCAAGCGCGTACGTTGATGCTTCGCTGAACGCGCGGATGATGCTCTGCGCTCCGTCGGTGATCAGAACGGAGCACAACGTTTCCGCCGATTCTAGAACATTGACGAGAATGGCTTCGCGCGATTGCGGATTGCCGTTACTTTCAATGCGCAGAGAGGTCGCGGGAGTTCGAAAATCGGACGGCAGCAACGTATGATTCACGTTGATTCCAATACCCGCAATAATGCAGCGCTCCTCAACTTGAGCGAGAATGCCCGCCACTTTCCGCTCACGGATTAACACGTCGTTGGGCCATCGCAAATCGCACGCTAAATCGGTCGATTTCTGAATGGCATCTGCTGTAGCTAGTCCGAGCGCGAGAGTGGCGATCGGCAGCTCCTCTGGAAGAACCGGTAAGCGAAGTATGATCGAGCAATATAAACCGAGCTCCGGCTGCGAGAGCCAGGATCGCCCCAAGCGTCCGATCCCGGCGGTCTGTTCATCCGCCAAAATCACCGTCCCGTGAGGCGCCCCCGACGTGGCCAGCTCGGGCCGCTTTGTCCATGGTGGAACCGACAGTCGGAAAGTAATGTACCGCGTGCTGCGGACACAGATTCCGAATTTGCGCAACGTCGAGTGGCATCTCGGATAGTGGCTACATTCCTTCCAGCAGCGTCCTATTTTTATCGAGCTTATTCCTGTACTCCGACAGCCGTTTGTCCAACTCGAATCGAACCTTTTCCGGCGCACGCGAGAGGAAGATCGGATCATGAAGTTGGCGCTCGGAGTTCGCGATCGCACGCTGAAGGCTTTTGTTCTCCTTCTCGATTCGGGCTCGCGCTTCCGGCGTCAACGTGCCGTTCTGGACCGCGGCTTCGATCTGCAGATCGAAGTCGGGCGTCGAGCGTATGAGCCCGGTGCCGGGGGCGAGGTGAGCTTGTTGCTTTATCTTGAGTTTGGTCAGAGCGTCGATTACCCCGATTTCTTCTGCAGCAAGCCGGTACACCCGCGACGTGAATGTTGCAGAAAGCGTGGATTTCGGGTCCAGTTTATTGTCGGCACGAAGCTCGCGCGCAGCCGTAATTACCTCCTGCAGCACCGAAAATCTGCCGATCGCGTCCGGCGAAGTCTTTGCCATCGCTTCGGTGGGATAGCTCGCGAGTGAAATAGATTTTGGAAGCTGGTATCGCCGGTCAGTCCCGTGGACCAGCCGTTGCCATAGCTCCTCCGTGATGAAGGGCATGAAGGGATGCAGCAGCCGCAAGCTTGCTTCATAAACCGTGAGCGCCGCATTCCAGTGCTCATCGAGCCCCGATGCTTGCTGGAAACGCAGCTTCTTCACTTCTAGATACCAATCGCAGAATTCGTGCCACACAAAATCCCACAGCGTTTGCACAGATTCGTGGTAGCGATGTTGCTGCAATGCGCGATTTACAGTCTCGGTAGCACGGCCCAGGCGGTCGAAGATCCAGATATCCTCGATGGCGGAAGGCGGCTCCGAATCGGGCGGCGGAGGGGTCCAGGATTCGATCGCCGGAGCGTTCCATGTTGAGGAACAGAAGACGAGAAGCATTCCAGAGCTTGTTTGCGAATGCGCTCGCTGCCGCCATTCGATCTTCCTTTAGCGCAATGTCTGCGCCGGGCGCGGCCGAGATCAATAACGCGACACGCACCGCGTCGGTTCCGAAGCGATCCATAATGACCAGCGGATCGACGACGTTGCCCTTGGTCTTCGACATTTTCTGACGCTCGGCATCGCGAATCAGGCCGTGCATATGCACTTCGCGGAACGGCACTTGATCCGTACACTCAAGCCCCAGCATGATCATGCGCGCTACCCAGAAAAACAGGATGTCGAACCCGGTCACGAGCAGGGAAGTCGGATAAAAGGTCTTCAGGTCGTCCGTTTGATCGGGCCATCCAAGCGTTGAAAACGGCCACAAACCGGAGCTAAACCAAGTATCGAGAACATCCGGATCCTGCTCGAGCTCAGTCGAATGGCAATGTGGGCAGGTGGCCGGAGTCTCGCGCGCGACAGTCATCTGCGCGCAATTTTTGCAGTGCCAAGCCGGAATGCGATGGCCCCACCAAAGCTGGCGCGAAATACACCAATCGCGAATGTTTTCCATCCATTGGAAAAACACAATCTCGCGGTCATCCGGCACAAATCGGATCTTCCCGAGTTTCACGGCTTCCATTGCTCTGGCCGCGAGTGGTTTCATGCGCACGAACCACTGCATCGAGACAAGAGGCTCGATGACCGTCCTGCAGCGACCACATTTTGCGAGGTTTACGATGTAGGGTTCGGTCTTTACAAGCTCTCCCGACTCGTTCAACGCATCGATGATGCGCCGTCGCGCTTCGAAACGGTCGAGACCTGCGTAAGGTCCCGCTGCGGCGGTCATACGACCGTCATCACCGATCACCTGGATTGATTTGAGCGCATGCCGTTTACCGATTTCAAAGTCATTGGGATCGTGCGCCGGTGTGACCTTCACCACGCCAGTGCCGAAATTCGTATCGACAACAGCATCGGCGATGATTGGAATCTCCCGCCCGAGGAGCGGCAGGACGGCAGTTGCGCCCTGCAAGTGCTTGTATCTCGCATCGTTGGGATGAACGGCAAGAGCAGTATCGCCGAGCATGGTTTCCGGTCGAGTGGTGGCGACGGTGAGCGACTCATCGCTGCCGCGAATCGGATACCGGATATGCCAGAGGTGACCCTCGACGGCCTCATGGACGGTTTCGACATCCGAGATGGCGGTGCGGCAGCGAGGACACCAGTTCACAATGTACTCGCCGCGGTAGATGAGCCCTTTCTCCCAAAGGCGAACGAAGGCTTCGCGCACTGCGCGGGATAATCCCGGATCCATGGTGAACCGCTCGCGCGACCAGTCGACGCTTGCGCCTTCACGGCGCATCTGCTCGTCGATGCGGCCACCGAACTGTTCTTTCCATAGCCAGACGCGCCGTTCAAATTCATCACGGCCAAGCTGCTGCCGCGTGACGCCTTCGGCTGCGAGTTGGCGTTCCACGACCATTTGCGTTGCGATGCCCGCATGATCGAGTCCCGGCACCCACAAAGCCGTTTCGCCACGCATCCGGTGCCATCGCACTGCGACATCGATCACCGTGTGGTCGAGCATGTGGCCGATATGTAGAGAGCCGGTCACATTCGGCGGCGGAATAACGATTGAAAAGATGCGGCCCGGCTGTGCCTCTGTGGCGTCGACGTGATAGATGCCCGAGTCGATCCACCACTGAGCCCAGTGCGGTTCAAAGCGCTGCGGCTCGTAGGCTTTCCCAAGCTGCATCGGAGATTTCAGCGTAGCATCGGCCCTGCCGTCGCATTTGCCGGCTATGCTTTAATGGATTTGGCCCACGCCGCAAATGCCGCGGATACGGTTTGCGATGCGGAGCGCGATGCTCCTCAGTAGCTCAACGGTAGAGCATTCGGCTGTTAACCGAAGGGTTGTAGGTTCGAATCCTACCTGAGGAGCCAAACCTTCGCACCCAAAAGACTTTGTCCCCTTTGGTTGACGCGGTGGCTGTGCGGCATATCTTCTGACTGCGGGGCAGTTTAGCGGTTTCTGTCTCTCTCCGTTTCGAATCGTGTTCGGCTTGACCCGCCAAGGAACTGCTGTAGAAACTTTGCTGAAGGCCGTTTTCTCCACGTCTCCGCCGAATTCTCTGAGTTGGTTAACACAAACCGACGGTCGGAGACCCCAAGCCGGACACTTTCGAAAGATTTCGCGTATATAGTTAACAGAACCCACCAGACAGCGCGTCGGCCGCCAAGCGGAGATCGTTGTGGGTGGTCCCGAAAGGAGACCGCTCATGTCCGATCCCGAGGTGGACCTCGACCAAACGATCCGTGAACTGGCAGCGATTTTTGCCAGCGCCTACCTACGGCTTCGTTTCCCTGAGAACGAACCCGCCCAACTTGACTCTGGTGAGGGGAAGAGCGCTTCATGTGACTGCAGGTTAACGCCATGAAGACAGAGACTTTCAATGAACACGTGCGGGCGGAGATCGAGCGTCTGCGCTCTCTGACGGTCGGTCAGCTCAAGGAGAAGTACCGCGAGGCCTTTGGCGAGGATACCCGGTCGAATCACAAGCAGTTTCTGTTCCGCCGGATCGCCTGGCGCATCCAGGCAAACGCCGAAGGTGGTCTGTCGGAGCGCGCCCGGCGCCGCGCTCTCGAGATTGCGAACGACTCCGATCTTCGGATTCGGGCCCCCAGACATTTTCTCAAGCAGGGACTTGATAGCACCCGCACAAGCGAGCGCGCAGTGCCCAGCGAGGATCCCCGATTGCCTATTCCAGGGACGGCTCTGGTGCGGCGCTATCGAGGGAAAGATGTGATTGTACTTGTCCGCGAAGACGGTTTCGAGTGTGAAGGGCGTCTCTATTCTTCGCTCAGTGCCGCGGTGCGGTTTGCGACGGGCACGCGCTGGAATGGGTTCGCGTTCTTCGGGCTGGGAGACAAACCGGGGAGGAAACGTGGCGAGTACCAATAACGGGACACCGGCGAAGCCAAGGCGTTGTGCCATCTACACGCGCAAGTCTACGGAAGAGGGGCTCGACCAAGACTTCAACTCTCTGGACGCTCAGCGGGATGCAGCCGAGGCTTACATCCGCAGCCAGGCGGGGGAAGGCTGGTCCTTATTGCCTGCCCAGTACGACGACGGCGGCTATACGGGCGCCAATGTGGAACGACCCGGGCTCAAGCGCTTGCTGGCAGACCTCCAAGGCAGCAAGATCGATTGTGTGGTCGTGTATAAGGTGGATCGGCTGAGTCGCTCAATCCGCGATTTCGCAAAAATCATGGATGTGTTCGACAAGCACGGCGTCAGCTTTGTGTCGGTCACGCAGCAGTTTAATACCACCACCTCGCTGGGACGTCTCACGCTGAACATCCTGCTCTCGTTCGCTCAGTTCGAGCGCGAAATCATTTCGGAGCGGACCCGGGACAAGCAATCGGCCGCGAGAAAACGAGGCAAATGGACCGGCGGCCACCTGATCCTTGGTTACGATCTTGACCCTCGCGGAGGTCGTCTGACGGTGAACACGGTCGAAGCTGACCGGGTGCGTTCGATCTTTGAGTGGTACCTTGCGGGCGAATCGGTCATCAGTATCGTTGCGAAGTGCGCGCGCGCCGGTTGGCGAAACAAGCAGTGGACGACACAGGACGGCAAGTTGTACGGGGGGCGCCCGCTGCAAAGAACGCACATTTATCATCTGCTTGCGAACCCGCTGTACACGGGGCGGATCTCGGCCGAAGGGGAGCTCTATACCGCTGAGCACGAAGCGATCCTCGATCAGCGCACGTTCGACCTAGTGCAGACGAAACTGAAGCAGAATTCTAGAGCGGGCGAGAATCCCCATCGGAGAAAGATCGAGGTTCTCCTGCGCGGGATGGTTTACTGCGCCTGTTGTGGTTCGGCCATGTACCCGACATACTCGTCGAGCGGGGAGCGCCGGTACCGATACTACGTGTGCTTGCGGGCGCAACAACGGTCCGAAGATTATTGCCTGGCCAAGTCGGTCTCGGCTCCGGCTATCGAAAGCGCAGTCGTCGAGAGCATACGAAAGATTGGCGTCCACCCACGCCTGCTCAGGGAAACGGCTGAGGCGGCACGCCGGGCGTTGGCTGGGCAGATCTCCCGGTTGCACGAGGAACTGAGTACGCTGCAGCTACGCATCAAAAATCTTAAATCGCAGCTCGTCCGGATGAGCGAAGCTGATCCGTCGCGACAGGTCAGTGTGGAACAAGAGATTCTGGCCGGCCAGGCGAAAGCGACCGACCTAAAGCGCGAGATCGAGGACCGCGAACGCCGCCGTGTTGACGAACGTGACGTCCGAAACGCGATGCAATCCTTCGATGCGCTTTGGAAGGCGATGAACATCCAAGAGCAGCGGGTCTTGCTCAGTCACCTAGTCGAGAAAGTCGGTTACGACGGCCGGACGGGAAAAGTCACGGTCAGCTTCAAATCCGCACAGCTTAAGAAGCTCTGTCAGTAAAGGGAGTTAAGCGTATGAGCACCGTGGATGTCGAGATCTTGCTTGAACGGCGGGGGCGGGGAAGAGCCGATCCCGGGAACCAAACTGAATCTCTGCCTCGAATCCCCCGCATTGCCCGTCTGATGGCGTTGGCGATTAAATTTCAAGAGATGCTCGATCGCAAGGAAGTCCGAGACTACGCCGATCTCGCCCGGCTAGGGTACGTCACGCGAGCACGGCTGACGCAGATTATGAATCTGCTATTGCTCGCCCCCGACATTCAAGAAAGACTTTTGTCGGCTGGATCTTCGAACAGTGGTAACCCGGCACCGACGGAAAGGCAGCTGCGCGCGGTCACATCCGTCCCTCACTGGTCCATACAGCGGGGTCTTCTAAGCAGAATTGGTTCGGCAAAAATTTAGCCGTCCGCTAACAACCCGGCGCCCAATTTCAGTGGCTCTCCAAAACATTCAGTAGGTGTTATGTAGGTGTTATGTTGGAAAAAGAAACCCGCCGCCTGGCGTGCCTGCGGTTCTGAAATTCAGTTTCAGCATGCGGCAGACTCTAGGGGTTGTTCCTATCGTCAGGCGGTCTCATTCTCAAAGACGCCTGCCAGAGGAACATGGCCGCAATCGAATCGCAGATCAGCACCGCACAACACCAACCAGTATCGTTGGGTGCGGGACAGATGCCGGACTTCAGATATTCCTGGAGCCAGATCCTCGTCTTCGGAAGCAAATACTCGAGACAGAACGAGAAGTATTTGAGGCGCTGCAACTCTTCGAGGCGCTCCCTGGTTTCTCACTGCTTGTTGCACGCATGCACGCGCGGCTAGAGCGTCTCCGGAAGAGGACATGTGATCGACCACAAGCTTCCGATCTCGAACAGAATGCTGAGACAGCGATCGCCTGTTTCGATATCCGGGCGGGCGTGTTCCTCGGGCTCATCTCTACGATGGAGCTGCAAAAGGCGTTTGAGGTGATGCTGCTGTACTTCCAACGTCTTGCTTGGTTGGAAACGACTGGATACTTTCCCGAAAACGTACGGCCGGACTCAATACAATCAATTCACATCTACGAAAGCATCGAGAAAAGAAAACAGTATTGGGTCACGCGGGGCTACAGGCGCGTTGGGAGGACCAAACGTGCAATACAGGACAAGAGAGTAGCAGATCCCATAGCTGCTGAGCGCAAAGCGGCTTTGCAAGCCTACAAGGATGAGGGCCGGGCTCGGGGGATCCGCATAACGGATCTAATGGTTGCGCGCGCCGCCTGCGCCACGTGGCACGACAGAACGATGGTTAAGCGGTGGAAGGCGAACGATCCCCGCTGTACTCCAGCTGATGATGCGAAGATCCGGGCTGTTCTGAAGAATAAACCACATCTCAAATAAATCTTTTCCCCAATTCCCCCAATTCCCCCATTTTTCCCCCTTGATTCCCACAATGGGGGATGGAGGATCATTCTCGTGAAAGCCATTCAGGGCGTTGCCTGGGCGCTGTCATGAGAGCGCGAGGAACTGCATAGAAGTCCGACCTGTTCTGACTTCCCGGGCAACTTCCTGATCTTTGAATTAGGAGTTGCGCGTGAACGATCTCGCTACAAAATCATCTTTGACATCTCCGCAACGGCAGCTCGTCGAGCTGATGCAGCGACTCAATTTCGGCAGAATCGAAAACCTTCACATCCGAAACGGTATACCCGCTTTGATCCCGCGCCTCGCGTGGTCCAGACATTTAAGATCGGCGCGCCCGAGGATGGTCCGCGGCCGGAGATGGATCTCGAAGATTTCCTGCTCAAGCGCTCGGTTGTCCAAATGTTGGGCGTCCTCACGCGCGTGGTGGCCGGCAAAGCCCTAATTGAAGTGAAGAGTGGCCTCCCGTTCTCGGTACACGTCGAGGGCATAGATGAATGAGCTATCGCACGACAGATCTGCTATCGAGAGGCTTGCGCGGCCTTGGGCCTCGATTCGCGAATCGCGACCGATATTTCCGTGCTGAGCGTGCAACAGGTTACCAAGCACTTAGAAGGCGCGCTCGCAGTCGAAGACTGGACGCAGAACCTCTGGGTTCATCTCCTGAAGCGACTTCCGTCGTATAAGCCGGAATCCGCAAGCCAGCGAACATTTGCGGCCCGGATCACGAGACATGAGGCAATTTCCATCCAGCGCCGCCTGACAACCTCGTAAGCGCAATCCCGAATACTCGGGCGATCACCTTTCAGGACTTCCAACTGATCCCGATGACGGGAACGGAAGTGATCGGAGGAAGCGTGAGAATGGCATCGCAAGCTCCCGACCCGGAGGCAGCCCTGGGAGGGTTTTTCAAAGAATTCAGTTCTGGACCGACGTCAGATTGGCCCTGAGCTCAATGGCGCCCGATAAGCGCCGGGCCGTGCTCTTGCTGAGTCGGCTCTCGATTTCCGAAGTATGCCGAGTGACGGGCACGTCCCGCCATTCGGTGTACCGCTGCGTGGCGGAAGCACGATCGTGTCTGCTCGCAGCTGGAATCGATGGGTCTTATTTCCGCCGTTCGAGACCGGTCGGAAGCGGTTGAGACACTTTCCGCCGATTTCGCGTATGTAGTCAGTAGAGCTAGTTTCAAAGCGCTCTCCGCCTCGCGAGAGGCGGCGGATGTCAAAGGGGCGCATGTGGAAGTTTATTTGAGTCATACGGGCGTGAGCAGAACCGGTTTTGTTCTGCGGCATTGCCGGGATAAACTTCTGGATCCGAGAAACGTTCGTTTCCTCAGACAAACCAGCCACCGCTCTGCACAACAACGCAGGTCAGAGGAGCTGGGGAAAGTCTCGGATTGACCCCTGCCCGGTCCGTCAGGCTATCCAGCCGCGATTCTCTGATCGCGCAGAAGCACGGCACATCACCGGCTGCTGGTAAACAAGCGGGCAACAGACATGCAGGTACGTGAACGCCTAGAAGTCGCAGGTGACTGCGGCGCCCAAGTTTCACGGTGCGAAAACGACGGGCCGGCTCCATACCGAAAGCCGCGACGATGAAGCATTAGGCGCACACGAGGGGTCAAAACCCTCCGTGTGCTCGCTCAGAGCCTCACCACCCGAAAGAAGAAAGAAACAGAGGATTCACCATCATCTAGTCCCTTTTCGAACTCCAGTGATGACGCAGACCTTAGATACAAGCCAAATGGAAACCAGGCACTCTGGACGACGTAGGCGCCGTTGACTCGCTAGGCACTCCGGTCCGCGAGCTGTCTCAAGCGCAGGTGGTTTTCAATCTTCCGAAGTCGCTCCGCTGCGTGTCTCAGGTACTCCTTTGGTACGTTTTCTTGCTCGATTTCTTTGAGGACGCTTTAGCCGGGCTCAACGACGTCGCCGCATTCGTGACAGGTGAAGAACAGCAGCTTTGAAAAGCCAGGAACCAGACTCACCGCCCCGCACTCCGGGCATTCCGCAGTCGCAACATCGAGCGTTAGTTCCATCTGGTCGAGAAGTCGATGCAGATCTTCCGCCGCGACCGTTCGGACAACTGTATGGCATTCATTGCAGATGACGTCGGCCTGCTCGTCACGAACGATTCCATCTAGGCAGCCACAACAATGTGGGTCGCCGAAGGAGGAGTGCGGCAGAACCATCGGAACGATCGTGTTACTCACTGTTCCAAGTTACCGTTCAATTCGCGGGTCCCGTTCCGGATTCTCGTTTAGGCTCGACGTTCCGACTGGATTTTTTCCCATTCCTCGCAACCGGCAGTCTTGCTGCAAGCAATGAGCATCCTCAATTGGGCCGATACCCAGTACAGATGGACATGGCTTGGTTTTTTCACACGAGACTCCAAGTTCTCAAGCCGGCGATGTAGGCTGATCTTGTTCATGTGACACTCGTTCGCTCGAATGGGCATAGGAACGATTTGAGCGCCGGTTGCCTCTGTTGGTCTCCATCGCAGCAATGTGTATCGGCGGTGTGCCATGCGAAACCCCATGTCAAGAGCGTCGTCTTCCTTGTTCGGGTCGACCGGCCGGATCGGCATGACGACAACTTTTGGTGTAAACATGTCACGGAACACATTACCTCTCGTTCCCGGATTGTTCCAGTCGCTCCAACCTCGCTTCGAGATCCTCGAGCTCCATGCTGCGGAACGATTGATCGAGGACGCATTGGGCGGCGCGAACGCGGCTCGATGCCGAGGCGTTGTGGTCCGTCATAACCCGCAGCAGCGTATTCACGGCCGAGCCTGCCGCGTGTTGCAGACGCGCCACAGCCCGTGATGTCGCCTCGCGCCGGGCTGAACGATAGCTCTCGCGGAATTCAGGCTGTTTTAGCCAGCGCCAAAGCGTCGGAGCCGAGATTTGGATGGACTCTGCAGCGCGTTCAACCGTCCCATGCTGAAGCAGCGCCGCGATGGCTGCGTCCGTCTTGCGGGGCAATCCTGCCCTCCCCGGCGAGTGATGTGGGCCGGTTGGCGTCATACCCTCTCCTTTCGCAGATTCTCAAGAATTTGACTTGCGAATCACCGCCTGCCGAGTGATGTATGTCATGACCTTCCGTTACGGGGGAGTCAAAGGAGAACTCATGAAAATCTTTACCATCGATTCAGAAAACTGCATTACTGTGTTCGCCGATGCGAAAGCAGCGGCGAAAGCGCCGGATTCCGAGGTGTTTCGATCGGAGCAGAATCTTGCCCAGCTGGCTGCAAACTGGCCCGGCAGCCGGCTTGTCGAGGTCTGGAACAGCATCCCGGGCGTGGTCCCGGTCAAGAAGTTCACGAACCGGAAGATCGCGGTCGAGCGCATCTGGAAGGCGATCCAGAGCTACGAACCGGTTGCCGAGGCAGGAAACGGCCCCCGGAAGCGCAAAGAGAAACCGGTCGTGCGCGAGGGCAGCAAGACGGAGCAGGCCATTGCCTTGCTGCGAGTACGCGAAGGCGCGACCCTCACCGGACTCATGAAAGCTCTGAAGTGGCAGAAGCATTCCGTGCGTGGGTTCGTGAGCGGCACGCTCATCAAGAAAATGGGGCTGGATGTCGAATCCTTTCGGAACCCGGAAGGGGAACGCGCCTACCGCATCCGCAGCTAAGCTATACATCGGCTCCTTCTGTTTGGGCCGCCGGGTTCGTACTCGGCGGCCCACCTCCATTGGCGGCAGACGCACGCTGCTGGCGCACCTCCTCGAAAGTCCGGGACGTGCCGTGCAGTGTGGCCCTCTTGCCGGTGAACTCCTGCCAGCGCCGCACGATGACGTCTACATACATCGGTTCCAGTTCGATCAACCGCGCCTGTCTGCCGGTCTTTTCACAGGCAATCAGCGTGGATCCCGATCCAGCGAAGCAGTCGAGTACCGTGTCTCGCGTCTTGCTGCTGTTGCGAATCGCGCGTTCCATCAATTCGACGGGCTTGGTTGTCGGATGTAGAGGACTGGACGCCGGCTTGTTCACGAACCAGACGTCGCCCTGATCCCGGGCTCCACACCAGAAGTGATCCGTTGCTTCGCGCCAGCCGTAGAGGATCGGTTCATACTGGCGCTGATAGTCAGAGCGGCCCAGGGTGAACGTGTTCTTAGCCCAAATCACGAATGTCGACCAATGCCCTCCAGCGCGTAGGAATGCGCTCTGCAACGTGTGCAGCTCACCCGAAGACATGCAAATGTAGACCGCCCCTTTCGTGACCGCCAGCAGATTCGTGCAGGCGCGCTCGAGGAACACGCCGAAGGTGGCGCCCAGATCGTCATTCGCGATCTTCTTGTGTGCCTTCTTCCCAGAAGATTGGTAGTCGACGTTGTACGGCGGATCGGTAAATACCATATCCGCCAACCCTCCTGAGAGGACCTGCTCCACGCAACGCAATTCCGTCGTGTCGCCGCACAGCAGCCGATGCGGCCCCAGCCGCCACAGGTCGCCTGGCTGGCTGACGGGCTGCTCGCCTAGCTCGGGAATGCTGTCTTCGTCAACGAGCGCCGATTCATCCGCTGTCAAGAGCTCGGCGAGTTCTTCGTCCTCGAAGCCCAATAACGCGAGATCAAACTCCTCTTGAGAAAGCGCGGCTAGTTCGGCCTGGAGCAGGTCGTTATCCCACCCTGCGGAGAGGGCCAGGCGGTTGTCCGCCAATACATAGGCCCGTCGTTGCGTTTCACTCAGGTGATCGAGAACCACGACCGGAACCTCGCTCAACCCGAGCTCGCGCGCAGCGAGCAACCGCGCGTGGCCGGCGATGATCCCGTTCTGGCCGTCGACCAGAATCGGGTTGGCGAATCCAAACTCGCGAATCGAAGCGGCGATCTGCTCGATCTGGAACTCAGAATGCGTCCTGGCATTCCGGCCATACGGGGTCAGCCGGTCAATCGGCCAGTGCTCGATCCTGCGCGCCAGAATCGGCGGCGATTTCGTTAGCGAGCGCGTGTCACTCGGGCGCATGCAACTCCTCCTCGAAAATCCTTCGAAGAGTGCGCTGTGCGCTCGTCTACCGAACCGATCTGACCTCCAGTTTAAGCTACAATGGGCGCGTTTACAAACATTGCCGGCCCGGCGATGAGGGCCCAGTTTGCACATGACGAAAGCTTCGTGGCCTGACTTTACCTGATCCCTTCGCCCCACCTGATTTGGCGGTGATAGATCTTTCTCGAGATTCAATCGAACTGATGTCTCTAAGTCCCAGCGATTCAGGTATATAGATTACTTCTGCCGAGCTGACAAAAAAATTCAAAATCTCTCAGAATCGATCACCGCGGGCGCGCTGGACACGGAGCCAAAATGACACCCAAGGAACGCCCAATTTCGACTCGCGATCTACTTTCTTCAGAACGTCAATTCACTTCCGCAATGCAGCGGTTGAGCTTCGGCCGGTTTGAGAATCTCAAAATCCAGAATGGTGAGCTAAGTCTCACTCCTCCGCCGGTGACTGTACGGAACGTAAAGTTTGGGGTCGCCGCAGAGTCGGCTGAAAAACCTCTACCGAAAGAATTCTCGCTGAAAGAACAAGTCGTGGAGTTTTTGCAGCACATACGATCCATCGACGCTGGAGAGATTCGTTGCCTGGAAATCCGCAACGGTCTTCCCTTCTCCATGGAATTCGAACACGGGAGGGTTTCGTTCGATGAGCAGCATCACTCATAAAACGACTTTCGAAGAAGCATATCCTCTCGCCAGATGTGCGGCGGAGGTCTGGTCGCGAAGGGCGGTTCAAGGGTTCGCAATCTCGGCGGCAGATCGTGCTGACATTAAGCAGGAAGCGATGTTGAGCGTGTTTCGTGCGCTGTCGAAATTCGATGCATCGAAGGCGTCGCTACGCACCTTTACGGAGCGGGTTATCGCGAACCGCGCCGTTACAGCTATCCGGGCGGGCCGCCGTCAGCCCCGGTTTCTAGCAATGACCGATGTTCGGCATCTCAACATCTACTTTCACGAAAGTCGAATTCACAGAACGATCGATGTCACGCGCCGAGTGAGGCAGCTTCCAGCAGGGGAACGTTTGCTAGCACAACTCCTCATGGGCCACTCACCTTCGGAAATTAGCAAGCTAATCGGAGTCGGTCGGGCTACCGTTTACAGGCGGATTAAGAAGCTTCGGCCCTACTTTGCAGACCTCAACCCGGCTCCGTGCCGCGGAACCGCCTCGCAGAACTGTGGAGGCCCGAAGCACAAACAGAAATCCACCTGAATCTTCCTTGGTCCAGGGCAGATATGTCAGCGGCGAAAGGCGCTGAAGATGAAGAACGGAACTGGAAAGCGCCACAGAGCTTCTTGAGAAATGAACCTGAAACGACGAATTGAAACATTGGAACGCCGGTTGATTTGCGATCCGGCGACTCTGTTCTTTGCAGACGGAACCTCGACGCAGATCGGCGGCCGCGGCGATTACATTCCGAATCTGGTCGCTGGCGCGGCCCGTGGTGAACGCTCGCCGCAGATGGAGCTAATTGCTCGCAGCGTACGCTCCGAGGAACCGGGCGGCGGGCATCTGCTGGATTTGGCGAGAGCGCTCCCTAAACGGGCCTGTTGAGGTGCAGCGATAATCCGAGCGATTCCTCTCGTCTGCGCATACATTTATCGACTGGACCTGGTCGTCCACCGGCGCCAGCCGTCGTGGTGAAATGGGTACTTTGCGTCACGCTTATAATGGCCACCGCTGCCACAGCCCGGTTTCGTGTGCCCGAACCAGGACAGCTCGTCCATGTTCGAGAACGTCAGTTTGTCGTAACTGACGTATTATCAGGTTCTCTCCCGCCGAACGCTCTTCTGGGCCGACTGTCGAACGACCAGCACCTGGTTTCGTTAAATTGCGTCGCCGATGACGGCTTCGGCGAAGAATTGCAAGTAATCTGGGAGATTGAACCTGGAGCTCGGGTTATTGATCGCAAGTCCGATCTGCCCGCGCCCACCGGCTTCGACAGTCCGCAACGACTGGACGCGTTCCTTGATGCTGTTCGCTGGGGTGCCGCTGCCGCCGCGGACCCGCGAGCCATCCAGTCGCCGTTCCGAAGCGGGATCACGATTGAGGATTACCAGCTCGATCCGGTTGTGCGCGCGGTTCAAATGCCACGAGCCAACCTGTTGATCGCCGATGATGTTGGACTGGGCAAAACCATTGAAACCGGCCTTGTTGCGCTCGAACTCATCCTGCGCCATCGGGCGCGAACCGTTCTCGTTGTGTGTCCCTCATCGCTTCAAATTCAATGGCGTGATCAGATGCGCGACAAGTTCGGTCTCGATTTTGTGATCGTCGATTCGAAGCTCTTCTCGGAACTCCGCCGAAAGCGCGGTCTTCAGGTGAACCCGTGGACCCACTATCCTCGGCTGATCACGTCAATAGACTTCCTAAAACGCGACCGGCCGCTGCGGTTGTTCCGCGAAGTTCTTCCCGCACCGGGCGAAGCTGCTTTTCCGCGCAGGTTCGATGTTTTGATCGTTGACGAAGCACACAACATCGCGCCTTCAGGCCGGGGCAGTATCCAGGTCGATTCGATGCGAACCGGGGCGATCCGTGCGCTTTCACCGCATTTCGAACACAAGCTGTTTCTGAGCGCCACGCCACATAACGGTTACTTCGACAGCTTCACGGCTCTTCTCGAACTGCTAGACAACCAACGGTTTGCGCGGGGCATTGAGCCGCCAAAAGAACAACTTCGCACGGCGGTGGTGCGCCGCCTCAAAGACGAAATCGTAGATGCCTGGGGTAAGCCGAAGTTTGCCGAACGGAAAGTGATTCCGTTACAGGTGGAATACACATCAGAAGAGCGCCGCATCCACACGCTTCTCCGTGAGTACACGGAATCTCGCCAGCATCAGGCGAGGGATGCCGTCGAGCGTTGCGCGACCGAGTTCGTGCTGAAACTCCTCAAGAAGCGCCTTTTTTCCTCGCCCGCAGCGTTCGCCGGCACACTCGAGAAGCACCGGCACTCCCTCATCGAAGCCCGCAGGAGAAACACAGCGCAGGGACGGTTATCTCAGCCGCAATTGCAGCGGGAGTTCGACCGGGTGGACGAAGAATTCGGGAACGACGATGAATTGGAGCAGACAACGAGCGAAGCAATTCAGACGGCGACTCACCTATTCCGTCCGCCCGACAAACGCGAGACTGAAATTCTCACTGAAATGCGTTTGTGGGCAGAAACTGCTCGCCACCGCGCCGATGCAAAGGCGAAGAAGCTCCTCTTTTGGCTGAAGGAAAACATTCGCGTGGATGGCGAATGGAGCAAAGAGCGCGTCATCATTTTCACGGAGTATCGCGATACCCAGAACTCCCTATTCGGTCTACTCACGCGCGAGGGGTTTGGCGGCGATCGGATCGCAATGCTCTACGGCGGCATGCGTCCCGAAGACCGGGAAGCCGTAAAAGCCGCATTCCAATACAACCCTGAAGAAAGCCCCGTCCGCATTCTTCTCGCTACGGACGCCGCGAGCGAGGGTATCGACCTTCAGAACTGGTGCCACCTGCTGATCCAGTACGAGATTCCCTGGAATCCCGCGAGGTTGGAGCAGCGGAATGGACGAGTGGACCGGCACGGTCAGCACGCGCCGGTCGTTCTCGTGCATCACTTCGTCGGGCAGGGCTTCAAGGAAGACGCGGTTGGTGTCACGAAACCGGGTGAACTAGAAGGCGACCTCGAATTCCTGATGCATGCAGCGCTAAAGGTTAACAAGATTCGTGAAGACCTCGGCAAGGTTGGTCCTGTAATCGCTTCGCAAGTCGAAGAGGCCATGCTCGGCAAGCGTACTGCGCTCGATACGCACCAAGCAGAACGAGAGGCCGAACCTGCTCGCCGAATGCTTAGATTCGAGCGGAAAATTCGTGACGAGGTCGCACGCCTACGCGATCTGCTGGCGGAAACGCGTCGCGAGTGGAGATTCGAACCGGCCCACATCCAGACCGTAGTCGAAACCGCGCTCGACCTGCGCGGCCAGCCGCCACTCGTTCCGACTCACGTCGAAGGCATCTCTGCTCCGGTTTTCCGATTGCCGCAATTTCGCGGAACTCTCGCGCAAGTGGCAACCGGCCTGGAGCATCCTCACACCAAACAGATCCGTCCAGTCACATTCGATCACGGTGCAGCCGCCGACCGCGACGATGTTGTTCTTATCCATCTCAACCACCCATTGGTTCAGCGAAGTCTCGCGCTCCTTCGAGCTGAAGTCTGGTCTCACGATGCGAACCGTCGCCTGAATCGCGTTGCGGCGCGCATTGTGCCGGATCACGCGCTCGACACACCAGCCGTAGCCTGTTATGGCCGGGTGGTTGTGATCGGCGGGCGTGGAGATCGACTTCACGAGGAGCTGATCACTGCGGGCGGGAAGCTTCGCGAAGGGAAGCTGGAGCCGAAAGGTGTTGAGGAAGTCCGCCTTTGGCTCGATGCGGCGAGCGCGTCCGAACCTACGGGCGAGGTGAGATCCAAATTTGGCGATGTTTGGCCGAACATATCGGACCGGCTACGCCGCGAACTCGATAACCGTGCAAAGGCCCGAGTTGCAAGCCTCGATGGCAAGCTCGATACGCGCGCCAGCGAGGAGAAGGAGAAAGTACGCGCGATTCTCACCGAATTGGAACGCAGCATCGTCGGCGAACTCGACGATCCCTGGTGGAAGCAGATCGGGTTATTTGAGCAGACCGAGCTTGAACGCCGGCAACTCGAAGAGAACGTCGATGGACTCCGGGCACGCCTCACGCAAATCCCTGGTGAAATCGAGCGCGAGATTGCTGCCATCGACGAACGGTTCGCGAAACGCCAAACTCATCTCTTTCCGGTAGCGGTCACCTGGCTGGTACCGCAGAGGATGACTCGCGGATGACCTTGCGCTCTACCCCGATCACCGACTTCAAGGATTTCCGGCTTCTCGTCGAAGTGCAGGGTCCGTTCGTTAGTACTGGAGTTCTGCGCGAGACTTTCCCTCAGGGCTTCCCGAAAGAAGAAACACTTAGTGACGACTTGCGTCGTCTCCGGCTGGCCTATGAAGCATGGCAGGATGCTTCACCGTTCGACCTTGCTGCGCAAAATGATTGGCTCCGGTTCGTGCTCACTGAAATTCTCGAATTTGTCGGAAACTCAATCGCAACTGGCCAGGCGATTCCTCAATCCCTTCATCTGCAGATTTCTGAAGCTCGAACCGAGATTACGCCTGACATCCTCATTACTTCGCCCGGAGAAGAGGACTTACTGGGTAATGCATCGAAACCGCAACCACTCATTCCGGTATTTTCGTTTCCGCGCGATCAAAAGCTAGAAAAACCGTTTACATCGCATGAATCGCGCGGCGGTGCACTCGCGCGGCTGACTCCACTCGACCGGACTATTGCATTCCTCCGCGGCAGTGCGTTCCGCATCGGTCTCGCTACGAATGGCAAACAATGGGCTGTCATCCATGTTCCCAACCAAGACTCGTCGAGCTCTGGTGTCACAAGTACGGCGGTTTGGTACGCCGAGATGTGGCTGGAAGAACCCGTCACGTTCCGAGCGTTCCGGGCTCTCTTTGGCGCGCGCCGCTGGTTCAATGCTGAGCCGAACAGCACGCTTCCAAAGCTTCTGGAACGCAGCGCGTTGAATCAGGGCGCTGTAACGGCGCAGTTGGGCCGCCAGGTCCGGCAGGCCGTCTCGTTACTGATTTCGTCGCTTGATCGCGCGGATCAGGATCACGGGCGCGGACTTCTCGCCGACATTTCGGAAGCCACTCTATACGAGGCCGCGATTTCGGTGATGATGCGGCTCGTGTTCCTGTTTTTCGCCGAAGAGCGCGAACTGCTTCCGTCCATCGATCCTCTTTACGCCAGCGCTTACGCGGTTTCCACCATACGCGAGCAGTTGCAGGCTGACGCCGACCGGTTCGGCGCAGAGGTTCTGGAACGCCGCAAAGACGGTTGGAGTCGATTGCTTGCCACGTTTCGGGCCGTACATGCCGGACTGGGCCACGACCGGCTCACGCTGCCCGCCTATGGCGGCCAACTCTTCGATCCCGATCGGTTTTCTTTTCTTGAAGGTCGGCCGGCCGGAACATCTTGGCTAAATACGGCAGCAGCGCCGTTACCCATCGATAACCGAACCGTCCTGTACGCGCTCGAAGCGCTTCAGATTCTGAGAGAACGTGGCTCGGAGCCGCGCCAGCTTACGTTCCGGGAACTGGATGTTCCGGACATCGGTCACGTTTACGAGAGCCTTCTCGACCACACCGCCCGTAGAGCCTCGGAGATTACCCTCGGAGTCATTGGCAAAGAGGGCGAGGAGTCCGACATTGAGCTGACCGAGCTCGAACAGTGGCACAAAAAGGGAGAACAGAAGCTCGTTGACGAGTTGAAGGAGCTTACCGGGAAAAGCGCGAACGCACTCCGCAACCTGCTCGCGGATGAGCCTGACGGAAGAATGCGCGACCGGCTCCGTACAGCTTGCCACGGCGATGAAGGCTTACTCACGCGGCTGCTTCCGTTCGCGAACGTCATCCGGCACGATCCTTGGGGCAACCTGGTCGTCATTCATTCAGGGAGCGTTTTCTTGACCGAAGGCGCAGACCGGCGATCCACCGGCACGCATTACACGCCTGCGTCGCTGACAGAGCCAATTGTGCAATACACGCTGGAGCCTGTCGTTTATGAAGGTCCGGCTGAAGGCAAGCCGCGCGATGACTGGAAGCTGAAATCAGCCTCCGAGCTTCTGAAACTGAAGGTCTGCGATATGGCTTGCGGATCTGGAGCATTCCTTGTAGCAGCCGCACGTTACCTTGCCGCTCGGTTGCAGGAATCTTGGGCGGCGATGGGCGCATTTGAAGCGGGTACGCCGCGCCGTTCTCCCGAGGGTTTTGAATCCACCGGTTCGCCGGATGAGGATCTAATCCCTCTCGAACCCGAAGAGCGCAACGTGTATGCCCTGAGGATTGTGGTCCAGCGTTGTTTGTACGGAGTGGATAAGAATCAGCTTGCGGCGGAGATGGCAAAGCTTTCGCTATGGCTTCTAACACTTGCGAAAGGCAAGCCGTTCACCTTTCTCGATCACGCCATTAAGTGCGGCGACTCGCTCATTGGTGCGGACCGCGCGCAACTGGAGGCGTTCGATCTGGACGACACCAGCCAGCGTGTTTTTGGGGTTGGCCCGACCTTGGACCGCATCGCCGACACGCGCCAAACGCTTGCCATGGTGCGGGCCGAAACTGTCGCCGACGTGGATCGACAGGCCCGCATGCTGGATGACGCTGAACGGAAAACCGAGGCGCTACGATGGATCGGCGATGCGCTCATTGGAATGGAGTTGAAGGGCATCGATGAGAGTGAGCGTGTTCCTGTAGGAACAGAACTGGTACTCGCGCTGCAAAACGACGATTTCGAGTCTGTACGCGCAATTTCTGCTCGATATCGGAATGGCCTACGACCGTTTCACTGGGATCTCGAATACCCAGAGGTATTCGAAGAGCACGGGGGATTTGACGCGATTGTCGGTAACCCGCCATTCATAGGTGGGCAGAAGATCACGGGTGTTCTCGGGCGACCTTATCGTGAGTTCCTTGTGAATCGGATTGCCAACGGGCGACGCGGGAGTGCGGATTACTCCGCGTACTTCTTTCTACGTGCACGAAGGCTTCTGCAACCGGGAGCGTGCTTTGGACTGCTTGCAACCAACACCATTGCGCAGGGCGATACGCGAGAAGTCGGTCTCGATCAGATCGTTACGGATTCCACCATCATACGGGCGATTCCAAGCCGCCCGTGGCCCGGCGAAGCCAATCTAGAGATCGCGTACGTTTGGGTGCGGCAAGGTCCCTGGACGAGCTCCTACGTGCTGGACGGCAACGACGCGAGCGGCATAACACCGCTGTTGACAACTCCGGGCCTGACGGTCGGGAACCCCCATCGGCTTAAGGCGAACGAAGGCAAGTCGTTCATCGGCTCTTATGTCCTTGGAATGGGCTTTGTTTTAGAGCCGGAGCAAGCGCAGGAACTGATCGCAAAGGACCCGCGAAACGCTGACGTGCTGTTTCCGTATCTGAACGGCGAAGACGTGAACAGCCGCCCCGATCAATCTGCGAGCCGATGGGTGATCAATTTTCGGGATTGGCCGCTGGACCGGGCGGAGCAGTATCCGGATTGCATGCGCATCGTCCGGGAGAAGGCTAAGCCGGAGCGAGATCGGCTGGCAAATGGCGATGCAACCGCACGCGACCGAGCACGTCGATGGTGGCAATTCGCGAGATCCACGCAAGCGCTCTACGCCGCGATCGCGGACCTCGACCGCGTGCTGGTTGCGGTGCAGACAAGCAAGTACCTTTCACTCTCATTTCAGCCCACGACCCAGGTCTTTTCGCATATGACGGTTGTTTTTGCGTTTGATCGAGACGCGTCATTCGCCGTCCTTAACACAAGCTGGCACACCGATTGGATCATAGAGCAATGCTCAAAACTTGAAACGAGGATGCGGTACATACCGACGGACGGGTTTGACACATTTCCATTTCCGGCCTCTATAGAAGGGCTCGAAATGATCGGCCGCCAGTACTATCACGCGCGCCGACGGCTGATGACCGATCATCAGTTCGGCCTCACGAAGCTTTACAACGAATTCCACAATTCCACCTCTCAACTGAAAGGCATTCAAGATCTGAGGGAACTCCATGCCGATCTCGATCATGCGGCAAGTTCAGCTTACGGTTGGTCCTTTGATTTCGCTCACGGCTTTCACGAAACGAAACAAGGTGTCCGTTTCACGATCAGCCCAAAGGCCCGCGCTCGGGTTTTGGACCTTCTCCTTGCCCTGAACCACGAACGCAAAGCCGCCGAGGAGCGCGATGCCGAATTGGTCCCGAAGCGCAAAGCCGTCAGGAAGCGATCAATGCAAAGTAGCCAGGCGGAACTACTTGAACCAATATGAGTACGGCTGTTTCTCCCACCGTTTCACTGAGCCAACTTCGCGAGGACCTGCTAACTATCACGGTCCGCGACCTGCTTGGTCCCGCAGGCGGACCGAGCGAAGAGGTAGATGAGCCGCGCGTCCGGGAGCGCTACCTCACGGGCATGCTCGCACCGCGAAAGCAGGAGACCGGCGACGAAGAGTCTGACGAAAGCAAGATTGAGGATGTCACGATCGATCCTTCCGGCCAGGACGAGCTCGCGGCAGCGGGGGCGGGAACACCGGAAGAGGGCACAGCAGAGCGCGCCGCGATATCTTCGCCAACACTGTTCCCGTGCTCGTTCGGATTAAGTTTTTGCGTTTCACTGAGTGCCTCGGCAATTCAGGTGGAAGCCCGCTGGGGCCACTATCTGCGAGAGCAGAGCCAATTCGCGAAGAAGAAAGACGGCAGTCCGAAGCTCGTTTGGAAGCGTTACGAACGCGGATGCATCCTAGCTCCGATCACTCTGACCCAAGGAAAGATCGCCGATCGAACCCCCGACAACGATAGCCCCGAAGTAATACTGCAAGGCCAGGTTCGCCGGTATGAAGACCACTGGAGCGTGACGCTATTTCTGGTAAACCGGCAAACCGAACCGAAGCGCCGACGCGACGAAGCATGGGTGTTTCAGCCGGAGCTGACCGTGCGTGGGCCCGACGGCTCGGCCATGTTTGAGCGCCGCGCAATGCCAAAGATGACGAGGGACGATTCGGCGGAAACCGATGCGCTCGATATGCTCTACCGAAAGCGCCTGGAATTCGCTGTGGGTCATGGCGTGAGCGTGCACGCGGAAGTGGATGAGTCTCGAACATGCGCTTTCTCCCTCGCAACACGCGTGATTCCCCGCTGCGAGGTGCCGCAAGCGACCAGCCCGACGGAAGCGGATTTTCCGGCATTGAACAGTCTTGAGCTCGATATGAAGACGCTGTCCGAAACACCGCAAGCGGAGCTTCGGACAAAGCTCGAACCCCTGCCCCGCGCCTACGAGATCTGGATTCGGGATCGCGAGGCCGAAGCCCAAACGCCGGATTTGCAACGGCATCGCGAAGCTGGCGAAGCTGCCGTCGAGCACTGCAAAGCCACGCTGGTACGGCTTCGAGACGGGATCGATCTGCTCGCTACCAACGCGTCGGCTGCCGACGCCTTCTGCTTCTCAAATCGCGCGATGCACGTCCAGCGCGTGCGTAGCCTGATGGCCGAGGAGAAGCGGAATGGGCGTGAGCCAGAGCGTACCGCGATTGACATTCCGAAGAATCGCAGTTGGCGTGTGTTCCAGCTTGCGTTCATTTTGATCAATCTTCGATCTGTCACAGATCTTTCGCACCCGGACCGAACCGGTGAAGCCGCCGCCATTTGCGACCTGCTCTGGTTCCCAACGGGCGGCGGCAAGACGGAAGCCTATCTGGGGCTGACCGCGTATACGCTCGCGATTCGACGCCTGCAGGGCACAGTGGCGGGGCGGAGTGGCGAAGAGGGTCTCGCAGTGCTGATGCGTTACACCTTGCGCCTGCTTACGCTTCAGCAATTCGAGCGCACAGCGGCGCTAATTTGTGCGTGCGAAGCCATACGTCGGGATGCACTGGTGAAGGGCGACGCGCGATGGGGCAATACACCATTCCGGCTTGGCTTGTGGGTCGGCCAGAAAACCACGCCGAATACGAACGAACAAGCTGATGAAGCCGTCAAGACGATGCGTGGCACCAGACGCGGATTTGCACCAAAGGGCGGCGTCGGATCACCGCACCAGCTCTCGGCGTGTCCTTGGTGCGGCTCGGCGATCGATCCGGGCAGGGATATTGTCGTACGCAAAGCTCCAAACGACATCGGACGGACCTTGGTTTTCTGTCCCGACAAAACCGGCAAATGCATGTTCACGCCGGCAAAGGCACCGGACGAAGGTATTCCCGTGATGGTGGTCGATGAGGACATCTATCGCCGTTTGCCATCGGTGATGATCGCAACGGTAGATAAGTTCGCACAGATGCCTTGGAATGGACGCACGGGAATGTTATTCGGTCAGGTCGACGGCTTGTGCGAACGGCACGGGTACCGATGCCCAGATGTGGACGACGAAAATCGCCACATCGCGGGCAAGCTCGCTTCCGCCAAAACAGTTCCAGCCGCGCCGCTGCGACCGCCAGATCTGATCATCCAGGACGAGCTGCATCTGATCAGCGGCCCTCTGGGATCACTGGTCGGGTTGTATGAAACCGCAGTGGACGACTTGTGTTCGTGGAGTGTTGACGGGCTGATTGTGCGTCCAAAGCTGATTGCTTCGACTGCGACCGTCCGCAAGGCTGGCGATCAGGTGCATGCAGTCTTTCGGCGGCGTGTCAATGTCTTCCCGCCTCACGGTCTGGATGTTTCGAACAGCTTCTTCGCTGTGGAGAGGAAACCCTCGGAGGCAACGCCCGGTCGCTTATATTTCGGAGTCTGCGCACCTGGCCGCAGGGTTAAGGTTGCTCTGATCCGAGCATACGTAGCGTTGATGGCTTCAGCGCAGGAGATGTGGGAGACGCACGGCGTGAAGGCGGACGCATGGATGACGCTCGTCGGCTATTTCAACGCAATGCTTGAACTCGCCGGCATGCGTCGCCTTGCAGACGATGACGTGAAGAGTCGGTTGAGCCGCGCCGACCTGCGCGGATTACGTAAACGCACAATTCGTATCGTCCAGGAACTGACTTCCCGTATCTCGGCGACCGATATTCGTCCATTGTTGGACCGTATGAAGGCGCAGTTCGATCCACAGGTGGACGCGCTTCGAGAGCAATTACGCAGAGAGAAAAAGTTCGACGCAATGCCGCCCCATCCATTCGATGTGATTCTGGCGACGAACATGATTTCGGTTGGAGTGGACGTGCCCAGGCTCGGCTTGATGGTCGTTGCAGGCCAGCCCAAGACCACTGCGGAATACATTCAGGCAACGAGCCGCGTTGGCCGCAGTCATCCGGGACTCGTCTGCACGGTGTACAACTGGGCACGGCCTCGGGACCTTTCTCATTATGAGAAGTTCGAGCACTACCATGCAACGTTCTATAAGCATGTCGAGGCGCTCTCGGTCACACCGTTCTCCTCGGGCGCCATCGCGCGCGGGTTGACGGCTCTGCTCGTTTCGGAAGTGCGTTTGCGCGGCTCTGGATTCAATGCGAACGGGGCGGCGGCTCGTGTCCAGATCAATGAGCCATATGTTACCGACGCAATCGAGCGTATTTCAAGCCGCGCACACATGGTAGCCAGCGGGGACGTGGCTGCGCAGGTGAGAGCTGAACTGCGGGATCGTGTTGACGATTGGCTGGCGAAAGCGGCATCCGTTACGGGGGGAAGCGTACTCGGATACCAGGAGACCCGCGATGGTCGGACGCTCGGACTGTTGAGCAAACCGGGAACTGCTCGATGGGATCAGTTCACTTGCCTGAACTCTCTGAGGGATGTCGAACCGATGGTGAATCTCATTCTTCAGGACGCCCAAATGGATTTGCCTGGATCGACCGGCGCGACCGTTGCTGAGCCTGTTGAAACCGACCAGAGCGAGGACGTGCTGTGAGCGCGAGCGCGTCAAGACCGGTGCGCGTCGGGGAGCTGCGCCCAAGCCAGATCCTTCTCAATTACGGAATCGGTGCGCTGGCGGATCTCCCAAACATTTCGGCGATTGTCACGGGTCTCGAAGACTGGCCAGCGCAGCACGGCATCCCGATCACAGAAGAACGCTTACTCGCTTCAGTACGAGAGGAACTCGGGAACCAGGTCAAAGAGCTGATCGCACCACCCCCAGCACCCGACATACCGATCGGAGCGCTTCCAGACGATAGCGTCCATACGATTGGTGTGCCGGTCGCGTCGTTTCCCAGGTGGCTCGTGTGTCCTCAGTGCCGATTATTGGCTCCCATCAGTTCCGGGCTGTTCGAGCTGGTGCCGAACCTCTTTCGTCCCGAACGGGCTCATTATCGACATCGGAATTGTTTTTCGAAGAAGGTCGGCGCTGCAATCCCGATTCGATTCCTTGCCGCCTGTACACTGGGCCATCTCGATGATTTCCCCTGGGTGGATTACTGCCATCGAGGGCAACCATGCGCGAGCCCAGAGTTGAAGTTTCTCGAACAGGGTAGTGGCGACGAGCCGGCCGATCTAGCGGTCGTTTGTACGCAGTGCCCTGCCGCGCGGTCGATGGCAGAGGCACTCGACCGCACCGGGGCTTACGCAGTTGGATGTACAGGAAGACGCCCGCATTTGCGCGATCACGACCCTGATGGTTGCCACGAACGAATGCGGATCATTACGCTCGGAGCATCGAACACGTGGTTTCCGTCGCTCCTTTCTGCCTTGACGCTGCCGCGAGAGGGTGACCGTCTGGCGCAGCTTCTTGAAGAACACTGGGCACTCTTGAGCAAAGCGCAGGGTCCAGTCTTTATCACTGCTTTCCGCGCGGCTGGCCAGCTCAATGCGTTCGTCCAATACAGGGATGATCAGATCTGGAAGGCTATTGAGACACGGACCGCCGCGGGCACACAGGAAGCTAGCGATCTAAAGACCCCGGAGTACGAGATCTTCACCAACGCTGGGGCGGCGCCACGCTCGTCGGATTTCCGCATCCGACAGGTTGAAACACCACAACTTCACCGGCGATGGCTGCAAAGAGTAGTGCTCGCGGACCGATTGCGCGAAGTGCGTGCCCTAATCGGCTTCACGCGCATTGAATCGCAAGGCGAATTGGACGATGCAGCGCTCGCGGCAGAACGCCGCGCGCCGATTTCGCGGCTGCCCCCGAAATGGGTTCCGGCGACAGAAATTCGTGGTGAAGGCTTGTTCCTCCAATTCCGCGAAGAAGAAGTTGTGCATTGGGTGAATCGCGCCAAAGATCGAAACAACGACTTCTACCGATCACACCGGCAATGGCGAATGCTGCGGAAGATCCCGTCACCCGAACTCGGCTATCCGGGGCTTCGGTTTGTTCTGCTGCATTCGTTCTCTCATGCGCTCATCCGGCAGTTCGCGCTGGAATGCGGATACTCCGCCGCAAGTTTACGAGAGCGCATCTATTCGAAGAATCCTGACGAGGATGGTGGGCCAATGGCGGGTATGCTCATCTATACGGGGGCGCCGGACAGCGAAGGTACTCTCGGCGGCCTTGTTCGGCTGGGCGAACCCGAGGTGCTGGGCCGACACATTCGGTGCGCACTTGAATCGATGCTTCTCTGCGCATCCGATCCGCTTTGCGCCGAGCATGAACCACCACAAGACGGACTGACGCTCCATGGTGCTGCGTGCCATGCATGCCTGTTCTCGGCGGAAACATCCTGCGAACGCGGAAACCGCTATCTCGATCGATCAGGGCTTGTTGAGACGGTACATCGCGAAGATCTGGCGTTCTTTAAGCGAGAAGTGGCGCGTGCTTGATCTCTTGGCAGAAGCGGCGCGTTTAGGCGCTGAACTGCCCATCGAAACCGCACGCGAAATCGCGGAGAGCGAAGATCTTGGCGCTTGCCTTCACCGCATTTCGCCCGCCCATCGTAGGGAATCCCTGCAAGCACTGCTCAGGAACTGGGGCGGTTTACCTCTCGCGAGTTTTGGGGCCGCACTGTTGACGGCGTCAATTGCACAAAGAGATCGGCAGATGCGGGAATCGATCGATCTCGTCTGGACTGGACCGGATTCTCGTCTCATCCCAGTTCGGCAGACCGAACAGGTCCTACTCGATCTGATTCATAATGCGCGCAGTGACCTGCTAATCGTAAGCTACGCGGTGTACCGGATTCCGCGAGTTCGGGATGGCCTTACGAACGCAATTGATCGCCGCGTGCGAGTTCGGATCGTGCTTGATGTCGCCGACCCAAACGAAATCGCCGGATATAACCCTCTAGTCGCGATCGGGACTGATCTGGTTTCGCGGGCCGACATTCTCTACTGGCCAAGAGATCGGCGCACCCCGGACAGTGAAGGAAAAAGAGGAAGCTTGCACGTAAAATGCGTCGTTGCGGATTCCGAACGCCTCTTCGTTTCCAGCGCAAACCTCACTGACCAGGCACTCCGGTTGAATATGGAGTTGGGCATCCTCGTGACTGGGAAACGCTGCGCACATCAAGTCGAGGAGCACTTCGCCGAACTTCACGCCAACGGCATCTTAGCCCGATACGGCTAATTTGTCTGCCATTCGCGAAATGAACGGGGCTGCTTCAGGAACTAAATCGCGAACTAAATCGCGGTGAAACGCTGCTACAACCCGGCGAATCGCTTCGAGCGCACAGAATCCGAGCGGTTCCGCTGCTTCCATTACGATGAGCTGCAGAAACGCGACAGGGCGAGCCGCGGCAGTCGCGCGCTGATCGATTTTGAGAGATTTTGAATTTTTGTTTAGCCCGGCAGAACCGAGCTATGTACCTGAATAGAAATTGGTTATCAACTTCGACGCGATCAAACCGTAGAAAGGTCTCTCGCAGTGTCTACTTCCCGAATGTAAAACGACGCCGCCAAAAACCGATCTCAGATTCGTTTTCGGCATTCGGGTCGACCGGCCGGATCGGCATGACGACAACTTTTGGTGTAAACATGTCACGGACACATTACCTCTCGTTCCCGGATTGTTCCAGCCGCTCCAACCTCGCTTCCAGATCCTCGAGTTCCATGCTGCGGAACGATTGATCGAGGACGCATTGGGCGGCGCGAACGCGGCTCGATGCGGACGCGTTGTGGTCCGTCATAACGCGCAGCAGCGTATTCACGGCGTCATCGATTCATCTCAATGACTTTCAGCGCCCACTCAACCGACCCATCCCAACTACCAGCTGCGTCCGTCAGTGGCGTGATCTCGGAGAAGTCCCAAGTTACCTGCAGAGCCTGTTTACCAAAGGCGCCCGCGACTGTGGACCTTTTATTCAGCCATCGCGATGAGCTGCAGTTTTGATGTAGCAGCCTTCCAAAGCTGAGACCAATTACGGTAAGAGCCGCTCGAGAGAGATCATTTCCGGCATTCATCTCGATTGCCCTGCTGATCGCATTTGAGAATTCCTGGATTGCGAGCAATTGGCGGCTGCTGTAAAGATCGTCGAATCGGGTGATCCCGATGCGGGTTACCGCACTCAGGCCGCGTGTGTTCTTGTGGGGGCGAATTGGGTTGATCTTGACCTTTGGAAGTTCACCGGCCTGTGTATGCGCCGCAGTCTGAACAGCGGCATCGTCACGCTCAGACGGGGACCGAAACACACGTGAGCCGTTGTGCTCTACAAGTACGGCGAGGAGTTGGGCATCCTTAGCGCCGCCTCTGTTTTTCGATCAGTTGCTTTTTGACTGCATCGGCAGGCGTCGTGAAGTTGCAGCCTGGCACCGGACACGAAACTCCACCGCTTTTTACTGTCGGCCGATCTTGCGCGTTCTCGTGCACAACAGAGACCCGAAAGCTTTTAGTGCTTTCATCTGGGATTAGGTTGAGGCCAATGCAATCCCCGAGGCTAAGCGTGCGGATTAGGGGAACCGTGTATCCGCAACCTGGTCCTTCGCACCGGATAGTACGGGCCCACAGATACGTCAGCGGTGTTCCACCATCAGAATCGAGTGGATAGTAGGCCGAGAGGCGCTCGGCGGCGTCATTCTTGATGTCGCCGGCGAGAGTTTTCACGGCTTCTGCCAGCCTGGACCCGTATCGAGGAATGAACTCAAGAACTACTTTGTTCAACAGTACTGCTAGCGGGTTGAGATCACCTGCGAATGCGTCTACGCCGAGTCGCAGAGCCTCCATCGGGATTGCGCCGCCGCCTGCGAAGGGATCAAAGACGAGCGGAGCGGTGCTTGCGTCGGTGCCCAAGGTCCTGTGAGCGGTTTCCGTAAGGGCACGAGCCGTGTTGACGTACTCTGGCGTCGACTGGTTGTTCCAATGCGAGAAATCGGCAATGAAATCGAGCAAAGCAAAGCGGAGAATATTCCAATGACGCTTCCTTGCTGGCGTCCAGCCCACCGTTTGCCTTCGCCAGCGCTTGCCATTTTTTCCACGCATCGTGAGAACAGTGCCGCGATAGCGCCTTATCTGACACCGTCTTCGCGGCAAATTCGTTGATCAGACCGCAGGCATCGCTCGCGAAACTTCTGACGGGCACAGCGGGTCGGCCGGGTCGGGCCATAGCGCCGCGCATAAGACCGCGCGGCATGCTGCCAATGGTCGCCGCGCCCACCAGATGTGCAGCGTCGAGATGTTGCCATGAACCGGATCGTCTTTTCGGGTCGCGCGTGCTCCGAGATCCGCTTGATAGGCAGGTCGACCTCGATCAGACCGCTTCGGATAGCTCACTCATTACCGCGCTCGCCTCCAGAATTGCCTTGCGGACCAACGTGGTAATGCTCGATCTATGACGAGCGGCTCCCAACCGAGCCGGGCAGGGTCTTGGACAATCCGAATTTGCGGTGTTGATGCCGCAATTGAACACGACGTAGAGCCAGTAATCGTTCTTGAGCCGCTCGGCCGTCTTGTATTCATTGGTCGTGAGCGCCACTTCACCGATCACCAGCTCTGACCCTTGACTTCGATGAATCGAACCTCGATTGAAGTTTCCGGATCTTCCGGGTGCGGACGCCGCGAGATCAGGTCGAAGCCGCGGTTCTCCGCTTCCACGCTGGTGACTCGCCAGCCACGAGCCTCTTCGTGGGCGATCACTGCCTGAACGGCGAGTCCTCTCGATCTCGTCATCCCTCACCATGGCGGCAAACTTCGGCGCTGCCCGTTCCGGGTGAGGCAAGACCCACGCGCGGCCGTGGTGCTGAATGTCCGCAATGGTGCAGAACCGTTCTCGCTCAATCTCGTTCCGCCGCTTCTCCAGGCGGTTGTTGAGTTCGTCGAGTCTTATCTTCGACCTGCTTAATGTTGGCGGCGAGCAGAGGATTTGCTTCGCGTGAATGATCGCCGCTCAGGAGTTCGGCCATTCGAAGATTCTGGCGATGGATCAACTCGTTCAGGCTGATCTCCATGTGGTTGGAAATCGTGTCGATCTCTTTGAGTCCGTGTCTGCTGAATCTCTTCGAGGAACGGTTCGAAGCGCCTTCTCGATCAGGGCCTGCTCGACGACGTCGCCACCCGGCAATCCATCGTCAATGCCGGGTTCCGTGCCCGCGGGCGCCGGAACCACATCGAGGAACAGCGTCGGCTGCCGAACGGCGAGTCGAACCGTCCATCGACGTCTCAACCACAAACAGTCGCCGGTGAAGCATGTTGCCCAGGCCATCGCGGATCGTCGCCGAATACACGTCGAGGCGCGCCGGTTCGGTTCGCTGCAACGTCATAGAATACCGAGCCGCGTTCCATGTCCGGAGCCGACGACTGGAGCAGCTCTTCCCGAACGACCTCGAAAAGCGGATGGCCGGGCGTCACCCAGTCCACTGTCGGGTCCTCCGAGAGGTAACGCTTGTCGAAGACGATCTGCTTGTATTCTTTGCCCAGCTTGCCGAAACGCGGCTCCAGCAGGTCGCCGGTGGTCCAGAGGTTCTTCGGAACCCGCCCGACTCGGTAACAGTGCTTCCCTCTGGTGATCTCCTTCGGATGCACGCCGAGCATCGGCCCGGCGAGCAGGAAGAAGTCCTCCACCACCTCGGGCACCAGCCGCCGCTCTTTCGCTTCGGCTGACTTGCCGACGATGGCCGAGAGATTGAGCGACGCTTGGCCAGTCCCTCCGAGCGTGGAGTTGCGTGATCTTGCGGAACCGCTCGCTCGTCCACCTGCTCGACGATCCGGCTCTTGATGACCTCCTCGGAGAGGTTCCGGGTGTACATCTCCCGCAGCATTCGTTCAATCTGGTTCGCCGCGAAACACGTCGCCGAGCACATTGAAGATCTTGCCCGTCTGCTGCGGGTCCAGATCGGACTCGATATTCTGGAGGCGCTCGAAAAGCTTGTGCAGCACGCGGCCTTCGCGCGTGTTCGTCGCTACGAAGTTGAGGATCAAGACAGTCCTTCTCCTGCAGGTACCGGTGGATGCGCCCCATGCGCTGTTCCAGACGCACCGGGTTCCAGGGAATGTCGTAGTTGATCATGAACCAGCAGAACTGGAGGTTGATGCCTTCGCCCGCTGCTTCTGTTGCCACCATGACCTGGCAGCTTTCACGAAACTCGCGCTCCGCGTAGATTCGGCTGCCGGGCGTGTCGCGGTCGCCGATCTTCATGCCGCCGTGAATCTGCGTTACGGAGAGGTGCCATTCGTCCCGCATCTTCTCGACGAGGTAGTCGAGTGTGTCCTTATGCTCGGTGAAGATCAGGAGCTTCATCTTCGGATCGGCGAAAATGCCTTGCTGCGTGAGCACTTCTCGCAGTTTCGCGCAGCTTGGATTCGATTTCGCGCTTTTCAAGCATTCGGCCTGCGCGATCAGCTGGTCTAAGTTGGCCGATCTCCTCCTTCAGCGCGCCGGGATCAACCGAGACGACGGCGTCCTCCAGCGCGACATGATTTCCTGCTGCTCTTCTTCGGGAAGTTCGTCGAAATCGTCTGGAACGCGGCGCCTCGATCTGCTGCTGGCGGTAGGCCGCAGGGTTAGCCAGATATGCGTCTGTCGCTTCTCCCGCATGCGCTCCAGGCTGCGCCGGGCGGCGCGGATGCTGGAAGCGAAACGGCGTTGCAGCATCGCCATCGTGAAGCCGACCGCGCGGCCGCGCGCTGAATCTGTCGGCCGCAGCCTTGATCGACTGATCCTCCACATAGCGAGTCAGCGCGTCGTAGAGGTCCCACTCCTCGTCGTCGATTGCGAAGCCGATGGTCTCCACCTTGCGCTTCGTGAAAAGAGTTCGAACCGTCCCCGGTCTCCGGGTCGGGGAAATGAACCAGCGCCTCCTTGACGCGACGCAGGTAAAACGGCGCCTCATGCTGCGCGAATCGCCTCGTCGATGCTCGCGACGTCGCCGTATACATCCCGGTCCAGCAGTTGCAAGGAACAGACGGAAGTTCTCCGGATCGCCCTTGTGCGGCGTTGCCGTCATGAGCAGGTAGTGATCCGTCATTTCCGACAACTTCTCGCCGAGCTCGTAGGCCAGAGTCTTCTTGTCGGAACTGTAGGCGCTCATCTTGTGCGCCTCGTCGACGATGATCAGGTCCCAGTGGCTGCGCAGCAGGCTCTCCTTCGCATCCTCGACGCGGGAAACCCAGGAGATCGAAGTCACCACCTGGTTCTTTTCCTGCCAGGGATTCGAGCCGTAGTTCGCGCGCAGAACGTCGCTGCGAACGACTTCGAATTTCTCCTGGAACTTGTCCTTGAGCTCGCGCTGCCACTGGAAGCTGAGGTTGGCCGGCGTCACGATCAGGTTCGCTTGACCAGCCCGCGGATCTTCAGTTCCTTAATGAGCAGTCCGCCATGATCGTCTTGCCAGCGCCGGGATCGTCGGCCAGAAGGAACCGGATACGAGGTAGCCGGAGGAAGTAGTCGTACACCGCTTCAAGTTGGTGCGGCAGCGGATCGACGCGGGCGATCGACAGCGAGAAATATGGGTCGTACTCGTAGGCGATGCCCAGCCGCAAGCGCTTCGACGCCCAGCTTGAAGTTCTTCGGATCTCCATCGAATGCCTGCGATTCGGGCGTCGCTTCAAGCGTGGCCATTTGGGCCGCGTTCAGGATCGGCTGGTGGACGAGTCCGGTCGTCAGGCCACGCCCGACAATTTTGACCGACCTGCCGATCGGCACTACCCGGATCACCTTTACCGCTTCTGGCAACACTGGGCCTCGAACGATGACGTTGATTTTGAGTTCCGTGATTTGCATGGTCGCGAGCTTTACCCGTGCCGCTTTTTTGCCCTTTCCGGGACCCTGTCCAGCGCGGCCCCGAAACGAGTGACGAGGCTGTAGACAGAGTGCCAGCAATCGTCATTAGACATGTCTGCGTTCCGAATCGGCCTGAATCGGTTATTGTGACAGAAATCCAAAAAATGGTTGGAAAGTTCACACTGCGGGCAAGAATATGCCCATGCTTGATGGGCATTCGACAACCGAATGCGTCATGTCTGATGTGTTACCCTCGTCCGCCAGAAATAATCGGAGCGAATCTGCTCTGTGGGAGACTGTCCGGTCCTCCGAAGACGGTCTGCCGTAGGCGATCCACTATTCCCGGAGGCGGAGCCGGCGCGACACCGCAGGCCGTCACCGACGGGCGCCGCTTAAGTCCGGACACGATCAGCCACATTTCCACGAATCTCGCGGACATGGGCGAGATTCGACGCTCGCGCAGGCGCTTCAGGCCGAACGAGGGCCGGAGATTATCCAGTCGCTCTGAAGGATGGCGTGCTCACCAACCAGGAGAAGAACGGAGCTGTACGATATGCGAACGCGACGACAACGGACGGATTCGCCGATCTTCTAGCGCGTGCTATGAATTCAAGCAGCAGCCTTGTCCGGCAACTGGAAGCAGCACGGGTGCGTGTCCCGGTTACGTCATTGACCACATCAAACCATTGGCGTGTGGCGGTGAGGATTCCCCGGCAAACATGCAATGGCAGACTCGAGCTGCGGCGAAAGAGAAAGACACCTGGGAGCGCATCGGATGCGAAAAGTAACACCGCAACATATTAGAATTTCTCGGTGGCTACGATTGAGTTTGCTGCGAAGTGCCCCAAATGTGATCGTGTCCTACAGATCACCTATCAGCCCGATACCTTGGTCGGATTCGCCGAGGACGGATCGGTTCCGGCCTATTGTGTGTACTGTGATCATCACTGGGAGACCACGGATCCGCGCGAGATCGATGGAATCAAGCGGCTGCTTAAGCCCTAAACGGACGTTTACGGCACATCCCAAAGGGACTAGGGTGACCTAACTTCTTGCGGACCTTGAGTTCGATTGAGAACCAACTCGGCAACCCAGTGGTTCCGGAACGCGAAACTAGGACTGAGCGTGTTCCTGATGACGATACCCTGCGGGGACACTGGCGTGGTAAATACCTTATGAATGAGAGCGTTCACGGATCAATGTAAATTTCGACCCATTACTTTCAGCCAATTAGCCGATTCCCGGGGGCCTCACCGCACGAGGTAGCGAGTCAGAATGACCTTAGTGAGGTTGAATCAGAAATATGACTATAATTAACTCAGTCCCTGCTCTGGACATTCAAGAAGTTCGCACAACGGCTGGATCAGGAGAATTGAAGCCGAATGCTTTCCTGCTACCCGTCACGTCCGCACACTTGTACCCTGTACCTGGGCTGTTTTGAGATGCAAACCGGAGTTTGATCTTCCGGAGAGGGGCGAGCACCAGTGACGCGACTTCCGGAGTACGAGAACCCCCCTGTTGTTGAAGTAGCGATTTCGCTCCAATTCAAAGCTCTTGACCGGTTGCGCTCATCTCACTATGGACTGTTCTGGCAGCGTTTGCGCAATGTAGGATTCCGGCACGTTGAAGACCATGGCGAGCTAACGCCGATACTTGAAGATTTCGAAGCCAAACCTGGATCCCGAGTCGGAATAAGATTACAAGCTTTCGATGACGCACCTCCGTTGCCGCGCGTGTGGTTCTTGACCGACGGGCAGAGCGAGCTCATACAGGTGCAACGGGATCGGCTGATTGTTAACTGGCGCCAGGGAGCTGGAGCGGAACCGTATCCGCGGTATGCACGTATCATTGAGCGGTTCAAATTCGCTCTAGGTGAGTTTGAAGCATTCATTGCGGCTGAGCAGTTGGGAGGGATCGTTCCCAATCAGTGCGAGGTTACGTACGTGAATCAAATACCCGCTGAAACCAATTGGTCCAAACACGGCGAGCTCTCACAGGTCATTACCGTGTGGCGGGACCAGTACTCCGATTCGTACCTATCTGTGCCTGAAGACGTGAATTTTACCGCGCGCTACCGAATGGAAGATGAGACTGGAAAACCACTAGGCCGCGTGCATGTTGCTTTTCAACCCGCATATCAAACCAGTGATCGTTTGCCTATATTTTTGATGAACCTGACCGCTCGTGGCGCCCCAGCGTCGCCTGATCTGAACGGTGCATTCGAACTGTTCGATCGCGAGCACGAATGGATCGTCAGAAGCTTTACATCGATTACGACAGAGCGAATGCACAAGGCATGGAAGAGGAGAAAAAATGGCTAGTGCTGCGGTGATTTCGGGCCCTGCTACTTTGAGTGAATCTCACAGCGACATAAGTACTATCGATCTGGATAGCGGACGGGCTGATCTATCTCAACCAAATGTCACCAATCACAGGCCGGCAACTATCGGACTTGAGGTGCGCTCCGGAAGATATGTGCGACGAATGGATCTGCTGGTCGAGACCACGCCCGTACCCGCATGGGTCTACTCCACACTTCGGGCTAGTGCGCGGTTGTTGCTGCTGCCATTTAACTGGGATCGGGAAGGAGCTCCGCCGATACAGGTAAGTGCAATAAGCTCCGCATTTAAGGCCCTTTGGCGGTTTATGGAAGAGGGAAGTTCAATACCACAATGGACTCCGACACGAGAAGGCGGCGTTCAGCTTGACTGGCACGAGAATGGAATCGACCTGGAGATCGCGTTCGACCCAAACGGCTCTGATGGTGAAGCGGTCTTTGCTGATCACCGCAACCCAGCAGCAGATTGGGACGGTTTCATCTCATCAAAGTGGGAGGAGTTGTCAGCCGTATTTAGGGATCGACTGAATGCCCGGGCCGAAAGATGATCAACGTGCTATTCCGAACCACACAAGGCTCTTTCGTCGAATCAACCCTGAGTGGATCATCTACGATGAGAATTTAGGTCAGCATCGCCCCACATCGCAAAATTTCCAAGACTCCGCGAATGGAACACCGATGTCGGTGTTCGCTGAGAACATAGCAAAGCTACACGGTGAGTCAGTAGAAGGTTTTTTGGGTGGCCATTGGTCCGGGTGGTATCTTGTGGCGGTTGTTGCAGGAAACACCCGAGAATTGGGCCAAGACGTCTACCCCGATTTGGCGAATCAGCCCGCAAATGATTTCTTCAACTCGCATGCAGCAGTGGAAGGTCCAAAAGACCGTAAGGTGCGATCTAAGCTGGCGAAGGGATACGAATGGATTGTTGCGCCAGCCAAAGGCGACAATTGAGCGTGAAAGCGAAGGCGGAGCCTCGCAACCTGCGCTGAAAAACCGTCTAGTTCTCGATTCCGCAATTTTTCGTAACCTGAGCGGCGCTGTTAGCTAGTTCCGGATCGCCCGCATTATCCGTACGCCTGACCCTTGATCAACTCTGCATGATCGTCGCGGAAATGAGTACTCGCTATGCCTAGCGGTTGAAGAATCCTCTCGATCCGTAAACTCACGAATCGATTTTCCGCTAACGCGCTTTACGATTTCGCCGAGCAGAGTATATCCAGTGTTCGAGTAGAGAAAACCGTCACCCGGCGGAAAGTTTAGTTTCTTGCCGGGCGACGTAAAGGACATCTTCATTTGTAATAGGATCCAGCGAATAGCGCGATCCCCAAAACTCGAGCAACTCCGATGCATCGCGAAGACCACTGGTGTAGTGAAGGCAATCCATGCATCGTTCGGTGAACCTTTCGATCGGAGCGTACCTGAGGCCATGATGATCCGCTGGGAGCTGGCTAGCCGGCATCTATTTCAAATACAGCTCGGTATCATTGAGGACATCCTGGCCGGTGACATTCCGGATGAGCTGAAAGAGCTTTGGGACAAGCACAATGTGCCAGGGCCCACGCTCCCGCAGGGGCAACGTCGTAACGCGCCGGTCTCGTTGACTGTTTCCCCATTTTGAAAAACTCCCGAAGCCGCCGCTTTGATGAGGCCGGCTACGCCCACGGAGTGCAGCCGCCGCCTTGCACATACCGCCGTCCGCGCGTGGTCACCGCATCGTAGGCTTCCATCCAGATTGTGCCCGCGCCCAGCGTAACGGCAGGCTGCGGTGTACCAGGAAGAGACCAAGAAGGAGTCAGATCAATATCGTTACGTATTTCAGATTAACGAGGTTCAAACCTCTTTCGCGCATCGAACACATAAGCACATTCCCGGCCCGGCGCTTTCATCTCGGCTTCCATCAGCTCGATTTTCCGCTTCGTAACTGAGAAAGCGCCTTTTGCGATCCTTGACCAGTTGAATTTGGCAATGTCTTCAACAACCTCGATTGCCGGAATGACGTAAACCTTGACTAAGCTGTGTCCGGCCTTTAAATTGTGAAGCTTCATGGCCTTCGTGTACTCGTTCAGCGACCATTCGATGTCGTCACGAATTTCGGCTTCGGTTTGTTTCTTGATGGCGAGGGAGTGGAGAAAACGGCGAAACCGCCATAGTTTATCCTTCATTTCCTGCTTAAAATCGAGGATGTCCTGCCATGCGCACGAATCATCTGGAGTTGGTAGGATCTCGCTTGCGACAGTCACGATGCCTCCCACAACCTTACGGTCTGAGACATTCAACAACTCCGTTGGTAAGTCAATCTCACAAATAGCGGCCGCGTCGCAATCTGATTTTTCGCGAACCTTTGCGGCGATGGCCCGACTGTCGCAGTCTCGAATAACGACGCCATTTGCAACGACCATAATACCTTTGGTTTGGTCGTGAGAAGGCTCGGCAAAAATGGTCTGTTGGGCGTAACTAACTACCGCATGCGAGGTAGCGTCGGCGAAATCATTGGCATCAAGGGGCGGCGCGACCGCAATCCCGATTTTCTTAAGGAATGATACTTCGGCGTCGAATTCAGCGGGCCGCTCGTGCTCGGCACCAACATAACGCCAGATTAGAAACTTATCGAAGAGGAGCGCGCGGCGCTTCATATCAATATATGGGCGACCAGCGAACATAACCCCATGCAACTCACGCATAGAGCACAATTATCCCATCGGCGGCACCGTCAGGGGAGCGGCCAAACCGTTTCTGCGCCGCAGCGCGATCAGGTGTGCGGCTCGTCTCCCCCACGGGGTACAGCCTCCAGTTCTCAAACCATGACATCTTATCCAACCCCTTTCCCAATCTCCCGCTGCCGATGCAGTTCCCTCTATATCCCGCCTGGCCGGCCCTGACAGGATTCGATTCGTCGGGGAATCCGATCTTTAATAATCCGGAGATCAGCGTCTCAAATATCGATCGGAATCTGCGGACGCCGTATACCGAGAACTGGAACTTCACGATTCAGGACGAATTTCTTCCAAACTGGATCGTCGAGGTGGGCTACCTCGGTTCACATGGCGTCCGGCTGATCGCGACGCAAGCGACCAATAGCGCGCTGTTGCGGAATGCGAACGATCCGGCGGCATTCGGATTGGGGTGTTTCCGATTCGACGTTGAAGAACGACAACAATCTGGAGTTCGCTCCGCGCGTCGGCTTCGCCTATGATGTCCTCGGCAATGGCAAGCTGGCCATCCGCGGCGGATACGGTATCTACCACCAGCGGATCGCGGGCGGCGGACCGCTCCAAACGCTGGCCAATCCACCCTACGAGCTGGGTGTCTTCAATCTCCAGTTCTCAAACCATGACATCTTATCCAACCCCTTTCCGGGCTGGCACATCATCCACGAACACATCTCCGCGATGAGCTGAGCGTAGCTGTGATAGATCTTTCTCGAGATTCAATCGAACTGATGTCTATAACTCCCTGCGATTCAGGTATATAGATTGCTTCTGCCGAGCTGACAAAAAATGCAAAATCTCTCAAAATCGATCACTCGCTGAACTTTGAATCAGGGACCAGTATCGAACGAGTGCGAGTGCAACCTTCCGGTCAGGCAATGGACCGCGGATGATGAAGTGATTGTCGCCGTACACCAGGATGCCCACGATTGTGATTCTATGCTGCGAGGCGCGAATCAGGAACCGGATAACCGATCGCGAAATGGTACACCACTTGTCCCTGCTTGGACGTGAGGTTGAGATAGCGGCGCACCTCTTCGTCGTAGAACGCGCCAATGCCGGTCGCCGCGAGCCCGAATGCTTCCGCGGCGAGACAGAGCCGGTGACCGATGGCGCCCGCTTCAAAATGCACATAGCGGTAACCACGATCACCATGGGCGCGGGCGGCACGGTCGAGATCGCCGATCATCGAGAAGGCGACACATGCGTTACCGGCGAGATCCTGCCCGAGGCTCAGGCCGGCGGCGGGGACGCGCTGGTCGCCACTCCTGATCTGCTCCAACTCAGCGCGATCAGGCCATAGCCGGTATACACCGGGTTGCAGCCCATCGACATTATGGGCGTATAGATACAGCTGGATAAAACGTGCACCGGCGAAATCAGAAGAGAACGGCCGGCTTGCAACAGAGAGGATGGCCGAAAGTTGCGCCCATGACATGGAGTGCATTCCGCCCAGGAAGTTGAGTGCCGACCGCCGCCTTCGGGCGACCTCGCCAAAGGTGCGCTGCGATGAAGCGGCAAATGGCAGCTTGATTTCTCCGGAGCCAGTGGGGGAAGGCTCGGCGGCGGAAATGCTGCGCTGCGCGGGCCGGCTGAGTTTCGTCGCCGTGTGAATCTCTTCAATACTTGGGTAAGCGATTGTTTCTGTCGAAATCTGGTTCGCGTGGCCGCAATACCAGACGGGCTGACAAGCTTGTCGTTCGCCGACTGGAATGGACCTGCCGCGCAGCTCGACAATGAGCATCGGCCACTCGTCCGGCTCGAGGCCGCAGGACTGGGAGACTTCATCGTCTCGGAAATGACCAAATGCAAAGGTGTCGCATCCAATGGCTTGGGCGGCCAGTGCGAGGGCCTGCCAGGCGTGCCCGATGTCGTGTAGGCAGTAACGATATGCTCGGTCGCGGTATTTCCACGCCTCGCGCCACGCAATGCTAGTGAGCGCAAACACGACCGGCGCCGAGCTGTCGCCGTCCGCCAAACTAAAGTTGAGATCACCCAGCACACGCTGCTCAGCCATGTGCGAAGAGGGCAGGTAATGATAGAGCCCGTCGGGCCACTCGTTCAGGCCCCGTGTGAGGAAGTGAAACTCGGTCGGATGCAGATTACCGGAGGATGGATTCACACGCAAAGCGTATCGATGTCCGGTGGACGGAACGCGCTTGGACGCGCTGATCGCAGCGGAATAGAACAGCAGTTGCGAAAGGAAGGCCGGACCGTCACCGGCCCGAGTGGTGCCCGAGACACCATGAAGCACTGCGAGGGCGGGCACTTCAGGGGCGGGCGGATCGGCTGGAAGGTCTAGCACCGGCACGCCCTCATGATGGCGGAATGGATCGGGTATGTTCGCCCAGTCGAGGAGATGAGGCGCTCGCTTCAGCGATTCAATGCTGTGCTTGGTAGATTCGTGATATTCGCTCCAGGTCATTGCTATGGACGGGTATCGCTGAGATGCAGTTATGTGCATCGTTTCCATGATGACGCGACCGTAATTGTGATTAAAGCCCGTTGAACTCGGTAGGCATGCGATGTCTGCAGGTGCGTTGATGACCGAATCGCGATTTCGGCAAGGATTTACGGAACTCACTATCGCCTATCGAGTTGGCCCGCTCGGCTTTCTTGCACATCCTGAGCTGACGCGCGAGTCGCTACACCACTCGTCCGGGCTGAGTGGCCAGTCCTTTGCCGGAAGAATCCATCATCGGAACTGGCATCTCTGCCACGCAACGCGCGACCAATCGCGGGTAGTCCGGAAGGGACGGGTAATCCGAGGGTTGCCCCTCGAACGGGTCAGATCGTCAGTGGGCCGTTACAGGTGATCTATGCCTGGATGAGGCTCAGTTTCCGGATTGCCCGTTTCAAGTAAGTCGCTCGCGCGACGGACGCTACGGAGGCTGCAGTTCTTCACGAATGATCTGCGCGTTCCGCGACGGCGCGGAGATTTCCTGACGGAAACCGCGTAATTGTGTTAGTGTTCCCAGATATGAGAGTGATTGCCCCGCTCAGGAACGTATTCTGGCCGGAGATTTCAGACGAACGATCCGCTCTTACGGCAACACACCGGGCGGCTAAATGGGTTTTCGGATGGTCGATCCTGCTCATCGGAATCGGATTGCTGGATGTAGTTGTCATCCTTACGATGGTCACGCCGAAAACAACGGAAACGAGAGGGGCTACGGAATTCGTTTGGTACACAATAGGCGCGGGTCTCCTCTTCGGGGTCATTGCTTGGCGAGTGAGCAAGAATTCATTTGGATGGGCGATAGGCGGCCTCGCCATCTGCGTCATAGGGGCGCTCGCGATCTTACCTTCGCCCTTCGGGTTTGTCGTTTATGTCCTACTTGGCATCATCTTCATGACTGCGGTCCGGGCAGCTTCAAAATCGAAACGGACTGCTTTGTAAGCCGAGTACACATTTTCTTTTGCTGACTTACTGAACCACGGCAGTTCCTCACTTGACCAAGTCGCTGACGATTGGCTCCCAAAGAGTCGCCAGTTTCGGGTTCGCACCCTTGCTCCACCTGTTGTACCAGCGAATCGTTTCGAGGAATCGCTAGCGCCTCCGACTCCCATTAGCTTCCGCCCGACAGCGCGGGGGTTCCATGTCTCTGACCTAGCGAAGTATGTCTGCCGACAAGGGCGCGAACGCATACTCAACGCATGCAACGCGTGGTGTACGCACATCCTTCAGGCTAAGTGATCTCAATCAAGCACGCTTTAACAGGGAGCGCACTCGCCGGCGGAATGCAGCACAGTTGTGCTTGTCAAGTTCTGCAACCTCAGATGCGGCAGACTGGACCTTTGATGCCGGGATGCGCTCCGATCGAAAGGTTCGAGCGGCTACGTGTGATCGACTTTGAGAGATTTTGAATTTTTCGTCAGCTCGGCAGAAGTAATCTATATACCTGAATCGCTGGAACTTAGAGACATCAGTCCCATTGAATCTCGAGAAAGATCTATCACGGCTAAATCTATGCCTCCACAGTCTGCTTCCAGCGTCCGCTTGAGGAATGCTATTTCGCCTCGGTGCGCTTTTGCAGAAACGGGCCTGTCGGTTATTGTGAATCGCTCACTACGGTCTGATACAACGCTTCATTTTCGGACTTAGGCGACTGCACATGTGCGCTCAGAACGTTTGGAGCTGGCTTAGATCGTTCCCAGTTCTGAGTTTGCAATTCTGTTCGGAGTGCTGTGTCGAAGGCTTGGAAGTCCTGTGGCGAGTACAACCGAAATCTTACGCGTTCTCCAGCGAACACCTCGCGTACATTTGCCCCGGCGGGGAGCCGAGCTTGCCAGAACTCAAGATCGCCTGGAAACCGTCCCTTCTGCTCTACTAGCGCGAACTTCGGTCTGCTCCGGACCACGAGACGGGCATACCCGCTAAGTCGAAAACTGAATCTGCCGGGCACAGAGCCAGTTGCGCCGCGATGGTTTTCGAGGAACTCCCTTTCGGCAGCGTTCTTGATGCCACCCAAAAATGCTGGCCAAGTGGTCGCGACAGCGGCAATTCCTGACGATGATTTACGCTGTTTCGCCTCCTCTCCTAGCTCCCTTGGTGGAAAGACGACCGAAAAGCTGAGGTACTCGGCATTCGTGCTTTTGTCCGACGCAACCGTCACCCGCACACATTTGATTCCGACCCCCTGCATACCGAGCCACTGGGCAGTCACAAGCACTTCATAGTCGTAATCTTCGGCAATCAGCACAATCCGCTGACCGGTATTGATGGGAATCTCTGCCGTTTCAGAGTCGTCTTCTGTCTGACTTACGCTTTGCTTATCGATGCCCAGCAAACCAGTGATGTCTTTGACTCGTGACAGCATGGCTGCATACGCCACGGCCTGAAGGAGCTGTAATTTGTCTTTCGACCGCTTCAGCTCGATCACGACAAGCGTCCCGTCATTGTCGAGGCCCAGTAAATCAATCCGATCGTCCACCTTTTCGGACGGGCGCACTTCCTTGCCGATCAGCGTCAGATCTCCTTCATCTAGCTCATCCCCGATCTCGTCGAAGCTGTTCCAGATATACTCTTGTAAATCTCGCCGCTCCCAAATGTCGTGTTCAGCCATCTTTATGGTGGGCACCGGTTCTAACTTTTTTTCTTGACGGCGAATTCTGAGCATTTTAGTTGTACGCCTCGAAAATCTTGGTCCATCCATTATACGGATGACAAGGAGAATTGCGGAGTGCCTCTGGCGTCGCGGGCGATTAAAGAAGAAGAACAGAAACAGGAAGAGCCAGCAACAGCCGACTAGGAAAATTGTGCGAGGTCTGGTGTGTCAGAAACATCATTTCTTATCCCGTGCGTAGAGACTTCGCGGAGCATCTCGCTTCCGTGATGAACCACTTCGTGGCCTTTAACTGATCCCTTCGCCGTACCTGATTTAGCCGTGATAGATCTTTCTCGAGATTCAATGGGACTGATGTCTCTAAGTTCCAGCGATTCAGGTATATAGATTACTTCTGCCGAGCTGACAAAAAATTCAAAATCTCTCAAACTCGATCATGGGCGGGGGACTACAGCAAGTATGTTCGGTTCCGCGGCGGTCGTTCGAATGGCTCGCTTCGCGATGTGTCAATACTTTCCAACGCGAGCGCAGCAAAAAGCGTCAAGAGCATCGACCTTCCGGGTTGAGAATGATCAATATGGCCGCACTCATCGGAAATCTCAATTCCATAGACATTTCTCATACCGGACAATTGCACCCTGGCTCAAACGAACTCGGGTCAGCCGCCTTGCTCGATGTTGTTCAGACGTGTCTTCACACGCGCTCGTCGGAGTGGATCTTCCTCCGTGAGCAGAGAGTGGGAACTGGATTCCGTAGCAGTTCCGCCCAACGGCTCGATGGGTTCGCGCTAAATTGCTTGCGCGCTCGTCGGAGTGGATCTTCCTCCGTGAGCAGAGAGTGGGAACTGGATTCCGTAGCAGTTCCGCCCAACGGCTCGATGGGTTCGCGCTAAATTGCTTGCCCCACACTTCCGAATCACCGACAATCCAGGCAAAACCTGCGCGATCAGACCATCAGCAGTGTTTTTTTCAAGCCCAGACATGTAGGCTGTAGAATCCCGTCCACAACGCCCACTCGACGCCGGATTCCGTCGCCGCGCATGCAAAGTTTAGACCCTTAGCGAGCCACGGAACGCCCTAGCGGCATAGTAAGATTCCGCGCCGTTGTGATACACGAAAACAGTGTCGTAGCGGCGATCACAAAAGAGGGCGCCGCCGAGTTTTCTGATATCAGAAGGTGTTTTCACCCAGCTCGACGTTTTCGTATCGAAATTTCCAAGTTTCTGCAACTCTCGATATTGTTCTTCCGTTAAAAGCTCGATGCCCATGGCAGCTGCCATATCAATAGCGTTATCTTCTGGTTTATGTTCTTTCCTTGACTCCAGCGCTTCACGGTCGTAGCAAACACTTCTGCGGCCTTTAGGACTTTCCGCTGAACAATCATAAAAAATGTATTCGCCCGTCTTTTTATCATGGCCAACAACATCCGGTTCACCGCCCGTTCTTTCCATTTCATTGAGTGACCACAGTTTTTCAGCATTGAGCTTCCAGCCTTGCTTGTACTTTAGCCCATTCAAGACCTTTATGGCGGTTCATGTTTTTCTCAAAACGGGCTTTCAATGCTCTGAGTAGTTCTTCACGTTGTTCTGGTGACAAGTCCTTTTTATTGCTATTCATGTTTTGTGCTCTTGTTGCTCTCATAGTCGTCGCTTCCCGCATTTCTTATCTGTTACTCCGCTCCGCCACATGGGTTTTTTGTCGCTTGTCTTTGCGTTCTTATCGATTCGCACTTTCCACGCCGTTCGGAGTGCACCCGGCAGTACATCCTACATGTTGATGGTGGTCTTGACGGGCGGCCCAGCGCGAACTGAATCAGAGTTTCGATCCCTCTTGCAGGAAGGGGCTTTTCGATGGTGCAGGTGATTCGCGTAATGGGCTCGTCCATCATCAAGAGCACGCCCGTCTAGGGAGGCCCGTGGGAGGCGGAGGGCGTTGAACCGTAATGGGCCAAGTATGTTTTTACAGGAAATCTGACGGTAGCCGGTTGAGGGCGATTCGGAGGTTGACCGCGGCGCCCAGCTTCTAGTCCGATTGGCGGGTTTCGAGGATGCGCTCAGGGCTGATGCCCATCTCCGTCTTTGTCAGTCGGTCCCGTTTTGAAAGCATCAAAGTAGTGGTTCCGACCTTCATCGTCGTACTCACTCGCCACATCAAGACCGAGTGCCAGGAGCTGCTTCCGGTATTCTGTGGCTCCAAGAGAGCGAGACTCTAGCCCCGTCATCGCATCATTCCACACCACTGGCTCCGCAGGCGACGTAAACAGTAACCGACCCGCTGGGGCTAACATTCCCGCGATTCGTTGAAGCAATTGCTGCTGGTCTTCCAGAGCGAGCAGGAATATCAGCCCCCACGCCACGACGCCGTCGAAAGTTCGATTGAAGAACGCCGAGTTTTGGACAGATTCGCAGACCACCGGTATGTTTGGGAGGTTGTGCCGGAATGCCTGAACCAATGACGGCGCAGCATCAAGCGCGTAAACATTGAGACCTGCCGTCACTAGAATCTGCGTAATAGGGAAACCAGACCCGCAGCCAAGATCAATTACAGTGGCCCCTGCTGCCAGCGTTCTGGCCCAGTTACGGACCGTCTGCACGCCAATTCCAGCTGAGTGAGTGGTGCCGCGACCCGCCAGAAACTCGCTAGCAACGCCTTCATAACCATTCGACCAATCCATTTGAATTTGTATATCAGAGCGGTCGATAAGTAGACAGAAGCTGTTATTGCTTTGAGGCACTGGATCGGCCGGATCGCTTAGTGATTGCGCTCTTCGGCAATCGCGGAACAGCCTGGACGCCCGCCCAAAGCGTGGCGATCGTTTGCTCGACCACGAGAGTCTGGTCAGGCAAGTCAGGCACAACCCCTTGGATGACCATGAGTGTGGCGAGGCCAAAGATCGTGTACCACCAGGTGTGGGCTACCACTATGTCATCCCTATTTGGCAATCCTTCATCCTTGGCAACATCGAAAAAGAGCTGCACGAAACGTTCGAACAAAGGCGTGCCAATGTCGTTGATGTATTGTCCAGCGCGGATGCCGTTGCGGTTCTCAGGCCCGAAGAAGACGTTGCGGAACTGCTGTGGATGGGCAATGCAGAATTGAATCAAGCCGCGTGAAGTCGCAAAAAGACGCTCTTTCGGTGCAGGATGTTTAGCGGCAATCGCGTCGAAGTTCTGAATCATCAGCCCGATCGTCTCCCTGCTCAACTCGGCAAGAATGTGCCATTTGTCAGGAAAATGCTGGTAGATCACGGCGTGCGTATAGCCGATCTCTTTAGCGATCGCACGAAGCGTCACGGCTTCGTAACCGCGATCGGCAAACATTTTGCTTGCAGCCGCAAGGATTTCGCCCCGCAACCTCTCCTTGCGCTCTACCCGGCGACTTGGTGATGTGGATGTCACTTCAATAGCTTAGTCCCTTTTGACGACTTTTGCGACCGATTGTTTATTTATAACCATTGGTTAATAAACCACTGATTATTTTGCAACCAATGGTTTCCATGGGCCTCTAATAGTCAGGTCGCTCATTTGGATGGGCGGCCAAATACGAGGCAAAAGGAAGATGCGATGAAAGTTCTAGTGATTGGAGCAGCGGGCAAGAGCGGAGAAGCGCTGGTAAATGAGGCGCTGGCGGCCGGACATAAGGTGACGGCTTTCGTGCGCGGTGCCGCGCAGTACAAGAAGGCGAAAGTCAGAGTTGTTGCGGGCGACGTGCTGGACGCGGCCGCGGTCGACGTTGCGGTCGCCGGACAGGATGCGGTGATCGACGCGCTGGGAGGCAAGACGCCGTGGAAAGTGACGACGATGGAAACGAGCGCGGCACACAATATTGTGGACGCGATGCGGCGCAATGGCGTACGGCGATTGCTGAAGATTTCGGTGGTTGGTGCGGGCGAGAGCGTCAAGAACGCCGGCTTCTTCAACGAGCACCTGCTCATGAGGACGTTTCTGCGGGGTCTGCTGGTAGACAAGGCGGGCATGGAGGCCGAGATCGAAGGCAGCAACTTGGACTGGACGCTGGTGCGGCCGCCGATGTTAACCGACGCCGAGAAGACCGGCATTGCCAGGGTGCTGAGCACGGAGGGCGGCGAGAAGGCGCACAAGATCGGGCGGGCCGATCTGGCAGCCTTCATGGTGCAGCAACTGGAAAGCGGCCGGTATGTGCGTCAGGCAGTGACGGTGACGACCACATAGCAAGGCCTCCGCGAGGATCAACCACCTCTCTCATCGAGGCGATCTGATCGGCTGAGTAAAGGCCTGTAACGATTCATGCGACAGATAACTGTGGAAACTCACGGGACTAGCGGAGTGCTAGCTGCGCAACTCACAAGCTCTGGCGTTTGCATCAGAGCATCACTTTCGTTCTAACAAGGAGAAAACGAGCATGTATTTAGTCATGGGAATTACTGGAAAAGTTGGGGGCGCCACCGCGCGGCATCTGCTGAAGCAAGGCAAACAGGTGCGAGCACTTGTGCGCAATCGCGAGAAAGCGGCGAAGTGGGCAGACCAAGGCGTGGAGTTGGTGGATGGAGACTGGAACGATGCGACAGCCATAGCGGCGGCGCTCAAAGGTGTTGAGGGCGCGTTTGTTATGTTGCCGGCTGTATGGGCACCCTCGCCTGATTACAGAGAAGCAAAGGGCGTGATTGCGAACTATGTCGAGGCGCTGACCAAGGTAGTGCCCCCGCGGGTGGTAGCGCTCTCGTCGATGGGCGCGAATAGAACAAGCGGGCTGGGGATGATCACGGCCTTATCACTCTTGGAGCAAGGTTTTCGCAGCCTGCCATCTCCGGTCGCATTTGTGCGCGCAGGCGGCTTTTTCGAAAACTTTCTTTTCGGCTTACAGGCCGCCCAAGGCGGAACACTACCGGTCTTCTACAATCCTACAAACCGGAAATCGACAATGGTCGCGTCAGACGACATCGGCGCAGAGGTGGCAACGCTTCTGACCGGGCCGGCGTGGTCAGGGCATCGCGTCATCGAGCTGGGTTCGATGGTAAGCGCGGATGAAGTGGCCGGACAATTGGGTGAAGTCCTGACACTCGACGTAAAAGCCTTTGCAGTCCCGCGTGCAGGGTGGGCGGAAGCGTTCGAGCAGTTCGGCATCCCGAAGGGCCACACTGGACCTGCCGAAGAAATGTTTGAGAGCGTTAACGCGGGATGGATGGACCTCGGAATCACGGGTACGGAGCACGTAGCGGGTACGACGTCCGCACGCGATGTGTTTGCGGCTGCACAGAACGCCGTCAAGGCGTAAGTCCGGGGCAAGCTGAATCAGCCCGGTTCCTTGGGAACTGGGCTGATCGTCATGCGACGCTCGTGGCGAGGGTGCAGAAAGCCCTCGTTTAATGCACGACCCGGAGGCCGTCCCGCCCATGCAGCGCGCTGATTTCAGTCGCGTACAAGAGCCGACTTATTGCAGAACGATTTAAACCATTTAAACCGCAAGAAGAGGATCGCTTTTAATATGAAAGCTGAACACACAATAGATAAACCCGCGCGGGCAGGTCGAGCAACTCAAATAGCCGCGATGGTAATAACCGGCCTTGTCGCCTTCATCTGGGTGTACTTCGGAAGGTTATATCTAATTCACGATCCCGACGAATGGAGGATCGCCAATCAGCAGCTCGGATACCCGCTCTATATCATCCCTCTGATTGGCGTGACCCACATCCTTGGTGGCGTGGGCCTTCTGATTCCCAATGTGCCTCGATTGACTGAGTGGGTTTATGCTGGTCTCGCGATCAATCTTTTACTCGCGTTCTATTCACAACTGAATGGCGGTGGCAGTACTTGGGATAAATTTGATCCGATTCTCGTCATGGCGTTCGTCTTTGCTTCGTATGTATTAAGACGCTGCATGCGCGCAAACAGGTGGTCGATATGAAGAACACGCTCGGGCGGGCAGTTTTACTTTTTCCAGGCACGTCGCGGAGGCCCAACGAGGGTCCGGCCCGCCACTCATCCGAAGCCCTAAACTTACAAGTCGCCCCTGCTCAGTAGTAGATAGCCAATCATGAAGCTTTGATCGGCACGGGCAAGTCTCGCCCATGATCGAGTTTGAGAGATTTTGAATTTTTTGTCAGCTCGGCAGAAGTAATCTATATACCTGAATCGCTGGAACTTAGAGACATCAGTCCCATTGAATCTCGAGAAAGATCTATCACGGCTAAATCTATGCCTCTCCACAGTCTGCTTCCAGCATCCCGAGGAGCATAGCCAGCGATGCAGGATGTTCATTGTTTCAATTCCGGATTCGGAGATGCTTAAAGTGTTTCCGTCTGGTGTGGACAGACGAAGCCACTCGCAGTTGTATCGATTCCGTCTCCCTGCTAGTTTTGGCGTGGATGCCGTTGCAAGTGACCGAACAGTTGAGCAAGACCATAGAGACTCTTTATGGATCCGAATCGGGAAGGATTCTGGCGACCGTGGTGCGCCGCCGTGGGAAATACGACCCGCTGCAGATTTGAACGAAATGATGAAGCAAAGCGAACACCGGCGGAAAAATACCGCACGATGAACAGCTCCGGTCTGGAGCAAAATGTCAGCACAAGAATCGGGGAGGAAAGAGCACAGATGTCAAAAGTTCGTGTAGCGGGTTTTAGCGTTTCATTGGGTCGCTTCCACCTTTCTCCTCGCTCCTGTTCAGGGAAATACTCAAGCGCTTTTCTCGGCAGCTCCGATAGGCGCCACGCTCACCCCAAAGATAGGCTAGAATACCCGAGCCTATGCAACAAGCGCCACAACAACCAACAGAGCTTACTGAGCTCGAGAAGATCATTCTGAAAGATCAGCTGAAGCGGCATCTCCGGGCGGAAGACGCTCTTTCGTTTCCACCTCGAACTGTGGGCCTAGCGCTTGCGGTCACCTTCGCTTTTTTTGTGAACGGCAATCGGGTGAAAGAGCACTCATTATCGTCTTGGGGGCCTTCTCTGTGCGTACTTCTTATCGGGTTTGTACTGTATTCGTGGAGCCTAGTGAACCGATATAATCTCGCTAAACGTGAGCTTCACCAGACCTTAGTCAAATTCGGAGTGCGCCCGATCAGCGAGGAGACGCTATATTCTCACGACCTACCGCTTATAGTGGTGGGCTTTTCTGCGATTGTGGCTGTTCTTCTCGGTGCATTGCTTTTCATAAAACAGTGACCTTTGTAGTACAGGTCGTATTAAAACAAGCGTGGAAGCCTCGGCTTCGACATAATCACAGTCCGGCTGGTATGTGGTATGAAGACAATCTTGCACTGAGATTGCCGTCGAACCCGCCATAGCTCGAGTTTGTGGCACACCGCCGCGCCGTCCAAAGCGCAACCGCGAGCCCTGCTCGTGGAAACCCGTTCCCACCCGCAGCTCGCGGAGAAAAATCCATTCCGATGTACTTCTGTGGAGACATGCCTCAATTACATCGAGCAAGAGCAACGAAGCCCGTCGAATTGATGGAACGCGCAATTCGCAACAGCAGCAAGCCAGTCCTCATATGGGACGACCTGCAGGAGCGCTGATTTCGCTCGCAACTGCTTGAGGAATGCTATTTCGCCTCGGTGCGCTTTTGCAGAACCAGTCAACTGCTCTTCATTTTTGGGCGTCAGTCGTATGCCAACTTCCGCCGCTTGAACACGGGCTCCTGCTCAAGGCCGAACTAGCCGCGCTTTCTCAAGAAGAGTTTGATCTCGCGTTATTGGGCTTCGAGGACGAAGAACGGGGCACATATAATCCTTGTTTGCCGAACAGCAGCCCTGCGGCTGAATGCATCGGCAAACGGGAACCGCTACTAATGCGCCCAGGATAGGCGCCGAGAGATACACCCAAAGATGATCGAAGTGAAAAGCAACCAAAGCGGGTGCAAACGAACGCGCCGGATTCATGGATGCGCCAGAGATCGGTCCCGCGAACAGCGCCTCTAGGCCGATCACCGCTCCTATTGCAATACCGGCTGTAATGCCCTTTTCCTTCGCGCCGGTTGAAACACTCAGAATCACAAACATCAAAACTAGGGTAAGCACGGTTTCAAGAATGAACGATTGCATTCTTGTCCCCGCTGGCTGCGTGAGTCCCAATGTGAGGTGTTTCGGAAACATCCCACGCAGTAGAAGGCTGGCTCCGATTGCGCCGAGTGCTTGGCTGACGATATACGGCATCACCCAGCGCCACTCCAGACGTTGCGCAACGGCGAAGGCAAGCGTTACGGCTGGGTTCAGATGGGCTCCCGACACGTCACCCAAGGCGTAGATCATAGCCAGCACCACAAGGCCAAACGTCAGAGCGATCCCGACGTGAGAGACGGCGCCGTTGCCGACATCGTTGATTATGATGGCTCCAGTTCCAGCGAATACAAGGCAGAAGGTACCGAAGCATTCAGCGGCAAGTTTTTGCATGAATAGCTCAGACGGCTGATTCTACGACCTTAGCCAATCGACATTTTACAGCCCGCTCGCTTCCACAAAAAACACGTCACCGAGCAAGAGTTCACGGCTTGGCTTAGACAAAGATCATCCGGCTGGCGCACACTAACGTTCGACAATTGGGGTTATCGGAAGCGAGGCACTTCGTAATACTAGCCGTTCGAACCAAGCGAGTCGACTTGGAATGCTGAATCAGTTCAACGATTGAATTCTGGCTGGCATCGAAAAGCTGATACCGCACGACCTCCGGCGCACGTGCGCCCGGCTCTGTCATCTCGCCGGTGGGGAACTTGATCAGATTCAATTTCTGCTTGGTCATAAATCGGTCCAGACGACCGAACGATACTTGGCTGCAAGCAGCGGATCCGGAACGCCGTAAACGACCGAATCGGCATTCCAGCCAAAGCGTCGAACCGGTTCGGACCCGGGTTGCCGACAAACCGTCCAAGGGGTGGTATTTTCGCCCCTTCACACATTGCAATGAACGAGTCCAATGCGATAGAAACGAAGCCCATCCGATACCCCGCGTCAAAGCATAGAGAATGCGAGCGCATAAATTTTTTACGCGAGTCTTATTACGCTCGGTGAAACCGCCGGCAAGGGAAACGCCGGATGGGGTAACCCCAGCTTGAATCGCAGCCGATCGTACTCGATCAGTGGCTGAAAGACCTCAGGTTCCGACAATGGCCAAAGGGTCACTCTCGGCGCACTCGAACTGGCCCTATCCAACAATGCATTTACCGCCCTCCGCGCCGCCTCATTCGCCGCCTCCATGCACGCAATATCCGTGTAGGTTTTCACATAATCGGATGCCAAGAACAGATTTGGAATCTCCGTTGAGGCGTCAGGCCGGTATTGCAAAGAGCCCGAAGTATTGATCATTAGCGGCTCCAAATTGGTCACCGCCGTTGGATTCGGAAATTGCACGTCGGGATCGAGGAACCACCGCAACAGGTTCTGGTCCTGCAGCACCTCCGCGCCGGCCACATTCACGTGTACCTTGATTTGCTCCCAAACCTCTTTTTGAATCTCTGGCGCGGAGCATTGCATCGCACTTTTTCCATATACAATCCCCGGCACCTCCCAATCGGATATGTCGACCGAAAGAATTCCGCCGACCTGTCCATCGCCAAACTCCGTCAGCATCCCGCCCTTCCAGAACTGCTTCTGCGAAATTGACGTCAACGCCCAAGGCGAATCCGCATACAAGGAGTGCCTAAACTCCAGCGGCACATCCTGCGCCAGGTAAAACTGCATCCCATTCATCCACGCCGTATAAATCTTGTTCAGATTGGCGAGCGATGGCGCCAGTGCTTTCAACCGCTCATCCAGTAGGGGCGTTATCGCCTCCACGGGCATCGCGGAGATGTAGTAGTCAGCTGTAATTGTCAGCGGCTGTCCGTTGATCTCTGCAATCACTGACGTGATCCCGGCCTCCGATGCGACAAACGACTTCACCAGCGTGTTGTTCAAGAATTTCACACCTTTCGCGCGCAAGTACGTCACCCAGGGAGTCAGCCAGACATCGTTGGTCGGCCCATTCAGCAGCCGGTCAAACCCTCCATACGTCAACAGCCCGTACAGCAGCTGCAGGAAGGTGTAGCCAACCGTGCGCGTGCTGCCTTGCTGCGCCCGTACCGCCACCAATGACCGCGTCAGCCCGTTTCCCAATAGCGTCTGGTATGCCGTCGAACGGTTCGCCGCGTCGATAAACGTCCACCACGGAATGTTTTCGTACTCGGCAATTCGCCTTTCCGGACAACTGGTCAGCAAGGTTAAGATGCGATCGGTGAAGAACAGCACCTCGTCATCCGGCACTCCGATCCCGCCGAAGATTTCCTGAAATATCAGCGCCCAGTCTTCCAAATTCTGCGGGATGCGAGCAGTTAGCACAAGCGGCGGCCTTCCCGCACGCGCCACATGAATCCGAGTCGCATGCACCAGGTTGTTGAACACACTGACATTGCTCGGCTCAGGTATGCGCATCATGGTGTCGGGAAGGTGCTTGTAAAAGGCAGGAAAGAAGCGGAACCCATGTTCGCCGGGCAAGTCCTTGCGTCCGTCTGTTCCGCTGCCGACAACTGAGAGGCTCCGAGCCTTCCCGCCAAACACATCCTTTCTTTCATAAACTGTGACATCGAATCCGCGCTCGATCAATTCATGGGCTGCACTCAACCCGCCGACACCACCGCCCAGCACAGCAACCCGATTAGACATGATGAATACTTTATCGCTGGAGCCTGTTGCGCGGTGTTGGTCGGCAAACAGGAACTTGGGCGGAATGTGCTGGGCGAATACGTGGACGAGGCCCAATTGACGGATTGCCCGTCATTCAAGCCGGTGTTTTTCCTGCTGCAGCTCGGCGATGATATGTTCCACGCTCATGAACAGCTCGGAACGGTTGTCTCTCCCGGTTCAAATGGAAAACAGCATATCACGCGCTGAAAAGGGAGCCCGAGTAAGCGAGGTGTCTAGGAAGAACAATTGTCGGAAACCAGGACGCAACCGAGAACCTGCTACACTCGCGGCGGTGGGTAAACGTCTCCGCCGAGAACGTATTGATCAAATCCGGGAAGAAGCGAGAGCGTACAGCCACGGCGAGCGTCCGATTAAGACAGCGCCGCTCATCCGGAAAAAGCTCACCTGCGGGCCTAGGCTGCAATCTCTGCACGCCGCGCAGTGATTCGCCTTGCCCGAATTAGGCGATGAGGGCCCGCTTTGCACATGACGAATGCTTCGTGGCCCGCGATCTTTGTTTTGCAAGCGGAGACGTAATCCAGAGCGCCCCCGCGCAGGCAACTCTATTTGAGAGTTTTCTGCGCGATGAGCCGCTGAACACGAGTCTTGTTCTCAGGGTTCCATTCTGGGGTAGTCTGAATGTCTTCAAACCGGATGATTTGAAAGCTCAGGAATGCTCTCAAAACCGAGTTGTTTTTGTCAGCGGCGTTTTCATAAACAACCATACCGCCGGACTTTAAGGCTTTCCAGAAGCGCTCCGCATCCCCTTTGGTCAAGTCTCGGACGTACGTCATCACGATCAGGTTCCATACATCCGAGCCGTAGTCGAATTCGTCGTCTCTCGCGACTAGAGCGCGGATCTTCACTCCCGCTTTCTCAGCATTTGACTGCGCGATACGGACGCCTTCACGCGATGGGTCAAAGCCGGTGACGTCCCATCCCTGGGCAGCCAAGTAAACTGAGTTTCGGCCCTGTCCCATACCGATGTCGAGCGCTTTCCCCGGCTTCCGCCCCTGAATGGCGCTCATGAGGATGGCGCTTGGACGCTGGATGAAGATGGGATGGCTACCCGCGTAGACTTTGTCCCAAAGAAATTCGACTCCCTTTCGGCGCGTGAAAATAAAATCCGAAACAACTCCCATCCGACGCGTGGCTTCACCTTCAGGTACTCCCTCTCGGAGTAGGTTCTCCCGATAGGAACGAATCAGATGCCAGGGCTTACTATTTGGTTGCTGTCTCTGCAACCAGCTCGTGAAGTCCTTCCAAATGTTTTCTTCAGAGATCGGTGATCGCACAAAAGCGATCGCGTAAAGAGACAGCGTTACGAGAGCGGCAAACTTCATCTGGATTACCATTCTTGGTCAACGTTAGGATGAATCGGCGTACACTGTACGTTTTCGCAGCTGCTGCCTGGCAACAACCGCTTCACTGTGGGTGTACTGGATCTCAGGCGGCCAGAGCACCCGGGCGATCGAATGTCATGTGCAGGTTCGCTCAAGCACGCCCACACGAGTTCTAGTTGCCAGCTGAGTTCGCGCGAGGCGCGACCTTTTGAGAACCGCCGAATTCATCAAACCACGCGAAGATCTGCCGCCACATGTCGCGGATGTTCGCAGGGCTAGTGAAGACATGATCTTCCCCCCAGTACCGAATAAACCGCGCACGTTTGCCTTGGCGATACAGTGATCTGAAGAATTCTTCGCCTTGCTGCATCGCCACGTAGTCAAGGTCGCCTTGAATGATGAGGATTGGTGTCTGTACGCGGTCGACAAAGAATATGGGACTGTTCCGAAGGTACCGGCCATTATCAGCAGGCTTTTCGAGGCTTGCCCAAGAAGTTCGCGGGCGACGACGCCGGTGTCCCGCGCGGCTGGTCCTTCTTGATCGGGCCCAGTCCAGACCATCTGAATTCTGTCAGCGTCGTCCTGCTGTCTGGCACGCTCCTTAGCAAGCAGATCCAAAACGATTCCGATCTGGGAGGCTGACATTCCCGCCGCTCTGAAGCGTTCCAATTCCTGACAAACGGCCGTATGGTCGGGGCCTGTCAGCCACTCCCCAACTGATAGGCGGGAATACGGTGGCTGAACTCTGCCAGAAGTGAAAGCCCTACAGAGTTCCTCAAGCACCGTTCGAGGGAGCTGATGAAGAATCGAAGGCATCCGCCTAGCTCAGGTCGGAGTCCGAGAAGAATGCGGCCCCGTTGTTGCAGACCGTCGAGACGACTAACGAGCGATCCAGGTACCGGTTGGTCGACGGTCTGCGAGATCGCATCAAAGCCGTAAATGAGGACCCGAATGCGGATTACAAAATCACCGACGCCGGCGCATTCGGGGATTTGCTCAGCAATGCAGCCCGTGTTCAAGCGGCGGAACTGCGTGCGCACCGTGGACCGGACCAGCGAGAGACAACTGGTCGCCAGTCCGGGACGCGATGTTACGCTCCGAAAATCGCGTGAATGCGCCAAGAAGAGTCACAATGCGGCGATGTCAGCCACCCGCAGCCCCTCATCCCGCCCGCACCGGCATGCACTCCTTGTCCGTCATGTCGCACCCACAAGCCAATCGCGCGAACGCGCAGCTCAGCACCGGCCCCACAACCGAGCAGGGCCGCGCCGTCTCTTGCCTGAATCGCCTGATCCACGGCGTCTGCGGCACATTCCGCGTCCTCAAAGACGAGAGCGAAGACGACTTTCATCAACTCGTCGCCGGGCTGCGCGAAGGATACACTCCCGCCACCGTGACTGAAGAGACCCCAGCGGTCTGCCGGCCGCTCGCTATGTGCAAACGTGGAGTCAATGCCACTGAGCGCGCCTTTCGACGAGCGCCGGCGCTTTGGATTTTGAGTCTAATCAGGAAGTGCAAAATGCGAGACTGCGCTAGTACCGATAGCTGTATACCATATCAGCCGAGTTCAAGCCCCAAATCACCGCGTCGCTCGCCACGCTGATTTGCCCGAGCGCGCCCTGCACCAAGTTCCAAATGGTCGCCGGATTGTAGCGGTATCGGTAAATCTGACCGACGCTGTTCAGGCCCCACACAGCGCCGTCGAAACCGGCACTGACCTGCATCAGCTGCCCCGGTACATTGCTCCAAGTCTGCGCGTCGTCGTCGTACATATAGATCGCGTGCAGGCTATTCACGCCCCACACGCTGCTTGCATTCCCGACTGAAATATCGATCAAGAACCCGGGCACGTTGTTGAAGCTCGCGGCCGCGTAGTTGTACGCATAAATCAGCCCCGATGAATCGAGCCCCCATACTGAGCCGTCTCCGCCGACCGACACCGAGGTGAGAACCGCCCCCGGGGCATAATTCCATGTGGCCGCACTGAAATCATAGGTGTAAGCTTGGCCCGCCGAATTCACGCCCCACACGCCACCGCCTTGCCCAACCTGTATCAGCGAAAGCGCGCCAGGGATTTGATCGAAATTCTGATTGCTTACATCGAACTGGAAGATGTTTCCGCTTGCGTCAACAGCCCAGACGTTTGCGTTCGGACCGGATGAAATCTGCGTAAATCCTGAGTTGGAACCCGAGCTGAAGTTGAACCACGTCTGCAGGGGAGTGTTGAGCCACCACGGGGTCCCGGAGTTGTCGATGCCCCAAGTGCTCCCGTCGTAAGCGGTCGAGATCTGTGTCAGGTTAACACCGGCGTAATTTACGAACTGCTGCGTGTCGACGCTGGCACCGGATTCAAAGATGTCTCCGCTCTCGTCCAGTGCCCAAACAGAACCATTCTCTGCCGCAGATATTGAGGCGAACGTCACCCCTTGATTCGTCCAGGCGGGCGTCGATGCGCTTGTGTCGAACAGAAAAACGCCGCTCAACGCATTTAGACCCCAAGCGTTATAACCTGCCCCAACAGAAATACTGCTCAGAGAAGCGCTTGATACTTGGAAGCTCTGATAGCCGATGTCCCAGTAGTTCGGTGCCCCAGTGTCGTCAATGGCCCACACCGTTCCGTCAGCCCCCACGGAAATACTCGTGAACGGGGCCGAATTACCGCCCGACAAAAACGTTGCGCTCGTGGGGACGTATCGATAAGCGGCGCCGGCAGCATTGATCCCCCAAACTGCGCCGTCGTTTCCGACCGAGATTTGAGTCAGCGCACCGGGAACGTTGTCCCATTTTCCATGCGCAGCATCCCAGTGGTAAATTTGCTGGGCACCGTTAATGCCCCACACGTCACCATCCCCGCCGACCGCAATTTGTGCTAGCGCTCCGGGGATGGCGTTCCACGTCGCCAGGCTGAAGTTATATTGATAAATTTGACCAGCCCCATTCAGCCCCCACACGGACCCTGCGTTGCCAACCGCTACTTGCGTCAGGAAGCCCGGAATATTCACCCAGCTGTGCGTAGAAAAATCGTACGTGTAGATCTGCTGGCTCGCGTTAATGCCCCACACCGCCCCATCAGCACCCACCGAGATTTTGCTAAGATTTCCGGCGATCTGCTCAAAGCTGGAGGGTTGCTGCGCCCGGAACGTCTGGTCCAACATTTTTCGAGCCGCACGAATCTGCTTGCCGGTTCGCGGCGCCGGCGCACCTATGACCCGCGTCAGGGCTCTCGCGGGGACGGAAGCCGATAGGACGGCGAAAATGGCCAGGAAAGACGGTCGTCGAAGCGCGCCGAAGCAAAAAGTGCGCATCATAAATCGCCTGCACTAATTGACGGTGCGACGTGGTGTTTTACTACTGTGACTGGCCCAGCCGACTGTGGTGAGGGCATTTCTGAGTTTCCGAATTTGGCAACGTGACTAAAAGTCCCATCCTCCGGGATCGCTCCAGCCAGAAGTATCGCCCCAACCTGAGTCCGAGCTATTATTCCAGTCATTTGTATCTCCCGTTGTCGTTGGCGCTTGAGTGTCTGCTGCGCCGCAAACGTCCGTAATATCACAGCTTGTGTTCTCTGGAGCATTGAGAATCCCACCATATGGCCACCCAACAAATGACGAACCACCCAAGGGCGGGAAAAGCGCGTTTCCTAGGCCGCTATCAGGTGAGCTCGGAAGGTTTTCCGGTTGGAGCTGAGACGTGTTGGTTCTTCCGGAGTATGCGGAACACGGACCGAAGCTGTTCGGATTAAAGAGGCTTTGTAAACAATCATACGGTCCCGGTGGCGGGTCGTCCGGGCCCCGCAGCCCTATAGAAACACCGCCGGGCAGGGGGATGTCCGCAGAGGACATCAGCGACGCACTCACGCCTCCCATGCTCGCGGCACCAAAATCGGCGTTCAGCGCAAACAGAGACCGTGAGAAATCAACTAAACCAATGGAAGTCGAAGCATCGTCGATGAAGCTTGAAGTCGTTGCGCCTCCCATCGGCTCCACTGAACGGCCAGACGGATCAACAAAGCGCAATGGATTCGCCCGCGCGTACACGTATCGATTGCGCGAGAGCGGAAAATCGACGGAGCCAGAGAAAGAGTCTCTCGACAGAAACACGCCAACGCTTGCGTCGTAATATCTGGCGCGCATGTAATAAAGCCCCGCGGCCGAGTCGAGAGCTTGACCGGCGAACTTGTACTTCTCTTTGGTTCCGAGCGGGTCGACGGAATTCAGAAGCTTGCCCCATGGATCATACACATAGGTGACCTCAGGCGCGGCGCTGCTATCGGAGACGGTCGCGATACTGCCGATCCCGTCGAAGGTAAGATAATTCGTGCTGTTGGTACCCACGTTTGCAATCTGCCCACGGCCATATAAGTAGCTGAGTGAGCCCTCCGATCCCTCCTCGTTGAGCACATTTGTGAGACCGACAACATCGTTGACGTAGGAATAACGGGAGGCATTTGCCTGTTGTGCGACCCGGTTGCCATCCCCGTCGTAGTCATACTGAATACTGACGCCTGAACCCATCACCGAGATCAGCCTCCTTACAGCATCCCAGGCGTACGAGGTCGTCGCGCTTGCAACCGTCCTCGTAAGTCGACTGCCATTATCGTCATAGGTAAAGGAGGTCGCTCCCGCCGTAAGCATCTCATCGGCGTCGTCGTATGTATAGGGAGTCGTCACCGCCTGGGACACCAAGCTGGTTCGGTTGCCCACGGGATCATATGTGTATTCCGTCACTTGGCCCGATGGTGCGGTCCAGGAGGTCAGGCGGTATAGGGCGTCATAGCCGTATCGCGAGGTTCCATCCGTTGCCGAAGTGACCGCTAGCCGATTGCCCACGTTGTCCAGAGCGTATGCAAAGGAAGACAGGACATGCTGGTCGAGATGCTCGCGTCCAAAGGGTGCCGCTTGGTCCACGTTCGCGATCCTTAACAAACGATTGGCCGCGTCGTAGGTATAAATTGACCCGACCTTATTTGGCAGCCCCCTTGCGATCAGCCTTCCGGCGGCATCATAGGAATAGGTGGTCTTATTACCGCTCCAGTCCGTCACTGTCGTCAGCTTGCCCGATCCGTCGTATTGGTATCGCGCAGCGTGACCGTTCGGATAAGTCACCGAGCTGCGATGGCCCACCGCATCGTACGCGTGGCCTACTACTTTGCCATCAAAACGCGTTACCGACGTGAGCCGGTTCAGAGCATCGTAGCCATAGGTGGTCGTCCCGTTGTGATCGGTCATCGAGATGCGATTGCCATTCGCGTCATACGAGTATGAAACGTCGTTTCCGTCCGCATACGCGCTCGTCAATCGCCGATTCAAGACGTCGTAGGTGAAGTGATTCGTGTGATCATTGCCGTCCGTTGTGGCGATGACGTCCCCAACAGCGTCATAGGTGAAGCCTTTTGTGCGGCCCAGCGGGTCCGTGACTTTGACCCGCCGGTTCGACGCATCATAGGTATAGGAGGTCACCTTTCCTTTGGCATTCGTGAACGACGTGCGGTTATTGTTGCCGTCATAGGTATAGGCTGTTTTTTGGCCAAGGGCGTCCACGACCGCGATCAGATTGTTGGTGGCATCGTAACTGTAGGAAGTCAGGTTGCCATTGGCGTCCGTGACCTTCAGTAGCTCCCCGATGGCGTCATACGAGTACTGAGTCTGGTTTCCGAGCGGGTCTGTGCGGCCGAGAACGCGCCCGAGCGGGTCGTACTGGATTTTGCGAGTATGGTTTAGGCTATCAGTGGAGGAGACCATTCTGCCAATCGCGTCGTATGCAAACGAGCGCTTCCTTCCGGCCCCGTCGATAACCTGCACGAGATTGCCGGCATCGTCTCGACCGAACTGAGTTTCATTCCCCACAGCGTCCGTGCGGGTAAGAATCTCGCCAAAGGCATCATAGGAATACCGCGTGACGGCTCCCAATGCGCCTTCAATTTCCAGGAGATTGCCCCTGCTGTCGTAGCAAAGCGCTGTCTTGCGCCCCGCCGGATCGGTCACGCTCGTCAGGTCATTGAAGCTGTCGTACGTGAACGAAGCGGTGTTTCCGGCGGCATTCTGCGCTGACAACGCGTTTCCGTTCCCGTCGTACGTGAGCGCGGTCGATTTCCCGTTCGCATTTGTGATCCCGGTGCGGTTATTATTCGCATCGTACGTGTAGGAGGTGCTCCCGCCGGTGCCATTCACAATCTCCACGATCCGCAGATTGCTATCGTACACGTACCGAATCGCGTTTCCGTTATCATCTGTGATCGTTGTGGTCCCAGCTGACGGCGTATCGTACGCAAACTGCGTGGCTATTCCGCGTCCGTTCTTTTGCTTCACGACGCGGCCGTTGATGTCGTACGTGTTCTGCACGTACGTAACGCCGCGGGCGTCAACAGCCGAGGCCATTTGATGCGAGGGATCGTAGCTGTAAGTCGTCACGGTTCCACCCGCGTCTGTGAACGAACTTAGGTTGCCGTTACCATCGTAGGCGTACTGTACCTGCCGCCCCGGCGGATCCGTCACCGATAGCAGCTGGTTGTTGCCGTTGTAGGCAAATGTAAACACGCGCCCAACGGTGTCTGTTACGGAGATCAGATTCCCTGAGCTGTCATAGCTCAGCGTCTGCGTGTTCCCGTTCCGATCCACTATGCTCGCCAAATGACCGGTCGTGGTAAAGTTCAGCGCTGTCCGGTTCTTGTGCGTTAACGTGAACGTCCCGTCTGCGTTCTGCCTGAGAGTGTCCGAAAGTCCAATCGTTGCAGCGGTGTAGTTCCCGCCGCCAGAAGGCGCGAATAAAACGGTAGAGCCGTCGGCTTGCCTTATCGTCACTTCGCCGTTCGCTGAGTTCGTGGCAAGCAGGATATTGTATGTGTGATTCCAGCTTGGCCCTAACGGTCCGCTGTACGAATCAAGACTGTTGTAGTACCGAGCAAACTGAAAACTCAGCCCGCGGCCCCGTACGGCAAGATCCACGTGAGAACTAAAATAGTTACCCGTCGCCGAGTTGACTGGTTCGGCGACGAGTACTGTCGGATTTATACGACTGCCGCCGCCTCCAAGAAACACAGCGCCAGCAGTCAACGGTTCCACCGTAATAACTGTTGGAAACCCCAGGGCTTTTAGTTGGGCCGTCGTGTAACTGACAGTGTTATTGTCAGCGTCCTTCAGATTCACAGAACTCACCGTCCACGCTCCGGCTGCGCTGAACGCAGGCATGGTTATGTTGCACTGCCACGTCCCATGTTGAGGGGTACCCGCCGATTGATTGCAGAAAGTGTACAGCGTCAAGGTATTTGTAGGATTAACGACAAAGGGACCATAAAAGAAGGTGATGTCGCCAGCGGTCGGCGCAAAGCTCACGCCGGCTGGGTTGTCGGTCGCCTGAAGGCTTGCAACGACGGTTTGGGGACCTATTGATGTGTCCAGAACTTGTGGGGCCAAGGTGAAGTTAGTTAAGACCGGCGGAGTAAGGTCGGGTGATGAGTCGGAGACAGTTACGGTTGGAGAAAAACCCAATGCGGTAATTGCTGCCCCGGTCAGATTTTCTGAGTTGTTGGCAGCATCTTGCAAAAACAATTGCTGAATCGTCCACGTGCCAGGTTCGCTGTATTGAGGCATGGTAAAAATTCCGGCCCACGATCCGGCTTGCGGCGTGCCTGATACCAACTTGAATTCATCCGATGAGAGCCATTGCGTCTGCTTCCCGCTCGGGCTAACAATCTCACAATCAAATCGGAGCTGGCTTCCACCGGGAAACACTACGCCGGCAGGGGAATCCGCCAGGTTTAATATGAGCGTCACGGCCTGCGGGGCGCTGGTGGTGTTCACTGAAGCCGGACTAAAACTCAGCCCGAGTAGAGTTGGAGGCGTAACGTCGGGGTTTGAGATCACGTTTATGGATGTTGGAAATCCAGCCGCCGTAAGCTGTGCCGTATTCATCGACAACTCATTTTCGGCATTATCGTAAACGTTCACTGATACCACCGTCCATAAACCGGCTTCGCTGAACTGCGGTATTGTTACAGTGGCTTGCCAGACACCATCGAAATTAGTTCCGCTTTTCAGGACAAATCCTCCGCCGATATCCGTGATCCCGAGAACTTGCATTCCAGACGGGCTCTGCAACGTCAGTTCGTTGTATATGAACGGAACTGCGTTGAAATTCACTCCGGATAGATTGTTTGTGAGCGTGAGTGAGATCGTGACGCTCTGAGATGAACTCGTAACATTTACGGAGGTGGAACTGAAACTCATGGCAGTAAGAACCGGGGGAGTATCGGTTTGGCCGAAGAGTGACGGCGCCCCAAACCAACCGACCGCCAGTAATAGCGCAAGCTTAGGGGAAAAAAGACCGCGGTAACCACGCCGAAATAGCCGGCAAAAGATTAAGCCGATCATTGCTGTGGCGAGCAGCGCGAACGTACTCGGTTCCGGAACGGTGGCTGCTCCCGATTGAAATGTCAAATCGTCCAGCGTGAACAAACCGGGCAAACTTGTCAGATCGACCGAGGTGATTGCAGAATTCGCAAGGTACAGAAAAGAGGTCGCGCCGGTGGTGCCGTCACTATTGGGAGTCCCCACGACACCGCTGAGGAGATTATTGGCGGCGTCGAAGCCCTGCAGCCTCAAGGGATCGAAGGATGTGTACCAAATTCCGAAGGAAGTGATGGGAGATGCAAAGTTGATGGTGATTCTCGGATCTACGGCGTCCCAGATGACGACATCGCCCGAGTGCGGAGGAAAGGCATCGCTCGCGTAAACTCCAAACCGCGCCACGCTCAGACCCGCAACGTTCGGGCCGAAAGTGATGCCTGAATAGAAGTTGCCAATGTTCTGACCTCCAGTGTTGAAGAAATACGCATCCGGCAGGTCTTCGAACGTAATGACCGTCGCGTAAGCGGGCGGGAGACAGAACAACACGAACGTGAGCCCCAGAATTGAGCGCGGAAACACGCAAGAAATGGCAGACACGGCAACCTCCTTAGGAACAGCTGTTCACTTGCTCCTGTTTGGGTCATTGTATGCCCTCCCGATTTGAGGGTCAATGGGCGTGGTCGCGCAATCCTGATGGGCGCGTAAGTCTTCGATGAATCAAAACTTTGGCCAGTTGATGTGCGTCGCCTTTCTTCTGTTAGACTCAAGGGCTCGGGTTATGCGAGAAGAATCTTCGGTGTACACGTTTGGCCCATTCACGCTCGCCAGGCACAATCTCTCTCTTATGAACCGCCGGACGCGAATCCGGCTCAGACCACAAGCGGCGGCCTTGCTCCTGTTGCTTGTGGAACGCCACGGCGTACTCGTTTCCCGTCGCGAGATCGAAAACAGCCTGTGGCACGGGGGTCCACCTTCTGGTATTGATCCCGGTCAGCAAATCAACACATGCATTCGCTTGATTCGGGCGGCGCTAAATGATCGTGCTAAAGCTCCGACTTACATCGCCACTTATGAAGGGGGATACCAGTTCATCGCTCCTGTTTGCGGTACCTGTGGACGAGAAACCGGAATAATCGAGGATAGTGTCGAGCAAATCGCTCCCTCACAAGGCATCGCCGGACAGCAGCGAGAACCGGCAATGTGGCGCAGGACTGCCGGGACGTACGGACTCTCCAGCGTGATGATCGGCACTCTAGTGGCCTTTGTGGCAGCAGCAATACACGGCTCGTACGGTTTGGCCATTTTGGTATGCTGCATTGCCTGTGTTATCGCTTTGGTTGTGTATACGCGCTCGGGAGACTCTGCGTATACGCGGGGTCTAGTTGCCATTCTTCTCCTCGCCGTGATGGCCTATATCCCGAGTGCGGCCACTCTTTCACGTGTCGTGGACACCGTCATCAACGCAAAGACCCTCAGGCCGGCTGTTCTGTACCCGTTTATCACTGGGTTGAAATTCGTCCCTCTCTTTTTTGTCGTCTTATTGGAATGGGTCCTCCGTGCGCCCCGTTCAGGCGTCGCTACCACACGAGAGTCCCGCCGCCTTGGCTATATTCTTCGAGCGGTAACGGTTCTGCTCGTGACCGTCGTTGCACTCGTCTGGAGTTCAGGTGAGGATCGAATTTTCCGCAACGCCCTGCCCGGAACAACGCCAATTGCGCTCGGGTACTCGGTCGTCCTGGTAATTAACATTGCTATATGGCTATTTGGTTACCTTGAATTTGACAAGGGCTTAAACGCCAGCGCTCGGCCGCTTCTGATGAGCTGCATCGTCGCCTATTTGCCTTTGGCTCTCGCAGGTTTCATCGTCGACCAGGAATACAATTCCATTAACGTGCATTATCTAGACAAGCGGCGTCCCGAGGCATATCGCGCAGCGAATCCGGAGGCTATAGAAGATTTTAGGCGCATTTCGAACGGACTCGCGTCCCAGGTCGGGCCTGATTTGAGGAGTTTACTCAACGACCCTGCATTTGAACGCATCCTTCGAAACCAATGTTTGTATAAGCAGGATTTCGATGAAATGTTTCAGATTGGAACCCGAGCGGTTATGTTCGGCTTCAACACAAACGAGGGCTCTTCCAAGGCACGTCCGAGATTCATGATCGTCCGTTTTCCGGAAGGGATGGTGGATGCCCTACGACTTCAACGAACGTTCTGAGCACCGGTCGTGAAGATTGTCGCAGGAGCCATCCCACACTCGATACGATACATGCCGCGCGGCCAAGTTTCGCAACGATCCCCTCCACGCGAGATGGATGGTGACATCGGTCAACTCCAGTTAAGTCCCGGCGATCTCTCGTTAGCACGACGTATCACGGAGAATAGGCAATGGCGCACATGGCTAGCTGCTTCTGGTGAACGTTACGCTGGCTCCGATTGGCGGCTTGCTGGCGCTGCTGGCGACGGGTACGAATTTCAGTGTTTCGTCCGGTGTCGGTTTCCTGGCGCTCTTTGGCGTATCGGTGCAGACCGGCGTCATCATGCTGGAGTACATCAACCAGTTGCGCGCGCGGAAATTCTGTGGAGGAATCGGCCATAGAAGGGGCGGTTTTGAGGTTGCGGCCGATCATGATGACGTCTCTGGTTGCGACGCTCGGCTTGCTTCCCGCTGCGCTCTCGCACGGCATCGGATCCGATTCTCAACGGCCATTCGCCATCGTGATCGTAGGCGGTTTGATCTCGGCTCTGGCGCTGAGTATCTTCCTTCTACCCACGCTGTATGTGTGGATGGCGGGCGAGCATGACGTGTTGCCAACGGTAGATATGGCGAAGAGGTGTGATTCTCGCGACGGTGGGAGTTAGAGACATCAGTTCATTGAATCTCGAGAAAGATCTATCACGGCCAAATCAGGTACGGCGAAGGGATCAGGCGGTCGGGTGAACCGAGGCGTTTTGGCGCCAGAAACCAGATCACCTTCCTCCGTAATTCTCCATTTCCCGGTCGCGCCAGCAGCTTCTATATAGCCTTGGAGCTGCAACGCGGCGATCGCTTCCTTTGCTTCCGGCACCGATCTTCAGCGCCTTGGCCAGGTCTTTATCGGTCCACGTTTGGACTGTGCGAGTTTGCTTGAGGAAGCTCAGCAATTCCGCCGCGGGCACTCGTGCAATTGACTTTGAAGTCGAATCATCAGACGGTGCTCCGGTAGGATAGATGATCAGTTGTATTCATTGAAACCGGCTACACTGGCGAGAGTTCCTGTTAATTTGCCCCAAAGCCCGCGACCTGCAATCACGGAATCGTGAAAAATTCCTGGAGAGCTTTGCCCACGGGCTTCCCGTTCTTGGTTACGAACGCGACGCCCAACGCAAGGGCGCATTTCTCGTCGGTCGTTGAGATGAGGGCTGGAGCTACGCAGATGAGGCGCCATTGCCCGCCTCGGTAAGGGGCAATGCGGGGCATTAATACCTCCCTCGTTGCCGCTTCTGTACCGCGATTCCAAAAAAATTTTCAAGACATCCGGACTGGGATTTCCGTGTTAAACTTACGCGATTAGCAGTCTGCTGACCGCCAAATTTCGAGTTGAAAACGTTGTCCTCCTCAGATCGTACATTCGCAGGTGTCGTTTCGTGGGTCAGTAACCCGGCCGAAGATGCACGTCTGCGGGATCTTGCAGACGCACCGGACGACCTCCTGATCGGTGAGGTGAAAATCGGGAACCAGGTAGCTTTCGCCATCTTAATGCGCCGCCATGCACGTGTCGTGCTAGCCGTTGGAAGGAGGGTACTGCGAGACCAGGGTGCGGCTGAAGATCTGGTGCAAGACGTGTTTTTGCTGGTGCACCGACGAGCTCAGTCGTTCGATCCACAACGCGGAGTTTTTCGAGCGTGGTTGATCCAGATTGCCTATAACGAGGCGTATCGCAGCCGACAGCGTTTGCAGCTACGGCACGTGTACGAAGAGCGGACCCTGGAGGATTGTGCGAACGTATTGGAGGCTGCGGGGACGCCGGAGTACCACGCACTGGTACGGCAAGGCGAGCGGCGAATGCGGAAAGCGCTCTCAGAACTTAGCGCTAAGCAGGCGCAGACACTCGAACTGTTCTTCTTCGAGGGCTATACGCTTCGCGAGATCAGTGAACGCATGGGAGACTCGTTCGAGAATGTGCGGCACTACTACTATCGGGCGTTGAAGGCCTTGAAAGAGATTATCGGCCCGGCTGAGGCAAACGAATAATGTGCATTGAGAAAGAAAATCCCGTGATTCCGCTGTGCGTTGCCCACGAAGAATATGAGCGGCTGCTCGTGCTTGCCACCTCGGGAGCGCTGGCGGAAGAGGAGTTCCGCCATCTAGCCGGGCACTTGCGGAATTGTGTGCCGTGTCGGAATGAGCTCGGTCGATACCAGGAGATAGCAGGTTTCGGAATTTCACTGATTGCGCCGAACGAGGTGACATTCGATCTCGAAAACGAGTGGTCGCCGGAATCAGCAGTAGCGAAGCTAATGCAAAAGTTAAGTGCAGAAGGGAGCGATCACGCGACGTCCGTAAGCAATGTGCTTGCGATTTCCGCCGCGAAAGGATGGCTCTCACGGTTGATACCGACAAGATTCGTAGCGTTTGCGGCGGCAGTGATCGTAGTTTTGGCGGTTACGCTGTTGTGGGATTATGACTCGCGATCGCGTGAAGTAAAGCAACTCGCATTCCAATCTGGCGAGCTGAGTCGGTTATTACGGGAAAAGAGCGCATTGCAGCAAAACGTTGAAGCCCAAGCACGGCGGATCGAAGATCTTTCCGATCGTCTCAAAGAGCAAAAGAGTGTTGTAGAAGAATTGCAGATCGCCAAGCAGTCTGCCGACACATCCCTTGCGCAACTTACCGGCAGTTCGAAGTCCATTGAGACGGCGGATGCGGCACTGCGGACGCAGTTGGTGGGCTTGCAGAATGAAAGGGCCGCCCTAGAGAAAAAGTTGCAAGATTCTGAGGTGCTGATTGCGGCGCTGCAACGCAATTTCGAAGAGGTACGTAACGAACACGCAGCCGATCTCGCGCAGATCAACAGACTTGAGTTGCAGGTTTCTGCAAACATCCGGGAACCGCGGCCGGCGGAGGTCGTACACGCTAAGCAAGTGACGATACGGGAGCCGGATTTACAGGCGCTGATGGGGGCACGCGATCTGTTCATCGCAGATGTGTACGACATCGACAAGTCCGGAAGTCCCCGAGAGCCGTTCGGGCGCGTGTTTTATACCCGAGGGAAATCGCTGTTGTTCTATGCATTCGATTTGGACACAGAGCGGGTTGCACGCGGTACGTTCCAAGTCTGGGGGCGGCGCGGGTATGGCGACACGCATCCGCTGAACATGGGAAAGATGTATCTCGAAAGTGAAGCGAGTGGCCGCTGGGTTTTGAATTACAGCGATGCGAAAGAACTCGCGCGCGTGGACGCAGTCTTCGTGACGATAGAGCCGAAAGGCGGGAGTGACGTTCCGAAAGGGCGACGGTTGCTGTATGCATCGCTGCGAACGCCACCAAACCATCCTTAGCGAATTTCTTTTTAGATCTTGGTACAACACGGCAAGCAGGCTGGGTATTTCCAATAGACAGCCAATTCACGTCGAGGTCGTCCCTTGCTGAAATCGACCATTTTCTTGATTGTTGCCTTTGTCCTGGTTTCTTGTGCCGGCCTTGCCCAGAGTCCAGATGCAACTGTTACTGGAACAGTTGTCGATCCCAGCACTGCTGCGATCCCGGGCGCAAAAGTCGAAGTCCTGAGCCTCGCCACGGGCGTACACCGCGCCAGCGAAACAAACCGTGAGGGCAGTTTTGTCATTCCTGAGCTAGCGCCGGGCCCATACAGGATCGAAGTTGCCAAGAATGGATTCAAGACGGTCATTCGCGAAGACGTCGTTCTGCACGTGCAGGACGTGGTGGCTTTGAATTTTACGCTGCCGATCGGTTCGACCACCCAATCCGTCACCGTGGAGGGCGGGGCGCCTCTCGTGAATACTCAGGACGCAAGTGTCAGCACGGTCGTGGATCGAAATTTTGCGGACAGCCTACCCCTGAACGGCCGAACGTTCCAGGCATTGATAGATCTCGCGCCAGGAGTGACTTCCAATTCAGTCGCGGCAATTAATTCCGGTAACTCACTAGGGCAATTTACGGTCAACGGGCAGCGCGCGGATGCCAATTATTGGACCGTCGACGGAGCCGGCGCCAATATCGGGACGACGCCTTCGTTTAACCCCTTAACAGGAATAGCGGGAGGGGTGGGAGCCTTCAATGTTCTGGGAGGAACAAGCAGTCTGGTCTCAGTAGATGCTCTGCAGGAGTTCCGCCTTCAGACTTCGACCTATGCTCCCGAGTTCGGCCGCACGCCGGGGGGGCAGGTTTCCATCGTTACTCGCTCAGGTACGAATCAATTTCATGGGACGATCTTCGATTATTTCCGCAATACGGTGTTGGATGCCACGGATTGGTTTGCCAACCGCGACGGTTTGCCCAAAGCGGCTGAGCAGCAGAATGATTTCGGCGGAGTAATAGGTGGTCCGATCATCAAGAACAAGACCTTCTTTTTCTTCTCCTACGAAGGCGCACGAGTGCGGCAGCCGAGGACAGTGCTCACCACGGTGCCAGACTTAGCGGCACGTCAGGCTGCCATACCGGCGATGAGACCGTTTATGGATGCTTACCCCTTGCCTATCCCGGGGGTAGCGGATGTTGCTCCCGGTATTGCCCCCCTCAATGTCACTTTTAGCGATCCCTCCACGGTTGATGCATACAGCTTGCGGATCGACCACACGCTAACGAAAAACGTGAACGTTTTTGGGCGGTACAACTATTCTCCGTCTAGTGCCAGCCAAAGAGCGGTATCCGGTGGCGTCAATACGGTCTCTCCCGTTACTTCCACGATCAAGACTTTGACGTTAGGGGCCACTTGGACAAAGTCCTCATACTTAGTGGACGACGTTCGTTTCAACTACAGTAGCTCCGGCGGTAATACGTCCAGTTATATGGATACTTTCGCTGGGGGCGCTATCGCTCCTGGGGACAGTTTATTTCCTAGTCCCCTGAGCTATAAGAATGCGGCGCTCCTGCTGATTACAAGTTTCGGCACCGACATGGGTTATTCCGAGGGCGAAAATTCGGAAAATAGACAGAAGCAGTACAACCTGGTAGATACGCTGACGCTACAGAAAAATTCGCATAGTTTGAAATTCGGGGTAGACTATCGTCACTTGTCGCCTTTATTCGGTCCTGTGTCGTACTTAGTGGCGCCATTTTTCTTTGATATAGGGAGCCTTGAGGCGGGCACCCCCTCGCTTACCCTTGTTGAGTCCTTCGCCAGCATAAGGCTTCTTTTCCAGAATTTGGGTATCTTCGCCCAAGACACCTGGCGAGTCAATCCTCGCCTGACCTTGACGTATGGATTGCGTGACGACATAGACTTCAGACCAACCACGGAGAGCGGCCCTCCGCTACCGGCGCTATCCGGTTTCAGTCAAACCGATTTCTCCCACCTCGCTCTCGCGCCGGCGGGAACACCGATCTACAGCACCAGGTTTGCGAATATCGCCCCGCGTATCGGCGTAGCCTACCAACTTAATCAGCAGCAAGGTAGGGAAACTGTATTCCGAGGCGGTTTTGGAATTTTCTACGATTTGTCGAGCACTGAGGCATCACACTCACTTGGCGGATACCCCTTCACGGCATCTAAATTTGTGAGCGCTCCCTTTCCGACGCCGCCCTCAGCTGCAGCACCGCCCGCCAGCGTACCGCCCGATGCCACCCAGGGAATATTGTCTGGTTTCGATCCCCATTTAAGGCAGCCATACACGCTCGAGTGGAGTTTCGCAATAGAGCAAGGCTTAGGCCAAGCGCAGACGCTCACCGCTTCTTACATTGGCTCCTCGGGCAGAAATTTGCTGGCCACCGATGTAATACCAACCCCCAACGCGAATTATCGTCTTGCAGAGGCAGTGAACAATGCTGGCTTTTCGAGCTATGACGCGCTCCAAATTCAATTCCAGCGACGTCTGGCGAGGGGATTACAGGCGTTGGTTTCGTACACGTGGTCTCACTCGATCGACGCCGGGTCATATGGCGCATATGCCAGCCTAGGGAGTCCGAATGTAAATCGGGGCGATTCGGACTTTGATATTCGTCACAACTTTTCAGCGGCATTAACCTACGCCATACCGGAGCTGAGAAACTCCTTTACCCAAGCGCTCTCCGGCGGGTGGTCGCTAGAGAATAAGATTCAAGTTCATTCCGCACCACCGGTCGACATTCTTGATTGGAGTGCTTTTGGCGCCATTGGTGTGGAGGGTCGCCCAGATGTGGTTTCGGGACAGCAGCTGTACCTTTACGGAACTCAATATCCCGGTGGCAGAGCGCTCAATCCCGACGCCTTCACGAATGTTCCCTACGATCCGACAACGGGATTCCCTCTTCGTCAGGGAACGCTGGCCCGCAATTCGCTGCGTGGGTTTGGCCTAGCACAATGGGATTTTGCGATCCATCGAGAATTCCCCATTCATGAAGCGCTGAAGTTGCAGTTCCGGGCAGAAATGTTCAATGTTCTGAACCATCCGAACTTTGCGCCCTACAATGCCAACTTCAACTTTGGAGACAAGTATTTCGGACAGTCCACCCAGATGCTGGGTCAAGCGCTCAGCGGCGGTATAACAGGTGCCGGCGGCCTCAACCCTCTCTACGCAGTAGGCGGTCCGCGGAATATTCAACTGGCCCTCAAGTTGATCTTCTAAAGCGACTTTTGAGAACTCGGCCCACCGAGGGCAAGATCCCCAAGGAGTGGTGTACGGAAGGAGACTATGAACTACCGTGAAGCAACAGCCCCTGTTCTCTTCGCCTTAATTTTCGGGCTTCTATCTTGTTCGGCCGGGTTCCCGCAAACTTCAGGAATCAAGGTTTCAGCTGGGTCACATATCTCAATGGACAAAGCCAAGAACCCCCATGTTGAGCCGTTCTTGGCGGTCAATCCGAAAGACCCGAAGCACTGGCTCGCTACCGCAATCGTCAATGAGAACCTTGGGACGAGCTGCTATCCCTATGTGAGCCGCGACGGTGGCCGCACCTGGATACGCGGCCAGATGAAAAACAAGAGCGGCGAGAGAATCTTTGAGACCGGCGAAGACCCGCTCGTGTATTTCGCTCCCGACGGGAAGACCGCCTTCTTCGGGACCATCTCTGCTTTTCCTCAACATTTCCTGATCAGCCGCTCTACGGACGGAGGATCGACTTGGGAAGATCCAGTGACTATTCCCGGCGGGATCTATGACCGCCCGTACATTGCATTTGACAACAGCGGCGGAAAGTTCAAGAACAGGATCTACGTCGCCGGGAGTTTATTCACATACGGAATCGACGGCACGCAGCACAACATGCTTGGCATCGTTTCGTCCGACGATGGAGGGCGTACTTTCTTTTCCAGCGCGCCGCTGGACGCGGAGCAAAGGGACCAATCGTTCGGTGGCATCGCTGACCCATTGGTCACATCCGACGGGAAGTTGGTCATTCCTTTTTCCACCTTTGCGGTCGCCGACAGGAGTCCAAGAGCGTGGATGAAAACGCCTCTGCACGGATATTTTTGGACAGCGATTTCTGAGGATGGGGGCACGAGTTTTCTGCCAGCTGTAAAAGGGCCGGGTCGCTCGCGTGCCACGGGTTTCTGGGCCTTGGCGAGCAGCATTTCGTCCCATACTGCGATTGACGCGACGAACGGTCCCTACAAAGACCGTATTTATCTGGCTTGGGTGGACTACGACGGCAACAAGTCTGTAATCAAGGAAGCATATTCAAAGGATCTCGGCAACACGTGGTCTACTCCGGTGGCTGTGAATGACAACGTCAATGAGGGATCGCCAGCAAACCCGGCCATCGCAGTCAACAAAGATGGTACGGTGGCGGTGATCTTCAATGATCGCCGCGATGATCCTAAGAGCTCCTGCTTTCAGCTCTACCTGGCGGTATCCCTCGATGGAGGCGAAACATTCTTGCCCAACGTCAAGGCAAGCGAGAAGCCAACCTGCCCTGCCGCTCCTGGAAATTGGATGAAGGGAGTCGAAGCGGAAGGCGGTCCTTTCCCGTTCGCTGCTCATTCCGAACAGACGAAGCCCTACATCTCACTGGCTAGCGAGTTTCCGGCTGCTGCTGATGGTGGGGAAACTCAGGGCCTGGCGGCCGACACCGCCGGTGCATTCGATGTTGCCTGGATCAATGGCGAAACTGGCGTAATGCAGCTGTGGTCGAAAAGTTTCAGCGTCGATAGGACGGTGCTCGAATCGGCGACATCAAAACCCAGGAAAGATCTGAGCCACGAATTGAAGCTCGATGTCAGTGAACCCGTGGTTAGTTTCGAAAATCATGTCATAACCATCAAGGTGTGCCTAGAAAACGTCACGTCCGGTGCGATCGAGGGGCCTTTCACGGTCGTGCTTGACGACAATCCTGAGAGCCTTTTTGCAGACCTGCATGCCGTTGACGCGGACAACGGTGTTGGTGGAAAAGGCGCGATGTGGAATTTCGCCACGGGAGGACAGAAGACCCTCGCGCCGAAGCAAGAGTCTGACGCCAGGGAATTTCATTGGGCTTTCACTGGCGATTTGCCCGAGCAACCCGAAGTTTTCGTTACGCTGCTTGCACACTTCAGGATTTTAGGCCCGGATCAACAGTGAACACGAGTTGCAGTTCTTCCACAACCGAAGATGGCGGGGAGCTCTGGCAGAACGCGGCCGCCGTTCCAGGTAACGACTACCTCACAAACGAATTAAGAGCTCCTCGTATACAAGGAGTTTTCGCTGGAAACCCTGCGGGAATGAAGAGTATGAGTCACCCTAAAGCAACCACATCTGTTCTTCTTGTCCTAATTTTCGTGCTCTTTTCCTCTGCAATGGGGTTCTCGCAAACTTCCGGTATCAAGATTTCAGGTGGATCACATATCTCGGTGGACCACGCCAAGAACCCCCACGTGGAACCGTTTCTGGCGGTCAATCCGAAAGACCCGAAGCACTGGCTTGCTACCGCAATCGTCAATGAGAACGGCGGCACGAGCTGCTATCCCTATGTGAGCCGCGACGGCGGTCGCACCTGGAAACGCGGCCAGATGAAAACCAAGAGCGGCGAGAGAATCTTCGGGACCGGCGAAGACCCACTTATATATTTCGACCCCGACGGGAACACCGCTTTCTTCGGTACTATGTCTGCTTTCCCTAGACATTATCTGATCAGCCGTTCGACCGACGGCGGTTTGACTTGGGAAGATCCAGTGAGTGTCCCCAGCGGGACAATCGACAGGCCATACATCGCGTTTGACAGCAGCGGCGGTAAATTCAATAACACGATCTACACCGGTGGCGCGGTATTTGCATATGAGGCAAGTGGCATGTTGCACCCCATTCTCGGTGTCTTCTCCTCCGATGATGGTGGCCGTAGTTTCAGCACCAAAGGGTTCCTGCTCCCAAGCCCGGGAGGCGAAGAGATGCACCGCCTCAGTGACTGGCTGGTCACTTCCGACGGGAAGCTGGTGATACCGTTTGCTGCCTTGAAGAACACGACCCCACCCGATAAGGAGGCTCCGACAACCGGGCACCTTTGGCTAGCGATCTCGGAAGACGGTGGGCAGACTTTTCTGCCGACGGCACAAGGTCCAAGCTACTCAGAAGGCCAAGGTTTCAAACGTATGGTGAGCACCGGTGAGCCGCGTGCGACGCTTGACCGCAGAGAAGGTCCCTACAAAGACCGGATCTACATTACATGGGCGGACTACGACGGCAAGAAATACGTGATCAAAGAAGCGTATTCCAAGGATCTCGGCAAAACTTGGTCGATTCCGGTAATAGTGAACGACAACACCAACGAGGGATCGCCATCGAACCCAGCAATCGCAGTCAACACAGATGGAACGGTGGCCGTGATCTTCAATGACCGACGTGATGATCCTAAGAGCTCCTGCTTTCAGCTCTATCTGGCAGTCTCACTCGATGGCGGCGAAACATTTTTGCCCAACGTCAGGGCAAGCGACAAGCCTACCTGCCCTGCCGCTCCTGGAAACTGGGCGGCGGGGATCGAAGCAGAAGGTGGCCCATACCCGTTTGCTGCTCATTCGGAACAGACAAAGCCCTACATCTCGCTCGCCAGCGACTTCCCGGCAGCTGCGAATGGTGGTGACACCCAGGGCCTGGTGGCCGATGCCAGCGGTGCATTCGACGTTGCTTGGATCAACGGTGAAACGGGAGTGATGCAACTGTGGTCGAAAACTTTCAGCGTCGATAAAACTTTGCTCGGATCGGCAAGCTCAAAATCGACGAAGGATCTCAGCCACGACTTGAAGCTCGATGTCAGTGAACCAGTGGTTGACTTCCAAAATCACCTCATAACCTTCAAGGTGTCCCTGGAGAACATTACGTCCACTCCGATCGAGGGGCCTTTCACGGTCGTGCTTGACGACAATTCTGAAAGCATCTTTAGAGACCTGCATGTCGTTCACGCGGACAACAACCTCGGTGGAAAAGGCGCCATGTGGAATTTCACCACGGAACGGCACAAGACGCTGGAGCCTAAGCAAGAATCTGACGCTAGGGAATTTCATTGGGCTTTCAGCGGGCTGCTCGACGAGCCCGACGACTTCCTCACCCTGTTTGCGCACTTTCGGATTCTAGGTCCGGTTCAACAGTGAACAGTGTTGCGGTTCTCTTACAACCCAAGAAGGCGGTGAGCACTGGCGAAACGCGGCGGCCGTTCAAGACAACGACTACCTCGCAACGAATTAAGAGCTCCTCGTATACGAGGAGTTTCCGCTGGAAATCAGTCGGAAGGGAAAATATGATTCGCCCCAAAGCAACAAGATCTGTTCTTATTGTCTCAATTTTCGTGCTTTTCTCCTGTGCAGTCGGATTCTCACAATCGCCGGGCATCACGATCTCACGTGGATCACAGATATCGACGGATAACGCCAAGTACCCGCACTTCGAATCATTTCTCGCGGTTAATCCGAAGAATCCGAACCACTGGCTGGCTTCCGCGATCATGATCGGTCGCGATAGCGAAGGCGACTCCTACCCCTACGTGAGCCGAGATGGTGGCCGCACTTGGAGGCGCGGCCAAATGAAGAGGAAGGACGAAAGAATCTTCAAGGGCCCCGACCCGATTGTATATTTCGATCCCGAGGGCAAGATCGCCTTCTTTGGAACCGTTGGTTTTGCTCCTAGGGGACTTCTGCTCAGCCGATCCAATGACGGCGGTTTGACCTGGGAAGATCCAGTAACTATTCCCGGCGGGACGATCGATCGTCCGTATCTAGCGTTTGACCATACTGGCGGAAAATTCAACCACAGGATCTACTTCGGAGGCGCCGTGTTCGAACACGATACGAGTGGCATACAGCACGACGGGGCCGGCATCTTTTACTCGGACGACGGAGGCCGTACTTTTCTCGCCGGAGGATTCCTTCTAGGTCCAGGACAGGGCGACGAAGAGCTAATCGGCCCCATGGACTTGCTGGTCACTTCTGACGGCAAGCTGGTTATACCTTTCTCCACGTTCGTACAACCTGATAAGCGCCCGGGAGCGTGGATGAAGGCGGCGCTGGTACAGAGTTATCTGTGGACTGCAATCTCTGAAGATGGGGGGCTGAGTTTTCTGCCTGCGGTAAAAGGGCCAAGTAAGTCGATAGCCCCAGGCTTCCGGTATATCGGTAGCGGCGTATCACCGCATGCGGCGATTGATGCGAATGGTCCTTACAGGGACCGGATTTATATGACGTGGCCGGACTTCGATGGCAAGAAATACGTGGTCAAAGAGGCATATTCCAAGGACCTCGGCAAAACCTGGTCAACTCCGATCGTGGTGAACGACAATGCAAACGATGGGGCGCCCGCGAATCCTGGGATCGCCGTAAACAAAGACGGTACAGTGGCGGTGATCTTCAACGATCGCCGCGATGATCCCAACAGCTCCTGCTATCAACTCTACATCGCGGTTTCAACCGATGGCGGTGAGACCTTCTTGCCCAATATAAGGGCAAGCGAAAAGGCTACGTGCGCTGCCGCTCCTGGCAATTGGACGGGGACTCTAGCGTCCGCTAGTGAAGGCACTATTATCGTGCAAGGCCCTTTCCCGGACGATACTAGCGGTGGGGACACTCAGGGTCTGGTGGCCGATACTAATGGCGCGTTCGACATCGCTTGGATTAACGGCGAAACCGGTGTCATGCAATTGTGGTCGAAAAGCTTCACCGTCGATAGAACTGCATTGCCCAAACCCAGGAAAGATATCAGCCACGACTTGAAGCTCGATGTCAGTGAGCCAATCGTTGATTTCGAAAAGCATCTTGTAATCGTCAAGGCGCGTTTAGAGAATCCAACGTCCGCTCCGATCGAGGGCCCGTTCACGGTAGTGCTTGACGACAATACTGAGTCCTTTCTTAAAGACGTGCAGGTCGTGGATGCGGACAACGACCTGGGCGGAAAAGGCGCGGCGTGGAATTTCACGGTGGGAGGGCAAAAATTGTTGGCCCCGAAGCAAAAATCTGACGTCAGGGAATTTCATTGGGCTTTTAGCGGCGCTCTGCCCGAGAGACCGGATGACCGCGAAATGCTGAAGGCCCATTTTCAGATTCTAGGTCCGACCCTGCAGTGAACACCGATTGCATTTACGTTAGTACAAATCACGACACGGCGGAGTATAGGTACATGAGGCTCGCTTTTCCGGGACTGATTAGAGCAACGATTGCTGTCGGAGGCATGGTGAGACGCGTCTTGTTGTTGTGGCTCTGTCAGCATTTCCCGCAGCTGCGCAGACGCCAAGATTCTTGCCTAAAGTGCAGCAATATATCAGCGTCGATGATGCAGTCATCGGAACAAGGATGAAAGAAGCGAGGGAGATCACGGCAGAGGAAATAGGAGTATCCGCCGCATCAGTGCGCGAGGCCGCTGCTCGAATTCGGAGACACGTTCATAGGACCCCGGCGGCTCGCAGCGCCACCTTGAGCGATCGTTTGAAAACGAACGTGTACTTGAAATACGAGCTGTTCCAGCTGACCGGATCCTTCAAAGTGCGCGGCGTGTTCAACAAGCTGCTGGCCCTGAACAACCAGAAGGATTTCAAGGGCCTCGTGGCAGTGAGCGGCGGCAATCATGCTCAGGCCGTCGCTTATGTTGCCCGAAAGTTTGGCACGACAGCGACGATTCTGATGCCGCAAAACACGCCTCGCAACTACGTTGAAGCCACCCGCGGGTACGGCGCAGAGATCGTGTTCAAAACTTCCGCAGCGGAGGCATTCAAGGACATTCCTGAATACGAAAAGGCCGGCCGGCTGATGGTCCATCCGTTCGATGATCCGGTCGTCATCGCAGGACAAGGCACTGTTGGGCTGGAGATTCTGGAGGATATCCCCCAAGCTACGGATGTGATTGTAAGCATCGGCGGAGGTGGGCTGATGGCCGGAGTGACGACGTGTCTGAAGGACGCCAACCTGAATATCCGGATTTGGGGAGTCGAGACGAAGGGGGCCGATTGCATGGCGCAGGCCTTATCGGCCGGACATCCGGTCACATTACCGGCAATTACGTCGCTGGCGAAAACACTGGGCGCGCCGTCGGCTTCAGAACGAACGCTGGCTGTGGCGAAGAAATATCTGGAGAGCGTTACCGTGGTCGAGGATTCCGAAGCGATTGCTGCGCTGCGGCTGTTGTTGGAGCGAACCAAAGTGCTGCCAGAATTGGCAGCAGCATGTACGCTGGCGGCCGCAGAACATCTGAGGAAAAATTTCACTTCAGAAAGCCATGTGGTGTTGATCCTGTGCGGTGGCAATGTGGGCATGGAAGACCTAGTGCACTATTTCTGCAATAGTCAGGCCCTATCGCCAGCATGCCTAATAACATAATGCTTGCTCTTTTGCATTGGGGAGGCCAGTTCTATGCGTTTTTAGGCGATTCGCGTAGTGGGGACTACCCTGTTCTGTGCAGCTATTGCGTTCGCGCAGGAGTTCCGCGGCGGTCTCGCGGGGCGGGTTCAAGATGAAACAGGGGTGCGCGTGTCGTCCGCGCAGGTGCAGCAGATGTCAGTTGCAAATTGATCGTGACGGTTTAACCTTCGGGCAAACTCCGCAAACCATTCGCAGGCCCGTTTGCGGGCTCGGAACATGACTGAGCGAAATCGCAAATGTCTGTTGCGAAAGGACGCCGTCAATTTGTCATCGCTGACCGGCCGGCAGCACGGGCTGGCAGACCGCCGGACTGGCGGAAGACATCCTTCCTCGGAGAGACCGCCGCCCGATTTTCGTAAGCGTTCTTCTGGCTTCCGGCAATTTCTGTTTTCGAAGCTATTTCGTTGTTGAGGCCGGGAGCGATTGACGCCGCCTCCGAACCGCGCCGTATTTTTGGGGAGAGTCATCCGCACAGGCCGGAGTTACACTTCGCATGAAAAGAATGACATCAAACGCCCGTCCAACTGAACCTTGCAAATCGCCGAGATCATGCTTTTGGTCCAGCCATGCCTGAACGCTCCGTGGGGGCTCGCGTATGTCCAGCAGAAACAAAGGAAGATTGAGACGGCGGAGGTCTTGTACAAAACCTCGCTGAGTGGGTACGCCGCCCCAAATAACTGCGTCCATGATCGACTTTGAGAGATTTTGAATTTTTTGTCAGCTCGGCAGAAGTAATCCATGTACCTGAATCGCTGGGAGTTAGAGACATCAGTTCCATTGAATCTCGAGAAAGATCTATCACGGCTCCTATCGCCTGAGTCCCAGAAGCGTCTCTACTCCGGCTCTTGCTTTTGAAAGTCCGTCAAGAGCGACGAGCAATCCTGAATCAGTAGCAGTGAAGTTCATAGCGCGCAGCACTCTTTCTGCTTCGTCAAGCAGGGCACGAACTCTATTGAGATCTGCGGCATTTGGCGATTCGTTCATCGTCAACAATGCTAGCGCGGATGAAGGCCTGCCGCTTCAGTCTTTACGGGCAGTAAGCGTGCCTGACACAACAGATACGAAGAGGAATCGACCGGTTTCCCCGAATGCGAAGGCGCTGCACGCGTTTCGTTGGTCGCCATTGAACAGCCAGTTAGATTCCAGATATCCGTTTCTACGCTTTCCAAGATAATGGGCCCACGCTTGCGCCGCTGCTTCATACTTCTGTTCGCCGAATAAAAAATTTGTGTATCCACGTGCCACAGTTTCGTCGGTTTGCCCTCGATCGAGGAGCGATTCCCAAACGACGGCGCCCTCAGCTTCATCACCGACGCTGATCAAGTATTGTAAATAGGACCGCCGAGGCCGTTCGTCGGCGGGCAAGCCGCCTTGCAAGATTTCGGTGATCGGCACTTTCCTGCCGGTGAACCAATCGAAAATAGCGGAATCCTCGGAATCTGTACTCTCGAGTATCCGGGCAGTCTGCTGAAGAGCCCTTCTGTGATCATGAACCGAGTAGTAGAAGTCGGCAGCTCTCAGCAGAACGGAAGGAATCCGAGGCGCCTCGGTCAAGGCTCTCGAGAAGCAATAGCGCGCGTCCGTTTCCTTGTGCGATCTGAACATGGCTTCGCCGAGATCACACCAGCGTAGTGGCGCGCTTGGATCTCTCCGAACCGCTTGCATGAGTTCCGCTTTGGGTACTGCCGCCACGTCACGCGCGCTGATCGATTTTGAGAGATTTTGAATTTTTCGTCAGCTCGGCAGAAGTAATCTATATACCTGAATCCGTGGGACTTAGAGACATCAGTTCCATTGAATCTCGAGAAAGATCTATCACGGCTAAATCTATGCCTCTCCGTTGCTTGCATGAACGTGGCAGGCTTGCTATTGGCACGCGGTAGTACACGGCAGAGGGAACTTGCGATTCGCAAAGCCCTTGGCGCTAATCGCAGTATGCGGGCACTGGAATCGGATTGGCATTGTGCCAGCGGATTAAACTGCGTCCATGATCGACTTTGAGAGATTTTGAATTTTTTGTCAGCTCGGCAGAAGTAATCCATGTACCTGAATCGCTGGGAGTTAGAGACATCAGTTCCATTGAATCTCGAGAAAGATCTATCACGGCTCCTATCGCCTGAGTCCCAGAAGCGTCTCTACTCCGGCTCTTGCTTTTGAAAGTCCGTCAAGAGCGACGAGCAATCCTGAATCAGTAGCAGTGAAGTTCATAGCGCGCAGCACTCTTTCTGCTTCGTCAAGCAGGGCACGAACTCTATTGAGATCTGCGGCATTTGGCGATTCGTTCATCGTCAACAATGCTAGCGCGGATGAAGGCCTGCCGCTTCAGTCTTTACGGGCAGTAAGCGTGCCTGACACAACAGATACGAAGAGGAATCGACCGGTTTCCCCGAATGCGAAGGCGCTGCACGCGTTTCGTTGGTCGCCATTGAACAGCCAGTTAGATTCCAGATATCCGTTTCTACGCTTTCCAAGATAATGGGCCCACGCTTGCGCCGCTGCTTCATACTTCTGTTCGCCGAATAAAAAATTTGTGTATCCACGTGCCACAGTTTCGTCGGTTTGCCCTCGATCGAGGAGCGATTCCCAAACGACGGCGCCCTCAGCTTCATCACCGACGCTGATCAAGTATTGTAAATAGGACCGCCGAGGCCGTTCGTCGGCGGGCAAGCCGCCTTGCAAGATTTCGGTGATCGGCACTTTCCTGCCGGTGAACCAATCGAAAATAGCGGAATCCTCGGAATCTGTACTCTCGAGATCCGGGCAGTCTGCTGAAGAGCCCTTCTGTGATCATGAACCGAGTAGTAGAAGTCGGCAGCTCTCAGCAGAACGGAAGGAATCCGAGGCGCCTCGGTCAAGGCTCTCGAGAAGCAATAGCGCGCGTCCGTTTCCTTGTGCGATCTGAACATGGCTTCGCCGAGATCACACCAGCGTAGTGGCGCGCTTGGATCTCTCCGAACCGCTTGCATGAGTTCCGCTTTGGGTACTGCCGCCACGTCACGCGCGCTGATCGATTTTGAGAGATTTTGAATTTTTCGTCAGCTCGGCAGAAGTAATCTATATACCTGAATCCGTGGGACTTAGAGACATCAGTTCCATTGAATCTCGAGAAAGATCTATCACGGCTAAATCTATGCCTCTCCGTTGCTTGCATGAACGTGGCAGGCTTGCTATTGGCACGCGGTAGTACACGGCAGAGGGAACTTGCGATTCGCAAAGCCCTTGGCGCTAATCGCAGTATGCGGGCACTGGAATCGGATTGGCATTGTGCCAGCGGATTGTGGAGCATTACGGAGGCCGAATCTGTAACGAACGTTTGACCAAGCAATTTAGCATGCGCGAAAGGAGTTGGAAATTCGGTGTCGGAAGGGCGAGAAGCGTTCAAAATCGGGCAATAACTGTTCGAACCTGGGCAAAGCCACGTTCGCCCCCGGATTCGTCGACGTGCTCGATAGATTACGCACGCGGAACAAGAGATGGTTAAATAGAATCATCTTTGTCACATACGAAGCTGGTCCAGGCTTCTGAGAAACGAATGCCTGGGCCTGGGCTACTGCTGAATGCCGGGAAGAGTGACCGGGCTGCTACCGTTCCCGGAAAGGTTCGCTCTTTTCTCCTGAAGTACGCACTGCCATTTCTTGCGATCGGCCTGGCGACGTGCGTTTCGCTGTTGATCCTCCGCGTGCTGGGGCAACATCCGGGAATCCAGATCACGTTTTGGATTGCATTGCTCGCGAGCGCCTGGTGGGGCGGTTATGGACCCGGCGTGATCGCCTCCGCTCTGTCGGTGTACGTTGTCCCCTATGCGTTTGAACCTAAATTTCACCCCGCACCTTCCGATTTCACGCGCTTCCTGCTAGTCAGCTTTTTGTTGCTGCTGGTCAGTTACATTGCGGCGCGGGGCGAGAAAGCCGAACGCGCACTCCGCGTCATGAATGAGGTGCTGGATGAGCGCGTGCGGCAGCGCACCGCCGAACTTCAGAATTCGAATGCAGAACTGCAAAGGGCAAACGAAGCTCTGAACCAGTTCGCCTATTCGGCTTCGCACGACTTGCAGGAGCCGCTTCGGATGCTTGCGATGTATAGCCAAATGCTGAAGCGCAAGTACGAGGGACGATTGGATGCCCAGGCAAGCGAATTCATTGGCTACATCGCGGATGGCGCAGCGCGAATGGAGATGCTCGTTGCGGGTCTTTTGTCCTATACGAGAGTCCTGAACGTCGAGGCTGAACACGTGGAACCCGTGGATGCGAATGTGGTGGCGGCCCACGCGATCTCGAATTTAAACGCTGCCATTCAGGAGAGCGGGGTCAACGTGGTCTGCGGCCCTCTGCCTCGGCTGAAAATGGCGGACGTTCATCTTCTGCAAATTCTGCAGAATCTCGCCGGCAACGCGATCAAGTACCGTGGCAAAGAAGCGCCGCGGGTCGAGATCACCGCTCAAAAGCGGGAGAACAATTGCATCATCTGCGTCGCCGATAACGGGATCGGCATTCCACCGCAGTACGCGCATCAGATTTTTCGTATTTTCAAACGCCTGCACAGCTCGCGCGAATATGCGGGCACTGGAATCGGATTGGCATTGTGCCAGCGGATTGTGGAGCATTACGGAGGCCGAATCTGGGTCGAGTCGGAACAGGGTAAGGGATCGAAGTTTTTCTTTTCCATTCCGGATGAACAACAAGGCCAGCCCTCGCAGCTACCGAACGTTTCGAGAGGGTTTTTGCCGTCTATAAGAAAAGGCGCGGGGAACTTCTTATAAAGCAGCCCTTCTTTGGAGTCAGCGAAGCTTATAAGCGGCAGAGCCCGCGCCCGTCCGCGACGGCTTCGCCAGCGCTACGCAGCCCTCGCAGCTACCGAACGTTTCGAGAGGGTTTTTGCCGTCTATAAGAAAAGGCGCGGGGAACTTCTTATAAAGCAGCCCTTCTTTGGAGTCAGCGAAGCTTATAAGCGGCAGAGCCCGCGCCTGTCCGCGACGGCTTCGCCGGCTGCTTGTTCCGCCGAGCGGGATATAATCACTCAATCTGTTGTCTGAAAGCCTGACGCTGCCGAATCCGGAGCGGCCCGGGATTTCCTCCCCTTGTCCCCCAGGGAAGTTCAATGTGAAGCCATCTGAGCTTGCAGAACTTGACAAGCACGGATTTCGGATCGGGATGGAGATGCTTCCGTCAAACATGCAGGGCGATCTGGATGCGTTTACGAAATCGGGCACGGCTTCGGATGCCTACACAATCGCTCGCAAGAAGCTGATCGACTACTTCGCAAGCGCTTGGAACCGCGCCGAGCCGAAAACGACGGGTGAAGAGAACTATTATTTCAAAATCGTCGACCTGATGCGGACGAAGAAAGCGCGCGTGATCGGATTAGAAGGCGTCAGTCTAACGTATATCCTCTTCCGCTACGGTGAAAGCGAGTTCGGTGCTGGCGTGCGGAGTTGCAAATGGGCGCAGCTCGTCCCTTCATCTGGTAAGGGCGTCGTGTACGCCGGCAGCGCACACTTCACCAATCCGCAGCCGCTGAATTTCCAAGACTTTTTGGCGGAGCGCATTCCCGGCGTACAGCTTTTCGCTGCAAAACCTATCGTCCCGCGCAAAGAACCCTGACATCATGACACGACGTAGTTTGTTGTACGGTTCCTTAGGGCCGTTAATTGCGAGCCGAGCCCTAAAAGGATTTTCTCCAGGCGACCGTAATGACGAAGAGTTCTGGCTCGAGATACGCCGGCAATTTCCGATCGATCCGAACGTCATTCAATTGAACAATGCGGCGATCGGCAGCTCGCCGCGCTCGGTGCTCGAATCCGTTCGTCGTTATGCGGACATGCTGGCATCGCAGCCGTCACACGCTTACTACGATGAACAGGACGATTACGTCGAGCGTGTTCGCCAGCAGCTTGCCGCGTTTTTTGGATGCGATGCGGAAGAGCTCGCGGTAACACGTAACGCCAGCGAGGGGCTTGCAAACGTTATTTTCGGGCTGGATTTGAAGCCCGGAGATGAAGTTTTGACGACCACCCAAGACTATCCGGCCGTGCTGGATTGCCTACGACAGCGCGCTGCACGCCAAGGAATTGCCGTAAAAACCCTCCGGCTTACGCTTCCTCCGCCAAGTGAGGAGTATCTGGCGAGTGCATTCGAGCGCGGAATCACGGACCGCACGCGGCTGATCGTCGTTTCGCATATGACTTACGCGACCGGCCAGATCTTTCCCGTGAAGCGCATTTGTCAGCTCGCGGCCGCGCGGAACATCCAAACCCTCATCGATGGCGCACAATCATTCGGACAGATACCGTTCCAACGCGACGATCTCGGCTGCGATTATTTCGCCACCAGTCTGCACAAGTACTTCTGCGCACCGTTGGGTACGGGGTTTTTGTATATCCGCCGCGACCACATTGATCGCGTGTGGCCGCTGATGGGAGCGGCAGAGCGGTTACGAGCGAACATTCGCAAGTTTGACGGTCTCGGTCCGGGTACGATGCCGATCGAATTGCGGAACGCTATCCCGGAAGCGATCTACTTTCATACCCTGCTGCCGGTCGAGCAGAAAGCTGAGCGGCTTCGCTACCTGCGCGGGCGCTGGACCGAGGCTTTGCGGGAAATTCCTGAAGTACGGATTCTTACCCCGGATTCACCCGCGATGAGTTGCGGAACCGCTTTGCTTGTCCCGGGCCGTTGCAACGTTCCGCGATTCGTTCAGGTGCTGGAGCGTGAATTTCAAATCCAGGTCCGGTTGCGGGAGATTCCGGGCGAGTTCACAGGAGCCCGTGTATCGCCGAACGTTTTTACGACTTCCAACGAAATTGATCGATTTGTGGACGGCGCCCGGACGTTAATCCGTCGCGGCGAGGCCTTGTAGTCCCAGGTGTTTCGCTGGAAATTGGAGAAGATACTCGCGCAACTCTGTTATATTTTGACGATGATGTCGGGGTGTGGCTTAAGCCAACAGGCGCGTCTTCGGTCTCAACCGCTGGCTACCCTCGCGAATTCCATGCGCAGTTGAGAGCGAGAGTTGAGTTCAAGGCCGATAGGACACGCACCTGCTTTTCCCATTACCGAGGAAAGAGGGAAAGCACGTTTTGGCAAGCTGTCCGAGGTTCCTGCACCTCCGCTTCCCAGCGACGAAGAGTTGATGGCTCGTCTGCAATCGAAGGATTCGAGCGCATTGCAACATCTCTTCGATCGATACGCGCATCTCGTCTTTGGAGCAGCGATTTGTGTTTTACACGATCACGGAGAGGCGGAAGAAATCGTCCAGGAGACGTTCTTCTACGTGCACCAGAAAGCAATTCTGTTCGATGCTTCGAAAGGAACTGCAAAAGGCTGGATCATCCAGATCGCGTACCATAGGGCACTTGATCGGCGATCATACCTGAGCCGAAGGGGCTCGTACGTTGGTACAGAAATCCGATCGCTAGACGATACCTTGATAGGGACTACAGATTTGGATCGGGAAATCGGGTCGAGGCTGAACCGCGTGCAACTGGAGAAAGCCTTCGAGGAACTCCCGGAGCTGCAGCGTCAAACACTGGAGTTGTTCTACTTCGAAGGGCTGGAGCTGTGTGAAATTGGCGAAAAGCTGAATCACCCGCTGGGAAATGTTCGCCACTATTATTACCGCGGGCTGAAAAATCTGCGGAAAAGCGCGTTTGTTCATAAGCTGCGGGGGGAAGTGGCTCATCATGCATGAACATGAACGCCCTGTTGGTCACGAGAGGTACGACGAACTTTGTGCATTGGCCGTGTCTGGCACGCTCACAGATGCTGACTGGGCCGAATTGAAGGACCATTTGCGAATCTGCGAAGAATGCCGCGACGCGCACATGGATTATCGGGTCTTGACGAAAGACGGGATGCCGATGCTTGCGGTGCGTTACGGCCGTCAGCAGGAGCAAAGAAACTGGGACGACTCAGCCGTGCGGCAGAAGCTCTTCGCAAAAATCGGAGCGGAAGAACACCAAGCATCAGTGAAGCGCGGCATCCATTGGCGGATCGCAATTCACCCAATGGTACGAATCGCTGCTGCGGCGTGTTTGATAGCTGCGGTCGGCATCGCAGCATACAGATCTGGCCGGCGCGCGGGAGCGGCCGAAAAACATATTCAGCCGAGGGTTGTGGTTGCGTTTCAGAAACCTGCGACGGAGAGCAAAGCCCGGGATGCTCGGGATGGCGTATTGAACGCCCAGACGCGGGCGTTAGCGCTTCTGAAGGCGGACAGCTCAAGAAAGCAGCAGCAAATAGAAAGACTTCAGGCCGAATTGCACATTTTGGAAGATCGTTCGAACGAATACGCAGCGGCTAAGGCAACTTCAGATGAACAGCTCCATGCAATGGCGCAGCAGCGCGATGTTCTCGCTGGACAGCTTAGAGAGGCATTGCAGTCGTACGAAGGCGCTCAAATCGAGCTCGCCAGGTTGCGCACGGAGCGGGACAATACCACGCTGAGCGTGACTTCGCTGCAGAACCAGGTTGAACAATTATTGGTGGCGAATCGAGATCAGGAGCAAAAGCTCAGAACTCAGCAGCAGTATTTGGCGTCGGACCGCGACATCCGCGAACTGATGGGTGCTCGGCAGCTTTATATTGCCGATGTGTTCGACGTTTCGAGCGACAGCCGCACGCGCAAACCTTACGGCCGTGTTTTCTACACCAAGGGCAAGTCGCTCATATTTTACGCTTACGATCTCGACCGCCAGCCGGGCGTTAAGAACGCCCATACGTTCCAGGCATGGGGCCAGAAGGAAGCGGAATCACGAAGACCCTTGAACTTGGGTATTCTCTACATGGACAACGAAGCAAACCGCCGGTGGGTTCTGCGAGTAGACGAACCGAAGCAACTGGCGGAAATTGATTCAATCTTTGTCACCGTAGAGCCGCAAGGCGGCAGCTATGAGCCTACGGGGAAGCGTTTCCTCTACGCGTCGCTCCGCAAAGAAGTAAACCATCCCTGATGCTGGCCGGTCCGGCTGATTCGGGTGGTACAAATCCCTTCCCAATCTCGTAAGAGTGAGTGGAGGAGAAAAGTCTCTATGCGCACCCTGGCATTCTTCGCCATCGTGTCTGTTCTCTGCTGCGCCAGTGCTCTGTATGCCCAATCAACCAGCGCTTCGCTGACTGGCTTCATTTTCGATCCTTCCAAGGCGGCAATCGTGGACGCCAAGGTGACCGCCATCGACACGCTAACGAATGACAGGCATGAAGTTAAGACGGACAAAGCGGGCAGCTATTACATCGAGAATCTGCCGCCAGGTACGTATCGCATCGAAGTCGAGAAACCGGGTTTCAAAACTGTGGTGAAGCCGGACATCGTCCTCCACGTGCAGGACGCCGTGGCTATCAATTTTGACATGGCGCTGGGATCGACATCGGAGGTGGTGACGGTGCAATCGGAAGCGCCGGTGGTGAACACCACCGATGCCACAGTGAGCACCGTTATTGATCGGCAATTTGTCGCAAATATTCCGCTCAATGGCAGGACACTGCAATCACTGATACAACTCACTCCCGGCGTGGTCGCAACAACGCCGAGTTTCGGGGACCAAGGTCAGTTCAGTGTGAATGGACAGCGAGCAGATTCGAATTACTACAGCGTGGATGGAGTGGGAGCAAACGCGGGGGTAGCGACCGCTCTCAACGTTCGGGGACTCGGCGGGTCGACACCTGGATTTAGCGCGACGGGCACCACCAGCAATTTGGTCTCAATAGACGCGATACAAGAGTTCCGCATTCAAACCTCCGGTTTTGCGCCGGAATTCGGCCGCACACCGGGAGCTCAGATTGCCATCTCCACTCGCTCGGGAACAAACAGTTTTCATGGCGGCGTATTCGAGTATTTTCGAAATGACGTGCTCGACGCGACAGAATGGTTTGCCAACGCAGACCGGCTGCCCAAGTCAAAGGAGCGGCAAAACGACTTCGGGGGGGTTCTGGGTGGCCCGATCGTTAAGGACAAGACGTTCTTCTTTTTCTCCTATGAAGGCTCACGCTTGCGGCAACCCTCGACTCTGGAAAGCTTTGTCCCGGACCTCGCAAGCAGGGCCGCTGCCGCCGGTATGCCTATTGCCCCCATACTGAATCTGTTCCCTGTCCCGAACGTACCTCAGACCGCAACCCAAGTTGCGGCCGGATACGGGCAAGCCAACGCGACGGTGTCAAATCCGTCCACGCTGAACGCTACTAGCTTGCGCATTGATCAGACCGTGACAAACTCCTGGAATCTATTCGGCCGCTATAACTATGCGCCGTCCGCAAATACCAGCCAGGGAGGTGGAACGCCGGGCAGCAGCGAACCCTTAAACTATTTTGCAACCAGCCAATTACGGGACGCAGACTCTGACGATCGGATCCACGAATACGTTCGGGCCGCACATTGCGAACGAATTCCTGTTCAATTACACGAAAAATACGTTTTCGGGGAACCAGAAGCTCACCAGTTTTGGCGGCGCGACGGCTCCTACGATTGCGCAACTCATACCTCCTGCCGAAGGCGTGACATTACCACCTTCATCCGCTTTTGAAACGTTGACTCATCGGCGTGGGCGTAGCCGACTTCGGTCCTGTTAGTGGAAACACCCAGCACCAATTGAACTTCGTAGACAATTTCTCGCTGAATGCCAGGACTCACTCGTTCAAATTCGGCGTGGATTACAGGCGGTTGACGCCCGACAACCAGCCGGTCGAGTATGCAAACATTCCAGTCTTTTGTGGCGTACTCACCTGCCCATTCGGGCCGTTTCCCACAGCCCTTTCGGGGCTGACTTTCGAAGGAGTGATCGCGTCAACCGACCCGGTAGGCGTGCTGTTCAATAACTATTCCTTCTACGCTCAGGATACGTGGCACGCTACTCCGAAACTGACGGTAACCTACGGCGCAAGGTGGGAAATCAATCCGCCGCCGACCGGCCGGAATGGCACGCAATTGAGAACCTTCGTTGATCCCTTCAACACGACCAATCTGCAACTCGCGCCACCAGGCACTCCGTTTTACAAAACAACCTACGACAACATCGCGCCACGTCTCGGTGTTGCCTACAACCTTCGGCAAACGCAGGGCCGGGAAACGGTTGTACGCGGCGGCTTCGGCGTTTTCTATGATCTGGGGAACGCTGATGCGGCGGATGCAGCGACCGCATTCCCATTTTTGCGAGAGGGAGTCTCGTTTTTCCAGCCGTGGCCTTTTCCGCCGGCCGTAGCGGCTCCCATACCGTTCACCACGAATCCGCCGTACGGATCCATTTCGACCACAGATCCGAACCTCAAATTGCCGAAAACGTATGAATGGAACATTGCGGTGCAGCAGGCGCTTGGCCGGAATCAGGCAATTACGCTCACATACCTGGGGGCTCTGGGACGCAATCTCATTCGAAATGTCACACTTCTACCGTCGACAGCCCAGAACGGCGAGTTTATCATCACCAACGGAGCTACTTCGAATTACAACGCGTTTCAGGTGCAGTTTCAGCGGCGGCTTGCCGCCGGGTTACAAGCCCTTGCATCCTACACCTGGGGCCACTCGATCGATACGCAATCCGTCAACAACGGTGGCGATGTGTCCACCACTCTCGACGAGCTTGCCGCGCGCGTCGTCTGACTTCGATGTGCGTCATGAGTTCAGCGGCGCCGTGACCTACGATATTCCTGCAGGAAACACGGGAGCCATTGGCAATGCGCTGCTGCGGGGTTGGGCATTGGACTCCATCGTGGTCTCGCGGTCGGCGCTTCCCGTTGATCTGAGCGCGAACACAAGTTTCGGATTCGGACAAAGCGTGGTCCGTCCCGATATCGTGCCGAACCAGCCGTTTTACCTGTATGGATCGGGTTATCCGGGTGGCAAGGCTTTGAACCCGGCGGCCTTCACGGCTCCCCCCACAGGAATGGCGGGCGATTTTCCGCGCAACAGTCTTCGCGGGTTTGGAGCGACGCAAGTTGATCTTGCGGTGCGACGGCAGTTCAACATCCATGAAAACTGGAACCTGCAATTCCGCGCAGAGCTTTTCAACGTCTTCAACCATCCCAACTTCGCAACCGTTGACGGTAACATTTTTAGTCCTACGTTTGGCCTGGCGACGCAGACGCTTGCGACTTCGCTCGCCGGAAGCGGCAATGGCGGCGGCCTGAGTTCGCTCTACAATCTCGGAGGGCCGCGTTCCATTCAATTGGCGCTGAAGCTGAATTTCTGATTTGCCTCGGAGGAGCTGATTCTCCGGGAAGTTTAGGATGAGCATTGTGCCGGAGGCACCAAACCCAACAGCGGAAGAAGCAGTTGTAAACACGCGCGAAGTCGCGCCTGCTGAGTGGAGCGCCGGCCTGCGTGTCGCGTTTCGATTTGTCTTTTCGTATCTCGCGATTTATTGCTTTACCTTTCTGCTTCTGCTGCTACAGATTCCCGGCATATCAGTTGTGGGAGCCGCATACACCCGGATGTGGAAGGCCTTCGTTTTTTGGATCGCTACGCACATCCTCCATCTGCAGCATTATCCGATCCCGCTCGCTCGCACGGGCAGTGGAGATTCGGCCTTCAACTATGTCCAGCTCCTGTGTTTCGTGGCGTTCGCGGGAATCGCCACCCTGCTATGGACGCTGCTGGACCGCAGGAGAAAACAATACCGGCCGCTATACGAGGCGTTGCGGATTTACGTGCGGTATTTTCTCGGCTTCACTTTGCTTGGCTACGGCATGGCCAAAGTCATCGATGTCCAATTCAGCTTTCCCGGCCTGGAAAAGCTGGCCGAACCGTTCGGCAATTTATCCCCGATGAACCTGCTCTGGTACTTCATGGGCTATTCGACCGCCTACACGCATTTCACCGGTGCAGTGGAAGCAATTGGAGGACTGCTCTTATTTTTCCGGCGCACCACGACGCTCGGCGCGTTAGTGGCGAGCGCCGCAATCGTCAACGTCGCGGCGCTCAATTACTTCTATGACGTGCCGGTGAAGCTGTTTTCGACGAACTTGCTTCTGATGATATTTTTCCTCCTGGCGCCGGAACTTCGCCGGCTCGCTAACTTTCTGGTGCTGAATCGCGCGGTTGCCCCAATAAGCATGCGGTTCCCTTGGAGCGCGCGCTGGGTTAGGGCCAGCCGAGTGCCAGTCAAAGTCATTATCATCGCGATCGCCATCTATGCAAACACGGCGCCCTATCTTGCAGCTCAGCGCATGCGGGGCCTGGTGCCGCGCTCGCCTCTGTACGGCATTTACGCAGTGCAGCCAGCAATCAGCGGCACTCCCCCGTGGAGGACCGTGGTGTTCCAGTATCAGGGCAGCATGTTGGCCATCTTGCCGGACCTGTCCCCGAAACGCTATAACACGATCTACGATACGGCGAGGAACACTGTCACCATTTCCACCGAGGAAAATCCCGGGCAAAAAAATGTCTTCACCTATTCGCGGCCGGACCAGCAGCATTTGGTGCTTCAGGGAGACTTCAGGAATGCGCCGGTCATCGTCAGATTGCAAAAGATCGACCCGTCGCACTTCGTGCTGGTCAATCGAGGCTACCACTGGATCAATGAAAGCTCCTTCCAACCGTAGGCGGCTCCGGCTCGCTCGATATCCGGCATGAGTTCGACAAAAGTCATTTCCGGATTGGTGATTGCGATCCGTTTTTTCCTGGCGATCGTTTTCATCTCCTATGGAGTCATCAAGCTTCTTGGCGGCCAGTTTGATTACGGCGATTGGGTCATCGATAAGAAGACCACCGAGGGCCCTGGACTCGTGTGGGCCTTCTATGGCTATTCGTGGTTCTATGGACGAGTACTTGGGCTATTCGAACTCATCCCTGCTCTGATGCTGCTGTGGCGGAGAACGGCGGCACTCGGAGCATCGGTACTTTTTGCCGTCTCGCTGAACATCACATTGTTGGATTTCTCGTATCATTACCCGGCCGTGAAATATGCCGCGCTTCTGTACACGATACTTTGCGGACTTCTGATCCTGCATTATCGTCGGAAACTGATGCTGGCTTTTTGGAACCCAGAGGAGATCAGCGAACTCGCCGCGGAAGTCGCAAGAAGGAGAGCCGGTCTCGTCACGGTTAAGAAGCCAATTTCAAAGATGGCGATTGCCGCGCTTATATTTTTGGGAATTCCACTCGTCGCGTTCGCTCTGAATGTTCTGGGCGCCGGACTTACTCCGTTGCCGGAAGAGAAGGCGACCACCTTTCTCCTCCAGCATGGATGGCGTAAGAACCAGCTTCAATTTGTGAGCGATCGCGCCCAAGGCTTCTCCGGAATTGGGCGTACGGCAGATCTTCGATTCGTAGTGAAAGGGACGAATCCGCCGAAAGAGCTGCACGTGACAGCCACTCAGGCCAATGGTTTTGTGGGCTGGCATATCGACAAAGTGATCGAAAAGACTGAGGCAAAACCATAGTTCTGTCTGGCCCCGATCCGTCTCTCGCGAACGGATTCACGAAATGGCACGTCGACAAAATCGCCGCGAGAAAAATGACGAACGTTACTTGGTGACCGATGACTCTGGAATGGGACCGCAGTGCCGTTCAAAGGGAAAGTTCTAGCATCACAGCCCTGGATGCGCACGCCGGCGGCGAACCGTTGCGAATCATAACCAGTGGCATTCCCGAGGTGCAGGGCTCGACGATGTTAGAGCGTCGGCAATACGTGAGCGAGAACCTTGATTACATACGGCGAGCGCTTTGCTGGGAACCCCGAGGGCACCGCAACATGTACGGCTGTATCCTGACCCCGCCAGTTACTCCCGAAGCTGATTTCGGAGTGCTCTTCATGCACAACGAGGGGTACAGCACCATGTGTGGCCATGGCATCATTGCTTTAACCGCCGCGCTCGTCGAAATCGGGGCGATCCGGCGGACCGGCGATGAGATTCCAGCTACCTTTGATACACCCGCCGGCGTGGTCTACGCGACTGCTCATCGAAAACGTGATGTGCACGTCGACCGCGTTTCATTCGTCAATGTTCCGTCATTCGTCTACGCCGTAGATGTCGACATCTCGGTTCCAGACGTTGGCAGGATTACGGTTGACGTGGCATATGGGGGTGCTTTTTACGCCATTCTTCCTTCGGAGCGCGTTCGATTGCGCGTAACGGAGGAGAATGCCCCGCAATTGGCGCAATCGCGACTTCGATCAAAAACGCGGTGAATGCGAACCTTACGATCGAGCACCCGATCGAGAAAGATCTTGGTTTTCTTTATGGCACGATTTTCACAGACTCGCCCGAAGATCCCGACCACCACAGCCGGAATTTGTGTGTTTTTGCGGATGCGGAAATTGATCGGTCACCCACCGGCACCGGGGTCTCGGCTCGCTTAGCGCTCCTGAGTGCTCGGGGCGAGCTTTCGGAGACCGACCGCATTGTGGTTGAAAGCGTTCTGGGGAAAGTAAGTACTTTCGAAGGCCGGTTGGTCGGGAAAACTCAAATTGGAAGATATCCCGCGATCATACCCGAAGTGAGCGGATCGGGCTTTATTACCGGATATCACGAGTTTCTGATCCATCCCGGTGACCGCATTGGAGCCGGGTTTCTTCTACCCGGCTGACCGGCGCGGGAGACAACGACGCAATCAGATGACTCTCGCCAGAGTGAAACAATCAGGCCCGGACGGCCGCTGCCGAGTACTCCTCGTAAGAGCCTTCGAAGTCCTCGATTTTGCCTCGCTCGAAATGCCAAATTCGTGTCGCGACTTCATCCACCAGATCTTCGTCATGCGTGACCAGCAGAACCGTGCCCTCAAACTTCTGTAAGGCGATATTTAGCGCGTTGATCGATTCAAGGTCGAGATGATTTGTCGGTTCATCGAACACCAGAACGTTGGGTTTCTGCAGCATGAGCTTGCAGAATATGAGCCGCGCTGCTTCTCCGCCGGATAGCGCGTCCGTGGGCTTCAATCCCTCTTCGCCGGTGAACAACATTTGGCCGAGTAGCCCGCGAATCTCCTCTTTTGATGCCTTGGGATCCCAATCGTGCAGCCAATCCGCAACCGTCGTGCCGTTGCGGATGCTGCTTCGATGATCTTGGGCGAAGTACCCGACCTGAACTTCGTGCCCCCACGTGACGGTGCCCGAATCCAATCCCACGTCCGGATCGTCGACTCCGGGCGCATTTGCGAGGAGCGCTTTCAGCAATGTCGTTTTTCCGGCGCCGTTCCGGCCCATGATCGCGATCTTCTGGCCGCGCGGAACATTGGCGGAAAAGTCGCTCACTACGTTGTTTGTGCCGTATGCCTTGCTCACGTTCTTGAACTCGAGCGCGTGCCGGCCCGATGGGCGCTTCATCTCGAAACGGATGTAGGGCCGCTGAATATTCGAGCGCGCGAGCTCGGTTGTTTGCAGCCGTTCCACTTCTTTCTTGCGCGAAGTTACCTGGCTCGCGCGAGTCCCCGCAGCGAACCGGGCGATAAATTCGTTCAACTGCGCGATCTTTTTCTCGCGCTGGGCGTTCTCAGCTTCGACCCTTGAGCGGATCTGCGTCTTCTGCAGAACCATGTCGTCGTATCCGCCCGTGTAGGTAATGATCGTCTGGTAATCGATGTCGGCGGTGTGCGTGGAAATGCTGTTCAAGAAGTGCCGATCGTGAGAAATCACGATCAGTGTGCCGTCGTAACGCGTAAGAAAGTGCTGCAGCCAGTGAATGGATTCGAGATCCAGGTAGTTCGTCGGCTCATCGAGCAGTAAAGCTTGCGGGTTTCCAAACAGAGCTTGAGCGAGCAGGATCCGCACCTTCTGGCCGCCCTGGAGCTCTCCCATTTTGCGTTCATGCAGCGGCTCAGGAATGTCGAGCCCGTCGAGTAACACCGCCGCATCGCTCTCAGCCGAATAGCCGTCTTCCTCGGAAACAATGCCTTCGAGCTCCCCGAGCCGCATGCCGTCTGCGTCGGTCAGGTCGGACTTGTTATACAGAGCCTCGCGTTCTTCAAGCGCCTTCCACAGCGGCATGTTGCCCATCACGACCGTGTCGATCGCCCGGTATGGATCGAACGCAAACTGATCCTGTCGGAGAACACCGATTTTCTTCGGACGGACGACCGTTCCTTTCTGCGGCTCGAGCTCGCCCGAGAGCAGATTCATAAAAGTGGATTTGCCGGCTCCGTTCGGTCCGGTCAGTCCATAGCGGCGCCCCGGCAAGAAGGTGGTTGTGACATCGTCGAACAACACCTTGCCGCCGTAACGCATGCTGACATTGCTAACTGAAATCATGGGTAAAACAGGAGGGAAAACTTCAGTTTAGCGCGAACGGCGGTGTAAGCCGGCCGGCCGCTTACCGTGTACTTCCTGCACTCTGCGTTTTTTGCGTCGGCTCAGGGGCGGCCTGTCGCGATCCTAATCGATCTGCGTACACTCTTGTGAAAATCGCGCCGAACAGGAAAATCTGTGCCGAATAGTAAACCCATACGACGAATGCAACCAGTGATCCAGCCGCCCCGTACGTGGATCCCACTCCGGCGGTAGTAAGAAAAATGGCCAACAATGACTTGCCGATCATGAACAGGATAGATGTGGCGGCCGCTCCAATCGCAACGTCACGCCAATCGATGGGTACGGCGGGCACGAACTTGAACACCAGTGCGAAGAGCAGTCCGATGGCACAAACGGAAATGACGAAATTCAGCACCTCTCCGAAGATTGCGGCGTGCAGCGGTATGAAGCCAGTGAAATACTTCTGAATGATAGCGAAAGCCGCGCTCACGCAAAGCGACAGCAGGAGCAATAAGCCGAGACCGAGGACCATTCCGAACGCCAAGACTCTTTGCCACAGCAGCCCGCGCCATCCGGCGGACGCTTGCCGTGAAGCATTCCAGATGGTATCGAGCGAATCCCGTAATTCTACGAATACGCCGGATGCGCCGAATAAAAGTGTCACGATGGCGATCGCGGTGGCAATAATGCCGGCTTTGGGATGGTGCGAGTTCTCGATCAGTGTCTTTAGTACGCCCGCGCCTCCGCGTCCTATGACCGCTGCCGTTTCCCGCAGAAGCTGTTGCTCCGCGCCTTTTGTACCGAAGATCAGACCGCAGATTGCGACAAATAGAATAATTAGGGGTGCTACGGAGAGTAGCGTATAATACGCGAGTGCCGCGCCCAGCCTCGGAGCGTTGCAATCGTTCCAGTGGGAAGCCGTTTTGCTGAGTAATCCGGTAAACGCCTTGAAGCTCATCGACGTTTCTCTAGACTATTAGATGGTTCCGGGGACGCGGGGTGAGACATGTAACACGCGATTGCAGCGCTGCGTCCAGGGATTGCATCCCGGAAGATGAACACTTCTTGCTTGATTCCCCGCGCGCTTGCCTTCGTTGCCGCCAGTATTGCGGGTGCCCTCGGCACAGCCGCAGGGCAGGACTTCAGCGGGCGTACCGTCATATCGATTCAATACGAGCCAGCGGCGCAGCCTATCGACCCGCGAGACCTGGCGACAGCGCAGCTCGTCGAAATCGGCCGGCCGCTCGACACTCGTCAGGTCGCGGCAACAATCGATCGGCTGTTTTCGACCGGCCTCTACGAGGATATTCGAGTGGATGCCGAAATCGCGGGCAACGGAGTGAAGCTCCGTTTCCTAACGGCCAGCCAGCGATTCGTCGGACATGTCGGCGCCCGCGGCCACATCTCAGACCCTCCCAGCCGGGGTGTGATCCTAAGCCACACCGGGCTGAGTCTCGGAAGCCCCTTTGACCCCGACGACGTGGAATCCGCGCGAAAGCAGATCGAGCAGCTGTTGCGTGACAACGGATTATACGAGTCGCAGGTCGGTGTTGCAACCATTACGGACCCGGATACGCATCAGGTGACAACCAGGTTCGATGTGCAAGCCGGCAAGCGCGCGCGGTATGAGATGCCCGCGATTCACGGTGACACGAAACTCTCCGATGAAGCGATTGTTCGTGCGACGGGTTGGCGCATACCGTTAATCCACCGATGGCGGCAGATGACGGCGGCACTAACCGATAAGGGCGTAAGTGGGATCGAGAAAAAATACCAGAAGCAGGATCGACTCACCGCTTCAGTGGAGGTCACGTCGCTTGATTACGATGCCGCGACACGCCGCGTCAAGCCGGCGCTCGATATAGATGCCGGCCCTAAGGTAACAATCAAGGCCGTCGAGGCGAAGCTCAAGAAGAGCAAGTTACGCCAGCTTGTACCCGTCTACATCGAAGGATCAGTGGATAACGATCTGCTGACCGAAGGTGCGCGAAACATCCACGATTACTTTCAGTCGAAGGGCTATCCAGACGTCGATGTCACTTTTAAGCGCGAACCGCCGCAACACGATCAGGAAATGATCAATTACTATATCGCGACCGGGCCGCGCCGGAAGCTTGCCAACGATCAATTTCGAGGGCAGCCGATATTTCACGCTTCAAACGCTGCAGGAAAGAATGTTTCTGCACACGAGGACACTGGCCCTTAGATATGGCCGATACAGTGAGACATTTCGGAAGAAAGACGAGGAAGCGATCGAAAGTCTATACAAATCGAATGGATTTCGCGACGTAAAAGTTACCTCCACGGTCGAGACAAACTATCGTGGCAAGCCCGAGGATCTCGGCGTAAGCTTCCGCATTGACGAAGGGCAACAGTGGCGCGTGAGCAAACTCGAAATTAAAGGCGACGCCCGGCTGGATTTATCTCCGATTCGGAATCAGCTCGCATCTATTCAAGGGCAACCGTACGCTGATGTAAACGTTGCTTCGGACCGTAACCGAATTCTGGAATACTATTACTCGAACGGTTTTTTGAAGGCGGCGTTTTCATTTACGGCAACTCCGGGGCCGGCTCCCGCGACGATCAACCTGACGTATAACATCACCGAAGGACCTCGCGAGTTTGTGCGCGGGGTGATCATTTCCGGGCTGAACCGCACGCACCCATCTCTCGTGCAGAGTCCGATCAACATTCAGCCTGGCGAGCCGCTATCGCTGACCAAGATCAACGAGATTGCGCGCCAGCTTACCGATCTTGGCATTTTCGCGAACGTGAATACGGCCGTGCAAGACCCTAATGGGACGAATCGCTACAAGTACGTTCTGTATGACTTCGATGAGGCTGCCGCGTATGGCATCAATCTCGGATTCGGGCTGGAAGTGGGACAGTTCGGCGGTACGACAAACAACCTGGGCGAAGCAGGGGGCGCAAAAGGAGTTTCGCCGCTGTTTTCGGTTATCGTAAACCGCTTGAACTTCCTCGGCACCGGTCAGTCGATCTCGTTGCAGGTGCGATATTCGACTCTCGAGCAGCGCGAATCCATCAACTACGTTGTTCCACGGTTTCTCGGATCTCTGAACCGTACGCTTACATTTTCGCTTTTGTATGACACAACTCAGAATGTGCAGACGTTCTCGTCCAGCCGGCAGGAAGCCTCAATTCAAGGCACGCAACGGCTGAACCGGGCGTCTACTCTTTTATTGCGATTTGCGTACCGGCGGGTCAGCACCGGAAACGTCGTGATCCCTTCACTACTGATACCGCAACTGCTGCAGCCGGTTCGATTGGGGATACTTTCGGCCAGCTATGTTCAGGATCACCGCGACAACCCGGCGGATGCGCACCGCGGGTTTTGGAACACCCTCGACACAGGGATCGCCGGAAAGTTTTTTGGATCGCAACGCAATTTCGTTCGCGTGCTGGCGCGCAATGCCACCTATACGCCGATCGGCAGAAATCTGGTATTCGCGCGCCAAACACAGGTCGGCATCATCGAGCCATTCAATATTCCAGAAGGTGTAACTTCTTTCGATGCGATTCCTCTGCCGGAGCGCTTCTTCGGCGGGGGTAGCGTATCCATGCGCGGCTTTGGCGATAACCAGGCCGGACCACGCGATATCGGCACGACCACGGAAATGCCGGACGGTCCGATCCCCAGCAGCTGTCAAGGCACAAAGCCGGGGGATTGCGCTACAGGGTTTCCAATCGGAGGGAACGGGCTCTTTTTCAACACGCTCGAATTGCGATTCCCGCTCGTGTTTCCGAACCTTAGCGGCGTTGCGTTCCATGATATGGGAAACATCTATACGAATGTCAGCGATATCTCGCTGCGATACCGGCAACGCAACGATCAAGATTTCGATTTCGCTGAACAGGCTGTTGGCTTCGGGGTCCGCTACAAGACGCCTGTTGGGCCGGTGCGAATCGATCTGGCGTACGCTCTCAATCCACCCCGATACTTGGGGTTCAGCACCAACGAAACCGTTCAGCAGCTGATCGCGTGCAGCCCTGCGGTGATCGGCCTGCCTCCGGGGGCGCCGGGCTACAACCCCAATTGCACGGCTTCTCCACAGCGGCTGAGCCATTTCCAATTTTTCTTCTCCATTGGACAGGCGTTTTGAATGCGGCGCCGCGTTGCCGCGCTGGTTTTTTTCCTGAACTGCCTCGCGTCTGCGGTCATCATTGACCAGATCGCGGTTATTGTTGGGAACGCGATTATCAAAGATAGCGATATCGAGCGGAGCATTCGCGTGACGAGCTTTCTGAACGATGAGCCTCCTCGCCTCGCAGCCGCCTCGCGGAAAGAAGCCGCCAACCGCCTGATCGACCAGATATTTATCCGGCGCGAAATCCGGCAGGGCGCATATCCGGTGGCAACGTTACAAGAAGCTGAAGCCGAGATCGAGCGATTAAAGCGTCAGAAATACACGACTGAAGCCGCCTATGAACGTGCATTGCACATGGACGGGATCACGGATCTGGATCTGCGCGCCCAGTTTCAATGGCAGTTGACCGTCCTAAGCTTTATTGACCTTCGCTTCAAGCCGGCGGTTTTTGTCACCGAGAGTGATATCGAGGCGTATTACCGCACGCACGCGGCTGCCCTTCGCCGCGAGCATCCGGGCCATTCTTCTTTGGAAGACGTCAACACGGAGATTCAGGATATTTTGACAGGTGAACGAGTGAATCAGGAATTCTTTTCCTGGCTCGATGAACAGCGGAAGGACGCAAAAATCAGGTTTTTCGAGGAGGATCTGCGGTGAGCAAACGAAAGAGAATACTGCTCACGATCGCCGCCGGCCTGGGCGGCCTCATCATCGTGCTCGTCATTTCATCCATTCTCGTGTTGCGCAGTGCATGGTTCGCAAACTATGTCCGCGAAAAACTTATCGCCGTTACCGAAGAATCGACCGGGGGAACGGTCGAAGTCGGCGCCTTCCAGTTCGATTGGACTCACCTGACCGCGCGAATTCGAAATTTCGTGCTGCACGGCAAAGAGCCGGCGAGCAGCGCGCCTCTGGTTCGCATTCCGCTGCTCGAGGTTCAACTCAAATTGTTTTCCGGGATTAAACATGTGGTCGATCTCGAATACGTCGGCATGCAGCAGCCGCAGGTGAACTTCATCGTTTTCGCCGATGGAACGACGAACATTCCCGAACCCAAAATCCAGAAGCAACCGAGTCAAACGTCGGCGCTTCAAACCGTGGTAGACCTCAAAATCGGCAAGTTCGATATCGAGAACGGCCTTATTCAAGCGGCTCAACGAAAGACCGGCTTCAGCGCGCGCGGCGAAAATCTCCGGGTTCTGCTGAACTACAATTCTCTGACGCCGAGCTATCAAGGCAACCTGTCCATCGATCCGCTTCTGTTGCACTCTGGCTCCAAGCCGCCGCTCAATGTTCATGTCAATCTGCCGGTCACGATTGAAAAGGATGCTGTCACCCTGGCCAGCGCAAAGCTCAGCACGGATGAGTCGCAAATCGTCGTGAATGGCTCCGTCCGGAACATGAACGCGCCGATCATCGATGCTCGGCTGCATGCGTCCCTATCGCTTCCGGAAATCGAGCGCAGTGCGGATATTCCGATAAATGCAAATGCCAAAGGCGCGCCGAAAACGTTAGCGGCAGAATTTGCGGCGCACATGGATACCAACGCCATAGAGATTCAGACCGCGCGCCTGACCTTGGGCCAATCGAGTTTTCAAGCGTCGGGACCGCTTCGCAGTCCATCTCACGCAAACGGGGTCCAATTTAATGCGACGCTGGCCCTTGGCGAGCTGAGCCGCCTAATGACCTCAACTTCGACTGCGGCGAGCGGCGCGATTCTTGTCAATGGCAATGCGCAACTTGACGCGCACAACAATTATGCGGTCGATGGCTCGCTCAACACGCGCGATCTCGCTGTCCGAAGTGGCACAACCCGGATTTCGAACGTTAGCCTGTACTCGCCGTTTCACGCGGATCCTTACTTGATCAGCCTGGATGGGTTGAAGGTGAACGCGCTAGGCGGGGACTTGACAGCGAAAGTCTTCATCGAAAATCTGCAGCGTCTCAGTGTCGAAGGAAATCTGCGGCGATTTTCCTTGCCGGTGCTGGCCGCGGCTTTCACGGGCAAGCATCTGGGCTATGACGGAATCATCGACGGATCGATCAAGGCCCAGGGGGACCTCAAGGCGAACGGCGCGGAAGGCTACGCCGCGGAGGCGAGGCTGGCAATTGTTCCCGGGAACCGCGGCGTTCCAGTAAGCGGCCGGGTCAACGCCAGCTACGCGGGGAACAGCGGTATAGCCGGTCTGGACCACTCGTATCTTGCGATGCCGCATTCGCGCATCGACGTCTCTGGGTCTTTGAACCGGCGGATCGAGGTGAATGTAATCTCGCACAATTTGAATGACTTCCTGCCGGCAGCTAATTTCGCTTCCAGCAAGCCGCAGACCTCGCTACCTGTTACTCTTCAGGGCGGAACTGCCAACGTAAGCGCGCAGATCGCCGGCAACCTATCCGCGCCTCGGATCACCAGTCATATCGCGATGGATAGATTCGCGGTCGAGCAGCGCGTCTTCGACGGGGTTTCCGCTGATATCGCAGCATCACCTTCGAGCGCAGCCATCCAGAACGGCGTGCTCACTCGCAGGACGCTCCGGACCACCTTTGACGCTTCAATCGGACTTCGGAAATGGAGTCCGACACCGCGTTCTCAACTGGCAGCGAACATCGCAATGCGAAACGGCGATATCGCTGATCTCTTGGCGCTGGCGGGCGAAGGGACGGTCCCGGCGACCGGCACGTTAGGGGCAGATGTCCACATTGGGGGTACCTATGGCAACCCTCTCGGAAGCGCCTCGCTCGAGGTAACGAACGGAAGTGCGTATCAGCAGCCGATTGACCGCTTGGCAGCCAATGTGAGTCTTTCCGATCAACTCGTGACGCTATCCAGGCTCGAACTCGCGTCTGGCGCGGCCCAAGTTGGGCTAAGCGGCACTTTCCATCATCCGCGAGACAGCCTCATGGTGGGACGGGCGCAGATTCATGTTGCCAGTTCGAATGTGCAACTCGCAAATATTAAACCGCTACAGCGTGAAAACGCCGGAGTGGCGGGGCTCATCCGGTTGACGGCCGACGCAGCGGCGGACATCACTCGCTCGCAGAACGAGTCCCAGATTATGGTTTCGAATATCGACGCAGACCTCTCGGCGCGCGGGTTGCGCGTTCAGAACCAGGATGCCGGGGACCTCACTGCATCCGCGCATACAGCGGGTGGCAGCGTCAAGTATAATCTCACTTCCGATTTTGCCGGGTCAAACATCGGGATTTCGGGCAATACTGTTCTCGAAAAAACTTATCCCACCACGGCGACGGCTTCCATTCGCAATTTATCCGTCGAGAAGACTCTTTTGATCGCTGGCCAGAGTTCCATTCCGGCTCGGGGCACTCTGTCCGCTGACGCGCATGTCACCGGTACGCTTGCGGCGCCAAGGGCAGACCTGTCGTTCGAGCTCGTACGCGCAAATGTGTATCAGGAAGCGATCGATCGGCTCGCAGGAGCCCTGCGATTTTCGAATACTCTGGTCGAGATTCCGTCGCTACAGGTTCGCGCTCCGGCGGGCAGTATTAAGCTAGCCGGCTCGCTTACGCACCCCGCATCAAACTTCAACGCAGGCTCGCTTGATTTGAAAGTCACAAGCACTGATATCCAGTTGGGGAAGATTGAGCATGCACAGCAAGCGGAACCCGGAATTGCCGGCACGCTCCATTTGGCCGCCGATCTGTCCGCCAGTGTACGGGAGCACAACGGCAGCCCCGTTCTTTTGATCTCGAATCTGAATGCCGACGCCTCCGCTGATGGCTTGCACCTGAACCGCCGCAATCTCGGCGACGCGAGCTTTGCGGCTCACACAGCAGGATCGAATCTCAATTTCCGCGTCGATTCCGATATTGCCCAGAGTCGAATCCACGGCTCCGGCCAGGCCCAGCTCGCGGGGAATTACCCGGTCGAAGCCAGTCTTTCATTCGAAAATATTAAATATTCAAATCTCGCTCCCCTTGTTTCTTTAAGTCCGGAAGTGAAGCCCAGCTTCGACGCCCTCCTCGAAGGCAAGCTTTCGGTCGCGGGGCCGCTGCTAAAACCGACCGATCTGAATGGCCGGCTGGAACTTGCGCGGTTGGAGGCGAGAACCGTTCCGACGGCGTCTCCTACGGGAGCGCCTTCAGCCCGCAGCGTCGCTCTTCGGAACCAGGGACCGATCGTTGTGGCTCTGGACCGTTCCGTGGTCCGAATTCAGCAATTTCACATCGAGGGACCGTCGACAGCGGTTAACGCTTCCGGCACAGTCGATCTGGCGAATCGAGCGTCGCCCATGCGTGTGAACGTCGACGCAAATCTGGATTTAGGCGCCCTTCAGGACATCGACCACGATTTTTATTCCAGCGGGAAGGTAACGCTCCAGGCCGCTATTCATGGAAATTTCACACAACCGTTGGTGAATGGACGGTTGGAGCTGAAGAACGCGAACGTCAATTACACGCAGGCGCCGAACGGACTTTCGAATGGGAACGGAGTGATTCTGTTGAACGGAACCAGTGCGAGCGTTCAAAACCTGACCGCCGAAAGCGGCGGCGGAAAAATCACCTTAGCGGGCTTCGTCGGATTCAGCCGGTCTACTTTGAGTTACAATCTGCGCGCTACAGCCAATAAAGTTCGCACGCGCTATTCCGGCGCGACGCTAGTATCGAGCGCCACTCTTCGACTGACCGGAAATGCCAGGCGATCGCGGTTGGGGGGGCAGGTTTCGGTACAGCGGATCGCCTATGAGTCCACGAGCGACATGGGCTCGTTTCTCTCGAATGCTTCCACGCCCCCGTCAACGCCTGAGGCTCCATCCGGAATGCTCGCCGGGATGAGGCTCGATATCCGGATCGTGACTGCACCGGACCTGCGCGTCATATCGACATACGCACAGAGGCTTGAAGTGGAAGCGAACCTTCAGGTGCTGGGCACGGCCGCCAACCCCGGAATTCTCGGACGTGTGACCGTTACCGACGGCGAACTCGTGTTCTTCGGAAACCAATATACAGTCAATACTGGAACGGTTAACTTCTATAACCCTACCTCCATTCAGCCCGTCGTAAACATCTCTCTTGAAACGATTGCGCAAGGCGTGGACGTTACGCTCGGAGTTTCCGGCCCGATCGATAACCTAAAGGTGAGCTATCGCTCCGACCCGCCGCTGACGTTCGAACAGATCGTGGCATTGCTGGCCACAAATAAGACACCCACAACGGATCCCACAATTGCCGCGCAACAGCCCCCGCCTCCGCAGCAATCTTTTACGCAAATGGGGGAATCGGCGATCTTGGGACAGGCGGTCGCGAACCCGCTTGCGAACCGGCTGCAACGCGTATTTGGCATAAGCCAGCTAAAGATCGATCCGTCGCTGCAGGGGAACAACGGCCAGCCGACGGCGCGAGTAACGTTGCAACAGCAGATTACGCAAAATATTACGTTTACTTACACAACCGACGTGTCCGAGACAAATTCGGAGATTGTGCGGGTGGAATGGGCCTTTTCCTCGAGATTTTCCGCTGTAGCCTTGCGGGATTACAACGGAAATGTGAGTCTCGAATTTTTTTATAAGTTCAAGTTACGATGAAGCGCCCCGGCCGTACGGAGCCTATGTCAACGTGTAGTTCTCTTCAGGAAGGCCGGGCTTGACACCGCGGTACGCATATTTCAAGAGCGGCGGCGCCAGCAGGGTGGTGATCACCGTCATCGTGATAACGACGGCGTAGATGGAGCCGTTGATAACGCCCAAAGTCAGGCCGATTTGAGCGACAACCATGCCGACCTCCCCACGAGGTATCATCCCCACGCCGACGCGAAGCACGTCGGTGCGGCCGCAACTCAGCGCTCCGAGCCCGCAGCCCGCGAATTTGCTAAGAATCGCGGCGCCCGTGATGGCGATCGCAAGCAGAATGGTCGCGCCGCTTCGAAAGACCGCGAGATCGACATGCAACCCGATGCTTACGAGGAAGAACGGGACCAGCAGCTCGGTTACGCCCTGCACGAAGTAAGGGACTCGATCTTCCGGCGATAAGGAAAGCACTCGATCTTTGGGCGTTAAGGAAGGCACTCGCTCTTTCGTTGTCTTCGAGAGCACCATTCCGGCGAGAAATGCGCCCACGATGGCCGCGACTCCCAACCACACGGCCAGGACGGAAAGGCTGAATAAAAGAACGAGGGCCACGTTGAACTGCGCTTCCTCGGCTTTCAACTTCCGCTTGACATGGGGAACAACTTTCCCGGCCGCGTGTGTGCCGTACCGTGCAAGAATGACCGTGAACCCCGCCGCGAGCACGAACGTGCCGATTAGCCCAGCGACATTGACGCGTCGCTCTGCGAGGCTGCTCACAAGCGAGAGGACAAGGAGTCCGAGTACATCGTCGATAACGGCTGCCGCCAAAATGACTCGGCTCGCGCGCTGCTGAAGATAACCTTTGGTCTTGAGTACGTGCGCAGTCACCGCCACGCTCGTGGCCACCAGAGACGCGCCTACAAAAAACGCCTCAATCCAGGACCCGCCGAAGCCCTTCATGATCAAGCAGCCGACTCCGAACGGAACCGCCACTCCGAGCGCGGCCACTAGCAGTGCCGTCCATTTGACTTGAAGCAGGTCGGATGCTGTCACCTCGAGGCCGACATGAAACAGCAGGAACATGACGCCAATTTGTGCGAGCGCATCCAGGACCGGGCCGGGGTGCACCCATCCGAGCAGTGTGGGTCCGATCAATATGCCCGCGACAATTTCACCGACCATTCCCGGCTGGCCCAAACGTTCAAACACCTCGGCAACCACCTTCGCGACACCGAAAACAATGAGCAGCTCCAACGGCAGGCGCCCCGCGCCGGCAAAAGGTGCGAACAGTAAGCTAGGTACGTGAACGCTCAGGCCCATATCGTCAAGATCGAAAGTGTCACGAAAACATATGATGCCGCATCTTCAGAAAGATGCACGTATCAACGTAAGCACGCGATTGAAGAATGAAGATCGTCGTTTTTGGGCTCTCGATCAGCTCCGCGTGGGGAAACGGCCACGCTACACTGCTCCGCGGATTGTTTCGAGCGCTTCATAGTGCAGGCCACGAAGTTCATTTTTTCGAGCGAGACACTCCGTATTACGCGGCACATCGGGAC
>CAWJUK010000006.1:0-55797 GCA_963846035.1 uncultured Acidobacteriaceae bacterium | reverse complement strand
GACGTAGCCGAGCCGAACGTAGTTGTCGACGGCGGCTCGGGCCTCTTGTTCGGTCGAGACTAAAACCTTAGTAGGCCCTTGGTATGGTCCGGGTCCATCAATGACACCGGCGAGGACAATGCGAGTGCCGATCTCTTTGCCCTCCTCGATGCGCTTCCGGCGTGCGAGCAGCGAGTCGGTGTCGTTGGCGAGGTCGCGGACAGTTGTCACGCCGGCAGCGAGATTCAACAGCCCGTCGTTATCGGCGACATGGGCGTGCATGTCCCATAGCCCGGGAGGAGCATTTGGCCGCGCGCGTCAACGATTTCAGCTCCGGCCGGCGCAGGGGTCTCGCCCGATGGACCGATCTTGCGGATGCGGTTTCCGATAACGACACGGTTTGGTCGTCGAGAATCGCCGCTGATGGAGCATCGAAAACACGCGCGTGCGTGAAGGCGATGCCGTTCGGAACTGCGTGAGCGAGCTTCGCGGCAAGACTAGCTGAGCGCACTTGAGCCGCCTCATCCTCGGCAGCCTGCAACGTCTTCGCAGTGCCTTTCCAGCCTTCCGGGATGACAGTCATCCAGCGGCTCGCTACCGCGAAAAATGCGGAGCGATCATCGAGCCACACGTACGCTGGAGAGAAATCGAGGCCGCTTATGGCGTAGAGCGTGACGCGCTTCTTCTTGCCCGACGATTCGAGGTTCAGTTGGGAAACACGCGCGACTGTCGCCTCGCCCTCGGGCAGCAGAGCCATATGGGCGCCGTTTGAAAGTGCGGTTCTTGCGAGGAGAGCGAGCTCTGCCGGAGCGCCGTTCGCCGCTACATAAAGAGCGGGTGTGGTGACCTTCTTGTCACCTTGTTCGGAGTCGCTCTTCCAATGGGCGACACCCGAAACTTGCGCGAAGTTTTCGCGAACGGGCGATTTCAGGTAGTCGTGGCCGGTGACGGTCTCCGCGATCAGGGCGCCTCGCGCATCGAGCTTCAAAATGCTGGTGGTCTGAGGGCCGCGGCCGCGGTCGTTGTACTCATAAAGAATATGGACACTACCGTCGGGTGCGGTCCACATGGCCTGCCGACCCGCGGGATTTCCCATCATCAGCACGGAATACCGCTCGGCAGTTTCCGGAACGTCGGTTTGCTGCGGCTGATATGCCGAGGAAATAAGCAGTATCAGAAGCAGGAGGTTGGCGATCTATAGCGCTAAGCCGCCTGCCAGATTTCGCCCAAAACGCGCTGGAAATTCGCACCCAGCACTTTTTCGATTACTGACTCCGGCTGGCCACGCCGGGCCAGTTCCGCTGCGATGATCTCCATGTGATCCGGCCCGTTCAGATCGGGCACGTATGGGTAGCGATCCTCGCCTGGCGCGCCGATGCCAACTTTTTTTCGGCGCGCGATATCGGCATCGAAATCGGCTTTCTGAGCAGCAGTGAGAACGACCTTCTGAATCGAACCGTCCGAACCGATTCCGACATGATCCGCGCCGCATACGTTGATGGCATGCATGAGATGACTGAGCACATCTTGCCGAGTTGGTACGGTGGGCGAGGCCACCAAATAGGGCATAAGATACACACCGAAGTAGCCGCCGCGATCCGCAAGGGATTTGAGGATGTCATCGGGCTTATTGCGGGGATGCGCATAAACCGCGGCGCACCCGGAATGTGTGATCAGCGCGGGCTTCGCAGATGCGGCGATCGCCTCGCTCGTTGTGCGATATCCGCTATGGCTCAGATCAACCGCAACTCCGAGTTTGTTCATCTTTTTCACTGCTGCGTAGCCCGCCTTGCTCAACCCGGCATTGCCCGGCTCCAGGCAGCCGTCGCCAAACGCATTGCGGTTGTTATACGTGATCTGCATGATGCGCACACCTAGGTCGCGGAACGTCTCAATCCGCTCGAGATCTTCCTCCAGAAATACCGTGTACTGGAATCCCGGGATTATGCCGACCTTATTCTCGCGCTTGGCGTGGGCAATATCCGAGTGTTTGCGAACGATCTGGAGCGCCTCAGGATATTTCTCAACCAGTGCTTCGAGCCAAGCAAGATTTTTGACTGTGCCCTCAAAATTCCGGTCCGAGATGGTGCAGTTGACGGCGGTAATTCCCGATCTCCGAACCGCTTCGAGTGCCTCAGGGCTGGGCAATGTACCCATTTCGAGAAACGGGCTGCAGAGCGAATCCGTGACAATAGCGCTTCTATAGAGTTCAGCAATATCGGGCGGGGCACTCGTGCGCGACCTCGCAAATGTTGGCGGCGGGGTGAGCGCTATGGCAGAGAGTTTGAGAATGGCGACGTGAAATTCCCGGCGGTTCATCACGGTTCATACATTTTAGGAAATAGAAAGGCTAGCAGTGGCAAAGTAAGGAGCATGGCCCATCGACCGTGTCTCATTCTCCTGCTCGCTGCCTGCGGCTACGCCGCCGACCTTCGTCCGTTGCCTAATTTCTCCGCTGGCGAAAGTTCCCTTCAGATTACGTCGCGGTGTGTGCCGCGGATGCCGTTCACGGTAGCGGGCGAACACGGCGCGATTTTGGGGCGGCAGGACGGGACATTCGAGGCGTGGCTGTGGCCGGTGAAGATCCTGAGCGATTTCAAAATGTCTGCTCAGTTAGCGAATTACGGGGTTCCGATCGACGTCAACGCTCTCGCCGCCGGGATTCGCGTGACACCGGCCGAAACCGTCATTACCTATTCGCACGCGGCGTTCACGATTCGCCAACACATGTTCGCGGCGCGCGGCAGCGGCGTCCCAGCGGCAGACGCGGTTGTATATTTCGAGATCGAATCGATACGGCCGCTGGATCTGACCCTCTCCTTCACGCCCGAGATGCTCCGCATGTGGCCTGCACCGAATTTCGGCCGTCCCAATGGCGAATGGAAGGCTGACGGTGATAGCGGCGCTTACTTGCTGCACACGGATAATGCGAAGTTCTCGGCAGTGGTCGCTATGCCGCACACGCGGCCCGGCATTCTTCCGCCGTATCAAGAGCACCCGCAGACCTATCCGCTCCAGTTCCTTCTTTCGTTTGACCCGAAACGCGATCACGGATCGGTGTTTCCGCTCATTTTCGCGCTGGCAAGCGGAGATGATCCGAACGGGCAGGCAGCGGGCATTGAAGCCACCATCCCGCAACTCTATTCCCAGACACAGGAGTATTACGCCCATTTTTTCGACACGCGATTGATCGCCGAGACACCGGACAAACACTTGGATGAGGCGCTGAAATGGGCTGAGGTCTCGATCGATCAATTGCAAGTCCAGCATGGCAGTGAAACGGGCTTGGTTGCCGGTTATTACGAATCTGCAGACTCGGCGCGTCCCGGATTCGGCTGGTTTTTCGGACGGGATACGTTGTGGAGCTCTTACGCCATCAACAGCTATGGCGATTTCGCTTTGACGCGGCGGGCGCTCGATTTCCTCATCCAACGCCAGCGCGCCGATGGGAAAATCATGCACGAGTTTTCGCAAATGGCAGAAACCGTCGACTGGAAATCGACCCCATATTTTTTCGCCTCTGCTGACGCGACTCCGCTGCTGGTAATGGCGATGTGGGATTACGTCAAAACGAGCGGCGATAGCGCGTATCTGAAACAGAACTGGGAGGCGATCCGCAAGGCTTACGCGTTTACGCGCGCCCACGACACGGACGGAATCTACGACAACAGCGAGGGTACTGGGTGGGTGGAATCCTGGCCACCCGGCATGCCGCACCAGGAGATTTACCTCGCCGCGCTGGATCAGCAATCCGCGGACGCCATGTCGCATCTCGCGGGGCTCATGAAGGATGCGGCTCTCTCGGCAGACGCAAAGAAGGCCGCGATGGAGATTCGCGCCAAAATTGAGTCGGAATATTTTGATCCGGCCTCGCAGTTTTACGCGTTCAGCCGCAATCGGGACGGCTCGCGCGATGACACTGCCTCAATTTACCCGTCGGTTGCGTGGTGGGACGGGACCCTGAGCCTTCAGAAAGCCGGGCCCATGCTCGCGCGCTGGGCCTCGAGCGAGTTTTCCACGGACTGGGGCACGCGCGACATTAGCGATCGCACGCCGTTTTATGACCCGATCAGCTACCACCAAGGATCCGTGTGGCCGCTTTTCACCGGTTGGGTGTCGCTGGCAGAATATCGCGCGGGCCGATCTCTTTCGGCGTATGCTCACCTGATGCAGAATGCGAACCTGACGTGGACTCAGGATCTCGGCGCGGTTACCGAGCTGCTCTCGGGTGAGTTCTTCCAACCCTTGGGCCGAAGCACCTCACATCAGCTTTGGTCCTCGGCAATGGTTCTCACGCCTCTGCTGCGCGGTCTGTTCGGCTTGGACTGGGACGCACCGAATCGCACGCTGCGCATCGTGCCTCATTTGCCGGCGACATGGGATCACGCGCGGCTACGGCACGTCTTTCTGGGCTCATCGATAATCGATCTGGAATACCGGCGCAATGCCGGACAACTGACGGTCTCGTCACGAACGGAGGCGGCGGAAACACTTTGTCTCCGAACAGGCAGTGCACCGGAGACGTCATGCACTGCTGCGCCTTCGACCCTGCACACGATTTCGATCCCGCTCGACCCTGTCGAGCTCGAACTCGCTGAGAATTTGCCGCCCGAAGGATCTGTCACGAGCCATGTCAAAGTCATCGACCAAAACGTTTCCGATCGCGCCGCGACGTTTACACTCGAAGGCGAGGCGGGATCGCAGTACGATATCCCGATTCGCTTGAATCGGCCGCGGATCTCGGTTGAGGGTGGGCGTATTGATGCAAAAAGCGGGCAAATACATGTGCGATTTCGGGAAACCGCTGGTCGAAATCGCGTCACGCTGAAGTTCACCTGGTGATCCCGGCGACTCCTTACAAAGAAAAGACTTGATTCTTTCCTATCCCTGGCGCAAAATCGGGGGAGACAGCTTCGCTTAAGGGATTCACTCTATGAAACTTACACGCATCGGTTTATTCAATTTCCGTATTTTGCCTCGCAGTCTCGATGCCGACCGGAATTCTCGCTCAAGCTACGTCGGGGACCGTAATCGGGACAGTCCAGGATTCTACGGGGGCTGCGGTTCCCGGCGCAACAGTCGCGATTGAGAATCCGGCCAAGGGACTGACCCTTCAAACAACCACGAACGAATCAGGCAACTACACACAAACTGACGTTCCACCGGGGACCTACACCATCACGATTAGCAAGGCCGGATTCCAGAAATTCGTGCAGCAGAGCGTGGCCGTTACGGTTGGCCAATCCGCCCGCGCCGACGCAACGATGCAAGTCGGCCAAGAAACGCAGGAAGTAACGGTAACTTCGGCGCCTCCTCCAATAGAAACCGATCGCGCGGAGGTGCAAACCAATCTGACCGCCGGACAGATCGCCACGCTTCCGGTAACGAACCGCAATTTCACAAATCTTGCGCTCCTGACACCGGGCTCCGTCATCAACACGTTCCAGCACGCGCCGAGCGAAAATCCGCAGCAATCGACGCTTGTGAATCAGAACGGGCAAGAGTTCGCGAGCACGAATTACCAGCTCGATGGCATGAACAATAACGACCAGGTGCTTGGGATCACCATGGTGAATCCGGCCATCGACTCTGTTGCTGAATTTACGGCCTCGACGAGCAATTACGACGCCGAATATCATGCCGCGGGCGCGGTCTTCAACGTGGAGACAAAATCGGGAACCAACGACCTCCACGGCAGCGCGTTCGAATTTCTGCAAAACGATGTTTTCGAGGCGCGGAATCCATTCACGCAAGCGACCCGCGCGGACATTCCGGAACTTCGCTGGAACCAGTTCGGCGGCTCCATCGGCGGTCCGATCAAGAAAGACAAGCTTTTCTTCTTCGGCGACGCTCAACTGACGCGCCGCAGACTGGGAGCGTCGGAAGTGACGTTCGTTCCCACGGCGCAGGATCGCACGGGCAACTTCAGTGACCTCTTGGCGGCGACGGGAATCCAGCTTTACAATCCGGCGACCGGGCCAAACGCGCACGCGGCATCCGGACGCACGCCGTACCTAGGCGATATCCTTCCAGCGCCGCCCGCACCCATCGCCGCGCTCTTGTCAAATATCCCGCTGCCCAATATCGCGGCTCCCTACGGAGCGCCGAACTACGCGACGAGCGCGGTGGAGAAGTTTGATTCGAACCAGTGGGACGCGCGCGCCGATTACTTCTCGAGCGAGAAGCTACACTTCTTCGGGCGATACAGCTACCTGGGAACAGACATTACGGCGCCCGGCCCGTTTGGTCTCTATGGCGGCCCGCAATTTAATCAATTGGGATTCTCGGGGTTATCGAATTCGCTGAACCAGAATCTGGCTTCCGGCGGGACCTACACGGTCAGCCCCACTGTACTGACCGATTTCCGTTTCGGCTTCTCGCGGTATCGGGTCACGGTCGGCGCGCAGGATCAGACTCAGCAGCTTGCGAACACGCTCGGATTCCCGGGGCTGAACATTTCGGGACGTCCCGATACCTACGGTATGCCGCAAACGCAGCTTAACGGAAACCTCTTTACCGGATTCAGTTGCAATTGCCCATTGCACGAGCGCGAAACGCTGCTTGACTGGACAGATAACTGGACCAAGGTTGCCGGCAATCACACCATCAAGTTCGGCGCTACTTGGGAGATGGCGTGGAATTTGCGTCTGCCAAGCGATAACCATCGCGCGGGCGTGTATAACTTCACTCCCGACGTGACCGGCGACGCCAGCAATTCGAACAGCGGATACGCGCTTGCGTCCTTGGAGCTGGGCCTGCCTACAAGCTTTGCCCGCTTCCAGCAAGTATCGACGAATCAGGAAGACCGGCAAAACCGGCTGTTCACGTTTGTGGAAGACACCTGGCGCGCAACGCCGAAGCTGACCATTTCCTATGGCCTTCGTTGGGACGTCTGGTTCCCCGATTTCTCGCTGAACCCAGGACAAGGCGGCCGTTACGACGTTACGACCAACATCGTTTACATCCCCGGCGTAGGGGGCGTTTCGCGGTCGGGAAACGCGCAGACGCAATGGCTGAACTTCTCTCCGCGGCTAGGGATTGCTTACGCGGTGAACGAGAAAACGGTGATTCGAACCGGGTACGGCCGCGGCTATGCGCCGGGGACGTTCGGCTGGAACTTCAACGATCTCGCTGCAGATGTTTATCCCTCGATCGTGAATCAGAGCATTCCTCAGACCGCAAAATTCTTTCCTATCGGCTCCGTAACCACGGCTCCGCCTGCAGTCGTGTTCCCGACGATTCCTTCGAACGGGATGCTTCCGCTGGCAAACGGTATCGGCGTTGCCTATATTCCGGCTAACCAGAAGATCCCATATTCGGATCAATATAGCTTCACGGTCGAGCGCGAAATTGCGCCGCAGCTGACGCTGTCCGATGGGCTACGTCGGAAACGTCAGCCGCCACTTGAATGGCGGTTTCAATCTGAACAATGCCATACCGGGTCCCGGCCCGTTAATTCCGCTGCGCGAACCGCTGTTCCTGAAGTACGGGCTTGACGCAGAACATCTTCGACAAATGCGATTGCAGCAGCAGCAATTACAACGGATTTCAGACGCAGCTTACGAAACGCTTCTCCGCAGCGTACTCCCTGCTGGCCAGCTTCTCGTGGCAGAAGTCTCTAGATTACGGCCAATTCGGCACGCCGACAGATCAGTTCAACCAGCATATGGACTACGGACCGTCAGATTATGACCGCGAATATGTGCTCACGGTGGCCCATACGATCGAGCTGCCGTTGGGTCACGGGCGGCAGATATCTGGCCAACGGCGGCCGGTTTGTAAATGGTGTTTTCGGAGATTGGGCGTTCCGCGGCATCACAACCTACACCTCGGGCCTGCCGTTCTCGCCTACGCTCAACAACACCGCGAACCTGAACTCGAATATGGGAGAGCGCCCGGACCTGATCGGCGACCCGACGGCTGGCTTCAATCAAAGCGCGAATCTGTGGTTCAACCCGGCTGCTTACGGCATTCCGCCCCTCTACACGTTCGGCAACGCGGGCCGGAACTCGCTGCGCGGCCCGAACTTCTTCACGGCCGATTGGTCACTGTCGAAAGGCTTCAAGTTCACTGAGCGCGTCGGCCTCGAGATCCGGTGGGAAGTGTTCAACGCGTTTAACCGCACCAATCTCGGGCTGCCCGGCACGGCGGTTGACCCGGGCGCCGGGGGTGGCGTGATCAGCGGTATTCAGACGTGCCTGCAATGCGACGCCATGCGCAACATGCAGTTCGGCGCGCATATCACTTTCTAGATGTGGCAGAGGGCGCCTGTTGCGGCCTGCGCTCTCTTATCGCTAGTTGTTTCGACAAACACGTGGGCTGACGACTCGTCGTTCATTTTCGAAGCCGCCAGCCCGCAGCCTTACGCGCCCGCTTACCTAGGAAATGGCGTTTTGGGATTGGATACGACGCCGCTCGCGACGTCCGCGGCCGGGATGTACCTCGCCGGAGTTTACGATCATACGAAGGACGACGTGCCTCGCATCGCGCGCGCACCCGCGTGGAACGAGATCGACGTATTCAACGGCTCGCATTGGCTGAACGCGACGACATCGTTTGGCGGCATCGGCGATTATCGGCAGATGCTCGACATGTACAACGGCGTGCTGCGAACCAGCTATGTGTGGACGGACGGCGACAAGAGGATGCGGATCGAAGCGGAAGAGTTCGTTTCGCGTGATGACGCTGCGCTCGCCGCCACGCGGGTGACGATCAAACCCGAATTCTCTGGCAGCATCACCGTACGGCTGCCGCTTCGCAACTGGCCCGCGCCGCACCGCTACGCATATGAGCGAATGCGGACACCTCCGCCGGAAGCCGAAAAGGACCATTGGGTGATCTGGTATCCGGGTCACCTGGACGTTTCGGATGCGAATGTCGAAAGCTCCGGAGATGGCGCGCTGATGTCCCTCGTGGCAATCGCGCCGGGTACCGGAGTGAAGACTGGCGAAGCCGTTGCAACGCAGTGGACGGCGGCGGGAGCCGTGGAGACCCATAAAGATCGCGACGGAGCGGAAGCGGAATGGAAGGGCGCCGTCAAGAAGGGCCAAAGCTACACGTTTACGAAGTTTGCCGCGATCCAGAGGACGGAATCAAGCGCCGCTGAAAAGGCGGCGATCACCGCTCGTCAGACCGGTTTCGACGCGTTGCTCTCCGCAAGTTCGGCAGCGTGGCACAAGTTGTGGGAATCGGACATTGTCGTCGAAGGCGACCCGAAACTGCAGCGGACGATTCACTCGATGCTGTTTTATCTGCTGGGAAGCACCCGTGAAGGTCTGGGAATCAGCACCGGGCCGATGGGCCTCAGCAATGCCGGTTATCACGGGCACATCTTTTGGGATGCGGACACCTTTATGTTTCCCGCGCTGTTGGTTCTGCATCCCGAGATCGCGCGGCCGATGGTGGCGTTTCGCTCTCGAACGCGAGAGGCGGCGCGCGAGAACGCGAAACACAACGGATATCAAGGCGCCATGTACCCCTGGGAGGCGGGACCAGACGGCGCCGAAACGACGCCTCGCTTCGCGTTTCAAAATGCGAGTTCTGAGAACCACGTCAATGGCGATGTAGCGTTGGCAGCGTGGCAATACTGGGCGGCAACGGGCGATCGTGCGTGGCTCGAGAATGATTGCTGGCCGATTCTGCGCGACACGGCGGATTTTTGGGCGAGTCGCGTCAGTTATGTCGCGGCCCGTGGCAGGTACGAGATTGCGAACGTCGTCGCCGTGAATGAGTCCGACATAGGCGTGAGCAACGATGCGTATACGAATGCGATCGCGAAGAAAAACTTTGATCTCGCGATGGCTATTGCGCAAGAGCTGCATGTCGAGCCGCACCCCAAATGGGCGGAAGTGTCCGAAAAAATGTATGTGCCGGACAGCCATTCCTCGCTGCTTTGGTTTCCGCTCGATCGGCCCCACACACCGCAGCAGACCCGCAGCGCCATAGATACCGCGCTGGCCGAAGCGCAACGGCACCAACTGGGCGCGATGATGGGGATTGAGTTTTACCCGATCATGGCGGTTGAAATCGGGGAGCGGCTCGCTTTAGGCAAACTACTGGATCAGCTTTCCTACCCGTTCCTCCGGCCGCCTTTTCAGGCGATTGCCGAAACCCCGGAAAATCAGAATATAAATTTCATCACCGGCGCGGGAGCTTTCCTCCAGCAGTTCGTGTTCGGTTACACCGGACTGCGGCTCACGCGAAACGGCTTGGAGCGGAGGTTCCCGTCTATGCTGCCGCCCGGCGTCACGCTTCTGACGCTCAAGAACATCACGGTGCGGGGAAAACGCGAAACACTGACATTCCATTCCAGTGCGCAGTAATCGAGATCGGCGCATCTATGCGTCCGCTGCGGTAGTCCTCTTTTCCGCGACATTGCTCGCGACGCAGGTTCAGACCGCATCGATTCTCGACTATATCCAACGCACCTGGGCCGTACTCATGCGCTCGAATCACGATCTGGCCAAAGCCGCGGTCGATCCGAAGTTTCATCCAGATCCTGACGGGCGCTGGCCGGTGTACGTGCCCGCGAGTGACGATCTCAAGCAAATCGAACACCAGCTGACGCAGGCGATGGCTCCCGGCGATTTTCGAAAAATTGCCATTCTCGCGCTTCCGGAAAACCGAAACGAGATTCGCGAACAAGGGCTTCTCTATTTGCCCCGGCCGTACGTGGTACCCGGCGGCCGTTTCAATGAAATGTATGGCTGGGACAGCTATTTCATCCAGGTTGGCCTTCTTCGGGATCACGATTTCGATCTGGCCAAAGACATGGCCGATAATTTTCTCTACGAAGTCCGGTATTACGGCAAAGTGTTGAACGCAAACCGCACGTACTATCTCACGCGGTCCCAGCCGCCGTTTCTCTCGCAGATGCTGCTCGGCGTCTATGACGAGACGCATGATCGCAAGTGGCTTAACGACGCGGAACCACTGCTCGAGCAGTATTACCGTTACTGGACTGTGGAGCCGCACCTCACTCCCGAAACCGGCCTCTCCCGGTATTTCGATTTGGGCGAAGGGCCTGCGCCCGAAGTGGTCTCATCAGAACGTGACGCGGAGGGCAGAACGCATTACGACCTCGTGAAGGCCTATTTCCGCTCGCACAAGATTACGGCCTATGACGTCGATCAATATTACGATCGAAAGACGGATCAGCTAACCGCGCTGTTCTATAAGGGCGATCGCTCGATGCGCGAATCGGGCTTCGATCCGTCAAACCGATTCGGCCCGTTTAATATTGACGCCATTCACTACGATCCCGTGTGCCTGAACTCCCTTTTGTATCTGATGGAGATGCAAACGGCTGACAGTTTGCGCATCTTGGATCGCAACGCGGACGCTGCAACCTGGCAGGACCGAGCCAGCCGGCGCGCCGCTGCCGTCAATCGCCTGATGTGGGATGCGGGAGATGGGTTGTACTACGACTACAACTTCGTCGAGAAACGCGTCCGAAAATATCCGTTTCTCACGACGTTTTACCCGCTCTGGGCGGGAATCGCCACGCGGGAACAAGCCAGCCGCGTGGAGCGCAACCTGAGCCGGTTCGAGAAAGCGGGCGGGCTTGAGACCAGCACGTTTGAAAGCGGCAATCAATGGGATGCGCCGTTCGGCTGGGCGCCACTCGAGATGATCGCCGTCGACGGGCTGCGGCGCTACGGTTACAGCGAAGATGCGGAGCGGATTTCGATGAAATTTCTATCGCTGGTCCGGGACGATTTTCTGAAGCGCGGCTACATGGTTGAGAAGTACGACGTCGTCCATATTGGAGCGAACGTCAGCTCAGAAATCCGTTTCGGGTACCGCACGAACGAAGCGGGGTTCGGGTGGACGAATGCGGTATTCACAAAGCTCTACGACGAACTCACTCCGGAAGACAAGCGGAAACTTTTCGAAGATTCTGGTCACTGATTGACGAGTTCGATGTGCTCCGGCTTTTTGGAGGTTTCGGAATCGTTCATCGCAGTTTCTTTTTCCGCGATCTCCACGCGCTCGCGCTTGATGTCGAGCCGCACGCGCGAATAGATGTTCATATACACGTTCGCGACCCACACAAGAGCGAAGAGCGAGATCAAATAGCCGCGCCAGTCGCCATAAAGCAGCTTGAAGTGGGTAATGAACAGGAAAACAATCACGACGTAATGGCTGAAACAGTACTCGCAAGTAAACAGATAGAAGAATTTCCTCTTGAGGAGCTTGTCACAATGCTCGCTCTTCTCTTTGCACCACTCGCGCGGCTCGCGAAAGATCTCTTCGTGCGTGATCGTCCACGCAATAGACGAGATCGGAATCGCCAATAGAAATAGGAAAGCGACCTGTTCGCCGATGCTCACTGCCCTGCCCCTTCCACCGCCGCATACCATTGTCCGACACGCACCGGCGATGATCCCATTCGATCCGCGAGTGTGCGCCAAGATTCCGCGCTCTAGCCCCTGAAGGTGATATTGTGGATGCCTAAATTTCGACCTGGGGAGGACCTCATGTATCACACATCGCGTCATTTGTCTTGCCTTGCGCTGCTCGCCGTCACGGCGTACGCGCAAAAACCCGTAACCACAACCGGAGGCACAGTGAACGTTGTGCCCAAGTATTCCGGGGCTAGCACCATCATCAATTCGGCGATCTTTGAGAACAACGGTAACGTCGGGATCGGTACGACGTCGCCGTTCGCGCGGCTAGAGGTCTCAGGCTCGTTAACCGGCATTTCGGGACACCTGATAAACGGCTATTTCCATAGCGTCGCGAATCCATCGGGCACGAGTACGGCAGACTACGCCGGAGTGAGCGTGCGGATGGAGACTCAATCCGGGAATCACAACAACATCACCTATTCGCTGCTGGGCGGCGGTTTTTTCATTGGTCACTACGGAACCGGCACGGTGGGTTCGGCGATCGGCATCGAGGGTTGGCCCACGAATCGCAGCACGGGAACGATCACGAACGCGTACGGAGCTTATCTGAAAGTACAGAACGCGTCAACCGGAACGATCACGAATGGGTATGGCGCTCGCATTTTTGCGCCGGTCAACAGCCGTGGCGGGCGCTTCACGAACTTCTATGGCATTTACATCGAGGCGCCGACCGCAGCGGCCGCAAATTATGCGTTGTATTCTGCCGGAGGAACGAACTACTTTGCGGGGAAGGTGGGAATCGGGACCGCGACTCCGGCTTCGCCGTTAACCGTCGACGGCATCATTCAATCAACCAGCGGCGGGATCAAGTTTCCAGACGGGAGCACGCAGCAAACGGCGACACTTCAGGGACCTGCCGGCCCTGAAGGTCCGCAAGGACCTCAGGGACCACAAGGACCCGCAGGGCCGCCTTTGAAGCTCCCGTATTCCGGTACCGCGAGCTCGATCGGTACCGTCTTTCAGATTCAAAACGACGACGGCGGGGGCGACGCCATCGTCGGTATGGGCGGCCACGCCAGCAGCCCTTCGTACTCCGGCGGCACTGGCGTGTTCGGATCCGGCGGACACGACAACGGGCGCCGGCTACGGGCGGCTATGGCGTTGTTGCGACGTGGAGGCTCCAGCTAGCGATGGACGGGCCTTGTGGGTAGGAGTTGGCGCCGACTCGTTCGGAGGCGTCGCCGGGTACTTCACGAGGGGTACGACGGTCGGCCCAGGCGGCGGCTACTGGTCTCGCCGCAGTCGGTGGGTCAGCTGGCTTTAATGCGCACAGGGGCGGAGTTGGTGCATCGACGCCGATGGGCGGCAACAGCCAATCCGGAACTCGGCGGATGCGGCATTGTCTGCTCACCGGCGGGCAGCAGCGGCGACAGCTCCGCTACGCGGCCAGCCGGTTATTCAGCGGTGATGTGCGACGTGACGGGAACGCTTTCAAAAGGCGCCGGCTCCTTCAAAATCGATCATCCGCTCGACCCGGCGAACAAGTACCTCTATCACTCGTTCGTCGAGTCGCCAGATATGAAAAACATCTATGATGGCGTGGCGTTGACCGATAGCCGTGGAATGGCGATTGTGACTCTCCCCGATTGGTTCGAAGCGCTAAATCGAGATTTCCGGTACCAGCTCACTGCAATCTGTGCGCCGCAACCGAATCTGCATATTGCCCGTGAGGTCGACAGCAATCAGTTTGTGATTGCAGGGGGCGTGCCGGGCGCGAAGGTTTCATGGCAGGTCACCGGCATCCGCAAGGATGCGTACGCGAATGCCCACCGCATCCCGGTGGAGCAGGACAAACCGGAGAAGGAACGCGGCCATTATCTCCATCCCGAGCTCTTCGGGCATGCAACAGAAGACAGCGTACTCGCGGCCGACCGTCCGGAACTCTTCAAGCAGATGCAGAAACAGCGCGCGGCCCAGGCGCACAAGTAACGAAGTAGTGATCATCGGGCCCTCGGCAAGGGAACGTCGGGCTCTCATATGCGGGCGTGGGTTCGTTCCGCAATTCGCCGATTCCGTCCCAAAAACGGACACGACTTTAGTCCTCAATTTGGGCTAAACTGTTAGGAACAAGGATTTTAAGCTGTCAGAATGCGGTGGTGACGGAAATGCACCGCTCGTATACTAGATATTCACATGGGAATGGATGTTCCTCGCGGTAAAGAAGTCGCCCGGAAGCGCACGATCCGGCGGGTCATTTACATTGTCGTAGCGGCCGCTGCAATTGGCGGCACAACGTTCGCTCTTGCTCGTCTGAAGCCGGCCGCGCCCTCGGTCGAGAAGAGCGGCATCTGGGTGGACACCGTGAAGCGGGGCCCCATGGAGATGCAGGTTCGGGGCCTCGGCGCCCTGAAGCCGGAAGAGATTCACTGGATCGCCGCCGCGCAGGACAGCCGGGTCAGCCAAATCGTCCGCCGCGCCGGCATTGACCCCGTTAAAGCGAACGACGTGATCCTGGTCCTCAGCGACCCGGATCTGGAACTCGAAGCCGAAAAGGCCGAGTGGCAAGTCAAGCAGGACGAGGCCAACCTGGAGAACACGAAAGTTAAGCTGGAAAGCGACAAACTCGACCAACGAGCAAACCTCGCGAGTCTGGAATCGCAATACACCCAAGCGAAGCTAACCGCTGATCGCGACCTCGAACTCACCCGGCTGAACCTCAAGAGCGATCTGGAATCGAAGCTGACGGTCGATCAGGCAAACCAGTTAGAGAAACGCGTGGCTCTCCAAAAGCAGCGGCTGGACATTGTCGATCAGTCAGACCGGGCGCAGCTCGACGCGCAGAAGGTGATCGTCGAGAGCTCGCGCGCTGCGTACGAGTTGAAGCGAAAACAGGTGGATCAGTTGACAATCCGCGCCGGAATCGACGGAGTACTCCAAGAGGTCGATGTCGAAGTGGGGCAGCGTGTCACTGCGGGCACGATCCTAGCGAAAGTTGCCGATCCCACCAAGTTGAAGGCGGTGCTGCAGATCGCCGAGACGCAGATGAAGAACGTGCGCATCGGTTTAGATGCCTCGATAGACACGCGGAATGGCTTGATCCCCGGACGGGTGATTCGAATCGACCCGGCTGCTCAAAATGGCACGGTCGGCGTCGATGTGGCGCTGCTCGGGCCGTTGCCGCAGGGCGCCCGCCCTGAACTCAGCGTGGATGGCACGATCGAAATCGAGCACCTCTCGGATGTGGTCTATGTCGGCCGCCCTGTCTCCGGCGAACCGAACACGACCATCGGCCTGTTCAAGCTCGATCCGGATGGCAAAGGTGCCACGCACGTGAATGTGAAATTGGGCGCTGCATCCGTGAATACAATCCAAGTACTTGGCGGATTGAAGGTAGGCGACCAGGTGATCCTTTCCGACATGGCGCAGAACGATCAATATCCCCGAATCCGGTTGAACTAGAAGTGTGTTGCGAGCGTATAAGTCTTAAGTTGAGGAGGAAAGAACCAGAATGACTGCCACGGAGCCGTTGATCCAGCTAGAGGGGGTTACGAAAGTGTTCGTCACCGACGAGGTGGAGACGCACGCTCTTTCGGGAATCCACATGGACATCCAACGCGGCGAGTATGTCTCTATTTCCGGGCCCTCGGGATGCGGTAAATCGACCCTGCTCGCCATTTTGGGGCTGCTCGACTCGCCGACGTCGGGAACCTACATTCTTAACAGTAAGCCGGTCCAGAGTCTCAAGCTTTCCGAGCGCGCTCGCATCCGCAACCGCGAGATCGGGTTCATTTTTCAGGCATTTAACTTGATCGGCGACTTGAACGTGTACGAGAACGTGGAATTGCCGCTGACGTACCGCGGAATGGGCGGCGCAGATCGCAAGAAGAAGGTTCATGAAGCGCTGGAGAGGGTGGGCATGTCGCACCGGATCAAGCACTATCCGTCGCAACTGTCGGGCGGCCAGCAGCAACGCGTTGCAGTCGCGCGCGCCTTGGCTGGCGATCCATCCATCCTGCTTGCGGACGAGCCGACGGGCAACCTGGATTCGCAGAACGGCGAACAAGTTATGGAGCTTCTGCGGGAGCTGCACCGCGGCGGCGCGACGATCTGCATGGTGACTCACGATCCTCGGTATGCCCGCTATGCGGATCGTTCGATTCATCTGTTCGACGGCAGAGTGGTGGAAGAGAATATGGAAGTGCCCGTATGATTCGAAAGCACCCGGATATCATTGCGGCAGCCCTGTTGCTATTGGGCTTCGGCATCTACTCTTGTGCGCGGGAAGCACGCATTTTGCGCATTGTTCCTGTCGGCAGAGTTGCTGCTTCTCACGCGATTTGCCGCACTTTCTCCCACGTTGCGAGTCTGCGGTCCGTCCGGTCGGTGCGCTACTGAAAGCAAGCAGCGGTCGAACGCGATCTCTGCTTTACGCTATAAATGAGCGGGTTGCCCCAGCAAACGGGCCGTTCCGCGAATTTTTGCAATGATTTCTCTTCGCAATATCGAAAAATTTTTTGAGCACGGCCCCACAAAGACGTACGTGCTGCGCCGGATCAATCTCGAGATCAAAGAGGGCGAGTTTATCTCGATTATGGGGCCCTCCGGCGCTGGAAAATCGACACTGCTGCATCTGCTCGGCATGCACGATAGCGCCTGGACCGGCGAGTATCGGTTCTTTGATCGACCCATTCAAAAGCTGAACAAGAAAGACCGATCAGAACTGTATAAAAAGTACATCGGTTTCGTCTTTCAGAGCTATCATCTGCTCGACTCGCTTACCGTGTACGAGAATCTCGACATTCCGCTTTCGTATCGGAACATCAAAAAGTCCGAGAGGGAAAGCATCGTGTGCGACACGCTCGACCGGTTCAATATGGTCGGCAAAAAAGATCTCTTTCCCAATCAACTGTCGGGCGGACAGCAGCAGCTTGTGGCGGTCGCGCGTTCGATGATCGCGAATCCGAAGCTGATTTTGGCCGACGAGCCGACCGGCAATCTGCATTCCACCCAGGGCAAAGAGATTATGGAATTGTTCAAGAAATTGAACGAGGAAGGCACAACGATCGTCCAGGTCACCCATAACGAGAAGAACGCCGAGTACGGCCATCGAATCGTCTACATAGAAGATGGCTGGATCACCAAGAATTAGCTCCGGCGCGTTCCCAGCTTCGATTCAAAATTGATATGAAAATCGTGCCGTCACAGATGCGCATCCTGATCGCCGATGATCAGCCGGATGTGCTCGAGGCGTTGCGGATGGTTTTGAAGCGGGAGGGCTATAAAATCGAATCGGCCGAGTCGCCGCAGCAAGCGGTTCAGGCAATCGAGAATCGCGACTACGACGCCGCAATCATTGATCTGAACTACAGCCGCGACACGACGTCGGGACAAGAGGGATTGGAGCTTCTACAGAAAATACAGGCGATCGATTCGATGCTGCCCGTTGTCGTGATGACCGCATGGAGCAGCGTGGATATCGCAGTGGAAGCGATGCGTCGGGGAGCGCGCGATTTCGTTCAGAAACCGTGGGAAAACGAGCGGCTCGCGGCCATTGTCCGCACCCAGCTCGAGTTGAGTCAGGCGATCCGCCGCGGGCAGCGCCTCGAAGCTGAAAATCAGCTCTTGCGTGGCGAGAATCTGCCGACCATGATTACGCAGGACGCCAAAATGCAGCCGGTGCTCGATCTCATTGCGCGCGTAGGACCCTCCGACGCGAACGTCTTGATAACGGGCGAGCCTGGCAGCGGCAAAGAGGTTGTCGCACGTACGCTTCATGCCGTGTCCACGCGCGCGAGTAAGCCCATGGTCACGTTGAATGCCGGCGGGCTTGCAGAAGGGGTGTTTGAGAGCGAGTTGTTCGGCCACGTGAAGGGCGCGTTCACCGATGCCAAGATGGACCGCGTCGGCCGTTTTGAGCTGGCGGATACAGGGACGCTGTTCTTGGATGAGATTGCGAACGTGCCGATGAATCTGCAAGCGAAGCTGCTGCGGGTCTTGGAAATCGGCGAAATGGAGCGAGTTGGATCGTCGAAGACCAAGAAGGTTGACGTTCGCGTGATCTCCGCGACCAATGCGAATCTCACCGACGAAGTCCAGAACGGCAGGTTCCGGCAGGACTTGCTGTTCCGCCTGAACACCATAGAAATTCACATTCCGCCGCTGCGTGAGAGGCGCGAAGATATTCCGCCGTTGGCAAACCATTTTCTGGCAACGCACGCCCGCCGTTATCGCAAAAACATCACGGGCTTCGATCACAATGCACTGCAGGCCATGTATGAACATCCCTGGCAGGGCAACGTACGCGAGCTGAATCATGTTGTCGAGCGCGCCGTGTTGATGGCCCAATCGAATTGCATCAAAGCAAGCGATTTGGCTTTGCGTTCGGCCAGCATGGGCTCGCCGCGGTTGGAGGACATGAGCTTGGAAGATGTCGAAGAGTTCCTCATCAAGAAGGCGCTGGGCCGGTATGGCGGTAACGTGAGCCATGCGGCGAGCGCTCTGGGCTTGAGTCGCAGCGCGTTATACCGCCGCTTGCAGCGCTTCGGACTGTAGAGAATCTTCCGGATATCGGACCAGGAGGCTGGCATACGAAACTAAAGACCAGCCATGAGCTGAGGGTCTTGCTGCTCGCCCTCGCGGGCGGCCTTCCGGCAGTACTCGTGTCCATCGTGATCCTTGCTACCGGCGGATATCCGGGCCGGGAACAATGGACTTTAGGGCTGCTGATTGTCCTCTGCTGGCTCGGATTCTGTTTTGCCGCTCGCGAGCGCGTGGCCAATCCACTCCGCACGCTGGCCAACCTGCTCGAAGCCATGCGCGAGGGCGACTATTCCATACGGGCTCGCGTCGAGAACCCCAAAGAGGCGATGGGCGAGGTCATGCATCAGGTAAACACGATGGCCGCCACCTTGCGCGACCAGCGGCTGGGCGCTCTTGAAGCGACCGCGTTGCTGCGGAAGGTGATGGAGGAGATCGATGTGGCGGCCTTCGCTTTCGACCCGCAGCTTTCGTTGCGTCTGGTGAACAAAGCGGGTGAGCGGTTACTCGCGTCCCCAGCCGAGCGGTTGCTCGCGCGCGATGCAGCCTCGCTCGGTTTGGCAGAATATTTGACCGGAGAGCCCGAGCAGACCATTCAACGCTCGTTTCCAGGAGGGACCGGCCGCTGGGGAATCCGCCGCAGCCAATTTCGTGAAGGCGGGGTGCCGCACCAATTGCTGGTGCTGTCCGACCTGACGAGACCGCTGCGCGAAGAGGAATTGCAGGCTTGGCAGCGCCTGGTGCGAGTGTTGGGACACGAGTTGAACAACTCTCTCACGCCGATCAAGTCCATCGCTCACAGCCTGGAGGCTTTGGTGAAGAACGATCCTCTTCCCGCCGACTGGACGGAAGACATGTCGCGAGGGCTGAATGTCATCGCAACCAGATCGGAATCGCTCAGCCGCTTCATGAGCTCCTACGCGCGGCTCGCGAAGTTGCCGCCGCCGAAATTCGGACCCGTGGAGATGAATGCGCTGTTGCGACGTGTCACGCAGCTAGAAACGCGGATGCAGGTATTTTTCGAAGAATGTCCTTCGTTGATGATTCAAGGCGATGCAGATCAACTGGAACAGGTTCTCATCAATCTCGTTCGTAACGGGGTCGACGCCGCGCAGGAGACCCGCGGACGAGTGTTCGTACGGCTGGAAAGGACGCCCACCTCGGTCGAGATTATCGTCCGCGACGAGGGACCGGGCGTCTCAAACACCGCGAATCTGTTTGTGCCATTCTTCACGACGAAGCGGGGAGGTTCAGGAATCGGACTTGTCCTAAGCAGGCAAATAGCGGAATCGCATAATGGCTCCCTCACATTGCGAAACGCCCGCGACGGGCCAGGATGCGAGGCTACGTTGACGTTGCCGATTCAATGAGTGCACGAGTGAACGGCCAGCGCGCTTTGCTCCGAGCTGTCCGCGTGGTAAGAGCTTCTCACCAAGGGACCTGCTTCCACGTGAGCGAATCCCATCTCGTACCCCGCTTTCCGGTATTCATCGAACTCTCTCTGCGGAATGTAACGGATGATCGGCAAATGCTTTGGTGAAGGCCTCAGATACTGTCCAAGCGTCAGGATGTCCACGCCATGGGCGCGGAGGTCCCGCATCACGTCTAAGACTTCGCCCTGAGTTTCACCTAAACCGAGCATGAGACCCGACTTGGTGGGAACACGGGGACGAATCTGCTTCGCGTATCGCAGCATGTCGAGCGAGCGCTCAAATCGCGCGCCTAAACGGACCTGCCGATACAGCCGGGGCACCGTCTCCGTGTTGTGATTCAATACATCCGGGCTCGCCTCCATCACCGCATCCATCGCTGCGTGCGAGCCTTGAAAATCCGGAACCAGAACTTCTACCTTGCAGCCTGGAACATCTTGCCGAATCGCGTTGATGGTTAACGCGAACAGCTCCGCTCCGCCGTCTTTCCGGTCGTCACGGTTGACGCTTGTGACGACCGCGTACCGCAATCCCAGGATGAGAACAGGCCTCAGCCACGCGCCGGGGTTCATCGTAATCGACCGGCAGCGGTGCCCCCTTTTGGACCGCACAAAATCCGCAGCGCCGCGTGCAAACGTTGCCCAGAATCATAAATGTCGCGGTGCGCCGGTTCCAGCATTCGCCGACATTCGGACAGGCAGCGCTTTCGCACACCGTGTGCAAATGAAGGCGCGTGACCAATTCTTTGAGCTCGCGGTAGTTTTCACCAACGGGCGCCGGCGCTCGCAGCCACTTAGGCCGCTCGGGTTGCGAGGAAATGGTGACCAGCACTCGTCTTCAGTGTAGCGTCGGTTATGAATGGCTCAGCGGGTCAAATCCAATTGCCCGGTGGCGCGATTTCGACCCACGGCCCTTCGACTCCATCTGCATGCAGCGTTATCGCTCTCGCGTATTTTGACAACAACGGATACTTGCCCGAGAGCGCGACTGGGAAACCGTCGTGCGCTGCGAGCGCGTCCGGCTGGGGCGTCTGTTCCGCAAGACAGCGCTTCAGCTCATCGCCAACCTGGCGCGCCTCGGTGGGAATTGGGTCGATGTCGTAGTCAGGCTCGAAGACCACCCGGCCGATTTCAGGCGAGGTCCGCTGGATCGATTTCAGCGCATCCTCGAGAAAAAACTCCAATTCAGGGTGCATGCTCTCTCACATCTCCCGGCGATTTTCGAGCGAGCGCGACATCGTCACTTCATCCGCAAATTCCAGGTCGCTTCCCACCGGGATGCCCATTCCAATGCGTGTCACACGCGGTCCAAGGGGCTTCAGAAGGCGCGATAGATACACCGCCGTCGCTTCGCCCTCCACTGTGGGATTTGTGGCGACGATGATCTCCTCTATTTCGTTCTGCCGCAAGCGGTCGACGAGCCCCTTAATCCTTAATTGATCCGGGCCGATGCCGCGCAACGGAGAAATTGTCCCGTGCAGGACGTGATACAAGCCACGAAACGCGTGCGTCGTCTCGATGGGCAAAATGTTGTGCGGCTCCTCTACTACACAGATCTGGTTCTGCTCGCGATGCGGATCGCGGCAGTACAGGCAGAATTCGGCGTCGCTAATGTTGTTGCATTGAGCGCACATTCCGAGCTTGTCTTTGATGTCGAGCACGGCTTGCGCTAGATTCTCGGCGTCTTCGCGCGGGGCGCGCAAAAGATGAAAAGCGATGCGCTGAGCGGATTTTTGCCCGATCCCCGGGAGACGTTTGCATTCCTGAATCAAGCGGGCCAGCGGCTCAGCAAAATCAGGCATTGGATCTGGCGCCTAGAACATCCCGGGAGGCAGTCCAAGCCCGCCCAGCATGCCGCCCATTTTTGCCTGCGCCTCGTCGTCTACCTTTTTTGCGGCTTCATTACAAGCGGCCGTTACCATATCTTGGAGCATCTCGACATCTCCCGCCACTTCAGGGTCGATTTTCACGCCGAGCACTTTCTTGTTTCCGTCCATCTTAACCGTCACCATTCCGCCGCCTGCCGAAGCCTCGACGCGTATGGCCGCAACCTCTTCCTGCAGTTTCTGCTGCATCTGTTGCGCTTGCTTCATCATGGACTGCATGTTGCCGGGTAATTTCATGGCCGCTCCTTTCAGTTTCGCGTTTGAGCCAGTTTCGATTGGCGCGGAGTGCGTTTTTTCGCTACTCGTTCAGATCTCGTACTGTCCGTACCTGTGCATCCGGGAACACTTCTTGGAAGTGCTTTACTCCGGGATGCGATAGTGCGCGCTCTCGGACACCGGAGCTCTCGGGGACAGGCTGTTCGCGGGGTTTTTGGGCTCTGTTAGAATTCTCGTCGATCTCAATACGCATACGCACCGGTTTGCCCACAACTTGCGCCGCGGTCCTCGCCACGGCTGCATCGCGCAACGCGAGGGTCAACGATTTCGGCGCGCGAATCACTACCTCCGAACCTTCCAGGCGCACCTCCGATTCTTGAACGGCATCGGCGCTCGCGCTCATTCCCGCGGCGGCGAGCCCCGCGCTCAAGCGTTCTCTCAATCCTTGTTCCTTCTGCTCCGAAGCAGGCGGCGATTTCTCGCCTTGCGGAGGCGGCTGAACCGCTGGAACAGTGATACGCGGCGTCTGCGGCACCGGCGCCTTCCCAAGCTCCGCGATTGCCTCTTCAATCGATTGCAGCTTGCCCGCTTGCACAAGCTTGATCAGCCCGACTTCCAGATGAAGTCTCGGCTGAAGGGATTCCTGCACGGATTTGTAAGTCGCAAGCGTCAGGTTCAGATATCGGGTGAGGTCTTCTTCGCTAAACAAAGCAGCGGTTTCAAGCAAATGCCTCCTGGTCGTGCTCCGATGCAGCCACCAGGCGGCTCGGCTTGCCCGTAATCTTCACCACCAAGAGTTCCGCCAATACCGGCACAGTTCGCGGCAGAAGTGCTGCAGGCTTTGACCGTGCGTCTCAAGGGCCTGAACAATTTCGAGCATCTGCGCGCCGTCCTGCGCGTGAACCGCTTCGGCTACATTTCGGAGCGATTCGACGCCAAACAATCCAAGCAGCGCGCGTACCTCTTCCACCCCAAGCTTCTTGCCGCAGCACGCGATCGCCTGGTCCAGAGCTGAAAGAGAATCGCGGACGCTTCCCTCGCCCGCCTGAGCCAGCAGCGAGAGCACATCTTCACTTGCCTCGATGCCCTCTTCAGCAACGATGAATTTCATACGCGCCACCAGTTCCGGAAAATCTATGGAGCGGAAACTGAAGTGCTGGCACCGCGATGCGATGGTATTCGGAATCTCGTGCGCCTCGGTTGTGCACAGAAGAAAAACCACCCATTCGGGAGGTTCTTCGAGCGTCTTCAACAGGGCGTTGAACGCTTCTTTCGTGATCTGATGCGCCTCGTCGATGATGAATACTTTGTACGGATCGCGCGCGGGCCGATACCGGACGTTGTCGCGGATTTCGCGCATCTCATTAATGCCGCGGTTCGAGGCGGCATCGATTTCGATCACGTCCACCGAGTTACCGGCGCTGACTTCAATGCAGCTCGCGCACACTCCACAGGGATTCGCCGTCGGCCCGTTGATGCAGTTCAAACAGCGAGCGAGAATCCGCGCAACTGTCGTTTTGCCGGTCCCGCGCTGCCCCGAAAAAATGTAGCCGTGCGCCAGCCGCCCGCTCTCGATGGCATTCGTGAGCGTCTTCTGAACGTGCTCCTGCCCGATCAGCTCATGGAAGGTCCGCGGGCGGTACTTTCTCGCAATGACTTGATACGGTACGCACCCATTCGCGGCGTTCGAAGTTCCCGGCATTTCCTAATTCTGCGCCTTTTGGGTAGGAGGAGAGACGTCTGCCAGACCCCGGGTGATCCGCGGCACACGAGCTAAATCGTTACCGTTGCTTCCTTCCGGACCTGGCGGGGTTCACAACCGCCCATTGCACGAAGCCCGGAGTCTGACAATTCATAATCGTAGCATCCGGGTTACTTAGGCGAATCGAGCACGGCCTGAAGTTTTTCTCCGAAAACCGTGGTCGCGGCGGGCGCGCTGTTCTGGCTCGATGGCGCGGCTTCCACCGGGATCTCTTCACTCCGCAAAAAGCGCTCTTTGCGGAGCAAGACTCGTTCCAGCGATCCCACCCATCCGGTAAATTCCCCCGGAGCATTTTGATCGCGGTGAAGGGCGGCACGCATCGCCTCCATCTTTGAATCCAGGTTATCGAGGTGATGCAGCAGCAGCGCTTCGGGGAACGCCGGCACCTTCGGAGAGCCGAATGCGAGCTCGCCATGATGGCTGATAATCATATGCTCGAGAAGCATCCGAAGCCTGGAAGGAAAGTCGGGCAACGTCGCGAGCTTTGCGGCTACGATGCGGAGTCCGATGACAATGTGGCCGAGCAACTGCCCTTCCGAGCTGTAACCAAAACTGCGCGAATATGACAACTCCTCGATCTTTCCGATGTCATGCAGAATAGCGCCGGCGAGGACAAGCTCCAGATCGACGTTCTTATAGTGCGCAGCCGTCATCCGGGCCAGCTTGCACAAGGAAAGCACATGCTCCAGCAGCCCACCGCGGCAGGCATGGTGCACAGCTTTCGCCGCAGGCGCGATCTTGTATTTTTCCGCGATGTACGGATCGCTCAGAGTCGCTTCCAGCAAGGCTCGGAGGTGCGGATTCGCGAGATCCGAAACGATGCCCTGCAATTCCGCGAACATCTGCTCCGGGTCGCAGTCCGAGCACGGAAAGTAATCGGCGAAATCGACCTCGTGATCTTCCAGCCGCCGAAGGCGATGCACGGTGAATTGCGAGCGGTTCTGATAGAGCTGCAGCAGCCCCTTTACTTTGACGAAATCGTCGCGATCGAAACTGTGCATCACCTCCGCGACGTTGTCCCACATCTTTGCTTCCAGCTCACCGGTGCGGTCGACCAGATGCAGAGTAAGATACGGTTCGCCCGTTTTCTTCTGGCGGATCTCCTTTGACACGACCAGAAATTGCGCTGTCACAATCTCGTTCACCACGAGATTGCCGATGTACGGAGATTTCATGACCTGCTAGCGGGAGCTACTCTTCCCCGCTACGGTTGTTTCTGTTCCAGGAATGGGGATCCCCAGCAGCCGCTTGTGGCGTTTCATCTGTTCCACTTCGGCCTTCGTCACGGTCTCCGGTTTCAATTGCGCGGGGTCTTGCCACGCGGTGTTCTGCCCGGCCGCGGCGCCGGTGTCGGCGTAACCCGATTTGATCTGCAGGAACGCCGTTTTACGCAAGCTAGTCAAATACTCGCGGACGCGAGGCTGCATTTTCGGTCCATAAAGAATGTTTTCGATGTCGCTTCGGACATCGGCGAGCGAAGCCTGGCCGGCCTTCGTGTGATCTTCCACCTTCAAAATCTCAAAGCCGGTTGGAATGCGAATCGGTTGCGTGACGCCTCCCTTCGGCAGGTTCCATGTTGCGTCTTCAAATACTTTGAGCAGATCGCCTTTCTTGTAGCCGCCCAGCACGCCGCCCGCCTTCGCCGTAGCCGCATCTGAGTTGTCACGCGCGAGATCCGAAAACCGCTCACCCTTGGCGGCTTCGGCAGCAATCTGCTTCGCCTTCTTTTCCGCGGCCGCAATGCCTGCCGCGTCCTTCCCCTCGGTTGAGATGAGGATTTCGCTCAAGAATACTTTCTCGTCACGGATGAAGTCCGCTTTGTGCTTGTCGTAGTAGTCTTGAATTTCCTTATCCGTTACCACCACGTGGCGCCCGATCTCCTGATTAATGACCTCGCGCGTCATGTATTGGTTCCGAATCTCCGACAGAAAGTCTTCGTAGTTAACACCGGATTGCTGGCGGACATAGTCGTGGAACTTATCGGGATCGGTGATGTTGGCCTCACGCTGTAGATTCGCCACGTACTTGGTTATATCGGAATCCACATTGATATTCAGTTCTTTGGCCTTTTGAATCAGCAGTAACTCATCGATTCGATCACGCAGTACATTCTTAGCGCGCTGCTCATAGTCGAGCTGAAACTGCTCTCCGTTTTCCCCTTGCGCTTTCAATTCCGCGCCGAGCTCGCGCGAAAGACGCTGCAGCTCATCCTGGCTGACGATGTCGCCATTCACTTTGGCGACAATCTGATCGACGACAACAACGTCGGCCGCAAAACATAACCCTGTGAACGCAAATAGCGAGATCGCGAGGTACTTCATAACTTCCTATTATCGCAAGAGTTCGAGTCGATTTCGTTCACTCGCGCTCGGCTCCCCGGCACGCAATTCCAGCACCCCGGCGCTCAATTCGGCAAGCAGTTCGCTCGGGTTCGCCCGGGTGCGCAGCGGCAATTTCAAAACTCCCGCGGGCGTGAATTGCGCGCCCGGCGCGGTACGAACCAACTCCATCAGCTTCAATGGATCGATCTTCGACTGCTGGTGAAATTTGATATTTGCCACGCCCGCCCTGCGGTCAATGGATTCGATTCCCACCTGCTCGGCCAAGCTTTTCAGCATCGAGAAGCGGACCAGGTTGGCAACTTCCTCCGGTACCGGGCCAAATCGATCGGAAAGCTCATCGGTTAGACTCCCGGCCTGTTCATCGTTCTTTACGTCCGCAATCCGCTTGTACCAGCGAAGCCGCTGCGCCTCATCGGAAATGTAAGCGGGCGGTATGCGGATATCCAGCCCCAGATTAAGAGACGCATGAATTTCGAGCGGCACCTCTTCGCCCTTCAGCTCTTTGGCGGTTTCTTCAAGCAGCCGGACATAGGTGTCGTATCCCACCGCTTCGATATGGCCGTGCTGTTCGCCTCCCAATAAGTTGCCGGCGCCTCGCAGCTCTAAATCCAGTGCTGCGATTTTAAAGCCTGCGCCTAAATCGCTAAACTCCTTCAGCGCGGCGAGACGCTTTCTTGCGACTTCGGTGAGCTGCTTATCCGGCTGAACAAGCAAATACGCGTAAGCGCGGCGGTTTGAGCGCCCGACGCGGCCGCGCAACTGGTAGAGCTCGCTGAGCCCGTAGCGATCGGCATCCTCAATGATGATTGTGTTCGATAAGGGGATGTCGAGGCCGTTCTCGATAATTGTGGTGGACACGAACACGTCGTACTCGTGTCTCATAAATCCGAGCAGCACGCGTTCCAGCTCCGCCTCGCCCATCTGTCCATGTCCAACGCCGATCCGGCAGTCGGGAAGCAGCTCTTGAATGAACGCCGCGCGCATGAAAATCGTATCCACCCGGTTGTGGACATAGTAGACCTGCCCCTGACGCGCAAGCTCCTGCTCTATTGCGGTCTTGATGAGATCCGGGGTAAAGTGCGCGACGACAGTATTAATCGACAGGCGGTCCTTGGGCGCGGTCTCTATCACGGACATATCGCGGAGTCCCAGCAGAGACATGTGCAACGTGCGCGGGATGGGAGTCGCGCTCATCGTCAGCACGTCCACATTTTGCTTAAGCTGTTTTAGCCGTTCCTTGTGGCGCACTCCGAAACGCTGCTCCTCATCCACGACCAACAGTCCAAGATCGTGAAATTGGACATCTTTTGACAACAGTCGATGCGTGCCGATCAACACATCCACCTTTCCCGCGGCAGCCTCTTCGAGCGTTGCTTTCACTTCCTTGGGCGTGCGAAAACGGCTGACCAGCTCAATGCGTACCGGAAATGAGGCGAAACGGCGCTTGAATGTCTCCAAATGCTGAAAAGCGAGAACGGTGGTCGGCGCGAGCACGGCAACCTGCTTCCCGTCTCCCAGAGCCTTGAAGGCGGCCCTCATCGCGACCTCTGTTTTGCCAAACCCAACGTCGCCGCACAGCAGGCGATCCATGGGCTGGCTGGCTTCCATGTCGGCTTTGATTTGCGCCATCGCGGTGATCTGGTCCTGAGTCGGCGTATATTCGAAAGCGTCTTCGAATTCTCGCTGCCAATTGCTGTCATTCGAGAACGCGAAGCCTTGAGCGATGCGCCGTTGCGCGTACAGCTTCAGCAGCTCCTCCGCCATATCGCGCATTTTGGCCTTGACGCGCGATTTTGTCTTCTCCCAGGTAACTCCGCCCAAGCGATCCAAGTGCGGTTTCGCTTCGCCCGCCCCGCGATATTTCGTCACGAGATCGAGGCGTGTCAGAGGGACGTATAGCTTCGACTCGTCCGCATATTCGAGCAGCATGAAATCGCCTTTTTGGCCGTCCTGAACAATTTCACGAATCCCGAGAAATTGGCCGATGCCGTGCGTTGCGTGGACGACGAAATCGCCGGGCTTCAGATCCGCAATATCGGCGGCAAACGCAGCGAGCGCGGACTTGCTGGGCTGCTGAACGGCAAGCTCGGACGATTCAAACAGGTCCTCCGAGCCGAGAATCGCCAGATGGGAATCGGACAAAACTGCGCCCCGGCGCACGCGTCCTTTGAGAAGGTACGCACCAGTGACGGCGCCCGCATGGTATGTGCGCTCGGCGAGCGAGGGTGGGGCGTTCGAATCGGATTCCAGCCCGAGCTGATAGGGCACCGCGTATTCTTGCAGCACATCAGCGAGCCTCTCGAGCTCACCGAGCGAGGCCGCAAAAAACGCGACGCGATGGCCGGAGTCAATGAGATTGCGCGCCTCCGCGACCGCGACCCGCATATTTCCTTGGAACGTGAGCGATGGGCGAGTCGGAATGTGAAAAACTTCCTCCGGGTTGTGAGCATCGCCAGACGTGACGAGATCCAGCTCCGCGAAGCTGATCCGGGTGCGATCTGCGAGAGCTACGCTCAGCTCGTCCCAATTCACGAAGTTTTTTTCGGGCGCTAACGGCACAGGATGATCGGGATTTTCGAGGCGCTGCCAAAGCCGTTCCGCGGCCGACTCGATCGCGCCGAGCTCATCGAGCACCACCAGTGCGTCGCGGTTCAGACCGAGAAACGTGTGTGTACGCGGGCGCACGAGTGGCACCAGGAACTCCCAGCCGGGGAACACTTCCCCGGGATTCGCCAGCTCCAGATCGGACTGTTCCGCGGCTTCGGCAAGCTGTCGCAGGAGTGCACGGGACCTCGGATATTCAGCGAGGGGCAGGAGAAGCGCGGAAGGAATCTTAAGAACGGACCGCTGCGATTCTACGTCAAATTGACGAATCGACTCGATCTCATCTCCGAAAAATTCGATGCGAACCGGCTTTAACGCCTCAGCCGGAAAGATGTCAAGAATCCCGCCGCGGAGCGAATACTCGCCCACCATCTCGACCGGCTCGCGCCGCTGATACCCAATGCTCTCCAGGTGTTCAATCAAATCTTCCAGAGGGAGTTCTTCGCCGACCCGCGCTGTGACCGCAAGCTGCCGGTAAAACTCGCCGGATTCCGTTCGCAGCAGCGCGGATGCGATCGGCGCGATCGTGATCGGAACTCGCTGCGTGGACAAGCGCCACAAGGCGATGGCGCGCTTCTCTGCGATCTCGTTGTGCGGCGAGAGATGCTGATGGGGCAAAACGTCGAGCGCCGGCAGCAGTTGCGGTGGAACCTGGTCGCGGCCTTCGAGCAACAAATGGAAGAAGACTTCGGTCGATTCGAGCAGGGTTTCCGCCTGCTTACTTCCATCGACCAAAACAAATATGGGCTTTTCCGTAGCTTGATAGAGTAGGACCAGGTACAGCGCTTTTGCTGTGTTGACCAGCCCCGATAGCGTGAAGGGACCGCGCTCGCCGCGCGTGAGCCGTTGCAGTAATAATTGGAAAGCCTGTTGCTTCGCGGCAGATTGAAACAGGTCTCGGCTTGCAGGATGGATCACCGGCACTTAATTTTACGATTCGTGCGCCGATCCACTCCGATAGATGGAATTTGAAAGAATCTTAGTTCGCGCGACGAATTGGGTGGGAGATGCGGTTATGTCTCTGCCCGCTCTGCAGGCTTTGCACGATCGATTCCCCAAGGCACGTATCGCAATTCTGGCGCGGCCGTGGGTTGCGGGCCTGTATGAACGCGAGCCGTTCGCGACGAATTGATCCTGTATAACGCTCCGAAAGGCTGGCATGGTTTAGGCAAGAAGTGGACCGTCGCTTCCGAGTTGCGCCGGCGCGATTTCGATTGTGCGATTCTTCTGCCGAATGCGTTTGAATCCGCCGCCCTGGCGCGCTTGGCTGGAATTCCTGTGCGCATCGGGTATGCCAGGGACGCGCGCGGATGGCTACTGAGTTGGCCGATTCCCGTTCCCGTGCGCGGCGAGACGCCGCCGCACCAGCGGTTTTATTACCTCGAGCTCTTGAAACGCGCCAAGCTCATTGCAGGCTATTCGCTGGAATCGCCGATTCGCCTGTCGGGAGCGCAGGCTGCGCAGAGCGGAAGGGCGAAAGCAGTTTGCCGCCCGCTCCATACACGGACCAGTGATTGGGGTCAGTCCCGGCGCAGCATATGGCGGAGCAAAACGATGGCTTCCCGACCGCTTCGCTGACGCCGCGGTACGCATTGCACGAGAGCAAAACGCTTCCGTCGCGGTCTTTGGCTCCCAGGGAGAGCTGCAGGTCTGCGCAGTGGTGCAGCAGGCGATTGAAGCCGCAGGGATCGCATGCGTGAATTTTGCCGGATCGGTGAGTATCGCGAGATTCGTGGAACTTGCCGCAGCTTGCGAACTGTTTCTGACGAACGACTCCGGGGCGATGCATGTAGCAGCCGCGCTGAATGTGCCGACCGTCGCGGTTTTTGGCGCAACAGACGATGTTGCGACCGGGCCGACGAGCTCGTCGAGCCGCGTGGTGCGGGAGCCCGTCGAGTGCAGCCCTTGCCTGTGGCGCGAATGCCCGATCGACCATCGCTGCATGACCCGCGTCACGGTAAGCCGCGTAGCTGACGTAGCACTCAGTCTGTTGAAATAGTAGCCGGGTTTAGTTCGGGATCGATATTCAAAGTGGATACCAGGACCAAAATCGTGCCTTTGTCAGGCGTGCCCGCGCTGGTTTCGAACGGCAAATGGATCTGCGTGGCCGGCCGATTCGATCCTTTGATCGCGGCTGACGCACGGCGCATCGCAAGCGTCGCGGTCCTCGGAACAAAGGTTCTTGCCGTGATTTCGGACAATGGCGATTTGAAAAACGAAACTCCTTTGCTCGCACCCGCCGATCGGGCGTCCTCGTAGCGGCTCTGCGGGAAGTAGATGCGGTTGTGATCGCGCCCGTCGAGCACGTCCGGCGCGTTCTTCCGGACAGTGTGGTAGTTGAGAACGCGTGATGCCGCAGCCGAATGAGATCGGACCGATTCTCGTCATTCGCCTGGGAGCGATGGGCGATATCATCCACGCGCTACCTGCGGTAACGAGTCTGAAGAAAAGCTTTCCGAAGCGAAAACTCGTCTGGCTCGTCGCGCGCAAGTGGGTTCCACTGCTAGAAGGCAATCCGTTCTATCGATGAATTGCTCGTCTTCGATCGCCGCAACGGCGCGGCATGCGCCAGTGCTGGAGCCGTTTGCGCCGCCTCAAACCAAGTCTCGCCATCGATTTTCAGGGCCTCATTCAATCCGCAATCGCGGGCCGCGTGAGCCGCCCTGCAGTTTTCTTCGGCTTCAATACGCCCATAGTCCGTGAGCGATTGGCTTCGTTGTTTTACAGCCACCCGATTGCCACCACCGCAACGCACCGCGTTGACCGAAACCTGCAGTTAGCGGAAGCGGCGGGCGCATGCTGAGCTAAGCCTGGAAGCGTGGATTCCGCCGGGACGGGATGAGGGAGATCTTCCGCTGATCTCCGTTCGTCCTTGCCAGTCCGCTCGCCGGGTGGGCGGGAAAGCAGTGGCCGCTTCAAAACTACGAGCCCTTGGCTCGGCGTCTTCGCGCAGAAGGCATCGAACTGGTCGCGAATATTCCTGAGTTGCGGCCCAGGGAAGCAGCCTACTTCCAAAGCATCCGGCTGCACAAGTCTTCGATCGCAGGTCTCATCGCCGCCACGCGCCGCGCTACCGCGGTGCTCGGCGTCGACAGCGGCCCCCTTCACCTCGCGGCCGCCTTGCAGAAGCCGGGTGTCGCATTATTTGGTCCTACCGATCCGGCGCAAACCGGGCCGTACGGCGGCAGCATGACGGTTCTGCGTAGCGAAACGGCCCAAACGACGTACAAGAGACATAACCAGCCGCAGCCCAGCATGGCGGCCATCACAGTCGATCAGGTGTTTGAGGCGCTTATGCGTGCGATCTCTCCTATGCGAGTCGAAGACGCGTCCGCCGGTGCTGGTCGCGCAACCATTCCGCGCTCGTGATTCGCGAAGCGCATCCACCCGGCGAGCGGTACTGGTTTCCAAAACCGTACGCAGACTTCGTGGCGCGGCTGCGCGTCCCTAGCGGCTTTTTGCTGTTGGTCGTGTTTGCCTGGAGATCCCGGCCCACAGGAGGATCGCTGCTCATCGGATTGCCAATCGCAGTCGCAGGTCTCTTTCTGCGCGCGTGGGCTACGGGGCACTTGGCGAAGAACCAGCAGCTCGCCACCACCGGCCCGTATGCGTACGTTCGCAACCCGCTATACGTAGGGAACGCTACTTGTGGCGGTCGGGCATTGTTGTCGCCTCCCGCGATATCTTCCTGACCGTAATCTTCGCCGCTGTGTTCTTGCTCGTGTATGTGCCGGCGGTGGAATTGGAGGAACAGCATCTGCGAAATCTCTTCCCCGCGTACGCAGTGTACGCGTCGCGCGTGCGCCGCTTCTTGCCGAGCGCGAATTCACAACTTTCCCAAGGAACATTCGCGTGGTCTCGCTACCTCCGCAATGAGGAATACAAAGCACTCATCGGGTTTCTTCTAGCGACTGCGTGGCTCGTCTGGCGCTGGCGGATGCAAGGATAGAGTTGAGAATCATGGCGGGCAAGAGAATCGGTATTTTAACGGGTGGCGGCGATGTTCCGGGGCTGAATGCCGTCATAAAAAACGTGGTGTATCGCAGCTCATCCGATGGGCATGAGGTGATCGGCATTCGCAAGGGATGGGAGGGCCTGACATACGTCAATTTCGACGATCCTGAAAGCGTACAGCACTATATCCTGCCGCTCACGCGAGAAAATACGCGCACTGTGGATCGTACGGGCGGGACCTTTCTGCACACCACCCGAACGAATCCGTCAAAGATGAAGCGCTTGCCGGATTTTCTGAAAGGCGCAGATTTCCCCGCGACCGAAGTCGTCAAGAATAACGTGAAATCGGTCAGCTATGACATGAGCAAGCAGGTTTTGGCGAACATCGAAAAGTTGAATGTCGATTACCTGGTTGTGATCGGCGGAGACGACACGCTAAGCTATGCCGCCACGCTCGCTAAGCTCGGGTGCGACGTGATCGGCATCCCCAAGACGATGGACAACGATGTCCGGAACACGGAGTATTGCATCGGCTTCTCGACCGCGATTTCACGGGCCAAGGACGCGATTCAACGGCAGCGCACCACCGTTGGCTCGCATGAGCGGGTCGGCATTTTTCGGGTTTTCGGCCGCGATGCCGGCTACACGTCGTTGTACACCGCCTACGTGACTTCGATCCGGTGCGCGATTCCGGAGTACAAATTCGATCTTGAAAAAATGATTGATCTGCTGGTGACGGACAAACGCAATAATCCCAGCAATTACTGCCTGGTGGTGATGTCCGAAGGCGCGCAGTGGGAGGGATACACAGTACGCGAATATGGCGACCCGGATGCGTTCGGGCACCGCAAGAAAGCCAGCGTGGCGGAGGATTTCAGTGATCAGGTAAAAAAGCGGACCGGAGATGAAACCATCGTCAGCGATTTGACCTACGACCTCAGAAGTGGCGCGCCCGATTTTCTGGATACGATGGTCGCGACCACCCTCGGAACGATGGCCTATGACGCCGTGACCTCGCATAAGCCAGGCACGATGGCGGCCATTCTAGAAGGGAAATTCGCGATGGTTCCAATCCCTGATCCGAAGGCCGGCCCTCGCAAGGTGGATGTGAATGCGATGTATAACCGCGACCGCTACCGTCCGAATTACGCAAATAAAGAGGGCCTGCCGCTGTTTTTCACTCGGTCCTGAAGAATGCACGAACAGTCCTCTGTGTCGGAATTTCCTACCGAAGTCGTCGAAGCTCACGGCCATTTGATCGATTCGCACATCATGGAACAGATCTTCGACTCGGTGGTGGAGGCGGGCGGCCGCTTCGAAGTGGAAGAGTTCTCCATCGGCCGCACCAACGACGAGCCCTCCTTTCTCCGCTTGCGCATTGAAGCGCCTTCGCACGAAACGATGCAGACCCTCATGACCGGCCTCTCGGATCTCGGTTGCACGGCAGTGTATCCGGGCGACGCGGAATTGCAGACCGCCGAGCGTGACTGTTGCGCGCCCGAAGATTTCTACTCGACAACGAATCAGCGGACCCTGGTGCGGCAACGGCGGCCGTTGGCTCGAGGCTCGCAACCAGAGGATGGACGCGGCCATTGTGGTCCGCGGCGACACGGCCGTGTGCCGCCGTTTGCGCGATATACATGCAGGAGATCCAATCGTGGTGGGGATGAAAGGAATCCGCGTCGCGCCCGAAATGAAAAGCAGAGAGCGCCACGGGTTCGCGTTCATGAGTAGCGAGATCTCGTCGGAGCGCCAGGTGGAGTCCGCCGTCGCGCAAACCGCGGAGCTGTTACACGAGGCGCGCGCGGCTGGGAAAAGGATCATTGCCGTTGCTGGCCCGGTAATCGTCCACACCGGCGCATCGGAATCGTTCTCCGCTTTGATCCGCAACGGCTGGATCGACGCTCTCCTTGCAGGAAACGCGCTCGCTGTGCACGACATCGAGGCAGCTCTACTCGGAACCTCGCTCGGAGTTCGCATTTCGAGCGGACGGCGCAGAGCAGCATGGGCATCGCAATCACATGCGCGCGATTAATGCGATTTACCAAGCCGGCGGCATTCGAGCGGCGGTCGAATCGGGGCGTCTCACGAGTGGCGTGATGTACGAGTGTGTCCGGGCGGGCATCCCGTTTGTGCTTGCAGGTAGTCTGCGGGACGATGGCCCCTTGCCCGAGACCATTACGGACATGAATGTTGCTCAAGACGCTTACGCCGCGCAACTGCAAGGCGCTGGTGTCGTTCTGTGCCTCAGCTCCATGCTTCACTCGATCGCAACCGGAAACATGCTGCCGGCTTGGGTCAAGATCGTGTGTGTGGATATCAACCCCGCAGTACCGGCGAAGGTGAGTGACCGCGGGACAGGTCAAGTCATGGGCGTCGTGACCGACGTCGGACTGTTCGTGCAACTCCTGGCAAGAAATCTGGAAACGCAGTGAAGAAGCCCAGCCGGTACACGGACGAACACGCGGTTGCGGGGGTCGCGGCCACGCTGCCTGAAATCGAAACCTGGCCGAATCAATACGGTGGGTACCGTATCGAGATCATCATGCCGGAGTTCACCTCGGTGTGCCCCAAAACCGGTCTTCCCGACCATGGAACATTGCGCCTGATCTACACCCCTTTCAAGCGGTGCCTCGAGCTTAAATCCCTGAAAATGTATACGCTTGCGTACCGGAACTTGGGGATTTTTCAGGAGAATGCCGTGAACCGTTTGCTGGCCGATGTTGTGAAGGCCGCGGACCCGCTGGAGGCGTTGGTAATAGGAGATTTTTCGCCTCGGGGAGGCATTTCGACCCAGATTACCGCTACTTACAAGCGCAAAAGGCAGTAGGCTGTAGGTAAGGCGTTTTTCGACCACAATTCCTGGAGCCCTATGACGTTTCGACTTATTGCCATATTTCTGCTCGGCGCCTCGTCATGGGCTGCGGATTTTGTAAGCGGCCAAGCGGCCCGAGCGGTGATAGGCCAAGTGTCGTTTTCGGCGCGCGAGCCGGGCATCACCGCCACAACGCTGGTGATTTCGGAGGGCCGGTTGTTTGTCACCGATACGGCAAACCGGCTCACGACCGTGGATCTGGCGAAAATCCCGCGCCCAGATGCTCCGGCTTCAAACCAGGAGATCGCGCCGCGCGAACTTGAGCAGTGTTTGGTTTGCGGATTTGCGCCGGCTGCGGCTACGACACAGGCCTTTCCACGCGGCTCTGCAGCCGTGGCGGTTTACGGGAACAGCGTCGTCGTGGCAGACGCGCCAAATCATCGTGTGCTTGTGTGGCGCGACACCACCCGGCACTCCAATTTTCAGATTCCCGACGTCGTCCTAGGCGAGAAGGTGAATCCGTCTGCCATCTCGGCCGAGACGCTCATGGACCCGATCTCAGTCGCTTTCGATGGAAAACACCTGTTCGTGGGTGATGCGGCTTTGCGTCGAGTGCTCGTGTGGAACTCGCTGCCGAGTGTGAATCACCAGGCAGCGGATGCGGTCCTCGGGCAAGCGGATTTCACTTCCGTACAGGTGATCGACAGAGCGGCCGCAGACAATGTAGGGCGTCCGGCGGCATTGGCCTCCGACGGCGCTAACTTGTTTGTCGCCGACACGCTCAATCGCCGGATTCTCGTCTTCACTTCTGCCGACACGCCGTTACCGAGAGACGCCATCAGGAATTCAGCGAGGCTCGAGACGGGTCCACTCGCGCCGGGGACGCTGGTGACCATTACCGGAGAAGGGCTGAGCGATACATCGGAAGCTGCGGAAGACGACGGGGTGCAGCAACTGCCTGCGGAACTGGGCGGTACCCGGGTTATTTTCGATGGCGTGCCGTTGCCGCTGCTCTCGGTTTCACCCACCCAAATTCGGGCTCAGATTCCCTATAATCTCGGCGATCGATCCGCGGCGAGCATCTATCTCCGCACGGAGCACGCTGACGGCAGCGTGACCGTTACGAATGCGATTGCAGCCACGGTGGCGCCGGCGAATCCAGGATTGTTTGCCTTCGGTGGTGTCGATCCGAGAAGCGGACTCGTTCTCCACGGATCTGCGGATCCGGCGGGCCAACCGGGTGCTCCCGTCACCGACGAGAATCCCGCACGCCCAGGAGAAACGCTGGTTCTGTGGGCGACGGGTCTGGGCACTCTCGAGAACCGTAACGATCTGCCGAGGCCAATGATGGGCGTCCCCTACGCGGGCCCCGGTGCGCCGGTCGCGAACGCGGTTGCCGCTCTCGCCGGAGGGCGTTCGGCTGAGATCTCATCTGCCACGCTTCCCCGCGGCGCCATCGGCGTGTATGAAATACGAATTGTTTTACCGGCTGATCTTCCTTCCAATCGAAAGACGGAAATGTCCGTATTTCAAAACGGCTACGTCAGCAACACGATCATCTTCCCTGTTCAACGTGCGTCGGAGTAAGTTCGCCGTACAGCCGGGATCAGCCCGACTCGCCCGATAACTCCGAGCGGTAGGGCTTGTAACGATTCTTAACCAGCAGATCGCGCGCGCTCCAGAGGTCTTCCGGAGCAACGTAAAAGAACGCTCCTGTTAAGTCGCGGCGCATCAGGAACCCGCCCGTGTACGTACCGGTCTGGACAAGATAATCGATACCGGCGCGCGTCAGCAAATCTTCCAAAGTCAGGGCGTCCCGCAGCCGTCTCGCCATGTAAACAAGATCCAACTCCACTTCGCCAAAAAACTCGGGATCGCGCCGCACCGGCAAACTCTCCTGCATCATCAGTGTAGTGTGGTGACGTGCGGACTGGTGTCGTTCGGACTTGGATAAAACTCCAGCGCCGCTGGCGTGAAGCGCGTATGTTTGCGCACGCGATGGCCTCGAGCAGCCACCCCATTCTTGCGCAAATTATCCCTATACGCCGCTGCAATCTCGCATGCACGTACTGCAATGAGTTCGACAACGTCTCGCAGCCCGTTCCCACGCCGGAGATGCTCGCCCGAATCGATCGCCTGGGCGCGCTGGGGACCAGCATCGTCACCTTCAGCGGGGGCGAGCCCACGTTGCATCCCGATCTGGACGCGCTTATAACCCGCGTTCGCGAGACGGGCGCCATCGCGACAGTGATTACGAATGGCTATCTACTCACTCCCGCCCGCATCAAGCGCTTGAATCAGGCCGGTCTCGATTACTTGCAAATCAGCATTGATAACGTTCAGCCTGACGATGTCTCGAAAAAGAGCCTCAAAGTGCTGGACCGCAAGCTGGAGTGGCTGGCCGAGTATGCGGATTTCGATATCACGATCAACTCGGTGCTTGGCTCCGCGGTGCGGCAGCCGGAAGACGCTTTTCAGATTGCGGCGCGCGCGCGTCAACTCGGGTTCAACAGCACCGTCGGAATTTTGCACGATGGCGGCGGCCAGCTCCGCGGGTTGAGCGATTTGCAAACCAGCGTGTACGACCGCATTTTGGCGCTCGGCACGGGCCTGTTTTCGTTCGCGCATTTGGATGCGTTCCAACGCAATACGACTCGCGGATTACCGAATGCGTGGCATTGTCCGGCGGGCGGACGGTTTCTGTACATCTGCGAGGACGGGTTGGTGCACTACTGTTCACAGCAGCGAGGCCACCCGGGGGTTCCCCTCGCCCAGTACACCCGCGAGGATTTGATTCGCGAGGGTAAGACTCCGAAGGGTTGCGCTCCCTTCTGTACCATCTCGTGCGTGCATCAAACCGCCATGCTGGACGAATTTCGCACCCGCCCGAAGGAAACGCTGGTGGGGATTATTGAGCGGCGGAAAGAGCGCGATCCCGAATGGCAGCCCCCTGCGTCCGTACGAGCTCTCGATTGGATGTTTCTGCGCAACTCTCGAACGCGAAGAATGTTCGGGGCCGTTGCGGTTCGTTTGTTGCGAGCAAAGTAGCTGAAAAAAGCAGAGGTGATACATTCACCACAATGAGAAAACCAATCTGCCTGGCGCTTCTTGCTTTTCTTATCGCGTGCAGCAAACCTCGGCCGGCAACGCCGTCATTGACTCCCGAGAACGCCGCGGAATTGCTTCGCTACGATCACAAGGCCGAAACCTGGCTCACCTTTGTCAAAAAGAACAACCCGGGATGCGGTTACAAGATCGACCTTCCGGATCAGACCGCGCACCCGACCGAAATCGATGTGGAGAATATCGTATTCTGCGGTGCGGCGCCTGGCCCGCGGGAATTTCAGGCCACTGTTCAGTTCCAATACGATCCGGCGGCAGGCCGTTGGGTGCTGAGTCGGTTTTCAAGCTGATGCGCCGAACATTGTTTTTGCCCGCATTCGCGTTCGCAACCCTGGCCGCCTATGGCCAAACAGCAGCGCCACCGATTACCACGCCGAAGCAGCAGTTCGGGTTCAATTTGGGAGACGATTACCAGCTCATCAATTACACCCAACTAAGCGATTACTGGAAGAAACTGGCGTCCGAATCCGATCGCATGAAGCTGGTCGATATGGGCAAGACCGCGGAGGGGCGCACCCAGTACATGGTGATCGTCACCTCGCCCGAAAACCTGAAAATGCTTGAGGAGTATCGCGGCATCTCGCGCAAGCTCGCGCTCGCCGAGGGATTGTCGGACGACGACGCTCGCGCACTGGCCGAGCGAGGCAAGGCCGTGGTTTGGATCGATGGGGGGCTACATGCGAGCGAAGTTGAGTGCGCGCAAGCTTTGACCGAAATGCTGTATCAGATGACGAGCCGCACGGACCCGGAGACGATGCGATTCCTCCGCGACGAGATTATTCTTTTCGTTCAAGCCAACCCGGACGGCCAGGAACTGGTGGCGAATTGGTACATGCGCCGCCGCGATCCGAAGCAGCGCAGTCTCAGCGGCGTTCCGCGGCTTTGGCAAAAGTACATCGGCCACGACAACAATCGCGATTTCTTCATGTGCAACATGCCCGAATCAACGAACATAAATCACGTGTTGTACCTCGATTGGTTTCCGCAGATCGTTTACAACCACCACCAGACCGGCCCTCGCGGCGCCGTGATTTTCATGCCGCCGTTTCGCGATCCGTTCAACTACCATTTCGACCCTCTCAGCATGATGGAGCTCGACCAGGTCGGCTCGGCGATGCATTCCCGCATGGAGGCGGAAGACAAGCCGGGCGCCGGGATGCGAACCGCGGCTACATATTCCACCTGGTACAACGGCGGCCTCCGCACGACCACATATTTCCACAACATGATCGGCCTGTTGACGGAAATTATCGGCAGCCCCACCCCTGTCGACATTCCTCTTGTGCCATCGACGCAACTGCCGCATGGCGATCTTCCGTTCCCCATCGCGCCGCAAACCTGGCATTTGCGCCAATCGATCGAATACTCGCTGACCGCCAATCGCGCGGTGCTTGATTTCGCTTCGCGATATCGGGAAGAACTGTTGTTCAACATTTACCGCATGGGCAAGAACTCGATCGAGCGAGGAAGCCGCGACTCTTGGACCATCACGCCGAAACGTATTGCGGCCCTGAAAGCGGCGGCCGAAAAAGAAAAGAAACCCGCTGCGGGTTCCAGCGAGAACCCTGGCGGCCGCGAATCGGAGCCTACTGTTCCCTCGGATCTCTATGCCAAAGTCCTGCACGACCCCTCCACGCGCGATCCGCGCGGCTACATCATCCCGTTCGACCAACCCGACCTGCCCACGACGACTCAAATTTCTGAACGCGTTGCTCAAGAACGGAATTGAGATCGAGCGCGCCACATCCGCGTTTCAAGTTTCCGGCAAAAGTTATCCTGCCGGTTCCTATGTCGTGAAAACGGCGCAGGCGTTCCGGCCGCATGTGCTCGATATGTTCGAGCCGCAGGATCACCCCAACGATTTCCGCTACCCGGGCGGGCCTCCGATTCCGCCCTATGACGCAGCCGGATATACGTTGGCGTTTCAGATGGGGGTGAGATTCGATCGCATTCTTGACGCCTTTGATGGACCATTCGAGCCGGTAACGGGCCTGCTCCAGCCACCTGAGGGCGCCATGCCGCGCCGCGCGCAGACCGCTGGTTACTTTCTCAGTCACCGCGTAAACAATTCGTTCGTCGCTATCAATCGGTTGTTGAAGAGCGGCGCTGCCGTGTATTGGTTATCGAATCCGCCTACAGGTGCGGAAGCCGAAAGTCTGGGAACCGGCGCAATCTGGGTGCCTTCAACTGCCGCTTCGCGATCAATTCTGGCGCGCGCAACCAAGGAGCTGGGCATCAACGCCGTCGCGAGCGCGCATCGTCCTACGGGACCGGCGTTGAAGCTCAAGCCAGTGCGCATCGGCCTCTTCGATCAGTACGGCGGCCTGATGCCGTCCGGGTGGACACGCTGGATTTTCGAACAGTACGAGTTTCCATTCGAAGTTGTTCATCCGCAGGACCTCGATCGAGGCGATCTCATTCATCGCTTCGACGTTCTGGTATTCACCGACGGAGCGATCCGTGCACCGTCTGCCGAGGGCGAGGGATTCTTCGGAAAGCAGCCCAAGCCCGAGGAGATCCCAGCCGAGTATCGCTCGTGGCTCGGTCACATCACCGATGAGAAAACGATTCCGCAAATCCGCAGCTTCATACAGGCAGGCGGCGCGGTCATCGCAATCGGCTCTTCCACCAGACTCGCGAGCTTGCTGGGTCTGCCGGTCTCAGATGCACTGACCGAATTCATGCCGGATGGCAAAGAGCGGCCGCTGCCGCGTGATAAATACTATGTGCCGGGATCCCTACTCACGGTCAGTGTCAATAACCGCAATCCGCTGGCCTATGGCATGCCGGAAAAGGTGGATGTCTTCTTCGACAACAGCCCCGTTTTCCGATTGAATCCGGATTCCACGCTGAAGGGAACGGCCCCGGTCGCCTGGTTCTCGAGCACGACACCCTTACACAGCGGGTGGGCATGGGGCCAGCAATATCTAAACGGCGGAGTGGAGATTGCGGCATCAACATTAGGATCGGGAAAAGTGTTCTTGATGGGCCCGGAAGTCGCATTTCGCGGCCAACCTCAGGCCACCTTCAAATTCCTCTTTAACGGCATCTATTACGGGTCGGCCAGCGCTGACGCGAGGCCGTGATTTTTGGCGCGCTTGCCCAGCAGCACCGCAATCAATGCCGCCAAGAGACTTACGCCGAATCCAGCCACAACGTCGGCGGCATAGTGATACCGCCCATAAACTGCCGCCACCGAGACACACGTCGCATAAACCGTAAGCCCCCAGCCAAAACGCTTCCGCTCCGGCAACACGAGAAACATGCCCCACGCGGCCGAAAACGCCTCCGAAACGTGAGCGCTTGGGAAAACGCCCACGTGAATGGTTGCCTCCTTGAGGATCCAAAGATTCAGCCGGCGAATCCCGCTCACGAACGACGGGGCATCCACCTCCGGAAAGATCACGCGAGGAGGCTGAGAGGGGATGTACGGAAAGAGCGCATAAGCTATCAGCGTGCCGCTCAGGAAGATTACCAGGAAACGATCGATGGCTTCGCGGCGCTTAACCAGGTAAAGAATCGCGATACAAAACGCGCCTGTGCAATACAGCAGCAAATAACAAAATTCGAGCGAAATCGGGATCGTCTCGCCGAAGCTCTCAATGACACGATGAATGTGCCAGTCGCTCAGGATCACGTGATCCCAACGCACCCACGTCGTCTCGTATCTGCGGTCAAAATGCAGCGGCAGAAACAATTCCATCTCTCGAAACGCAGTTAGCGTGAGCCCGAGTGGCAGCCAATCACGGACAATGCTCGCCGCGTTGGCAACTCTCGAGTGCTGTGCCATCGCCAGCGAGCACAGTAAAACGATGACAACGGCGAGAATCGCGAGCGGTTGATGTGCAAGATGTGATCGCCCGCGCAGCCACGGCGAGATCACCGCGAGGTAGGCGAAAAATGCGATCAGAACCCATTCGGAATTCCGAAGCTTCAACCGCTCCATTCGCCTGCCGTCACGCGGTCGCTTGGCCGGCCGCAGATCGCCGGCGTTCAAACAGCAGCGCGAGACCCGCGAGCACGCCGGCCCAAACCGCCCAGGTCGTCAAATAATGCTTGTCGATCAAAATTCCAGCGATGATCGGGGCGGTGATCTGCGCAATCGACATAAGCGACTGCATCAGCCCGATGATGACGCCCTGCTCGCGGCGCCCTGCGCGCTGGGTAATTAAGCTCGTCAGCGCTGGGCGCAACCCTGCTCCTCCAATCGACGTCAGCGCAATTACCCAAAGCAGTTCTCCAATCGTTCTTGTAAACCCGACGGCGGCATATCCCAACATGGCTGTGCAGAAGCCGAGGCGAACGACGTTCGAGTCGCCGATCCATTTCACCAGCCGTCCCACCACGCCGCCTTGCATGATCATCCCGAGAAAGCCGTTAAACGCGAATATGTAGCCCACCTCGCGTACGCCCACCGGATGGCCGTTCCACATGTAGCGCCGCTCCGCGAATAATGCGAATCCCGCAACGAACGTCGTGAAGGCGAGCGCGAACAGAAACCATTGCCCCAAAAGGCGCGCCAGTTCCCGATCGCGAAAATAGCGGCGGTACTCGCCCCAGGAAATCAGCGAGAGCCGTTTGCCGCCCGGCCCCGCGCCGGCATCCTCATCAGCATCTCGATGCTCGTGAATGGCTTCGCGCCGCGGAAGGAGAAATGATGTGCACAAGATGCTCGTAAGCGATAAGGCGGATGCGACGAAAATCGGTGCCTGATAGCCATAGTGCGCTAAATAACCCGAGAGCGCCGGCCCGACGAGAAACCCGAATCCAAATGCGATTCCGATCAGTGCGAACGATTTCGTGCGCTCCTCAGGTCGCGTGACGTCGCTGATGTAGGCTTGTGCAATCGTCAGGTTGCCGGCTGTCGCGCCGTCCAGCGCGCGAGCCAAAAACACCATCCATAGCTGAGTTGAAAACGCGAGCAGCAGGAAACCGGCCAGCGTTCCACCTTGGCTCACCAGCAGAATGGGACGGCGGCCCACGCGATCCGAAAGCTGCCCCAGAATCGGACCGGCGATGAGCTGGCAAACGGCATACGTGGAAACAATTGCGCCAACCATCGCGGGCGATGCGCCCAACCGCTCGGAATAAAACGGCAGCAAGGGAAGAATAATGGTGAATCCAAGAACGTCGACCAGGACGATCAGGAAGATCGGCGTCAGCGGCGAGGCGAAGCGCGTTTTCGGCGTCGCGACGGACCCTAGCTGGGGCGAACTCACACTTCGATCTTAGCGGCGAGATCTCTTGGCACCGATCCCTGGATAGAACCCTCCGCGCCAAGCATCAGCCCCACACGACTGAGCACAATGAGCTGAGCGGCCTCGTTCGCTACGATGAAATTACACCTGCATGAATGTGTCTTCCGTTGACCTGCGAAAAACGGTCAACCTCCCCAGAACAGATTTCCCGATGAAGGCCAATCTTCCCACGGTTGAGCCGAAAACACTGGAATACTGGGACGCGATTCATCTCTACGAACGCATTCGCGAATCGCGCGCCGGCCGTCCCGAGTACATTCTGCATGACGGGCCGCCGTATGCGAACGGCAACATCCACATCGGCACGGCATTCAACAAAATCCTCAAGGATTTCATCGTGAAATCGAAGACCATGGCGGGCTTTGACGCGCCCTACGTCCCCGGATGGGATTGCCATGGCCTGCCGATCGAGTTCCGCGTCGATCAAGAATTGGGCAAACGCAAAGCCTCCATGTCGGCCGTGGAGATTCGCGCCGCATGCCGTGCCTACGCCTCCAAATTCGTCGACATTCATCGATCGGAATTTAAGCGCCTGGGCGTTCTTGGGCGTTGGGCGGACCCGTATCTCACGATGAGTGCCGAGTACGAAGCTGTGATCGCGCAGGCCTTTGTGGACTTCCTCGATCGAGGCTACGTTTACAAAGGACTTGAAACCGGTCCACTGGTGCATCCACGATCGCACGGCGCTCGCCGAAGCAGAAGTGGAGTACGAGAACCGTTCGAGCCCGTCCATCTATGTCCGGTTCTCGCTTGCGTCGGATCCGTCCGCGATCGATCCCGCGCTGGCAGGCCGAGACGTGTCATGCCTGATTTGGACGACTACTCCATGGACAATTCCGGCGAATCTCGCGATCTCTTTCAACCCGAAATTCGAGTATGTCGCGGCGGAGACTCCTCACGGCGTCACCATCGTTGCTGCGGACCTTTTACCCCGTGTCTCGGAAGCACTCGGCTGGGATGCCGCCCCGGTCCTCGCGCGCTTTCCCGGAACGAGGCTTGAGCGCGCCATATTCCGTCACCCGTTTATCGATCGTGAATCCGTCGGCGTACTCGGCGAGCACGTCACTCTCGACCAGGGAACCGGCGCGGTCCACACGGCGCCCGGCCATGGGCTCGAGGATTTTGTTGTCTGCCAGCGCTACGGAATCCCGGTATACTGTCCCGTCGACTGCCGCGGGCCGCATGTTTCAAGCGGACCCCGCAAGAGGGCTACTTCCGGAAGAGCTGATCGGCAAAACAGTTTGGCAAGCGAATCCGATTGTGGTGAAGCTGCTTCAGGAGCGCCACGCGCTCGCCTCGGAATCGAAACTCGATCACAGTTATCCGCATTGCTGGCGGTGTCACAATCCGGTGATTTTTCGCGCCACCGAACAATGGTTCATCGGCATGGATCGCCGAGATCTTCGCGCCAAAGCGCTCGAAACCATCAAGACGATCAAATGGCAGCCGGCCTGGGGCGAAGAGCGCATCTCGAACATGGTCGCGATGCGCCCGGATTGGTGCATCTCGCGGCAACGCGTCTGGGGCGTACCGATCATCGTTTTTTATTGCGAAGCATGCGCCGAGCCGTTCACAGACAAGAGCGTCCTGGAAAACGTAGTGGAGCAAATCCGGAACCACACGGCCGATATCTGGTATGCGAAGACCGCGGCGGAGCTTATGGGCGAGGCTTGCCAGTGCGCGAACTGCGGAGCAACCTCGTTTCGAAAAGAGACGGACATTCTCGATGTATGGTTCGATTCCGGTTCCAGCCATCTCGCAGTTCTGACACCCGCAAATCGGCTCCGCTGGCCCTGCGATATGTACATCGAGGGCGGCGATCAATACCGCGGCTGGTTTCAAAGCTCGCTCCTGATCGGTGTCGCGTTGAAAGGCGCAGCGCCATATCGCGAAAGCGCCACCAGCGGCTGGACTCTCGATGCGGATGGGCGCGCCATGTCGAAATCGCTCGGGAGTCTCGGACCCGAAGCCATCCTGAAGCAGTACGGCGCCGATCTCCTGCGATTATGGGCCGCGTCGGTCGACTTCATGGAAGATGTGCGGATTTCAGACGTCATCCTGAAGCGCCTTTCCGAGGCCTATCGCAAATTGCGGAACACATTCAAGTACGCGCTCGGAAATCTCGATGATTTCGATCCCTCGCGAGACGCCGTCCCGAGTCAAGACTTGACGGAAATTGACGTCTGGGTTCTGGCGCGCGCTGAAGAGCTCGTTCGCCGCTGCCGCTCGTGGTATGCAGAATACGCGTTCCACAAAGTCTATCGCGCGGTGTACGATTTTGCCGTTACGGACCTGAGCGCTATGTATTTCGATATTTCGAAAGACCGGCTCTACACCGCCGCTCCGTCTTCCCACGCACGCCGCAGCGCCCAAACAGCTCTTTATAAGCTGAATCTGGCTTTAGCTCGCTTGCTTGCCCCGATTCTTTCTTACACCTGCGAGGAGGTCTGGCAGCATTCGAAATTGAATCCCGCTGCCCCTGAAAGCGTTCACATCGCGCATTTCCCCGAACCCGAGGAGTTAACCGGCGGCCTCACGCGCCGGCAACGCGAAAGCGCGGCTGAGTGGAATGAGCTGGGAGCGTTCGGGACCGCGTTTTGAAAGCTCTTGACGAAGCCCGAGAGGATAAGATCATCGGCTCGTCTCTTGAAGCGGGTGTCATCTTATCGGCCGGAGATCCTCTGTACGCGCTGCTTGAAAGGCATGCCGTGGATTTACCGGGATGGTTCATCGTGTCGCAAGTGAGTCTGTCGCATTTAGGCGCGAAAGCCGATACCGCGCCTGCGCTTACGATTCTCGTCGAGCGTGCCCGCGGCGATAAGTGCGAACGCTGTTGGAAATACACCAGCGATGTTGGCTCGAACCAGGAGTTTCCAACAGTGTGCGCGGCTTGTGCCGCTGCTTTGCCAGAATTTTTGACGTAGTGTCTAATACGCATACCCGCTGGAGCCTCGTGGCCGCGCTTCTTCCCGCTTTCGCGGTAGTCGTAGTCGATCGCATTTCGAAGCTGCACATCCAGCATTCTGTGACCGTATTCGACAGCATCTCCGTCGTGCCGGGCTTCCTCCGCATCATTCACACGGAGAATCCCGGAGCAGCATTCGGGGTTTTGGCGGAGGCGCATCCTCTTCTGCGGAGCACTGTTCTCGTCGGGATATCGCTCGTGGTCTTGTGCTTCGTCGGATCTGCGTTATTAAATAGCGCAGGCGCGCTTTCCGCGACGTCAACTCGGGTAGCGCTCTCACTGATCTTTGGCGGCGCGATCGGTAACCTGTACGACCGCATCTTTTACGGCACGGTGACGGATTTCATCGAGGTGTATTACGGCCACTGGTCTTTTCCGGCGTTCAATGTCGCCGATAGCGCCATCACTGTAGGCGCAATTCTGCTTGTCATCGGCCTGCTGCGCCCGCAGCGAAGAAGGTTAGAGGAGCACGCGCCGTAGCTGGCAGTGGCCTCAAGGCGCTCACAATGTTTCCCAAACTGATCAGCATCGGTTCCTTCTATATACCGACTTACGGTGTACTCGTTGCGCTCGGATTTCTTGCGGGGTTGTCGATCACGCTGCGGTTGGCCCGGCGAGCAGCGCTTTCCTCAGAAAAGATAACGAACCTTGCTCTTGCTTGCGCGATCGCCGGCATCGCGGGCGCAAAGCTGTTCATGTTTCTCTTCGACGCGCGTTATTACGTGAATCACCCGGCCGAGATCGTCAGCCTGGAAACGCTTCAGGCCGCAGGGGTGTTCCATGGCGGCCTCATCGCTGCTCTTCTGATCGCAGTTTTTCTCATGCGCCGGTGGCGTTTACCGGTGTTGCGCACGATGGACGTCTTTGCGCCCGGCATCGCGTTGGGGCAAGCAATCGGACGTCTCGGTTGTTTCGCCGCGGGCTGCTGTTGGGGTAAAGAATGCTACCTGCCCTGGGGTGTGCGATTCCGCTCCGATTTTGCCGCTCCCGTGCCGCTCGATAAACCGCTCCATCCTGTCCAGTTGTACGAATCCGCCGCAGATCTCCTCATTTTCGGAATCCTATATCGCGTTTTCACCAGAAGCCATCGAACGGGCGATCCCATCGGTCTCTATCTGGTCCTCTACTCGGTCGCGCGCTTCATCATCGAATTTTTCCGGGAACACGAACAACCTCTGGCCGGGCCGTTTTCCCTAACCCAATGGATCGCACTCGGTTTATTGGTGCTGGGTGTCGTTATAATGCTGCGGCAACGCCAGACCCGGACTGCCGAGGGCCGGCAAACCGCCAGTCTTCGCGCGTGAACATGGCCATCGATCAAGTTTCTGGCCTCAGCTCTCCAGGCCTGATCGTTCGCGGAGAGAAGCCTCTCAATCTAGAGTTCCCTTTCGGTTCACTCGACAGCTTTCTCACGCCCACGGCGGCGTTTTATGTGCGCAATCACTTCGCGATTCCGGATCTCGACAAAAAATCGTATGAGCTTAGCATCGACGGCGCGGTTGAGATACCGCTTGCGCTCTCCTATGACGACTTGCGGTGCATGCCGTCAGAGACTCTTCCCGCCACGCTCGAATGTGCGGGCAACAGCCGCGCGTTTCTCGAGCCGACAGTCGACGGGGTTCCATGGGAGCGTGGCGCGGTCGGCACGGCCGAGTGGACCGGGATCCGTCTTTGCGATCTGCTCGACCGAGTGCGCCCGCTCCAGCAAGCGTACGAAGTTGTGTTCGAAGGCGCAGATCGCGGCACGGTGCCGAAGCCTCCAAGGCCAGTCGGATCGATCGCGTACGCACGCAGTCTCCCGTTGAGCAAAGCCCGGCAAGCGGAGGTGCTAATCGCATTCCAGATGAATGGCCAGGATTTAACCCCGGAGCATGGATGGCCCATCCGTGCGATTGTCCCGGGTTACTACGGCATGGCCTCGGTCAAATGGCTGACGCGCATTCACGTCGTCGAATGCCCATTCACGGGGTACTGGCAGACCACCGAGTACGCGTACTGGGACACGCATGCCTCGCTGCCAAGCCGTCACCCCCTTCGCGAAGCAATGCTGAAGTCACTCATCGCGAGACCTTCGCCCAAGGAGCAAGTGCCTGCGGCTTCTGTGTACGAGGTTGTCGGAGCCGCTTGGAGCGGAGTGGCGGAAGTTGTCGACGTGGAACTCAGCGTCGACGGCGGACACTCGTGGCGAAGTGCCGAATTCTTAGATCCAGTGCGGCCGTTCGCCTGGCGGCGATGGCGTTACGCGTGGCGCACCCCGGATCAACCGATGCATTGCAAGCTCATGGCGCGAGCCCGAGATGCAAATGGATGCACGCAACCCGAGGAACACGACCGAAGGTACGAGGGCTACTCGATCCGGCATGTTCTGCCGGTTAACGTTTTCGTCACCGGACATTAGAAACGGGACCAGTCCACGCTCGAACTGTTCCCGCAAGTTTTCCGACTACCGTGCATCGTTCCGCAAGTGCTAAAGTAAGAAACCTAGTTGGGGGAATTACCACGTGACTCGTCCGTGTTGGGAAACGGATTTGGCAAGGAACTCTGTCTTCTTGCTTGCGATGGGTGTCGCCGCTGGCGGCACAACCGGTGCCGTCTGGGCATATCCGGGGCATGATCTTGACAACCAGATTTCGCATTACGAAGCGAGCGGAGATCTGCCTTCGGCGCGAGCCCTTTTGGAGCGCGAGGCGTCTGCATCCGGAGACACGTCTGCCGCTGCAGCCTTGGCGCAATTTCTTGAGAGGCACGGAGATCCAGGGAGTCGCGACGCCTATCTCAAGTGGGCAGCGGAGGAGAGCGACGCGGCGAAGCGAAAACTGGCGCTCCGGCAAGCGGTGCTGCTGGACTTCATGGCCGGGAAAAGCGACCAGCTTGCAAGCGATCTCAGCCAGTATCGGGCTGCAGGTGGAACCGATTTCACAGCTCCAGCCAAAAAGCCTGTTCACCGCCCGTTTTCAACCATAGCCATCCCCGGTCCTCTCGCCTCATTCGCGCGCATGGCCGCGCTCTCGACTGACCTTTCGCCCGAAGATCTGTTGCCCGCGCTGGCCCGGAACGTTGTCACCTCCGGCTACGAAGCTTCCGCAAATGAAGCTCTGGAGCAGACCGAATATCTTCGTTTGTTGATTCGCTACATCGGGCAAGCGCGAGAGCTCCAGGCAATGGCCGGCGGCGCTCAAAAAATCGTGATTCCGGCCTGCGACAGCGCTGAAACCGGGAATCTGCTCAAGATTCTCGGCTACCGCATGCGCGGCTCGTGCGGCGCCGATATCGTGCTCGAAACCGTAAATCCGACGCGTGCGTTTCTAACCATTGACTCGGCTTTTCCGTTAACAAAGTTGGAGCAGGATCTTCGCGCAAATCGTCGGTTCGAGCTGCCCTTCGCGCCCACGCAGATTCCTGTGTTGTACGACGGAAGCTACTGGGTGAACGCGCTTGGGAGAGCCGGCAGCGCCGATTTCCTGGATGCGTTTCTGTCGGATCCGTCTCTTTGCCGCCTGTATCTTGGCCTGTCACGCTTAGATTACTCGACCGCTGAAGCGCTTCGTGGCGCGGCGTCCCCCGCCAGGCTGAAGGTGTACGCTCACGTGCTGGACTTCTTCGGCAGCATGTTCCAGATCCGTAACGGCGCGGCTGTGGTTCCGGGCTCAGCGGCGGTTTGGACTTCGCTGGTGGGAGTTTCGCCCGCAAATCCAGGCGCTTTCTTTGCCAAGCTGATCGCGACCGATGACGGCTGGTTAGCTAGCTACTTCGATGCGCTCTCGCGCGCCAGCGGTCCCACGGCCGACTATCTCACCCAATCGGACCGAATGAAGCGTTTTTATGAGGCGCTGCGTGGGAAGATCACCAGTCCCGGACCTGCGCGCCCGGTATTTCGTTCCAGCACCGAGCTGTTGCTGCTCACCACGACCCTTCGCATCGACCCGAATGGACGGCCGCACGTCCCGGGCGACCTGAATGTCTGGCGCACTTTGTTCATCAAACATCCTCACGGAAAATACGACGGAAGGCTGACTCGCTCCGCCAACACGTGGCGGACCAGCGACGATTTGGTTGAAGCTCTGTTTGGCCTCAGCCGGAAGATGGTCGAAAATGAGCCGCTCAGGATATTTCTCGCGCTCGATGACATCGATCGCAATCGAAAAAATCCGATCTCGCCTGAGCTCGCAACCCGCCTGGTCGGCGCATACCGTGCGTACGGAGCGCAATACATCCTATTTGCCGACGCACCGGGCTTGAGCGAGGCATCCATTGAACGCTATCTCGCGCTATGCGGAGCCATTTCGAGTACTCACGACTCTCTTTTGAAAGCCGACGCCGCCGGTACCTTGCAGGCGCTTGTCGAAATCTGGCGAATTCTTTGCCGCCAGAATGCAATCTCCGATAGCGCGCAAGAGGCAACATTCGCCAAGCTCATCGATCCATTCACCCGGATCAAACAAGAATCGGATCTGTTCGATGCGGGGCGATCCGGACTCAAAACCCTGTTTTCCGCCGCGAACGCACCCGCAGAAGCTTCACAGCAACTTCGCCTCGTCACGCTTCTGGAAGGCAAAGTGCGCGGATCTGACAAGCTCCCCTATTCTCCTGCCGAAAACTTTTTGCGAATCTACGACGCCCAACGCCTTGTCCCGCTCGATACCCTCTTCGCCGTTGCTGATCATGCGGGAGCTTCAAGCGTGGATCCGAAACTGCTCAAGAACATCAACGAGCAGGCGGGACGGATGGCCGAGCCCGAATCGTTGCGCGCGTCGTTATCGACGGACGAGAAAACGTCCTTGGCGGCGGGTTATTGGAGTGACCGTCACATTGACCACGAGCGAAAGGTCAACTGGGAAACTCTGCTCAAGAGCCCGGAAAACAAAGATGTTCGCGGCGTGCTTGCCCCGTTTTTGCGGGATTCGCTGGTCGGCGTTCTGTACTGCTACTACGCGCCGGCCGGGGCACAGCTTCTGCTTGCGAATCCGCTGTTCGTGAGAAGCCACGATTTTATCGGCTCGCAAGGCTCACCGGCTGAGTGGCGGGTCGCGGAGGTAAGCGGAACAGGGTGGCCTGCGAGCGGCGGCGGTCGCCTCTCAGGCTCCCTGATCTCCCTTCCCTATACGCTTGCCGAAGCGGAACAGAACTTCCTGACGCCGAAGCGTCAGCAAGCACTCATCTGGGGCGATCTCGTTCCCCAGATGATCGTGGACGTGACCATTACCAGATGGAGAAACGTAACGCCTGAACAACTCCGGTGGGTGGGACTTCGCATGGCGCGAGGCCGTACTCTACTGGCCGCCGCAGCTTTGGACCCGTCGCTCGAGCCGCGCGTCCTCGACGCGCTCGCGCGATTCGCAATCCCGGCCCGAGTGGCTTTTGTCCGCGATTCGTTGCGCGCCGGAGATTTTGCGCGAGCCGTCGGGCAGATCCCGCCTTCCGAGATCTATGCGATCGGTTCCGACCCGTCACTTCGGGAGGTGGCTCCCGATCTAATTTCTATTGCCATCGAGAACATGGCAAACGAACATAGGCCGGAGCTCGCGCCGCAAGCCATTGCGCGCGCCTTTGGTACTCCCAAACCAACTCTGACCCATTCGTATCGCCCGAACCTGCTATACCTGCGCACGTTCCCGACGCTCATGGGCTACTCGAGCCGGGTGCTTGCGGAAACCTGGGAATCGAACAATCTTTACTACGCTGCGCTGGCGGATGAGACCGGAGTTGCTGTCGACGAGTTGGACAGCGAGGTCCCCGAGTGGAATCGCGCGGCCATAGAAGACATTTTCGCCACGCATTTGGAAGACTGGCCCGCATTGCTCCGGTCACTGCACACAGTGGCGAGCAACGTCAGGCAACACGCGGCGCAGCACGGCTCCGCGAATTCCGCAGAATATTAGGAAGGAGTCTTGTGAGGACGTATTTTCGCGCTATCGGCGTAATCATCCTGGCCTCCATCGGAGCATCTCTGTGGGTACGCGGCCAGGATCAGGACCAAACCACCTTTCATGTCAAGGTCGATATGGTCGTGCTCACGTTTGCGGTTACCGACCAAAAAGGCCGGTACGTGAATGGGATCAAGCCGAGAGATTTCAAAGTCTACGAGGACGGTATACCTGAAAAACTGGCTACCTTTGCAGAGGGGAATCACGCGCCTTTGCAGGTGCTCGCAAATGGCGACACGCGCCCACTGCATCCCGGAAGTCAGCTAGACGCGGCGAATGCGTCTGGACCGGGAGTTGTAAACCTGCACTCCGACGTTTCCGGCACCAACGTATTCGTGCTGTTCGATACGAGCAATTACATGTACCGGGGCTTTGTCTACGCCTCCGATGCCATTGCCGATTTCATTCGCGGCCTCGATCGCGCCGATTCCATTGCGGTGTACACATATAGCCGGAACTTGAGTCGTCCGGTCTTGCTGAACCGCGATCGCACCGAGGCCATTGCGGGCCTCCGAACGGCTGTCGCGGGAGACGACTCTGCTCTCTACAACTGCCTGCTTCTCACACTGCGCGATGCGGGCAAGGTGCCGGGCCGCAAAGTAGTGGTGGTGTTTTCAAACGGCCCGGACAACGCAAGCATGATCGCGCCTGATGATGTGCGCGCTGTCGCTGAGGACGAGGGTATTCCGATTTATGTGATTTCCACGAGCGAGCTCACCAAAGACGCCATTTCGAGCGCGACCTTTAAGCGGATCTCGAACGCGACCGGCGGGAAGAGCTATTTCGCGAAAACCTGGCAGAAGCAAGTGGAAGCGTTCGAATCCATCCGCGAAGATCTGGGAAATAGCTATACAGTCACCTACTATCCGCAACCCAATCCGAACGATGGCTTTCGCAGAATCAGGGTCGAGCTGACTTCTGATTCGATGAAGAAATACAAAATTCGCGCGCGCCCTGGTTATCGCCCGCAGCGCACTTTTTGAGCGTTCATCGCAACTATTTCTTGCGATTGAGCGGAAGCGCGCCGAACGACTGGCCGACAGGCATGAGTTGCAGAGTGTTCACATTCACGTGCGCGGGGCGTGTCGCGATCCAATACACTGCGTCCGCGATATCTTCGGGAGTGAGCGGCTCGGTGCCTTCGTAAACCGCTGCGGCCCTCTTCTTATCGCCTCGGAACCGAACTTCTGAGAATTCCGTTCCCGCCACAAGTCCGGGTTGAAGATCGCTCACCCGCACCGCAGTGCCGAACAGGTCCGCTCGCAGGTTCAGACTGAATTGGTGGACGAAAGCTTTAGCCGCTCCATAGATATTCCCGCCCGGATAGGGCCACTCGGCGGCCGTCGATCCCATGTTGATGATGTGCCCACGATTGCGCTCCACCATCCCGGGCAGAAGAAGCCGGGTGCAGTAGACCACGCCGTTCACGTTCGCGTCGATCATCGCTTCCCAGTCATCGAGATCGGCGGTTTGGGCGGGATCCAAGCCGAGCGCGCCGCCGGCGTTGTTCACCAACACATCAACATCCCGGAATGGCGCGGGCAAGCTTCCGATCGCTTGTTCGACATCGTTCCTGGATCCAACATCGAAACCCAAGGGCAAGAAATTTCCCCCGAGCTCGCGCTTTAATTCATCGAGCCGATCCTTTCGCCGCCCGGTCCCGATCACCTTTGCGCCATCGAAGAGAAACTTTCGAGCGATCGCGGCCCCCAGGCCGGCCGTCGCTCCCGTGACGAAAACGATCATAATTTCAACGAAGCTCAGCTTTCAAAGTGGTGGGAACTATGAGATAGGAAAACGCCACCAGTAGAATCCAATTTTGCATTGGACGGCTCAAGCTGTTCATTCTAGCGTCTTGAACAGGCTTCATCAGTTTCTGGGTTCCTGTGATAGCCTTAAGAACGTTCGCTGAACACGCTTCGCCCGCTCGGTTTGCGGGTCGCCAGACCGTGAATCATGTCGCTGCAAGTTTTTCTCCAGGCCCAACTGCTTGGCGCGGAAAAATTCCTGATCACCAGAGCGTCGAGCCAGGACTGCGATACAGCGGCTTTCATGGGGCGCTGCGCTTGGCTTGCGCTGATCTGCGAAGTGGTTCCACGGGCGCTGCTCGCGGATCTCAAACTTTCGCGAATGCTTCTGGGGTCCTCCAGCGCCGAGCAATTCCTCCTGGTTCTTGCCGAGGAAGATATCGCGCGCGCGAACGATTTCCTCTCCCGGTGCGCCGATGACGTATTTCAAATATCGCGCGGCTCTCTGCGTCTCCTTTGGGCAAGCACAGAAAATTTGGGCGCCTGGCCCGCCGCGCGGAAACGCCTGGATGACGCACTGTACGCGAAACGGTTCACGCCCGTAAGCAGCCGAGCAGCCGCGGAAGAATTCTTCGCCCCCGTTTCCGACGATCCGCAAGCGGACGGCATCGGTTATTTCGCCGCGTTCGCGGCGCAATTGCCCATTGCATCGCGCGTCGGCTGGTCGCCGGAGAGTCCCGCTCACCTCGTGTGGGATGGCGGCGAATATTCATGGGCGCTTACAGAGCAATCCAGAACCGACGAGGACGCGATTGTATTTCCGCGCCGTTTTGCAGTGGATGAGACAAGGACTGCGCCGGCTTCTCTGCCCGAATTGGCTCAGCGCGCCGATGGCCTTCCTCGTT